>JBFWWT010000015.1:0-37503 GCA_050246035.1 Burkholderiales bacterium
CGCTGCTTCCAGACCCGGGTCTCGGCCTCGAAGGCGTGCGCGAGCTGCAGTACGCCGAAGTCGTCGCGGTAGCGCCCTACGATCTGCAGACCCACCGGCAGGCCGCCGGGCGTGAAGCCGGCGGGCACGGAGATCGCGGGGTGGCTGGCGATGGTGATGTAGTAGCAGCTCTTCATCCAGTCGAGGTAGTTGGAGAGCTTCACGCCCGCGATCTCGGTCGGGTACTCGGTCTCCACCGGGAAGGGCGGGAGCTGGTTCACGGGTCCCAGCAGGAACTCGTACTTCTCCAGGAACGCGCGCAGGCGCTGGTAGAGCTCGGTGCGCAGCCGCTCGGCGCGCGCGATCTTCGCGCCATCCAGGGCGAGGCCCTGCTCGATGTTCCAGATGACGGTGTCCTTCAGCTGCGAGCGGTGCGTCTCGAGCAGCGGCGCAAGGCGCATGGCGAAGGAGACCGCGCGCAGCGTCTCGAAGGCCTCGGTCGCGCCGGTGAAGTCGGGGCAGGCCTCCTCCACGATGCAGCCGAGATCGGTGAACACCTTGCGCTGCCTCTCCAACACCGCGGTGACCTCGGGCTCGACGGGCAGGCCGCCGAAGTCCTTCGTCCAGGCGATGCGCACTTTCTTGAATGAGCGCTTGAGGGAACGATTGAAAATCGTGCCGGGCTCCGCGATCGACACCGGCACGCGCCGGTCCGGGCCCGCCATGGCCGAGAGCAGGAACGCCGCGTCCTCCACGGTGCGCCCGATGGGTCCGATCACCGGCTGCGTGTCCCAGGCATTCACCGCCGGGTACGCAGGCACGCGACCCGGCGTGGGGCGAAAGCCCACCACGTTGCAGTAGTTGCCGGGATTCCTCAGGCTTGCGGCGAGGTCGGACCCGTCGGCGAAGGGCAGCATGCCGCAGGCCACCGCCGCGCCCGCGCCGCCGGAGGAGCCGCCCGCGGTCTTCGACAGGTCGTAAGGATTGCGCGTCGCGCCGAACACGGCGTTGAAGGTATTGCTGCCCGCGCCGAACTCCGGGGTGTTCGTCTTGCCGAGCGTGATTGCGCCCGCGGCCTTCAGGCGTGCGACGAGGAGCGCGTCCTCCTTCGGCACGCTGTCCTTGTAGACGAGCGAGCCCATCGTGGTGCGGATGCCTTTCGTCGCCACGAGGTCCTTGTAGGCGATGGGCAGGCCGGCGAGGGACGGCTTCGGGCCCTTGCGGCGATCGAGCGCCTTCGCCTCCTTGAGCGCCTGCTCGGGCAGGAAGGTGACGATCGCGTTCACCTTGGGGTTCACGCGCTCGATCTGCGCGATGAAGGCGCGCATGACCTCGGTCGCCGAGATCTTGCGCGCGTGGAGGAGGCGCGCGAGCCTGCGCGCCGGGGCGAAGACGATGTCGTCCATCTACATGAGCACGATGTCGAACTGCTCCTGAGTGTACCCCGGCTCGGTCTGCAGCGAGATCGGCTTGCCGATGAACTCCGAGAGCATCGCCACCGAGCCCGACTCCTCCTCCAGCAGCAGGTCGATCACGCTCTGCGCGCCGAGCACGCGGTACTCGCGCGCGTTGAAGGCGCGCGCCTCGCGCAGGATCTCGCGCAGCACCTCGTAGCACACGGTGCGCGCGGTCTTCACCGCGCCGCGCCCGGCGCATATCGGGCAGGGCTCGCACAGCACGTGCGCGAGGGATTCGCGCGTACGCTTCCTCGTCATCTCGACCAGGCCGAGCTGGGTGAAGCCGCTCACCGTGGTGCGCGTGCGGTCGCGCGCCAGCGCCTTCTTCAGCTCCTCGAGCACCGCGGCGCGGTGCTCGTCGCTGTCCATGTCGATGAAGTCGACGATGATGATGCCGCCGAGGTTCCGCAGGCGCAGCTGGCGCGCGATCGCCTGCGCGGCCTCGAGGTTGGTCTTGAACACCGTCTCGTCGAAGTTGCGGCTGCCGACGTAGCCGCCGGTGTTCACGTCGATGGTGGTCATGGCCTCGGTCTGGTCGATGACCAGGGTGCCGCCCGATTTGAGGTCCACGCGCCGCGCGAGCGCCTTCTCGATCTCGGCCTCGACGTTGTACAGGTCGAAGAGCGGCCGCTCCCCGGCGTAGTGCTCGAGGCGCGCGGCCACCTGCGGCGTATAGGTGGCGGCGAAGGCCGAGAGCTTCTGGAAATTCTCGCGCGAGTCGATGAGCACGCGCTCGGTGCGCTCGGTGACCATGTCGCGCAGCACGCGCTGCGCGAGCGACAGGTCCTGGTGCACGAGCCGCGGCGGCTCGGCGCCGAGGGCGCGGCCGCGGATGTCGGTCCAGAGGTGGCGCAGAAAGGCGATGTCGGCGGCGAGCTCGGCGTCGCCCGCTCCCTCGGCCTGCGTGCGGATGATGACGCCGCCCTTCTCGTCCGGGGGCAGCAGCGCCTTCAGCTTCTCGCGCAGGGCGGCGCGGCCGTTCTCGTCCTCGATGCGCTGCGAGATGCCGATGTGCGGGTCCTGCGGCAGGTAGACGAGCATGCGGCCGGCGATCGACAGGTGCGTCGTCAGCCGCGCGCCCTTGGTGCCGATGGGGTCCTTCACCACCTGCACGAGCAGCGGCTGGCCCTGCGCGAGCTGCTGCTCGATGGGCCTGGCGGGCTCGCCCTCGGCGCGGCGCTCGGCGCGCAGGTCGGCGACGTGCAGGAACGCCGCGCGCTCCAGGCCGATGTCCACGAACGCCGACTGCATGCCGGGCAGCACGCGCGCCACGCGCCCCATGTAGATGTTGCCGACGAGGCCGCGGCTCGCCTCGCGCTCGACGAGCAGCTCCTGCACCGCGCCCGCGTGCGCGACGGCGACGCGCGTCTCCTGCGGCGTGATGTTAACGAGGACTTCTTCGCTCACGCCGCCCCACCGCCTTCTGCAGCAGCTGCGCGGTCTCGTACAGCGGGAGCCCGACGATGCCGGACTGGCTGCCGCGGATCTCCGAGACGAAGAGCGCCGCGCGCCCCTGGATGGCGTAGGCGCCCGCCTTGTCGTCGGGCTCGCCGGTGGCGACGTAATCGCGGATCTCCTCGGGCGTGAGCTCGCGGAACTGCACCTCGGAGACCGAGAGCGCCGTCTCCACTTCCTCCTCGTACTGCAGGGCGACGGCGGTGAGCACCTCGTGGCGCTTGCCCGAGAGCGTGGCGAGCATGCTTTCCGCCTCCGCGCGGTCGCGCGGCTTGCCGTAGATGCGGCCCTCCAGCGCCACCGTGGTGTCGGCGGCGAGCACGGGTGCGCGCGGGAGGTTTCGCTCCAGCATGCGCTTCCAGCCGGCGGCGGCCTTGTCGCAGGCCACGCGCACGACGTAAGCGCGCGGATCCTCGCCCTCGCGCGGCTCCTCGTCCACGTCGGGCGGCTCGCCGGGGCGCGTGCGGAACAGCAGCAGGTGGAACTTGACGCCGATGTGCCCGAGCAGCTCCCGGCGGCGCGGGCTGCGCGAAGCGAGGTAGATGCTGCGATCGAGCAGTTTGACCATGGCGGCGCCGCGCCGTCAGTGTAGCAAAGCTATTCCCGGTGATACGGGTGGCCGGTGAGCAGGCAGGCCGCGCGGTACAGCTGCTCGACGAGCACGAGCTGCGCGAGCGCGTGCGGCAGCGTGAAGGCCGACAGGCGCAGCAGGAGCGCCGCGTCCGCCTTTGTCTGCGCGTCCAGCCCGTCGGGCCCGCCGACGACGAACGCGGTCGGCGCGCGCTCGCCGGCCCAGCGGCCGAGCTGCGCGGCGAGCTGCCGCGTGGTGAGCTCGCGGCCGCGCTCGTCGAGCGCCACGAGGCGCGCGCCGCGCGGCGCGCGCGCGGCGTGCTCGAGCGCGTAGCCGCGCGGCATGCGCCGCAGGTAGTCCTCGAGCGCCTCGGCCGCCCAGCCGCGCAGCCTAGCGCCTTGCGCGACGAGCAGGAGCTTTGCCAAGCGCCTTCATCCTCACGGGCCTGCCGCCCCAGAGCTCCTCGAGGTTGTAGTGGCTGCGCACCGCCGGGTGCATGACGTGCACGACGATGTCCCCGAGGTCGACGAGCACCCACTCGCCGCCGGCCTGTCCTTCAACGCCCTGCACGCGCTCGCCCATCTCGCGCAGCCGGTCGCGCACGCTGTCGGCGAGCGCCTTCACCTGGCGGCTGGAGTCGCCGCTCGCGATCACCACGCGCTCGAAGAAGGGCGACAGGCGCGCCACGTTGAACACCCTGATGTCGTGGCCCTTCACGTCCTCGAGCGCCTCGACCACGGCGCGCTGCTTCTTGCGGATATCCATCAGCGATACAGTCCGTGCCGCCGGATGTATTCGAGCACGCCCGGCGGCAGCAGGGTCGAGACGTCCTCGCCGCGCGCGAGGCGCGCGCGGATGTCGGAAGCGGAGATGTCGAGCGGCGCCATGGGCACGAGCCGCGCGCGCTCGTCGCGCAGCGGCCAGCCCGGGCGCGCGCACACGGCGATGTCGGCGAGCACGAGCACCTCGCGCCAGCGATGCCAGGTCTCGAGCTTCGCGAACTGGTCGGCGCCGAGGATCAGCACCGGCCGGCCGCCGAGGCTCTTCAGCGTGTCCACGGTGTAGCCCGAATGCGCCGGGTCGAGCTCGCGCTCGTCGATCGCGTAGCGCGGCTCGCCGGCGATCGCGAGGCGCAGCATGGCGACGCGATGGTGCGCGGGCGTTCGCGCGGGGGCGCGATATTTCGGCGAGCCGGTCGGCATCCACAGGATGCGCTCCAGGACCAGGTGCTCGAGCGCGGCGCGCGCCATGGCGAGGTGCGCGTTGTGCACGGGATCGAAGGTGCCGCCGAGGACGCCGAGCGTCATGCGGGCGTGCGCGCGAGGAGCGGCCGCAGGGCGGCGAGGCCGAGCACCGGGCCGGGCACGAGGAGGAGGAACAGCCACTGCGGCGCGATCGCGCGCGAGGCGGCGTTCAGCAGCTCGATGCTGAAGATGGTGATGCCGAAGCCGATGCAGTTGGCGATGGTGAGCGCCGAGCCCACGCGCTCCCGCGGCGCGCTCTGCGCGTTCAGGGCCGAGAACTGCGGCGAGTCGCCCACCACCACCACGCCCCAGAATAGCAGGAACGCGACGAACCCCGGCGCGGGCGCGAAGAGGAAGAAAAGCGGCGAGGCGAGGCAGCACGCGCCGGACGCCGAGAGCTGCGCGAAAGCGACCGGCGCGCTGCCGCGGCGCAGCGACACGAGCCCGCCCGCGGCGCAGCCGAGAGCGCCCGCGCCGATGACCGCGAAGCTCCACAGCGACACCTGGTCGATGCCGCGGGCGGCGAGCACCCAGGGCACGAACGCCCAGAAGGCGTAGAGCTCCCACATGTGCCCGAAGTAGCCGAACGCCGAGGCGCGAAAGGCGCGCGCGCGAAACACCTCGGCGAGCGCGCGCGGGTCGAAGCGCGCACCCTTCCCGAGGTGCGGCCCGTCGGGCACGAGCGCGTACATGAGCAATCCGCCCAGCGCGGCGACGCCCGAGGCGGCGGCGAGCACGCCCTGCCAGGGCAGGTCCTCGCCGAGCCCGCGCAGCAAGTGCGGAAACGCCGTGCCCGCGACGAGCGCGCCGACGAGGAAGCCGAGCGCGTTGCCCAGGTCCTTCTGGTACCAGCCCGAGGCGATCTTCATGCCCACCGGATAGATGCCGGCGAGAAAGAAGCCGGTCGCGAACCGCAGCGCCAGCAGGCCGGCGAGCCCCGGCGGCGCCGCGAGCAGGGCGGCGTTGGCGAGCGCGCCCGCCAGCGCGCAGAGCAGGAACACGAGCCGCGGCGAGTAGCGGTCGGCGATCGCGAAGAAGGCAAAGGCGAGCGTGCCGGCGATGAAGCCGAGCTGCACCGCCGAGGTGGCGTACCCGAGCGCCTGCGGCGGCAGGCCCCACTGCGCCTGCAGGTCGCCGAGCACGGCGTTGCCGGCGAACCACAGCGACGCGCCCGCGAACTGCGAGCCGATGATCGTCGGCAGGATGCGCCGCGGCCGCGGCTGGCTGCTCGCCCCGCTCAGGTGCGGATCTCGCCGTGGCCGAGCACCACGAACTTCTGCGTGGTGAGGCCCTCGAGGCCCACCGGCCCGCGCGCGTGCAGCTTGTCGGTCGAGATGCCGATCTCGGCGCCCAGGCCGTACTCGAAGCCGTCGGCGAAGCGCGTCGAGGCGTTGACCAGCACCGAGCTCGAGTCCACCTCGCGCAGGAACCTCTGCGCGCGCGCCTCGTCGCGCGTGACGATGGCGTCGGTGTGCTGCGAGCCGTACCGGGCGATGTGCGCGATCGCCTCGTCGATGCCCGGTACCACGCGGATCGAGACCACCGGCGCGAGCCACTCGGTGTAGTAGTCCTGCTCGGTGGCGGGCTTCGCGCCCGGGAGGAGCTTCCTCGCCGCGTCGTCGGCCCGCATCTCCACGCCCTTCGCGCCGAAGAGGCGCCCGATCTCGGGCAGCACGCGCGCGGCGATGCCTTCGGCGACGAGCAGCGTCTCCATGGTGTTGCACGTGCCGTAGCGCTGCGTCTTCGCGTTGTCCGCGATTCTCACCGCCATCGCCGGGTCGGCGGCGTCGTCCACGTACACGTGGCACACGCCGTCCAGGTGCTTGAGCAGGGGAATGCGCGACTCGCGCATCAGGCGCGCGATCAGCTCCTTGCCGCCGCGCGGGATGATCAGGTCCACGCACTCGTGCATCGTGACGAGCTCGCCCACCGCGGCGCGGTCGGCGACCTCCACCACCTGCACCGCGGCCTCGGGCAGGCCCGCCGCCGCGAGGCCCGCGCGCACGCAGGACGCGATCGCGCGGTTGGAGTGCAGCGCCTCCGAGCCGCCGCGCAGGATGCAGGCGTTGCCCGCCTTCACGCACAGGCCCGCCGCGTCCGCGGTGACGTTGGGGCGCGACTCGTAGATGATGCCGATCACGCCGATCGGCACGCGCATGCGCGCCACCTCGATGCCGGTGGGGCGCCGCACGCGGCCGGACATCTCGCCCACCGGATCGGGCAGCCGCGCGACCTGCTCCAGGCCCGCGGCCATCTGCTCGACGAGCCTGTCGGTGAGCGTCAGGCGGTCGACGAAGGCGGCGTCGCGGCCGTCCTTTCTCGCCTGCTCGACGTCGTCGCGGTTCGCGGCGAGCAGCGCGTCGCGCCGGGCGCGGATTTCCGCCGCCATCGCCTCGAGCGCGCGGTTCTTCGCCGCGGTGTCGGCGCGCGCGAGCCACCGCGAGGCGGCCCGCGCCGCCTCGCCCAGGCCGCGCATGTAGGCCTTCACGTCAAGCTTTTGATCCACCGGACAATAGTAACCCGAGGGCGAGGA
Organism: Burkholderiales bacterium; assembly: GCA_050246035.1. Lineage (GTDB taxonomy): Bacteria > Pseudomonadota > Gammaproteobacteria > Burkholderiales > SG8-39 > JAABQT01. The sequence continues at coordinate 7,240 of JBFWWT010000015.1, forward strand.
ACTCATCCCAGGGGTCGCCCCGGGTCACGCCCTTCGCCACGCGGTCGATGCGCGCGGCCTGGGCAAGGGCCGCCTCCAGCACTTCGCGCCGGTGGCGGCCGAGCGCGGCCTGCAGGGCGCGCTGCAGCGGCTTGTTGTACACGCGGTGCTCGCCGAACAGGCGCTCGGCGGGCTTGCCCTCGGCCGCGCCGCGCAGCACGGCGAGCGCGCCCGCGACCGCGAAGAGCACGAACGTGGGCGCCTCGCCCTCGCCGCGCAAGCCCTGCAGCACGCGCGCGTAGCGCGCGAGGTCGCCCTGGGCGAGCGCCTCGGCCGCGGCGTAAGGGTCGTAGCGCGCGACCGACGCCACCGCGTCCTCGACGGTCTCGAGCGCGAGCTCGCCGCGCGGCGCGAGCAGCGCGAGCTTCTGCACCTCCTGGTGGGCGGCGAGCAGGTTGCCTTCGACGCGCTCGGCGAGGAACTCGAGCACCGGGGGCGCGGCCTTCTGCCCCTGGCGCGCGAGGCGCGCGCCGATCCACTGCGGCAGGCGCGCGCGCTCCACCGGCCAGACCTCCACCACGACGCCGGCCGCGCCGAGCGCGCCGAACCAGGCCGAGGCCTGCGTGGCGCGGTCCAGCCGCGGCAGGCTGACGAGCGTCACGCCTTCGGGGTCGAGGCGCGCGCAATGCGCCTCGATGGCGCGCGCGCCCTCGGTGCCGGGCTTGCCCCCGGGCAGGCGCAGCTCGATGATCTTGCCGCCGCCGAAGAGCGACCGGCTCGCCCCCGCGTGCGCGAGCGCGCTCCAGTCGAACCCGCGCTCGGCGACGAAGACCTCGCGCTCGGCGCGGCCGCGCTTGCGCGCGGCCGCGCGCACCGCGTCCGCGGCCTCGAGCGCGATGAGCGGCTCGTCGCCGTGGATCGCGTAGAGCGGCGCGAACGTCTTCGCGAGGTGCGCCTCGAGCTGCTCAGCGCGCAGTTGCATCGGCGGCGGGCTTCTCGGCGGCGGCGATGCGGCGCAGGATCTGCTGCACCATGTCCGACTGCATGTCGCGAAAGAGCAGCTGCTCCTCGGCCTCCTTGGCGAGCGCCACGGTGTCGTCGTAGGTGACGTCGCGCGTCAGGGTCACCGTCGTGCCGGGCAGGAACGCCCCGCCCTTCGCGTCGTCGACGCGAAAGCCCACGCGGTAGACCAGGCGGAACTCGCGCACGCGGCCGGCGGCGTTCAGCGACAGGATCTCCTTGGCGCGCGTTTCCTCGCTGAACAGGAGCAGCGCCTCGGCGCCTTTCGGCTCGTCCACCACGCGCGTGCCGCTGCCCGACTGGATATGGCGCTTCAAGTCGAGCGCGATGCCGCCGGTCGCGTTGGGCACGTAGATCGACGCGAAGGGCAGGCTCGCCGCGCCGCGCAGGTGAAAGCCGCAGGCGGCGAGCGTGGCGAGGAGCGCGGCGGCGAGGGCGGCTCTCAAACGACGACGTTGATCAGGCGGCCGGGGACGATGATGATCCGCTTTATTGGCTTTCCGGCAGCGAATTTCTGGACGATATCGCTCGTACGTGCCAGTTCCTCAAGCGCTTGCTGATTCGAGGCTCGGGGTGCCCGCAGGTTTCCGCGGGTCTTCCCGCCTACTTGGATGACGTACTCGATCTCGTCCTGCTCGAGAGCTTCCTCAACGATTTCTGGCCAAGGAGCCAGTTGAATGTCCTCGCCGTAATTGAGCTCGATCCAGAGCCTGTGAGCAAGGTGAGGGACTATCGGATTCAAGACGCGAAGCAGGATGCTTAAGCCGTGCTTAACGGCTGCACGATCCTGATCGATAACGGTATCCTCGCCAAGCGACCTGGGTTTTGCAGGAGTTCTTGCAAACTCTTCAAGCGCATTGAGCATCTTCATGCTTGCCGAGGCAACGGTGTTGAACTGGTGCCGCTGCATGTCATAGCTGGCCTGGCTCAACGCAGAGTAAATCTCGCGACCGAGTTTCCGAATCTCCGGAGACGCATCTTTCCAGTAAACGTCGGCTGACTCTGCGTTCCAGAGCGCCGGCGTGCAGTACTCATGCATCTGCGCGTGGCAGAAATTCCAAAGGCGCCTGAGGAAGCGGAACGACCCCTCGACCGACTCGTCGGACCACTCGAGCGTGTTGGTCGGCGGCGAGGCGAAGATGGTGTAGAAGCGCGCGGTGTCCGCGCCGTACTTGTCGATCAGCGCCTGCGGGTCGACGCCGTTGTTCTTCGACTTGGACATCGTGCCGATGCCATCGTAGACCGCTTCGCGCCCGTCTTTCGTCGTCGCCGAGACGATCTTGCCCTTCGCGTCGCGCGTCACGACCACGTCGGCGGGGTTGATCCACTCGCGCCGCCCGCCCGCCTCGGTGTAGTAGGACTCGGCGAGCACCATGCCCTGGGTGAGAAGGTTGGTGAAGGGCTCTTCCACCTCGAGCAGGCCCTCGGCCTTCAGGGCGCGCGTGAAGAAGCGCGAGTAGAGCAGGTGCAGGATGGCGTGCTCGATGCCGCCGATGTACTGGTCGACCGGCATCCAGTACTTCGCGCGCGCATCCAGCATCGCCTTGTCGTTGTCCGGGCAGGCATAGCGCGCGAAGTACCAGGACGAGTCGACGAAGGTGTCCATGGTGTCGGTCTCGCGCCGCGCGGGCTTGCCGCAGGACGGGCATCGGGTCTCGTAGAAGGACGGCCGTTTGGCGAGCGGGTTGCCCGTGCCATCGGGCACGAGGTCCTCGGGCAGCACCACGGGCAGCTCGTCGTCGGGCACCGGCACGTCGCCGCAGGCCTCGCAGTGCACGATGGGGATCGGGCAGCCCCAGTAGCGCTGACGCGAGATGCCCCAGTCGCGAAGGCGCCACTGAACCTGCTTGTCGCCCAGGCCCTTCGCCTTCAGGTCCGCGGCGATCGCGTCCACCGCCGCCTGGTAGCCCAGGCCGTCGTACTTCCCGGAGTGGATGCACGTGCCGTACTCGGCGTACTCGGGCCGCCAGGGCTCGGGCACGGCGTCGCCCGCCGGGTGCCGGATCACGCACTTGATCGGCAGCGCGTACTTGAGCGCGAAGGCGTAGTCGCGCTCGTCGTGCGCGGGCACGCCCATCACCGCGCCTTCGCCGTAGCCCGCGAGCACGTAGTTGCCCACCCACACCGGAAGCTTCTCGCCCGTGAGCGGGTTGGCGCAGAAAAGGCCGGTGGGCATGCCTTTCTTCTCCAGCTGCGCGAGGTCGGCCTCCATCACCGCGCCCTGCTTGCACGCCTCGACGAACGCGGCGAGCTTCGCGTCGCGCTTCGCGGCGAAAGCGGCGATCGGATGCTCGGCGGCCACCGCCATGAAAGTCGCGCCCATCAGCGTGTCGGCGCGCGTCGTGAACACCCACAGCGTCTTCTTCTCGCCCTCGAGCTCGTAGGGAAAGCCGATCCTCACGCCCTCGGAGCGGCCGATCCAGTTCTTCTGCATCAGCTTGACCTGCTCCGGCCAGCCGTCCATCCCCTCCAGCGCGCCGAGCAGCTCCCCGGCGTAGGCGGTGATGCGGAAGAAGTACATCGGGATCTCGCGCTTTTCCACGAGCGCGCCGGTGCGCCAGCCGCGGCCGTCGATCACCTGCTCGTTGGCGAGCACCGTCTGGTCCACGGGGTCCCAGTTCACCACGCCCGTCTTCTTGTAGGCGAGCCCCTTGCGGAAGAGCCGCGTGAACAGCCACTGGTTCCACTTGTAGTACGCGGGGCTGCAGGTGGCGAGCTCGCGCGACCAGTCGAGCGCGAAGCCGAGCGACCGGAGCTGCCGCTTCATGTAGGCGATGTTGTCGTAGGTCCACTTCGCCGGCGGCACCTTGTTGGCCATCGCCGCGTTCTCGGCGGGCAGCCCGAAGGCGTCCCAGCCCATCGGCTGCAGCACGTTCATGCCGCGCATGCGGTAGTAGCGCGTCAGCACGTCGCCGATGGTGTAGTTCCTCACGTGCCCCATGTGCAGCTTGCCCGAGGGGTAGGGGAACATCGACAGGCAGTAGTACTTGGGCCGCGCCGGATCCTCGAGCACGCGGAAGGCGCCGCGCGCCTCCCAGTAGGCCTGCGCGTCCTGCTCGACCGCCCGGGGATCGTATTGAGGCTGCATGCGTGACGTAATGCGCGGAAGCGGCGGATTCTAGCGCAGCCCCTGTCATTTCCCGTATAACGCGCACTATGAAAGAGCCGGAGGACGCATGCGCACGATGCTGAGATGGCTGCTCGCGCCGGTGCTGGCGATCGCCGCCACGGGGGCGGCCGCGGCGCCCGCGGCCGTGGTCGAGGCCGTGCAGATGCCCGCCTGGGTGGAGCGCAACGAGATCGCCGCCGTGCGCCGCTATCCGCTCGCGCCCGGCACGGCGCTGCGCGGCGGCGACGAGCTGCGCACCGGCGCGGGCGCGCGCGTGTACGTGAAGCTCGCCGAGGGCAGCCTCGTCAAGCTCGGCGAGAACGCGAGCCTGCGCATCCTCGAGGTGGCGCCCGAGCGCGGCGGCGTGTTCAAGGCGCTGCTGCAGGTGATCGAGGGCGCGTTCCGCTTCACCACGGACCTGCTGGCGAAGGAGCGTCGCCGCGAGGTGCGGATCCGCGTGGCCAACGTCACGGCCGGCATCCGCGGCACCGACCTGTGGGGCAAGTCGCAGCCCGAGCGCGAGGTGGTCTGCCTGATCGAAGGCGAGATCGAGGTGGGCGCCGACGGCGAGGCGCCGGCGCGCCTCGACCAGCCGCGCCAGTTCTACGAGCGCGTGAAGGGCGAGACGCGGCCGGTCGGCTTCGTCGATCCGACGCAGCTTGCGGCCTGGGCGCGCGAGACCGAGATCGAGGACGGCCGCGGTGCCGCGCGCCGCGGCGGACCGTGGAAGCTCACGCTCGCGCGCGCCCCGACCCAGTCGGCGGCGCTCGAGCTCTACGACCGGCTGCGCGAGGCGGGCTATGCCGCGCGCATCCTGCCGGTGAAGTCGGGCGCCGGGCACGACTACCTCGTGCGCATCGCGGGCCTTGCGTCGAAGGCCGACGCCGAGGCGCTCGGCGCGCAGCTCAAGGGCACGGCGGGCGTGAGCGAGGCGAGCGTCTCGCGGTAGCGCGCGCGGCGCCCGGGTGCTAGGGTGCGTCCCGGGAGGAGCCCGCCATGATCCGAACGCTCGTTGCCGCCGTCTTGCTCGCCGCGGGCCTCGCGGCGCAGGCGCAGTCCTGGCCCTCGAAGCCGGTGCGCGTCATCGTCGCCTTCGCCGCCGGCGGCTCGACCGACGTGGCGGTGCGCAGCATCCAGGAGTCGCTCGAGCGCTCGCTCGGCCAGCCGGTGATCGTGGAGAACCGGCCGGGCGCGGCGGGCAACATCGCCGCCGACTACGTGGTGAAGCAGCCGGCCGACGGGCACGTGGTGCTCGCCTCGGCGGACTCGCTCGCTTCCAATCCGCACCTGTTCACCAACCTGACGTTCAACCCCGCCAGGGATCTCGTGCCGGTGGTGCAGCTCACGCGCCAGCCGGTGGTGCTGGCGGTGCACCCGTCGCTCGGCGTGAGCAGCGTCGCCGAGCTCGTCGCCGCGGCCCGGGCGAAGCCGGGGCTCGCCTACGCCACCTCCGGCGCGGGCTCGATCCAGCACATGGCGGGCGAGTGGTTCGCGCAGCTCGCGGGCATCCAGCTCACCCACGTGCCTTACAAGGGTGGCGGGCAGGCGGTGAAAGACCTCCTCGGCGGCCAGGTGCCGATCGGCTCGCTGGGCAACACGCCGCTCCTGCCGCACCACCGCGCGGGCAGGATCCGCATCCTCGCGCAGACCACCGCTGCGCGTTCGGCGTCGCTGCCCGAGGTGCCCACCTACGAAGAGGCCGGCATGAAGGGGCTCGTGCTCGAGCAGTGGCTCGCGCTCTTCGTCGCCGCGGGCACGCCGCCGGCGGTGAGCGCGCGGCTCGCCGCCGAGGTGACCAAGGCGCTCGCCGAGCCCGCGGTGCGCGAGCGCTACGCGAATCTCGGGCTCGAGCCCGTCGGCGGCACGCCGGAAGACGTGCAGCGCCGGTATCGCGAGGACTACGCGAAGTACGGCCGGCTGATCAAGGAGCTGCGCATCCGGCTCGAGTAGGCGCGCCGCGTATAATCGGAGCGCCTTGTCGCTCCACCTCGATTCCCTCAATCCCGAGCAACGCGCCGCCGTCACGCTGCCCGAAGGGCACGCGCTCATCCTCGCGGGCGCGGGCAGCGGCAAGACGCGCGTGCTCACCACGCGCATCGCCTGGCTGCTGCACACGGGCGCGGTGACGCCCGCCGGGGTGCTCGCCGTCACCTTCACCAACAAGGCGGCGCGCGAGATGCTCACGCGCCTCTCGGCGATGATCGCGCTCAATCCGCGCGGCATGTGGATCGGCACCTTCCACGGGCTGTGCAACCGCATGCTGCGCGCGCATCACCAGGAGGCGGGGCTGCCGCGAACCTTCCAGATCCTCGATTCGCAGGACCAGCTCGCCGCGGTGAAGCGGCTGCTGCGCGGCCTCAACGTGGACGAGGACCGCTTTCCGCCTCGCGACGTGCAGTACTTCATCATGGGCCGCAAGGAAGAGGGCCTGCGCGCGCCCGAGGTGCCGGCCGCGGACGACAGCACGCGGCGCCTCGTCGAGCTCTACGCCGAGTACGACGCCCAGTGCGCGCGCGAGGGCGTGGTGGACTTCGCCGAGCTGCTGCTGAGGAGCCACGAGCTGCTCGCGCGCAACGAGCTGCTGCGCGAGCACTATCGCGCGCGCTTCCGTCACCTGCTGGTGGACGAGTTCCAGGACACCAACCGCCTGCAGTACCGCTGGCTGAAGCTCCTCGCGGGCGAAGGCGCGAGCCTCTTCGCCGTGGGCGACGACGACCAGTCCATCTATGCCTTCCGCGGCGCGAACGTCGGCAACATGGCCGAGTTCGAGCGCGACTACCGCGGCACGCGCCTCATCCGCCTGGAGCAGAACTACCGCTCGCAGGGCAACATCCTCGAGGCGGCCAACGCGCTCATCGCGCACAACACGAAGCGCCTGGGCAAGAACCTGTGGACCGCGGCGGGCGCGGGCGAGCCCCTGCGCGTGTTCGAGGCCCAGTCCGACGCCGACGAGGCGCGCTGGATGGTGGAGGAGATCCAGGCGCTCAAGCGCGAGGACTTGCCGCTTTCCGACGTCGCCGTGCTCTACCGCTCCAACGCCCAGTCGCGCGTGCTCGAGCACGCGCTGTTCACCGCGGGGCTGCCCTATCGCGTGTACGGGGGCCTGCGCTTCTTCGAGCGCGCCGAGGTGAAGCATGCGCTCGCCTACCTGCGCCTGCTCGCCTCGCCGGCCGACGACAACGCGTTCCTGCGCGTGGTGAACTTTCCCGCGCGCGGCATCGGCGCGCGCACGGTGGAAGCGCTGCAGGACGCGGCGAAGGCCGCGGGCACGAGCCTGTACGAGGCCGCGCTCGCCGCGCCGGGAAAGAGCGCGCCGTTCGTCGCCCTCGTCGAGTCGCTGCGCGAGGAGGCCGGCGGGCTCTCGCTCGCGGAGCAGGTCGAGCTCGTCGTGGGCCGCAGCGGACTGCTCGATCACTACAAGCGCGAGCGCGAGGGCGCCGAGCGGCTGGAGAACCTGGGCGAGCTCGTGAACGCCGCCGCCGCCTTCAGCGTGGAGGACGCGGCGATCGAGTCCGGCGAGGACGCCGATCCGCTCACCGCCTTCCTCACGCACGCGTCGCTGGAGGCCGGCGAGCACCAGGCGGGCGAGGGCCAGGAGGCGCTGCAGCTGATGACCATGCACTCGGCGAAGGGCCTGGAGTTCCAGGCGGTGTTCGTGAGCGGGCTGGAGGAAGGCCTCTTCCCGCACGAGCAGAGCCTCGCCGAGAAGCAGGGCCTGGAGGAGGAGCGGCGCCTCATGTACGTGGCGCTCACGCGCGCGCGCAAGCGCCTGTACCTGTCTTTCGCGCAGACGCGGCTGCTGCACGGGCAGACGCGCTACAGCCTGCCCTCGCGCTTCATCGAGGAGATCCCGCAGCCGCTCCTCAAGTGGCTGACGCCGCGCTTCGCGGAGAAAAAGAAGGTCGTCTCCACCTTCACCGCGGGCTCCTTCGCCAAGCCGCCCAAGCGTGACCCGCGCTTCGGCGGCGCGCCCGCGGGCACCGGCGGCGCGCCGAGCGGCTTTCGCATCGGTCAGAACGTGATCCACGCCAAGTTCGGCGCGGGCGTCATCGTCGACGCCGAAGGGCAGGGCAGCGACGCGCGCGTGCAGGTCAACTTCGGCCGCCAGGGCGTGAAGTGGCTCGCCGTGGCGGTGGCGAAGCTTCAGGCCGCGTAGGCGACCACCAGATACCTCGCCAGGCGCCCGGCAGCCATGAAGCCGAGCGCCGCGAGCCCGTTCAGCCGCAGCCATCCCGCGGCGACGCACAGCGCATCGCCGACGAGCGGCAGCCAGGCGAGCAGGAGGGCGGGCGCGCCGTACTTCCGGACGAGGTCGAGATGCGGATACGCCTTTCGCGGCACCAGCCTGCCAAGCAGGTAGGAGGTCATGCCCCCGGCGGTGTTGCCGAGCGTCGCCACGGCCACCGCGAGCGCCGCGCGCTCCGGGTGCAGCTGCAGATAGCCGTAGAGCGCCGCCTCGGAGGGCAGGGGCACGAGCGTGGCGGCGAGGAAGCTCGCCGCGGCGAGGGCCGCGAGTTCGGCCATGCTAAATTGGAGCGACCTTGAGCAAGGGTTACCTCGAGCGGATCCTGAAAGCCCGCGTCTACGACGTCGCCGTCGAGTCGCCGCTCGAGCTCGCGCCGGGCCTGTCCAGGCGGCTCGGCAACCGGCTGCTGCTGAAGCGCGAGGATCTGCAGCCGGTATTCTCGTTCAAGCTGCGCGGCGCCTACAACAAGATGGCGGGCCTGCCGCGCGCGAAGCTCGCCAGGGGCGTGATCGCCGCGAGCGCGGGCAACCACGCGCAGGGGGTGGCGCTCGCCGCGCAGAAGCTCGGCTGCAAGGCGGTGATCGTGATGCCCGTCACCACGCCGCGCATCAAGGTGGACGCGGTCGCCGGCCGCGGCGCGAAAGTCGTGCTGCACGGCGACTCCTACGACGAGGCCTACGCCGAGGCGATGCGCCTGAAGCGCCGCCACGGCTACAGCTTCGTGCACCCGTACGACGACCCGGAGGTGATCGCGGGGCAGGGCACGATCGGCATGGAGATCCTGCGCCAGTGCAAAGGCCCGATCGACGCGGTGTTCGTCGCCGTCGGCGGCGGCGGGCTGATTTCGGGCATCGGCGTGTACCTCAAGCAGCTCGACCCGCGCATCAAGGTGATCGGCGTGGAGCCCGACGATGCCGACGCCATGGCGAGATCGCTGAAGGCCGGCCGGCGCGTGAGGCTCGATCACGTCGGCCTCTTTGCCGACGGCGTCGCCGTGAAGGAAGTGGGCAAGGAGACCTTTCGCCTCGCGCGCAAGCTCGTCGACGAGATGGTGCTCGTCGACACCGACGCCATCTGCGCCGCGATCAAGGACGTGTTCGAGGACACGCGCGTGGTGCTCGAGCCCGCGGGCGCGCTCGCCATCGCGGGCGCGAAGGCCTGGGTCGAGCGCCACCAGGCGCGCGGCAGGACGCTGGTCGCGGTGGCCTGCGGGGCGAACACCAACTTCGACCGCCTGCGCTTCGTCGCCGAGCGCGCGGAGGTGGGCGAGCATCGCGAGGCGGTGCTCGGGGTGACGATCCCGGAGGCTCGCGGCAGCTTCCGGCGCTTCTGCCGGGCGCTCGGCGGGCGCAACATCACCGAGTTCAACTACCGCATGTCGGACCCGCGCGAGGCGCACATCTTCGTCGGCGTCACGGTGCAGGACCGCGCGGAGACCGCGCGCATCGTGCGCGCGCTTCGCCGCGCGGGCTTCCGTACCCTCGACATGTCGAACGACGAGGTGGCCAAGGGCCACATGCGGCACATGATCGGCGGGCACTCGCCGCTCGCCCGCGACGAGCTCCTGTACCGGTTCGAGTTTCCCGAGCGTCCGGGCGCGCTGATGAAGTTCCTCACGGCGATGAATCCCACCTGGAACATCAGCCTGTTCCACTACCGCAACTACGGCGCGGACTACGGCTCGATCCTGGTGGGCATGCAGGTGCCGCGGCGCGAGATGGGCGACTTCCGGCGCTTTCTCTCGCGCCTGGGCTACCCGGCGTACGACGAGACGCGCAATCCCGCGTATCGACTCTTCCTGAAGTAGCCGCCGCGTGAGCGCCGCCCGCGACGCCTCGATGCACACGCTGCACCCCGAGGGGGCGGCGACGCGCGAGGCGCGCGCGCGCCGCGCGCGGCAGCGGCTGTGGCTCGCGCTCGCCATCCTCGGCAGCACGCTGGTCCTCACGGCGATCGGCCACTGGACCTACGTCGCGGTGGAGCGCCAGCTGCGCGAGTCGCGCGCCGCGGCGCTGAAGTCCGTGCTGGAGTCGCAGGCGAAGACCATCGAGGTGTGGATCGAGGATCAGAAGCTCGGCATCGGGCGTCTCGCGCGCGACCCGCAGGTGCGCACGCGCGTGCAGGCCCTGGTCGACATCGCGCGGCAGCACGGCGATGCGCCGCAGACCTACTGCAACGCGCCCGAGCGCCGGCCGCTCGTCGAGCAGCTCGACGACGCGCTCGCCGGCAGCGGCGCGGTGGCCTTCAACGTCGTTGACCGCAGCGCGCGCATCGTCGCCTCCAAGTTCCGCGCGTATTGCGGGCGGCAGCTCGTGCCGGGGGCCTTCGAGCAGGGGCTCGCCCCCGTGTTCCGCGGCGAGACCCGCTTCCTGCACCCGCTGCACGATGCCGAGCGGCTGGTGCGCGCGCCGGCCGAGGGGCCGCTCGAGCGCGCCCTCGTGTGGATCGAGACGCCGGTGCGCAATGAATCCGGGCGCATCATCGCCGCGCTCGGCGTGGGACAGCTCGCCGAGGAGCAGTTCGCCGCCATCCTCGCCGCGGCGCGCAGCCGCGAGACCGACGAGGTCTACGCGCTCGACCGGCACGGCACGATGCTCTCCGGCAGCCGCTTCCGCGCGCAAGGCGCGCCGCGCGCCGTGCGGCTCGCGCCCGCGGGCGCGCCCGAAGGCTCGCTCACGCGCCTGGCGGAGGACGTGCGCGCCGCCGCCGCGGGCGGCGCGACCAACGGGCTGCTGGTCGAGCCGTACCCCGGCTACGCCGGGTGGCCGGCGGTGGGCGCCTGGCGCTGGCTGCCGGCCTACGACATGGCGATCGCGGTGGAGATGAGCGCGGAGGAGGCCTACGCGCCGCTCGAGGTGCTCGACTCGGTGTTCGGCGGCGTGTTCGCCGCGCTGCTCGCGGCGGTGGTGGTGGCGCTGTTCATGTGGTTCCGCGCGGTGCGGGCGCGCAGCGAGGCCGAGGAGCGGCGCGTGGGCGCCTACCTCCTCGGCGAGCGGATCGGCGAGGGCGGCGTCGGCAACGTGTTCGCCGCGCGCCACGATCTGCTCAAGCGCCCGACCGCGGTGAAGCTGCTCAAGCCTTCGCGCGCCACCGACGAGATGACCGCGCGCTTCGAGCGCGAGGCGCAGCTCGCGAGCCAGCTCTCGCATCCCAACATGGTGGAGATCTACGACTACGGGCGCACGGCGGACGGCAGCCTGTACTACGCGATGGAGTTCCTGGAGGGCGAGACCATCGGCAAGCTCGTCCTCGAGCACGGGCCCATGCCGGTGGCGCGCGTCGTCCACCTCCTGCGGCAGGCATGCGCGGGCCTCGCCGAGGCGCACGGCAAGGGCATGGTGCACCGCGACGTGAGCCCCACCAACATCATGGTGTGCCACTACGGCGGCGAGTACGACTTCGTGAAGATCCTCGACTTCGGCCTGGTGAAGAACATCGCCGGCGACGACGAGCAGACGATCACGCGCACATTGCGCATCCTCGGCACGCCGCTCTACATGTCGCCCGAGCGCCTGCGCGACCCGGCCGATGTCGACGCGCGCGCCGACATCTACGCGCTCGGCGCCGTGGCCTTCTTCGTGCTCACGGGCCGGCGCATGTTCGAGACCGCCGACGACCTCGCGCTCACGAGCAAGGTGCTGAACGAGACGCCGCCGCGCGTCTCGGCGGTCGCCACGCAGCCGATCCCGGAGCCGCTCGACATGCTGATCGCCGCCTGCCTGGAAAAGCGCCGCGAGGACCGACCGCAGACGGTGGGCGAAGTGAGCGACGTGCTCGAGGCGCTCGCGGTGCGCCTGCGCTGGACGCAGCGCGATGCCGAGGCCGCGTGGGCCGCGCAGCGCAAGCCGGCGCCGGCGGCGGCCTAGTCGCCGCGCAGCACGCGCTCGTCGGCGTAGCAGACGGGCGAGGCGAGCCCGGCGTCGCCCTGCGGCTCGGGCGCGCCGAGGAACGCGAGCCGCCCGTCGTCGCGCCGGTACACGCCGCGCTCGGTGACCACGTAGTCCATCGGAATGTCCCAGGCCTGCGGGCGGATCGTGCCCATGCGCGCGAGCTCGTAGCTCACCCCGATCACGAGCGGCCGTTGCGCGAACGCGGCGAGCGTGCGGTCGAAGAACCCCCCGCCGTAGCCGAGGCGGTAGCCTTCGGCGTCCCAGCCGTTCATCGGCAGCAGGACGACCTGGGGGACGACCTCGGCCGAGCCCACCGGGTAGGGGATGTCCAGGGCACCCCGGGCGAGCTCGACGCCGGGGTGCCACTCGCGGAAGGCGAGCGGCGTGCGCGGCGCGACCACCACCGGCAGCGCCGTGACGGCGCCCCCCTCGCGCAGCCGGCGGGCGAGGTGGCGCGCGTCGTATTCGTTGCGGATCGGCCAGCAGAACGCGAGCCGGGCGCGCGAGAGTCCCGGGAAAGCGCGCTCGAGGTGGGCGTCCATGCGATGGCGCCAGGCGTCCAGCGTCGTCGCGTCGATGGCTTCGCGCGCGGCGATCAGGCGCGCGCGCTCGGCTTTGCGCCAGGCGAGCAGGTTGGCGTCCATTCTGCGCGTGCTATTCTTAGTGCATGATTTATAGGCGTTTCCTGAATATAGCACTCGCCGGCGCGCTCGCCGCCGCGGGCGCGGCGCAGGGAAACGACGAGACGGTGCTCGCGGCCTACGACGCGTACCGCACGGGCGACGCCGAGCGGCTCGCGCGTCATGCGCGCGCGCTCGAAGGTCACGCGCTCCAGCCCTGGGCGGAATACTGGCGGCTGCGCCTGGGCATCGAGGAAATCGAGCGCGCCGACGTCGATCGCTACCTCGAGCGCCATGCGGGTACCTATCTCGCCGAGCAGATGCGCGCCGATTGGCTGCGCGAGCTCGGGCGGCGCGAGGACTGGAGCGCGTTCGAGCGCGCGCTGGGGCCGCTGGTCGGCGACGACCCCGAGATCCGCTGCCACGCCTGGCGCGCGCGCCTGGCGCGCGGCGATGCGCAGGCCGCGACGGAAGCGCGCGCGGTATGGCTCGAGCCGAGGGAATTGCCCGAGGGCTGCACGCTGCTCGCCGACGAGCTCGTCGCGCGCGACCCGGGCGAGGCCGAGGGCGTCTGGCAGCGCGCGCGGCTCCTCGTCTACTACGGCTACACGAGCGCGGCGCGGCGCGCGCTCGAGCGGCTGGAGGCGGCGGCGCGGCCCGACGAGCGGCTGCTCTCGCGCGCGCTGCGCGCGCCGGCCGCGTTCCTCAAGCAGGCCGCGGGATCGCTCGATTCGCGCCCGATGCGCGAGGTGGTGGTGTACGCGGCGCTGCGGCTGGCGCGCGCCGACCTGCCGGCCGCGGCGGCGGCGATGGACGCGGGCGCGGCGCGCGCGCTGCCGGAGGCGGAGCGCGGCTATCTCTGGGCGCGCATCGCCACGCTCGCCGCGTTCGAGCATCGCGACGAGGCGCTCGAGTGGTACGCGCGAGCGGGCGGCGCCGCGCTCGACGACACGCAGCTCGCGTGGAAGGCGCGCGCCGCGCTGCGCGCGGGGCAATGGCGCACGGTGCTCGAGGCGATCGAGCCCATGTCGCCTGCGGCGCGCACGGATCTCGCCTGGACCTACTGGCGCGGCCGCGCGCTCGACGCGCTGGGCGATGCCGAGGGCGCGCGCGAGGAGTATCAGCGCATCGCCGGCCAGCCGCTCTACTACAGCGTGCTCGCGACCGAAGCGCTCGGCGGCGAGGCGACGATCCCCCGGCCGCATCACGTGCCGGCGGAGGCCGAGGTGCAGGCCGCGCGCGGCGACGTCGAGCTCGCGCGCTCGCTCGCGATGTTTCGCCTGGGATTGCGCGCCGAGGCGACGCGCGAGTGGATGTTCGCCGTGCGCCGCCTCGACGACCAGCGCCTGCTCGCCGCGGCCGAGCTCGCGCGCCGCGAGGGCTTCTACGACCGCGCCATCGGCACGGCGGGCCGCACCGAGGCGCTGCACGACTACCGCCTGCGCTATCTCGCGCCGTTCCGCGAGGTCTTTCGCCAGCATGCGGACGCGCAGGGCATGGAGGAGGCGTGGCTCCTCGGCACCGTGCGCCAGGAAAGCCGCTTCATCGTCGATGCGCGCTCGTCGGCCGGCGCCACCGGCCTCATGCAGCTCCTGCCGCAGACGGCGCGCTGGATGGCCCGGCGTAGCGGCTATCCGCGTTTTTCCGCAGGCCGCGTCACCGAAGTGAGCACCAACATTGACCTGGGTTCGCGCTACCTGCGCCACATGCTCGAGCGCCTGGGACACCCGGTGCTCGCCTCGGCGGCCTACAACGCGGGCCCCAACCGCGCACGCCGCTGGCAGCCGGTCCGCTCGCTCGAAGGGGCGATCTTCGTCGAGTCGATCCCGCTCGACGAGACGCGCGAGTACGTGAAGCGCGTAATGGCGAATACCCTGCACTACGCACTGCTGCTGGAAGGGCGCAGCCCGTCGCTCACCGAGCGCCTCGGCGTGGTCTTCGGGCGCGACGCCCCGCTCGCGGAGGCCGAGGGTGACTGAGCTGCGCCATCGCCGGGTCCTCGTCGTGGGCGGCGCCGGCTTCGTCGGCCGCCACGTCGTGGCGGCGCTCGCGGCGCGCGGCGCGCGCGCCACGGTGCCCACGCGCCGGCGCGCGCGCGCGCAGCATCTTTTCACCCTGCCGACGGTGGACGTGGTGGAGGCCGACGTGCTCGCGCCGGGCGCGCTCGAGCGGCTCGCGGCGGGCTGCGACGCGGCAGTGAACCTGCCCGGCGTGCTGCACAGCCGCCGCGGCAAGCCGCACGAGCGCGGTCCCAACGGCTACGGCCCCGATTTCGCCCAGGTGCACGTCGAGCTGCCGCAGGCGGTGGTGAACGCCTGCCGCGCGGCGGGCGTGAAGCGGCTGCTGCACATGAGCGCGCTCGGCGCCGATCCGCAGGGTCCGTCGGAGTACCTGCGCTCCAAGGGCATCGGCGAGCGCGCGGTGCTTGCGGCCGACGATCTGGAGGTCACCGTATTCCGGCCCTCGGTCATCTTCGGGCCCGAGGACTCGTTCCTGAATCTCTTCGCGCGGCTCGCGCGCTTCCTGCCGGCGCTGGTGCTCGCCTGCCCCGGGGCGCGCTTTCAGCCCGTCTATGTGCGCGACGTCGCCGCGGCCTTCGTCGACGCGCTCGATGCGCGCGAGTCCTACGGCCGCGGCTACAACCTGTGCGGCCCGCGCCAGTACACGCTGCGCGAGCTGGTGGAGACGGTGTGCGCCATCACGGGCCGCCGGCGCATGATCGTAGGGCTCGGGGAACGGCTGTCCTACCTGCAGGCGCGCCTCATGGAGCTCGCGCCCGTGAAGCTGATGACCCGCGACAACTACTACTCGATGCAGGTGCCGAGCGTGTGCGACGGCGCGTTTCCCTTCGGCATCGAGCCCGCGGCGCTGGAGGCGGTCGCGCCGTCCTGGCTCGCGCCCGTGGATCCGCGCGCGCGCTACGCCGACCTGCGGCGCCACGCGCGGCGCTGATGGCCGGCCTCGTCCTCGTCGTCGGCAACAAGAACTACTCCTCCTGGTCGCTGCGCGCCTGGCTGGCGCTGAAGGTGCTCGGCGTGCCGTTCGAGGAGCGGCGCATCCCGCTCTACGGGCCGGAGTCGAAGGCCGAGCTGCTGAAGTTCTCGCCCGTGGGCAAGGTGCCGATCCTGGTGGACGGCGCGACCACGGTCTGGGACTCGCTCGCGATCCTCGAGTACCTCGCCGAGCGCCATCCGCGGCTGTGGCCCGCGGACGCTGCCGCCCGGGCGCGCGCGAGAGCGATCTCGGCGGAGATGCACTCGGGCTTTCCGAACCTGCGCCACCACATGTGCATGAACATCCGCAAGCGCCATCCGGGCAAGGGCCGCACGCCCGAGGTGCTGGCGGAGATCCGGCGCGTCGTCGAGATCTGGAGCGCGGCGCAGGGCCCGTTTCTCTTCGGCGGGTTCGGCGCGGCCGACGCGATGTACGCCCCGGTCGTGCTGCGCTTCCGTACCTACGAGGTGGAGCTGCCGCCTCCCTGCCGTGCCTATGCCGATCGAGTGCTCGCGCTGCCTGCGATGCGCGAGTGGATCGCCGACGCCGAGCGCGAGACGGAGACGCTGCCGCAGTTCGAGCTGTACGCGTGAAGGCCTACGAGGTCGGCGGCTGCGTGCGCGACGAGCTGCTCGGGCTGCCCGTGGCGGACCGCGACTGGGTCGTCGTCGGCGCGACGCCGGAGGAGATGGCGCGCCTGGGCTTTCGCCCGGTGGGCAAGGACTTCCCGGTGTTCCTGCACCCCGTGACGCACGAGGAGTACGCGCTCGCGCGCACCGAGAGGAAGAGCGGCCGCGGCTACAAGGGCTTCACCGTGTACGCCGCGCCCGACGTCACGCTCGAGGACGACCTGCGGCGGCGCGACCTCACCATCAACGCCATGGCGCGCGACACGGACGGGGGCCTGATCGATCCCTTCGGCGGCGAGAAGGACCTGCGCGCGGGTGTGCTGCGCCACGTCTCGGAGGCCTTCGAGGAGGACCCGGTACGCATCCTGCGCGTGGCGAGGTTCGTGGCGCGCTTCGGCTTTCGCATCGCCGGGGAGACCCAGGCCCTCATGCGCCGCATGGTGGAGGTCGGCGAGGCCGATCACCTCGTGGCCGAGCGCGTCTGGCAGGAGTTCTCGCGCGGCCTCCTGGAGAAGCACCCGGCGCGCATGCTGGAGGTGCTCGCCGACTGCGGGCTCGCCGCGCGGCTGCTGCCCGAGCTCGCGAACGAGCGCGCCGCGCTCGAGCGCGCGGCCGCGGCCGGCGCGCCGCTCGCCGTGCGCTTCGCGGTGCTGTGCTGGGGGCTGGACGAGGCGGCGGTGAACGCGCTCTGCGACCGGCTGCGCGCGCCGAACGAGGCGCGCGAGCTCGCCGTCGCCACGGCGCGCTGCCGCGAGCTGCTCGAGGCGAGGGACGCGGGGCGGCTGCTCGAGCTCCTCAAGCGCGCCGACGCCCTTCGCCGCCCGGAGCGCTTCGGCGAGCTGCTGCAGGCGGCGCAGCTGGCAGACCCGGGACTCGAGGTCGGCCGCGCGCGAATTGCGCTGGAGGCCGCCGCGGCCGTCGACGCGGGCGCGATCGCGCGCGACTTTCCGCAGGAAATCCCCGCGCGGGTTGCCGCGGCCCGCAGGGGTGCGATCGAGAGCGCGCTGGGCAAAAGGTAAAGCAGGTACTATACTAAGGTATAGTGGATACTGAACATCGGATTCTCGCGGCAGCCGAGCGCCTCTTCGCCGAGCGCGGCTACGCGGCCGCGCGCACGGCGGAGATCGCGCGCGCGGCCGGGGTGACCGAGCGGACCCTTTTCAAGCACTTCCCCGAGAAAGGGCGGCTGCTCGAGCGCGTCGCCGGCGAGGCGATGGCCGCGGTCGCGGCGCCGCCCCCGGCGGACGACGTCGCCTTCGAGACCTGGTTCGAAAAGCTGCTGCGAGATCGGCTCGCCGCCGCGCAGGCGCACCCGCATGCGCTGCGGCTCGTGCTGGTGGAGCTGCTGACGAGCGCGCCGGCGCGCAAGCGCTTCGCCCCGCTGTGGAAGCGCGACCTGTGGTCGGGGCTCGTGCGCGCGATCGGGCGCTTCCAGGCGCGCAGCGAGCTGCGCGCCGACGTCGACGCGGAGTCGCTCGCGCGCATGGTGATGTCGCTCGCGCTCGGTTACCTGCTCACGCGCACGCAGGTGGCGCCGGGGCTTGCCTGGGACGATGGCCGGGAAATCTCGCGCCTGCTGGAGGTGCTCCAGCGCGGCGCCGCGTCAGGCGGGCAGGTCGGCAGCCGGGAACAGTAGGCTCGCGAGGCCCTGGAAGCGCGCGTGGAGGTCTTCCGGCGTGCGCGCGCCCATGTTGACGACGGCGTAGCGGTAGCTGCCGAGCCATTTCATCTCGCGTGCAAGGCTCATGCCGCGCTTCAGGTACAGCATCAGGTGCGCTTCCGGGTATTCGCGCCGCGCGCGCTCGATCAGCTCCGGCGTGGGATGCGCGGCGAGCGGCTTGCCGTCGAACTTGCGGAGCGCGAAGCTCGCGGCGTGCCCGTAGCGCGCCTCGTGCCGGACGGACTCGGGCGATTCGCCCGCGGCGAGCGCGAGCAGCATCTCGTAGGGGCGCGCGCCGTCCACGCACTCGTAGAGGTAGGCGAGCTGCGAGGCCATGCGCGGGTTGAGCTCGATCACGGCGATGCGCCCGCTCTCCGGGTCCCAGCTGAACTCGAGGTTGAAGAAGCCGTGGCGGTAGCCCATGCCCGCGAGGAGCGTCTCCGCGAGCGCGGACATGCGCGCGCGCACTTCGGGCGGAACGCGCGAGGGGTACTCGAAGCTGCGGAAGGCGCTCGTGCCGGGATAGAGGTTCTCGTCGATCAGGCCGAGCACGCGCACGCGTCCCTCGTGCACGTAGCCGTCCATGTTCACCTGCACGCCGGGCAGGATCTCCTCGGCGATGAGGTGATGCGCGTCGAGCTCGAAGTCGGTGTACCAGCGCATGAGGTCGTTGAACGGACGCACGATGCGCTTGATCACCCACTTCTCGAAGGGCCAGAAGCTGAGGTGCCGGCGCAGCTCCTCGAAGGTCTCCACGCGCCGCGCGAGCACCGAGAAAGTCGCGCGCACGGGCTTGACGAAGCAGGGCAGCTCGAAATCCAGCTCCTCGCGCCGGCGGATGCCGTAGGGGAAGGCCACGCAGCGCGCCGCGGCCTCCGGGGCGATGCGCGCGAAGGCCTGGCGGGCGTAGTACTTGTGCTGGGCGGTGATCACCACGCGCGGATCGTTGCCGGGCAGGCCGAGCTTCTCGGCCACCACCGCGGCGATGAGCGCGCCGAAATACTCGTTGTTGCTGAATACGCCGTCCAGCCGCTCGCCGCGGAAGCGCTCGAGCAGGCGGTTCACGAAGGCGAAGACGTCGAAGGTGGCGAGACGTGCGTTCTGCGGGAAGCGGAACAGGTCGAAGCCCGCGTACACGAACTCGTAGCGGCCGCGGTACTCGGGCCGCTCGAACTCGAGCCGGTCCCACTCCTTCGGAAAGAGGACGAGGATGCGCTTCATGCCTGCTCGCGAACAGTCGCGCGGGGCGTGCTATTCCTTACAGCAGGCGTCCGACGGCCCAGGCGAGGGCGCAGAAGAGGATCGTGCTCGCGAGCGGCACGAAGTAGACCCGGCCGCGCGCCCGGAAGCGGATGTCCCCGGGCAATCGCCCGACGCCGAGGCGCTGCAGCCACGGCGTCGCCGCCGCGAGCACGGCGAGGGAAATCAGGATGGTGAGCAGCCACTTGATCATCTGCGCCCGGAGGATACACTCGCGCGCTTTGCCCCGGAGGATTCCATGATCGATCTCTACACCTGGAGCACGCCGAACGGCCGCAAGGTCTCCATCATGCTCGAGGAGTGCGCGCTGCCGTACACGGTGCATCCGGTCAACATCGGCAAGGGCGAGCAGCACACCCCCGAGTTCCTCGCCATCAATCCGAACAACCGCATTCCGGCGATCGTCGACGCCGAGGGACCGGACGGCAAGCCGCTCGCGCTCTTCGAGTCGGGCGCGATCCTCATCTACCTCGCCGAGAAGAGCGGCGGCAAGTTCATGCCCAAGGCGCCGCGCGCGCGCTACATAGCGCTGCAGTGGCTCATGTTCCAGATGGGCGGCGTGGGGCCGATGTTCGGCCAGGCGCACCACTTCCTGCGCTCGGCGCCCGAGCAGGTGCCCTACGGCATCAAGCGCTATACCGACGAGACGCGGCGCCTGTACGGCGTGCTGAACAAGCGCCTTGCGGCGGCCGAATACCTCGCCGACGAATACTCGATCGCCGACATCGCCACCTACCCCTGGGTCGCGCGCCACGAGTGGCACAAGGTGGACCTGAACGACTTTCCCGCGGTGAAGCGCTGGTTCGACGCCATCGGCCGCCGCTCGGCCGTACAGAAAGGCATGGCCGTCCCGACACCCCCGTAATTGGGGACGGACCTCAATTGCGCGCAGCGCAATTGAGGTCCGTCCCCAATTACTTGCGCGCGTGCTTCTTGAGGAACGCGTTGATGGCGTCGATCCGCAGCTGCGGCTCGCCGGGGATGGGTCGGGTGCCGACGACGCGGTTCATCCACTCCATGTTCTCCTGCATGCGCGCGACCACCGCGGGCCATTCCCTGGCCGTATAGCGCTTCGGGTCGGGCAGCACGTGGCACTGGTTGCAGGCGAGCCGGAAGGGCTCGCCCGCCGGGGTGAAGGCATCCGGGTACTTGCGCGCATCCAGCGCTTTCTGCGCGTGCTTCTGCAGGTACGCGACGAGCGCCGTCGCTTCCTCGGCGCTCGGCGCCCGGACGCCGGCCATCATCTCGAACATGAGCTCGCCGTAGTTTCCCTTGCCCTCCATCCGGTAGACCATGCGCTCGACGATGGCCGGCCACTTCGCGGCGTGGTGCATCGCCGGATTGGGAAGGTTGTGGCACTGCACGCAGTACTGCAGCGTGAGCTTGGCGCCGCGCGAGCCGCGCTCGGGCAGCTGCCGCGACTCGAAGGTGGGCGGCAGGATGCGCTCGAGCATCGGCCCGTGCGGGCTTTCCGCCCAGCGCTTTTTCGCCTCGCCGATGTCGTCGGCGAGCGCGAGCGCCGGCACGACGACCAGGAGCGCGGCGGCGAATCGCATGGCCCTACAGCGTATGCGAACGATCGCCCGAGGCAAAGCCCGCGAGCGGCGCCGACACGCCGCGCCCCACGGCGAGCACCTTGAAGATCTCGCCCATCTCCGCGGGCGACAGGAGCTTGTGCGCCTGCGCGGCCAGGGGCGCATAGCGCGCGACATCGGCGGCATCCTCGCGCTCCAGCAGCTCCGTGATGCCGCAATTGACGAGGAACTGCGCCTGGTTGCAGTAGCCGAGCACCTGCAGGCCGCCGGCGCGCGCCTCGCGCGCGAGCGCGGTGAAGTCCACGTGGGCGGTGAGGTCCTGGAGGCCCGGATGGAAGAACGGGTCGGCGTGCGCGCGGTGCCGGTAGTGGCACATGAGCGTGCCCATCGCGCGCTGCGGGTGGTAGTACTCGCGCTCGGGAAAGCCGTAGTCGACGATGAGCGCCGCGCCGCGCTCGAGTCGCGACGCGAGCAATCGTAGCCACGCGCGCGCGGCGAGCCCGATCTCGCTTTCGTACGGCGCCGTCACCGCGAGGCGCCGCGCCGCCTCGAGCAGCTCGCCTCCGGCCGGACGCTCGGCCCAGGCGAGCGCGCCGCCGCGCAGTCCGACGCCGCGCTCCATCACGCCCTCGCGCCGCCACGCCACCGCGTGCACCGGCAGCGCGTCGGCCACCTCGTTCGCGATCATCACGCCGCGAAAGCGCGCCGGCACGTCCGCCACCCACTTCGCGCGCGCACCGAGGCGCGCCTCCTGGCGCGCGCGCAGCTCCGGGCTCGTCTCGAGAATGAGGTAGGTGCCGGGCGAGAGCTCCTCGAGCAGCGCCGCGGCGAGCGCGCCGCTGCCCGCGCCGAGCTCGAGGATCGCCTCGCCCGGCTCGAGCAGCGCCGCCACCTGGCGCGCGAGCGTGCGCGCGAAAAGCGTCCCCATCTCGGGCGCGGTGGCGAAGTCTCCCGCCGCGCCGAGCTTCGTCGCGCCGCCCGCGTAGTAGCCCAGGCCCGGCTCGTAGAGCGCCATCTCCATGTAGCGCGCGAACGGCATCCAGTTGCCGGCGGCGGCGGCCTCCGCGCGCATGCGCCCGACGAGCCGCGCGCTCGCCTCGAGCGCGCTCGGCTCCGGTTCGGGCAGCATGCGGGGAATTTAACCTAGAATTCCCCGCGTGACGGAGGCGCGGCTCGACAGCAAGGTGGCGCTGGTGACCGGCGCGGCGCGCCGCGTGGGCGCGGCGATCGCGCGTCGCCTGCACGCCGCTGGCGCGAGCGTGGTGCTGCACTATCGCAGCGCGGAAGGCGAGGCCGCGCAGCTGGAAAAGGAGCTGAACGCCGCGCGCCCGGGCAGCGCGCTGCGCGTGAAGGCGGACCTCCTCGCGCCGATCGCGGCGCAGGCGCTCGTCGGCGCCGCGCAGCAGCGCTTCGCGCGCCTGGACATCCTCGTCAACAACGCCTCCGCCTTCTACCCGACGCGCCTGGGCGAGATCGAGGCGAGCCACTGGGAGGAGCTCATCGGCTCGAACCTGCGCGCGCCGCTCTTTCTCGCGCAGGCGGCCGCCCCGGCGCTTTCGCTCGCCGGCGGCGCGATCGTCAACCTCGCCGACATCCATGCCGAGCGGCCGCTCAAGGACTACGTGGTCTACAGCGTGGCGAAGGCGGGGCTCGCCGCGCTCACGCGCTCGCTCGCGCTCGAGCTCGCGCCGGCCGTGCGCGTGAACGCGGTGGCGCCGGGCGCCATCGCCTGGCCCGAGGACGGCCAGTTCGCGGCGGAGGAGCGCAGCCGCATCGTGGCCACCACGCCGCTCAAGCGCACCGGCAGCGCGGAAGAGGTGGCGCAGGCGGTACACTTCCTCGCCACGGCGACCTTCGTCACCGGCCAGTTGCTGGCGGTGGACGGCGGGCGCTCGGTTTTCCTCTAGACCCCCATGGCCGTCGTCACCCTGCATCGCGATCCGCGAAAGGAAGCCTACGAAGCCGGCAAGCTCGCCAAGCGCCTGCGCCGGCAGGTGGGCGAGGCGATCGCCGACTACCGCATGATCGAGGCGGGCGACCGCGTCATGGTGTGCCTGTCGGGCGGCAAGGACAGCTACGCCCTGCTCGACGTGCTGCTCGCGCTGAAGGCGAAGGCGCCCGTGCCCTTCGAGCT
Source organism: Burkholderiales bacterium (assembly GCA_050246035.1). Taxonomy (GTDB): domain Bacteria; phylum Pseudomonadota; class Gammaproteobacteria; order Burkholderiales; family SG8-39; genus JAABQT01. The sequence continues at coordinate 30,316 of JBFWWT010000015.1, forward strand.
CGTCGCGGTCAACCTCGACCAGAAGCAGCCCGGGTTTCCGGAGCACGTGCTGCCCGGGTACCTCGCGGGCCTCGGCGTGCCGTTCCGCATCGTCGAGCAGGACACCTACTCGGTGGTGAAGCGCGTGCTGCCCGAGGGCAAGACGATGTGCTCGCTGTGCTCGCGCCTGCGCCGCGGCGTGCTCTACCGCGTGGCGGGCGAGCTCGGCGCGACCAGGATCGCGCTCGGGCACCATCGCGACGACATCCTCGCGACGTTCTTCCTCAACCTCTTCTTCGGCGGGAAGCTGAAGGCCATGCCGCCCAAGCTCAAGTCCGACGACGGGCGGCACGTGGTCATCCGGCCGCTCGCCTACGCGCGCGAGGACGACCTCGAGGCCTACGCGCGGGAGAAGTGCTTCCCCATCATCCCCTGCAACCTCTGCGGATCGCAGGAGCACTTGCAGCGCCGCCAGGTGCGCGAGATGCTGCGGCAGTGGGAACGCCAGCACCCCGGGCGTGTCGAATCGATCCTGCGCGCGCTCTCGGACGTGCGCGCCTCGCACCTGATGGACCGGAAGCTCTTCGATTTCAGCCTGGGGGCCAGCGATGAAGCCGATTGAGGACGTGCGCCGCGAGGCCGAAACGCTGGAGGGCATCGTCCCCACCGTCGACCTCGCCGCGGAGGAAGGGCGCAAGGACTTCTACGCGCGCGCGAGGAAGGAGAACCTCGCGCCGCTGTGGCGCGTGCTGCACGGCCTGGTGACGGAGAAGCCCGTGACGCGCGCGCTGCCGGCGATCTGGCGCTACCGGGACGTCCGCCCCCATCTCATGGAGGCCTGCGGCCTGATCGGCGCGGCCGAGGCCGAGCGGCGCGTGATGGTGCTCGAAAACCCGGGGCTGCCGGGCCAGTCGAGGATCACGCAGAGCCTCTTCGCGGGCCTGCAGGTCATCCTGCCGGGCGAGGTGGCGCCCGCCCACCGGCACACGGCCTCGGCGCTTCGCTTCATCATCGAGGGCAGGAAGGCGTTCACGGCGGTGGCCGGCGAGCGCACGTTCATGGAGCCGGGCGATTTCGTCATCACCCCGTCGTGGACCTGGCACGACCACGGCCACGAGGGCGAGGGGCCGATGGTGTGGCTCGACGGCCTGGACATGCACATCGTCAACCTGCTCGGCGCGAGCTTCCGCGAGGACCTCGGCGGCAAGGCGCACCCGCTCGAGCGCCCCGAGGGCGCGGCGCCCGCGGAGTACGGCAACAACCTCGTGCCGGTGGACGGCGCGCACCGCTCGCAGACCTCGCCCATCTTCAACTATCCGTACCGGCGCTCGCGCGAATCGCTCGACGTCCTCGCGCGCACGCGCGCTCCGGATCCGTGGCACGGCTACAAGATGAAGTACATCAATCCGCTCACCGGCGGCTGGGCGATGCCGACGATGTCCACCTGGCTGCAGCTCCTGCCCAAGGGCTTGCGCACCGCGCCCTACCGCTCGACCGACAGCGCGGTGTTCACCGTGGTCGAGGGCAAGGGGCGCAGCACGGTCGACGGCGAGACCTTCGATTGGGGCCCGCACGACGTCTTCGTCGCGCCGAGCTGGGCGGCGCACGCTCACGAGGCCGCGGAGGACGCCGTGCTCTTCATCTACTCCGACCGCGTGATCCAGGAGAAGCTCGACCTGTGGCGCGAATCGCGGGAAAGCGCCTGAGGCGCTGGCCGGTGATCTCGGCCGGCCTCGTCGCGCTGCTCATCGCCCTCGGCGCGGGCGCCGTCGCGCGCATGGATCCCGATTGGCGCAGCGCGAGCCGCGAGCCGGTGGGGCTCGCGCCCGATCCCGCGACGACGGCGGAAGCGGTGGTGCAGGTGTACGGCGCGCGCACCGTCGGCGCGCGCGGCCTTTTCGGCGTGCACACCTGGGTCGCGGTGAAGCCGCCGCGCGCTCCCGAGTACACCGTGTACGAGGTGATCGGCTGGCGGCTGCGCTACAGCGACAACGTGGTCGCGATCCGCGCGCGCGCGCCGGATGCGCGCTGGTTCGGCAGCGCACCCGAGCTCTACGCCGAGGTGCGCGGTGAAGCCGCCGAGCCGCTCATCCCGCGGATCGACGCGGCGGCGAGGAGCTACCCCTTCGCCGCCGAGTACCGCGCCTGGCCGGGGCCGAACTCCAACACCTTCACCGCCTGGGTGACGCGCCACGTGCCCGAGCTGGAAGCCGATCTGCCGCCCACGGCGATCGGCAAGGACTACCTCGCCGAGGGCGTCTTCGCGGCGGCGCCGAGCGGGCGCGGCGTGCAGTTCTCCATGAAGGGCCTGTTCGGCGCCACCGCCGGGCTGGTGGAGGGCGTGGAAGTGAACCTGCTCGGGCTCACCTTCGGCCTCGACCCCTGGCCGCCCGCGATCAAGCTGCCGGTCGCCGGGCGCATCGGCTTCTCGCGGGACTTCGGCGCGGCGGCCGCCGCCGGGGCGCCGCGCTAGCCGTCAGCCGCGCCACTTGGGCGCGGGATCCTGCAGCCAGGTGCCCACGCCCTCGAAGATCATCTCGATGGCGAAGGTGCCGATGAGCAGCGCGGAGATGCGCCCGACGATCTCGATGTAGCGGTCCACCACGCGCGCGTTGCGCTCCTTGAGGAAGTCGTGCGCGAGCTTGATCGAGCCGATGAGCGCGACGGTCGCGGCGAGCGTGAAGGCGATGACGCCGAGCGCCTCGAGCACCGGAAGGCGCGCGCCCACCACCACGCTCGCGCTCACCGTGCCGGGGCCGATCATGAACGGCATGGCGATCGAGCCGGCGATGTGCTCGGGCTGGCCGCGGATGCCGCGCAGGGCGTCGGCGCCCTTGAACACGAAACGCACGCCGATGGCGAGGAAGATCACGCCGCCGAACACCTGGAACGAGGCGAAGCGCACGTGCAGCACGTCGCTGAAGAGCGCGTCGCCCGTCCAGGCGAACAGCCCGAACACCACCCCGCTCACGGCCGCGCCCCGCGCGAGCACGCGCAGGAACGTCTCGCGCGGCAGGTCGGTGATCAGGTCGAGCAGGTACACGCTCATCAGGAACGGGTTGAGCAGCGCGAACAGCAGCAGGAACGACGCGGCGTGGGGCTCGAGGGCGAAGGGCATGGGGCGAGTCCGGGATCGATGCTACCGCAGCCATCCCGTGCGCAATGCGGAACGCGCGAGCGCGGCGGCGCTGTGATACATTCGCGGAGCTCTGTATTACATCCCGGGGACGCCCCGATGAGCCGCACCATCAATGCGCGCATTCCGCCGCGCGTCGAGCAGAAGCTTGCGGAGTACTGCGCGAAGCGCGGCGTGACGCGCTCGCAGGCAGTGCTGCGGGCGCTGGAGGCGTACCTCGACAAGGCCGAGGGCGGGGCGGCACCGTATGCCCTGGCGGCGGACCTGATCCCGGCCAAGGGCGCGGCCGACCTGCAGTCCGACAAGGTCCGGGAGATCGCGCAGCGGGCTTTCCGTGGCCCGCGTACTCGTTGACACCGGGGCGGTAGTCGCGCTGGTCAATCGTGCGGACCGGCACCACGCGGCGGCCGTCGACTGGTTTCGCGCGTTTCGCGGCGAGCTGCTGACCTCCGACGCGGTCATCACCGAGACGGCCTACGTCCTCGCCTCGTCCCCGGCGCACCAGCAGGCCGCGCTGGTCTGGTTCGAGCGGGCGAGAGCGGCGGGCCTGCTGCGCGTGGAGGCGGTCGAGGACTACGCCGCGATCGCGAGGATCCTCGCTCGCTATGCGAGCCTGCCGTGTGACTACGCGGACGCGACCCTGATCGCGCTCGCCGAGCGGACCGGCGTGGCCGCGATCGCGACCGTGGACCAGCGCGACTTCAGCGTGTACCGCCTGGCGGGCCGCCGCCGTTTCCGCCTTGTCCTGGGGTGACTTGCAAGGCCTGCTTGTCAAATCGACTTTGACAGCCTAGACTTCGCGCCACGATGAACTGCGCGGAGCGACTGGTCGACGTGTTCGGCAGCCAGGCCGAGGTCGCGCGCGCGTTCCAGCTCGACCGCGCGGTCGTGCACAACTGGGTGAAGACCGGCTACGTGCCGGCGCGCTGGGCCGCCGAGGTCGAGCGCGTCACCCAGGGGCGCATCAGCGCGATCGACGTCATCCACGAAGCAAGCGCCAAGAACCCCGTGCGCGTGAAGTCGCGCCCGGACGATGCGCCCTTCGGACTTTCCCCGGAGAACCCCGCCATGACCCAGTACGCGCCCGCCAAGCGCATCACCTCATTCCATCCCCCGCAGCGCACCCTGATGGGCCCCGGCCCGACGGAGATCCACCCGCGCGTGCTCACCACGATGAGCCAGCCGGCGATCGGCTACCTCGATCCGATCTTCGTCGAGATGATGGAGGAGCTGAAGTCGCTGCTGCGCTACGTCTACCAGACGAAGAACCCGCTCACCTTCCCGCTCTCGGGGCCGGGCTCGGTCGGCATGGAGTTCTGCTTCGTCAACATGGTCGCGCCGGGCGACAAGGTGATCGTGTGCCAGAACGGCGTGTTCGGCGGGCGCATGCTCGAGAACGTGATCCGCTGCGGCGGCGAGCCGATCGTGGTGGACGACAAGTGGGGCGAGCCCGTCGACCCGCAGAAGGTCGAGGACGCGCTGAGGAAGCACAAGGACGTGAGCGTGGTGGCCTTCGTGCACGCCGAGACTTCCACCGGCGCGCAGTCCGACGCGAAGGAGCTCACCCGCATCGCGCACAAGCACGGCGCGCTCGTCATCGTCGACGCCGTCACCTCCCTCGCCGGCACGCCCGTGCGCGTGGACGACTGGGAGATCGACGCCATCTACTCGGCGAGCCAGAAGTGCCTGTCCTGCACGCCGGGCCTCTCCCCGGTGTCGTTTTCCGAGCGCGTGGTCGAGCACGTGAAGAAGCGAAAAGACAGGATCCACAGCTGGTTCATGGACATGAACCTGCTGCTCGGCTACTGGAACGCGGGCGCGCGCACCTACCACCACACCGCGCCCACGAACTCGCTCTTCGCGCTGCACGAGGCGCTGCTGCTCATCCGCGAGGAGGGGCTGGAGAACTGCTGGGCGCGCCACCAGCGCCATCACGTGGCGCTCAAGGCGGGGCTGGAGGCGATGGGCTTGAAGTTCCTCGTCAAGGAAGAGCACCAGCTGCCGCAGATGAACGCCGTGCTGTGCGCCGCGGGCGTGGACGAGGCGCAGGTGCGCACGCGCCTGCTCTCGGAGTTCGGCCTGGAGATCGGCGCGGGCCTCGGACCCCTGAAGGGCAAGATCTGGCGCTTCGGCCTCATGGGCTACTCCTGCCGGCCGGACAACGTGATGCTGTGCCTCTCGGCCCTCGGCTCGGTGCTCGACGACATGGGCTACCCGGTGCACGTCGGCGACGCCGAATCCGCCGCCCACGGGGCGTATGCGCAGATGCACGCCAAGGACGCGCAGCGCAAGAAGCGCGCCGCGTAGGAAAATGGGGACGGACCTCAATTTCCCGCCGGGCGGGAAATTGAGGTCCGTCCCCATTTATGGACACCCTCACTCACGCTCTTTCGGGGGCGTTACTGGCCCGGGCGAGTGCGCCGAAGGGTGCGCCGCCGAGGAGCATCCCGCGGCGCGTCGCGGCCGGGTTCTTCGCCTGCGCCGCGCCGGACCTCGATTTCGCCCTCGCCTTCGTCTCGCCGGTCTTCTACCTCGAGCAGCACCGCGGGCCGACGCACTCGCTGATCCTGCTGCCCCTGTGGGCGCTCCTGCTTTCGTGGCTCCTGGCGAAGATCCTGCGCGAGCCCGGCGGCTGGAAGGCGCTCTACGGCGTGTGCGCACTCGCGCTCGGCGCGCACATCGCGGGCGACCTCATCACGAGCTTCGGCACGATCATCTTCGCGCCGCTCTCGGACGCGCGCTACGCCTGGGGCACGACCTTCATCATCGACCTGTGGTTCACGGGCATCATCGCCGCGGGACTCCTCGCTTCGCTGCTCTGGCGCCGCTCGCGCCTGCCGGCGATGGCCGCCGGGCTCGTGCTCGTTTCCTACGTCGGCTTCCAGGCCGTGCTCAAGGAGCGCGCGCTCGACTACGCGCGCGAGTACGCCGCGAAGCAGGGCTGGAGCGGCGCCGAGATCGCCGTGCACCCGCGCGCGGTGTCGCCCTTCAACTGGACCGTGTTCGCGAGCGACGAGCTCGTGCACCGCTTCGCGCACGTGAACCTGCGGCGCGAAGCGCCGCTGCCGCCCGCGCACGACTTCGTCGGGCGGCTCGATGCCGCTTTCCAGCCGCTCGCGCTCGCGCAGTGGGAGACGCGGCCGCGCTACGGCACGAGCGCCGCGGAGCAGTCGCTCGCGCGCGAGGCCTGGGCCTCGCCGGCGCTGGGCTTCTACCGCTGGTTCGCCGACCGCCCCGCCTTCGACGGCCTGTCGGCGGGCTCGACCTGCGCCTGGTTCGTAGATCTGCGTTTCCTGAATCCCGGGCGCGACTGGCTGCCGTTTCGCTACGGCGCCTGCCGCGAGGCGCCGGGCGCGCCCTGGCGCGCCTTCGAGCGCTTGGGCGAGACCGATCGTCGGGCGGTGGACTGAGCGCGCAGTGCGTCACGCCGTTTGGCGGTGGCGCAGAGGTAGGCTAGCCTAGTTATCCGACCGTCCATGAGCCCGCTTCGCCGACTCGCGCAACTGCTCGCCGCAGCGTCGCTATCGCTCGCGGCGGGCGCCGCGTTCGCCGCGCCGGCCTTCCAGGCAGCGGGCGCGGCACAGGGAGCTACCGGCGGAGTGACGGTGCCCTGGCCAGCGCACCAGGCGGGCGACGTCGCGCTGCTCTTTGTCGAGACGCAGGGCAGCCAGGCCGTGTCGTTCAGCAACGCGCGGGGTTTCCAGGCCCTTCCCGACAGCCCGCAGAGCGTGAACAACCCGCAGAGGGGAACGCGCCTCAGCGTGTTCTGGGCGCGCGCCACCTCGGGCGCCATGCTTTCCCCGCAGATTGCGGACCCCGGCAATCACGTCTACGCCGTGATCCTTACCTATCGCGGCGTGGTGTCGACGGGCAACCCCTGGGATGCCACCGCGGGCGGTAACAACAACGGCAACAACACGAGCATAACGGTGCCCGGTGTCACCACGACGGTGCCGGACACACTCATCGTGCAGGCGGTGACCCGGCAAACCGACTCGGGCGCCGCCTTCGTCAGCAACCAGACCAACGCAAACCTCACCGGCATCGCCGAGCGCTTCGACGACGGCACGACG
>JBFWWT010000015.1:37603-61280 GCA_050246035.1 Burkholderiales bacterium
GACGGTGCCGGACACACTCATCGTGCAGGCGGTGACCCGGCAAACCGACTCGGGCGCCGCCTTCGTCAGCAACCAGACCAACGCAAACCTCACCGGCATCGCCGAGCGCTTCGACGACGGCACGACGTCCGGCAACGGCGGAGGCATCGGCGTCTGGGACGGCGTGTTCGCCGGCCCCGGCGCCACTGGGGACACCACCGCGACCGTGTCGAACTCGGTCAACGCCTACCTGACGATCGCATTGCGCCCGCCGGTAGATCCCGAGCTCGTCTCCGCCTCGATCATCTGCGGCGCGACCGACCAGGTCCAGGTCGCGTTCTCGCGACCGGTGACGCAGGCCACGGCGGAGAACCCCGCCAACTACGCGCTCGACGGCGGCGCGACGATCAGCGGCGCATCGCTCGATTCGACCGGCCAGGTCGTCACGCTTACTACCAGCACGCTCACGCTCGGCCAGCTCTACACGCTCACGGTCAACAACGTCGCCAGCACCGCGGGCGGCGTCATCGCGCCGAACTCGCAGACTACGTTCTACAGCGAAGGCGGCTACCTCTCCGGATTGCTGGGCAGCTACTACGCCAACATGACGCTCTCGGGCACGCCTGCCGGCACGCGCATCGACGGCCCGGTGGATTTCGACTGGGCGAACGGCGCGCCCGGCGTCGCCGGCATCGGCGCGGACAATTTCAGCGTGCGCTGGACGGGCTTCGTCACGCCGAGCGTGTCGGGCAGCTACACCTTCCGCACGCGCAGCGACGACGGCGTGCGCCTGTACCTGGACGGCGCGCTCATCATCGACAACTGGACGGACCACGCGGCCACCAACGACGACAGCGCGCCGATCGCGCTCAATGCGGGACAGCGTTACGCGGTGACGATGGAGTTCTACGAGAACGGCGGCCAGGCCGTGGCGCAGCTGCTGTGGAGCGGGCCCGGGACCGGCGGGTTCCAGTTCATCCCGCGGCCGAACCTCTCGTACTTCTGCGGCCTGCCGCGCCCCGTGGCCTTCTACAAGCTGGACGAGTCTTCCTGGGTTGCGGCCGGCGACGTGGCCGATGCCAGCGGCAACGGCCTGAACGCCACCGCCGTCGGCGGCTCGACGCCGGTGCCGGCCCAGGTGTGCAACGGCTCGCTGCACACCGCGGTCGACGAGTACCTGCAGGTGAACCACGACGTGCGTCTCAACATGACCGGCTCCTTCACGGTGGCCACCTGGATCAATGCCAACGCTCTCGGCACGGAGCTGAAGACCATCGTCTCCAAGGACGAGAACTACGAGTTTCACCTCAACAACGCGGGCCAGATCAACTGGTGGTGGCAGAACTCGGGCGGCACCGCGCAGACCTTCACCACCACCGGCGCCGCGATCGTGCCGGGCAACTGGCACCACGTCGCGGTCGTTTACGAGCCCGGCAACCAGGTGATCTACATCGACGGCGTGTCGCGCGGCACGGCGGCCTTCGCGGGGGGGCTGCTCACCAACACCGACCCGCTGCAGATCGGCGCCGACCAGTACCCCTCGCAGCCCGGACGCGTGTTCGACGGCCGCATCGACGAGGTGCGCGTCTACGACCAGGCACTCACGCCCGCCCAGGTCGTCGAGGCGATGAACGCCACGCGCCCCTGTGCCGTGACGCTCGACCACTACAACATCAGCCACTCGGGCAGCGGCGTCGCCTGCGACACGCACCAGATCACGATCACGGCGCACGACGCCGCCCACAATCCCGTGGACGCGGGCGCGCGCACGGTCGCGCTGTCCACGACCAACAGCCGCGGCACCTGGACCGGCATCGCCGCGGGCGGCGGCACGCTCTCCGACCCCACCGCGGGCGACGGGGCCGCCACCTACCAGTTCGCGGTGGGCTCGAACTCGGTGATCCTCAACTTCCGCTACGCCAACCTCGCCGGCACGTCCGAGACCTTCGGCTTCAACGTCTTCGACGGCACCTACAGCGAGACGAGCGGCACCGCGGCGGGGACCGAGGACCCGTCTTTCACCATGGCGCAGGCGGGCTTCCGCTTCAACAACGTCACCGACGGCAACACGACGATTCCCGTGCAGATCTCGGGCAAGCCCTCGAGCACGGGCTGGAACGCGAAGACGATCCGCATCCAGGCGATTCGCACCGACGCGGCAACCGGCAGTTGCGTGGGCCTGTTCGCCAGCCAGACGCGAAGCGTCGATCTCGGCGCCGAGTGCAACAGCCCGGCGAGCTGCGCCGCGCGCCAGTTGAGCGTGAACGGCGGCAACATCGCCACGAGCAACGACAACGCCGGTGCGGGCGCGGCGGCCTATACGAGCGTGTCGCTCGCCTTCAACGCCGCTTCCGAGGCCGACACGGTGATCGCCTATCCCGACGCGGGGCAGGTGTCGCTGCACGCGCGCTACGACCTCGACCCGGACGTCGCGGGGTTCGAGGCGCTCGGCGGCTCGAACGCCTTCGTGGTGCGGCCGTTCGGCCTCGCCTTCCCGGGCGCGAGCCACGCCAACACGGCCACCGGCGCGCTGCTCGCGGCGGCGGGCGATCCGTTCCCGATGACGGTGCAGGCTTACCAGTGGGGCGCGGGCGAGGACGCGGATGCGAACGGCGTGCCGGATGCGGGCGTGAACATTACCGACAACGGCACCGTGCCCAACTTCGCCGCCACCGCCACGGTGGGCGTTTCGGCGAACCTGCCGGGCGTGGCGCCCGGCGCCATCGCGCGCGGCGCCGGCTGCGCGGGCGCGCCGAGCATCGCGCTCGCGGGCGGCATCGCGAGCGCCGCCGACTGGTGCTACAGCGAGGCGGGCAACGTGCTCCTCACGGCGAGCGTCGCCAACTACCTGGCGCCCGGCGTGAGCATCGCGGGCTCGAGCGGCTTCGACGGCGACCCGAACGGCGGCTACGTAGGCCGCTTCCGCCCGAAGCACTTCGCGGTGACCGGCGCGCCCGCGCTCACCAACCGCTCGGCGCTCGCCTGCGCGTCCGCCTTCACGTACCTCAACGAGGGGCTCGACCTGGATTTCACGCTCGAAGCCCGGAACGCGCAGGACGTGCTCACGCTGAACTACACCGGCGCGTACGCGCGCCTGTCGCTCGCCACCGCGGCGAGCCTGGGCCTCGGCGCGAGGAGCGGCGCCACCGACCTTACGGCGCGCGTGGACGCCAGCCTCGCGCCGAGCGGCGCTTTCGCGAACGGCGCGGCCGCGCTCGCCGTGACCACGGGCGTGCGCCGCGCCTCGCCCGACAATCCCGACGGCCCCTTCGCCGGCACGCAGTTCGGCATCGCGCCGGTGGACCCCGACGGCGTCGCGATGGGCACGCTCAACCTCGATGTCGACGGCGCGGGCGGCAACGACCACTTCGCCGTGGGCCCGACGACCGAGCTGCGCTACGGGCGCCTGCGGCTGCAGAACGCCTACGGGCCCACGAACCTGCCGCTACGGCTGCCGCTGGAAGTGCAGTACTGGAGCGGCGGCGGCTTCGCCACGAACAGCCTCGATGCCTGCACGCGGCTCAACCGCTCCGACATCGCGCTCACGTTCTCGGGCGCGCTCGCCGCCTGCGAGACCGCGGTGCAGGAAGCGAGCCTCGCGTTCGCCGGCGGCGCGGCGCTCGCCACGCTCGCGGCGCCGGGCGCGAGCAACCAGGGCACGGTCACGCTCGCACCGCAGCTCGGCGCGGCGGCGGGCACCTACTGCCCGTCGGTGGGCGCGGGCACCGCAGCGGCGACCTCGGCGGGCGCGCCGTACCTGCTCGGGCGCTGGAACGACGCCGCCGATCCCGACGGCGACGCCAACACCGCCTACGACGACAACCCTGCGGGGCAGGCCGCCTTCGGCCTCTACGGCTCGCAGCCGAGGAACTTCATCTTCCTGCGCGAGAACTACTAGAAGCGCCAGATGAAGTTCACCGACATCGTCTCGATGTCGGCGCGCCCGGTCTCGAACTCCTCGCCCACCTCGCCGTAGTTGTCGTAGTCGACGCGGATGCCCCAGTTGCGGTTGATGTCGAACTGCGCGCCGAGGCCCCAGTAGAGGTTCGTGGACCGCGAGGTGCAGTCGCTGTACCACCAGCTGTCCGGGCAGTACGGGATGTTGGCGATGCCGCCGTCGTTGCGCCGCTCGCGCAGCTCGGCGTAGGTGAACGCGATGCCGACGCGGCCGTTCAGCGAGAAGCCGCCCGAGAGCGGCAGGTTGCCCGCGGCCGCCACGGTGAGCGCGCTCGCGTCGTAGTCGACGACCGCGATGCTGGTCCCTTGCGTGTAGCGGTGCCGGTAGCTGCCGAGCGAGGCGAGGCCGAACTCGACGGCGACGTTGGGCGCGACGCGGTAGCCGCCGAAGAGGCGCCCGGCGAAGTCGTCGTCGTCCGCGCTGTAGACGGCGCCCGGCGCGAGCGAGGTGAAGTCGCCGCGCACGAAGTCGGCCTTGGCGCTGCCGATGCCGCCGCCCACGTACCAGCCGGTGTCCTGCGCGAGCGCGGGCCCGCAGGCGAGGGCAAGAAGGGCGAGCAGGATCTTTCTCATGACGGTGCTCCTTTCTCAGCGCGCGGCAGCGCCGGCGAAGCGCTCGGCGAGCTGCAGTTGCGCGGCGTAAGCGTCGAGCGTGGTTTGCATTCTCTCCAGCGCATCCAGCCGCTCGGCGGGCGCCGGATGCGTCTTGAACATGAGGGCGAGCCCCGAGTCCTCGGGGTTCATCGCCTGCAGGGCCTGCAGCACGGCGGGCAGGCCGTAGGCGTCGTAGCCGCCGCGCGCGGCGATCACCACGCCGAGGCGGTCGGCCTCCAGCTCGTCGGACTTGTCCAGCCCGCGCTGGAAGAGCTCGGTGCCGGCGGCGAGCAGCTTCTCGCGCTTGCGCGCGTCGGCGTCCTGGCGCGAGAGCGACAGCGCCGTGTTTGCGAGCTCGAGCTGCGCGGCTTTCTGGATCGCCTTCAGGTGGTGCTTCCTCAGCACGTGCGCGATCTCGTGCGCGAGCACGCCCGCGAGCTCGGCTTCGCTTCGCATGCGCGCGAGCAGGCCCCGCGTGACGAAGATGTGGCCGCCCGGCGTGGCGAAGGCGTTGAGCTGCGGCGCCTCCAGCACGCCGAAGCGCCAGGGCAGCTCCGGCCGCTCGGTCTGCGCGGCGAGCCAGCGCCCCACCTGGTTCACGTAGCGCTGCAGCGCCTCGTCCGCGGCGAGCGGCGCGGCGCCGAGCAGCCGCGCGGCCATGTCGCGGCCGATCTCGATCTCCTCGGCTTCCTCGATGCCGCCCGCGGCCTGGCGCACGTTCTTGCCGAGGTCGAGCAGGCGATTGAGGTTCAGGTTGAACTGCGCCTGCGCGGAGGCCGCGAAGAGCGCGAGGCCGGCGATAAGCGCAAGGCGCCTCATCCGCCCTCCCTGGGATAGTCCACGCGCTGCGCCTGCAGGCCGCCCTGCGCGGCGAAGCCGGCGGCGGCCTCGCGCGTCGCGGCGTAGCCGTGCAGGCGCTCGAGCTCCGCGGCGTTCGGCCGGGCATTGGCGAGCTGCTCGGCATCCAGCCCGCGCACGCCGGTGGCGACCTGCGTGCCGCTCGTGCCGGTGCGCGCGACGTTGACGAGCTGCACGATGCCGAGGTCGCCGCGCTTCTCGGCGCCCCCGCCGGCGTACCGGAGCACGAGCATGCGCACCCAGCCCTGGGCGCCGCCCTCGGCCTTCACGCGCACCCAGCCGCCCTTCCTTTCGAGCGCCTCCACCTGGGCCTGCTCGGCGAGGGGGGCGACGGCGGCCGCGTCGGTCGCGGGCGCCGCCTTCATCGCCGTGGCGCGGATCACGGTCGCCGGCTCGGCGGCGGCGAGCAAGGGAATCAGGGCTAGCGCGAGGAGCGCGGCTCTCATGCTTTTCTTCGCGGCTCGAACAGCTCGACCGGCTGGGCCCTGCCTTTCACCGGATAAGTGCCACATGATACGAAATCGAAGGCGCCTTGGCACCGCTCCCGCGTCTCGCGCGAAACGAGGATGCGCCGGCCGGCTTCCTTGGTGAGCCCCTCGATGCGGCTGGCGAGGTTCACGGTGTCGCCGATCGAGGTGTACTCGCGGCGCCGCTCGGAGCCGATGAGGCCCACCACCGCCGGGCCGGAATGCACGCCGATGCCGACGTCGAAGCCCGCGCCCGCCTCGCCCAGCTCCGCCCGGAAGGCGGCGAGCTCGTCGGCCATGTCGAGCGCGCAGGCCACGGCGTTCTTCGCGTGGTCGGGATCGTCGAGCGGCGCGCCCCAGAAGGCCATGATCGCGTCGCCGATGAACTTGTCGAGCGACCCCCCGTGGCGGAAGATCACCTCGACCTGGCGCGTGAAATAGCGGTTGAGGATCGCCACCACCTCCTCGGGCGCGCGCGTCTCCGAGAGCGAGGTGAAGCCGCGGATGTCGGAAAAGAGCAGCGTCACCTCGCGCGTCTGCCCGGCGCCGGCGAGGCCGCCGCGCTCGAGGAGCTGGCGCACGACGTGCGGGTTGACGAAGCGCGAGAACATCGCGATCGCCTCCTCGCGCGCGCGCCGCTCGCGCAGGTATGCCGAGAGTGCGCCGGCCGCGTAGTAGAGCCACGCCGCGGCGAGCGGCGCGAGCACGGGAACGAGCACGAGCCGGCCGGCGGCCGCCCAGCCCGCGGCCGCGAGCGCGAGGCTCGCCGCGCCGAGCCCGACGGCGACGCGCCCCGCGTTCGCGTTTCGCAGGAACGCCGCGTACAGCCCCGCGACCAGCAGGAGCGCCGCGCCGAACGGCAGCCACGGCGGCGCGCGGCGCATGGCGCGGCCGTTCTTCAGGTTCTCGATCGCCGTGGCGAGGATCTCCATGCCCGGCTGCGTGGCCGAGAGCGGCGTCACGCGCAGGTCGCCCAGGCCCGGCGCCGCCGCGCCGATCACCACGATCTTGCCCGTGAACTCGTCGGCGGGCCGCTCGCGGCGGCCGCGCCCGAAGTCCGCGTAGAGCTCGTGGAAGGACACGCTCGGCAGCGAGCGCGCGGTGCCGCGCCAGGCGAGGAGCAGGTCGTCCGCGTCGGGCACGGGGAAGCCCAGGTCGAGCGCGACGCGCGCGGGCAGCGACGGCATCTCCCAGCCCCCGACCACCGAGCGCAGCAGGTAGCGCCGGCCCACGCCGTCGGCGTCCTCGAGGAAGTTGATCGGACCGCCGCGCCAGAGCGCCGAGGGCAGCGCGAGCGGCGGCACGAGCGCGATGCGCGCCCCGGGGTCCGCGCCCGGGCCGCGCACCAGGCCGACGAGCGGCGCGAGCTCCGCGGCGGGCACGCCGCGCGCGTCGTCCGCCTCGTCCAGGCGCACCATCGGGAAGTAGACGTTCGCGTGCGGCGCCGCGGCCTCGACGAAGCGCCGGTCGCTTTCCGGGCGCAGCTTGTCGGGCTCGATGAACATCACGTCGAAGACCACCGCGCGGGGCTTCTGCGCCATGAGGCCGTCGAGCAGGTCGGCGTACACGGCGCGCGGCCAGGGAAAGCGCCCCGCCTCGTCCTGCATCGACGCGAGGCTCGCCTCGTCGATGTCGACGAGCACCACGTCGGGGTCGGGCGCGAGGCGCGCGGCGTGCTGGCGCACGAAGGCGTCGAGCAGCAGGTTCTCCAGCGGCGCGAGGCCGCGCAGGTAGTGCGTCTCGAGCGCGGCGAGCGCGAGCAGGGCCGCGGCGGCAAGGGCGAGCGCGCGCCGGCGCGCGCTCAAGGGCCGTCCCGCAGCGGCTCGGGCACGGCGATGCCGAAGCCCTGCGCCAGGTCGACGCCGATCGCGCGCAGCTGCGCGAGGATCGCGTCGTCCTCGACGAACTCGGCGACGGTGCGGATCTTCATCGCGTGCGCGATGCGGTTGATGGCGACCACGCGCGCGTGCGCCACCTTGTCGCGGCGGATGGCGAGCACGAGGCTGCCGTCGATCTTGAGGAAGTCCGGCGCGATGCGCTTGAGCGCGTCCATCGGCGAGCCGTGCACGAGGTCGAAGGCGGCGCGCTCCGCGTGCAGGCCGGCGAGCGCCACCGCGCAGCCCTGGCGCTTGAGCTCCGCGGCGAGCGCCGCGGCCGCGGCGAGGTGTCCGTCGGCGCCGCGCGCGTCGATCTCGAAGGCGAGCAGGTTCCCGGGCAGCGAGCGCCGGTTGAGCGCCTCGCGCACGAAGGCGGCGAAGCTCGCGTCGGCCACGGTGGCGGCGGCGAGGTTGACGAAGTACTGCCCCTCGCGCCGGCGCGCGCCCGTGCCGCCCGACTCCACCCAGCCGAGCACGTGCTCGACCACCCAGCGGTCGAGCTGCGGCATGAGCCCGTAGCGCTCGGCCACCGGGAAGAACGCGCCCGGCGGCATCATGTTGTCCTCTTCCTCGGCGAGGCGGATGAGCACCTCGAGCCGCTCGCGCCCGTCCCGGGCGAGCGAGAGGATCTTCTGGCCGAAGAGCCGGAACTCGTTGTTGCGCAGCGCCGACTCGAGGAACTCGGCGGGACTCGACCAGCCCGAGAACTCTTCCTCCTCCTGCGCGGGCTCCGCGGCCTGCGCGTCGTCGTCGGCACGCGCCGGCGGCGGCTCGGGGGCGGGCTCGGCCATGGCGATGAAGCAGCCGATGACGCCGGCCGGGCCCGTGCGCGGCACGCAGTGCACGGCGAACTGGTCGCCGGCGATCAGGGTCCAGGAAACGCTCGCCGCGCGCCCGGCGAGCGCGGCCTGCACCGCGGGCTCGAGCGCGGCGAAGCCCTTGTCGGCGAGCACCGCGGGCAGCAAGCCTCGCTCGAGCGCGGCGGGCTTCAGGCCGAGGCGCTCGCGAAACGCCTGGTTGTGGTACTGGAGCTGCAGCTCCGCGTCCACGTAGGCGAGCGGCACCGGCAGGCGCGCGTCGATCAGCTCGACCTTCTCGCGCGTCGCGGCGAGCGCGTGCTCGGCGCGCGCTCGCCGCTCGATCTCGGCGGTGAGGCGCTCGCGCACGCGCGCGAGCTGCGCCGCGCGCCGCGCCACGCGCCATTCGCTCCTCGAGACGCGCGTGACCAGCGCGATCACCGCGGCGACCAGCACGCCGGCGAGGAACGACACCCAGGGCAGCTCCAGCTGCGTGAAGTAGACCGCGAAGAGCAGCAGCGCGCACAGCACGAGCACCGCGAGCGCGGTGAGGTAGGGCAGCAGCCGCCCGAGCAGGCGGCGCAGCGGCGGGCGGCGGGCGCGCGCTTCCCTAGGCTCCGCCAAGCTCGAGCTCCCGCCGCTGCTGCACCTGGTGTCCCCCGGGGATTGCTGTGCGGGGGAAGTGTAGCCGTTCGAGGCCTAAAGCCCCAGCCGCCGCCAGATCTCGGCCGAGAGCGCCGCCTGGTTGAGCGTGTAGAAGTGAAGGCCCGGCGCGCCCGCGTCGAGCAGCTTGCGGCAGAGCGCGGTCACCACGTCGAGGCCGAAGGCGCGGATGGAAGCCGTGTCGTCGCGGTAGCTCTCGAGCTTCACGCGCATCCAGCGCGGGATCTCCGCGCCGCAGGCGTCCGAGAACCGCGCGAGCTGCGCGTAGTTGCCGATCGGCATGATGCCGGGAACGATCGGAATGGAGATGCCCGCCGCGCGGCACTCGTCCACGAAATTGAAGTAGGCGTCGGCGTTGTAGAAGTACTGCGTGATCGCCGCGTCCGCGCCCGCGTCCACCTTCTTCTTGAAGTTCTT
Source organism: Burkholderiales bacterium (assembly GCA_050246035.1). GTDB lineage: Bacteria > Pseudomonadota > Gammaproteobacteria > Burkholderiales > SG8-39 > JAABQT01. The sequence goes on from JBFWWT010000015.1 coordinate 47,213, forward strand.
CACCTCGTCGGCGGCGTTGCGCGTCTGCGGGTGGTACTCGGGGTAGCAGGCGACCTCGATCGTGAACCAGTCGCCGCTCGCCTCGCGGATGAAGGCGACGAGGTCGCTCGCGTAGCGGAACTCGCCCCCGGAGGCGAGCCCCGAGGGCAGGTCGCCGCGCAGGGCGACGAGGTGCCGGATGCCCGCGGCCTTGTAGCGCTCGAGCTGCTCGGCGATGTCCTTCCGGGTGGAAGCCACGCAGGAGATGTGCGGCGCGGCCTCGTGCCCGGCCTGCATGATCTCGAGCACGGTCTCCAGGGTCCCCTCGCGTGTCGAGCCCCCCGCGCCGAAGGTGCAGGAGAAAAAGCGCGGCCCGAGCTTCGCCAGCTCCTGCCACGCCGCGCGCAGCTTCGCCTTGCCCTCCGGCGTCTTCGGCGGAAAGAACTCGAAGCTGTTATTGGCCATTTACGTAGGGCTTGAGCGCCGCGTAGATCGCGCGGTTGGCGGTGGCGTCGGTGCGGGCTTCCTGCGCCATGCGCGCCACCGCGCCCGAGAGCCAGGGGGCCTCGAGGCGCGTGCCGGCCTCGAGGTCCTGGGCCATCGAGGCGCGCATCTCGGGAGCGAAGCTGTCGGCCTGCGCGAGGGTCTTCGCCACGAGGTCGTCGGCGAGCCGCACGCCGCGCTGGCGGCCGAGCGTCCAGGTCTCGCGCATCACGGCCTCCAGCAGCCAGCGCAGGTCGGGGTCGCCGCGCACCACGCCGATGTTCTTGCGCGTGATGGCGGTGGTGGCCGACACGGCCACGAGCAGCACGAACTTCTCCCAGAGCACGCGCTCGATGTCGTCGGCGAGCTCGGCCTCGATCTTCGCGCCCTGGCACGCCTCGAGGAACGCTTCCGCGGCCTTTTTCTGCGAAGCTTGCGTCACGCCGAAGCGAAGGCGCGCGATGGGGCCCGTCTGCAGGATCGTGCCCGGCTCGGAGATGCGCGCGGCGATATAGGCCGCGCCGCCCATCACGCGCTCGGGGCCGAGCACGGCTCCGATCCTCGCGATCGACTCGACGCCGTTCTGGAACGGGATCACCACGCCGCCTTTCTCCACGAGCGGGCGGATGCGCTCGGCGGCGCTCTCGGTGTCCCAGAGCTTCACGGCGAAGAGCACGACGTCGGCCGCGCCGAGCTCGGCGGGATCCTCGGTCGCCTTCACCCGGAGGCTCGCGTCGCCCAGGGGGCTCTTCAGCGCGAGCCCCTTCGCCTTCAGCGCCTCGAGGTGCCGGCCGCGCGCGACGAAGCCGACCTCGTGCCCGGCCTGCGCGAGGCGGGCGCCGAAGTAGCCGCCGACGCCGCCCGCGCCCATGACGGCGATCTTCATGGTCAGTACCTGTAGTGGTCCGACTTGTAGGGGCCTTCCTTCGGCACGCCGATGTACTTCGCCTGCTGCTCGGTGAGCTCGGTGAGCTGCGCGTTCAGCTTCTTCAGCTGCAGGCGCGCGACTTTCTCATCCAGGTGCTTGGGCAGCGTGTACACGCCCACCGGGTATTTCGCCGTGTTGGTGAAGAGCTCGATCTGCGCGATGGTCTGGTTGGCGAACGACGAGCTCATCACGTAGCTCGGATGGCCCGTGGCGCAGCCGAGGTTCACCAGGCGCCCCTTGGCGAGCAGGATGATCCGCTTGCCGTCGGGGAAGATGACGTGGTCGACCTGCGGCTTGATCTCCTCCCATTTGTACTGCGAGAGCGCCGCGACCTCGATCTCGTTGTCGAAGTGGCCGATGTTGCAGACGATGGCCTGGTCCTTCATCTTCTTCATGTGCTCGTGCGTGATCACGTGGTAGTTGCCCGTCGCGGTGACGAAGATGTCGGCCTTGTCCGCGGCGTAGTCCATGGTCACCACGCGGTAGCCCTCCATCGAGGCCTGCAGCGCGCAGATCGGGTCGATCTCGGTCACCCACACCTGCGCCGAGAGCGCGCGCAGCGCCTGCGCCGAGCCCTTGCCCACGTCGCCGTAGCCGCAGACCAGCGCCACCTTGCCCGCCACCATCACGTCGGTCGCGCGCTTGATGCCGTCCACCAGCGACTCGCGGCAGCCGTAGAGGTTGTCGAACTTCGATTTGGTCACCGAGTCGTTCACGTTGATCGCGGGGAAGAGCAGGCGCTTTTCCTTCGCCATCTCGTAGAGGCGGTGCACGCCGGTGGTCGTCTCCTCGGTCACGCCCTTGATGTCCTTCGCCACCTTCGAGTACCAGCCGGGCTCCTTGGCGAGCCTCGCCTTGATCGCCTTGAAGAGCGAGGTCTCCTCCTCGCTCGTCGGCTTGGCGATCACGGAAGCGTCCTGCTCGGCGCGCCTGCCGAGGTGCACGAGCAGCGTCGCGTCCCCCCCGTCGTCGAGGATCATGTTCGGCCCCTGGCCGCCGAACTCGAAGATCTTGTGCGTGTACTCCCAGTACTCGTCGAGCGACTCGCCCTTGTAGGCGAAGACGGGCGTGCCGGCCGCGGCGATCGCGGCGGCCGCGTGATCCTGCGTGGAGAAGATGTTGCACGAGGCCCAGCGCACGTCCGCGCCGAGCGCCTTCAGCGTCTCGATGAGCACGGCGGTCTGGATCGTCATGTGCAAGGAGCCCGCGATCCTCGCGCCCTTGAGGGGCTTCGATTTCGCGTACTCCTCGCGGATCGCCATCAGCGCCGGCATCTCGGACTCGGCGATGGCGATTTCCTTGCGCCCCCAGTCGGCGAGCGCCAGGTCGGCGACCTTGTAGTCGGTGAACTTCGGGTTCGGTGCGTTCATTCCAGAGCTCCTGTCGTGTACGCGCGGGCCCCGGAAAAACAAAGCGCCCGCACCGGTTTCGATGCGAGCGCCGTTGATTTTGCTGAGCCTGACTCCCTTGACTCGCGGGGGACGCAGCGCTCCTCAGCAGGGCGCGGATTATAGCAAATCAGTAAATCGCGCGGGCGAGGTGCTTGCGGTACTCGGAGACGAGCTCGGGGTCGTCAACGAGGTTGAACAGGGCGAGGAGCTGGCGCTTCGCTTCGCCGTCCTTCCAGTCCTTGTCGCGGCGCAGGATCTCGAGCAGCGCGTCCATCGCATCGCGGTAGCGCTTCTGCGCGCCGTAGAGCGCGGCGAGCGCCGCGCGCGAATCGTGGTCGCCGGGATCCTGCTCCAGCTTCGACTTCAGCGCCGCCTCGCCAGGGCCGTCCTTGCCCGCGCGCGCGTAGGCGATGCCCTGTTTCAGCGCCTCCAGCTTCGCCTCGAAGTCGGGGTCGAACTTCACCTTGGCGAGCTCCGCCTCGGCCTCGTCCAGCTTGCCGGCCTTGAAGAGCGCCTCGGCGCGCGCGAGCGCGAGCTCGGACGCCGAGGGGAGCAGCTTCTGGAAGAACGCGCGCACCTGCGACTCGGGCACCGCGCCCATGAACTGCGCGACCGGCCGGCCGTCCTTGAAGGCGATCACGTTCGGAATCGAGCGGATGCCGAAGGCCTGCGAGAGCTCCGGGTTCTCGTCGGAGTTGATCTTGACGAGCTTCACCTGGCCGCCGAACTCCTTCGCCACCTTCTCCAGGGTCGGCGTGAGCGCGCGGCAGGGCCCGCACCACGGCGCCCAGAAGTCCGCTACGACGGGCAGGGTCTTCGAGGCCTCGAGCACCTCGGCTTCGAATCGGGATGTGGTCACGTCCATGGTGCGAAGGGTGGGGGCAGGCGCGCCCGAGTTCAACCCTGCGAGCCGACCCGTCTCGAAGTTTGATCTGGATTAAGCGAAGCGCATTTACGCGTTGACCGCGCGCGCCGCGGTGCTATCTTGAAGCCGGACCCGCGAGGGCTGCCGGAGTTTCAGCGCCGGCCGCAGTCGCGCAATGCCCGGCGATCGGTCGGGCGAGCGCCCCTCCCCGGGCCCACAGCGCGGCGATCCCGCGCTCGATGAGTGCTCGCAAGGCACTGCCCGTGGAACTCGGGCACCCAGGCCCCGCCTCCCGATGCGGGGCCTATTCTTTTGGGCGGCTACTTCTTCTCGAAGCCGCGCACGAGGCTCGCGCGCTGCGCGGCCGCGGCCATGAGCAGCGAAAAATCCGACCCCGAGAGGATGAGCTGCACGCCCATCGCGATGTGCCGCTCGAAGAGCTCCTTCGTGTACATCCCGCCCATGCCCGCGAACTTGCCGTGCTTCTTGCACGCCGCGATCACCTTCTTGTAGGCCTCGGCCACCTTCGGGTCGTCGAACTGCCCGGGGATGCCCATCTCGAAGCACAGGTCGTTCGTGCCGATGAGGAGCGCGTCGATGCCCTTCACGGCCGCGATCGCCTCGCAGTTCTCCACGCCCCTGGGCGACTCGATCATCACCACGACGAGCGTCTCCTCGTTCACGACGCGCGCCGCTTCGCCCACCGGCATGGAGGCGAAGCCGATCTGCTGCAGCCCGCCGCCCATCGAGCGGTGCCCGAGCGGCGGGAAGCGGCAGTGATCCGCGATGCGCTTCGCCTCGATCTCGGTCTCCACGTGCGGCACGACGATGCCCTGCGCGCCGTTGTCGAGCATCCTCGAGGAGAGCCAGTGCTCCTTGCCCGCCACGCGCACGATCGGCGTCACCCCCACCGCGAGCGAGGCGCTTGCGATCTGCGCCGCGGTGTCGGTGCCCATCGAGTTGTGCTCGCAGTCGATGAACAGCCAGTCGAAGCCCGCGGTCTTCGCGATCTGCGCGACGTCCACGGTGCGCGCCTGGCGCAGCCCCAGGCCGATGGCGAGCTTGCCCGCGCGCAGCTGCGCGAGGGCGTGGTTCTTCACGATGCTCAAGGGAAGTCTCCTTTCCGGGTTCGCCCTAATATAGCGCGATGGACCTGCGCCGGCGCCTCGTCGCTTCGCTCGCCGCGCGGCTGCCCTTTCACTACGGCTGGGTGATCCTCGCCTGCGTGTGCGCGGCGGGCTTCTCGCGCCAGGGCTCCGCGGTGGCGACGCTGTCGATCTTCGTAGAGCCGATGACGGCCGAGTTCGGCTGGTCGCGCACCGCGATCTCGGCGGCGGTGTCGGTGGGCGGCGTGCTCGGCGCGCTGGTCTCGCCCTTCCTCGGGCCGATCCTCGATCGTAACGGCGCGCGCGCGGTGCTCGGCGCCGCGGTGCTCGTCACGGGCTTTTCCGTGATCGCGCTCGGCTTCACGCAATCGCTCGCGCACTTCTTCGTCTTCTACTGCCTCGCGCGCATGAGCTTCACCGGGCCCTACGACCTCGGCATCTACGGCTCGGTGGTCAACTGGTTCTACGCGCGCCGCGCCTTCGCCACCTCGGTGGTCACGCTCGTGCACATGGTGGGCCTGATGGCGATGCCGCTCATCGCGCACTTCGTCATGCAGGGCGCCGACTGGAGAAGCGCCTGGCTCGCGGTGGGGGTCACGGTGCTCGTGGCCGGGTTCCTGCCCACGTGGCTGCTGCACGTGCGCCGTCCCGAGGACATCGGGCAGAAGCTCGAAGGCGCGCCCGAAGCCGCGCCCGGCGGCGGCGGCTCGAAATCGTCCACGGCCGAGCCCGCGTTCACGCGCGCGCAGGCGCTGCGCACCCCCGCGTTCTGGCTGCTCGCGCTCTATACGCTGCTCGTCTTCCCGATCCAGGCGGGCTTCAGCCTGCACCAGGCCCCCTTGCTCATCGAGCGCGGGCTCGCGCCGGCGGTGGCCGCGGGCGCGGTGAGCACGTTCGCGCTCTTCTCGGCGATCGCGGGGCTCGCCTACGGCTTCTGGCCGCGGCGCGTGCCGCTGCGCTTCGGCCTGGGCGCCGCGGCGCTCACGCTCGCCGCCTCCAGCCTCGCCATGGCGAGCGTGTCCGCGCCCGCGCACGCCTTCGGCGCGGCGGCGCTCTTCGGCCTGGGCATCGGGGGCCTGCTCACGCTCGTGCCGATCGCCTGGGCGGACTACTTCGGCCGCGCGAGCTACGGCGCGATCCGGGGCGTCGCCCTCGGCGTGCAGATCGTCGGGCAGGCCGCGGGCCCGGTGATGTCGGGGGCGCTTCGCGACTGGACGGGGGACTACGGGGCGTCGCTCGCCGCCTTCGGCGCGCTCGCCCTCGCCGGCGCCGCCGCGGCGCTCTTCGCGAGGCCGCCAGCGAAATAGGCGCGCGGCCGCGCGCGGGGCTGCGCTACAGTCCCCGGCATCGTGCGCAAGCCCTCGCGCAACCTGCTCCTCGCGGGCGCGGTCCTCGCCCTCGCGCTCGCCGCCGGCGCCTGGGAGGTGCGCGACCGCTCGCGCTACCTCGCCGAGGAAGACGCGCGCATCCGCACCGAGATGGTCACGGTCTCGAGCCGCGTCGCCGGCTGGGTGACGCGCCGTGCGGTGAAGGAGGGCGACGCCGTGCGCGCGGGCGACGTGCTCGTCGCCATCGACCAGCGCGAGGCCGAGCAGGCGCTTGCCGAGCTCGAGGCGCAGCGCGCCGCGCTCGGGGCCGACCGCGCGCGCCTGGAGGCCGACATGGCGCTCGCGCGCGCGCAGACGGGCGCGGGGCTCGCCTCGGCGCGCGCCGAGCTCGAGTCGGCCGCCGTCACGGTCTCCAGCCTCGAGCCGCAATTGAAGCTCGCGCGCGACGAGCTCGCGCGCACGCGGCGGCTCTTCGAGCAGAAGATGGCCTCGCAGGCCGCGCGCGACCAGTCGGAGGCGCGCCTGCAGGCGCTCGAGCGCGAGCACCGCATGGCGATCGCCTCGCGCGCCGCCGCCGAGGCGCGCGTGCAGGAGGCCGCGGCCGAGCGCGCGCGCCTCGACGTGCTCGCGGCCGAGCGCGACGTGCTCGAGCGGCGCGAAGCCGAGGTCCAGGCGCGCATCGCGCGCTCGCGCGTCGCGCTCGAGGACCACACGGTGCGCAGCCCGCTCGCGGGCGTGGTGGACCGTACTTTCGTCGAGGCGGGCGAGTACGTGGGCCCGGGCCAGCGCCTCGCGTTGCTGCACGACCCGAACGTGGTGTGGATCGAGGCGAACGTGAAGGAAACGCAGCTGCGCCGCCTCGCCGTGGGGCAGAAGGTGGAAGTGCGCGTGGACGCGTTTCCCGACGAGGCGCTCGAAGGCCGCGTGGAGCGCATCGGCCACGCGGCGACCAGCACCTTCGCGCTCCTGCCCACGCCCAACCCGAGCGGCAACTTCACCAAGATCACGCAGCGCGTGCCCGTGCGCATCTCGGTCGGACAGCGCGAGGGGCGCCTGCGGCCCGGGATGATGGTCGAGGTGAGGGTTGACACGGGCGGCTGAGGCCGCGCTCGCGCAGGCGCCGGGCGCGGGCGGCGCGGTGCGCTGGCTCGTCGTCTTCGGGGGCCTGCTCGGCGCGCTCTCCACGGTGCTGTCGGCGACCATGGTGAACGTCGCGGTGCCGAGCATCATGGGCGCCTTCGGCGTCGGGCAGGACCTCGCGCAGTTCGCGGCCACGGCCTTCCTCGCCACCATGGTGGCGAGCCAGCTCCTCAACGCCTGGGCGATGCAGGCCTTCGGCCTGCGCGCCTCGTTCTGCGGCTCGCTCGCCATCTTCATCGCGGGCTCGTTCATCGCCGCGGGCGCGGCGAGCATCGAGGCGCTCGTCCTGGGGCGCGTGCTGCAGGGCTTCGCCGCGGGCCTCGTGCAGCCGCTCGTCTTCGTCGCCGTGGTGGCGGCCTTTCCGCTCGAGCGCCGCGGCATGGCGGTGGGCCTGTACAGCATGTCGGTGACGCTCGCGCCGAGCTTCGGCTCCTACCTCGGGGGGCTCGCCATCGACGCGTTCTCGTGGCGCGAGATGCTGCTCGTGCCGCTGCCGCTCGTCTTCGTCGCGGTGGCGATCGGCGCGGCGGCCATGCCGGGCGGGCGCGAGCGCGTGCGCTTCCCCGCCTTCGACTGGACGGGCTACGCGCTCGTGTCGCTCGCGCTCCTTTGCCTGATGAGCGGCATCGGCAACGGCGCGCGCTGGGGCTGGTCGTCCGACCTCACGGTGCTCGCCTTCGCCGTGGGCGTCGCGGCCTCGATCCTCTTCGTGCAGGGCCAGCGGCGCAAGGGCACGCTCCTCGACACGAGCCTCTTTTCGGACGTGCGCTTCACCTCCACCATGCTCGTCGCGTTCGCCTTCGGCGCGGGCAACTTCGCCACCAACTACGCGATCCCGCTCTTCATGCAGACGGTGCAGGGCTTCACGGCCACCGACGCGGGGCTCGTGCTCGTGCCCTCGGGGCTGCTGCTCATCGTGCTCATCCCGATCGCGGGGCGCCTCGCGGACGCCGTGCCCTCGCACTACCCGATCCTGCTCGGCTGCGTGATGTTCGCGGCCGCCGCGTGGCTGCTCGGCGGCGCGGACGTGAACACGCCCTTCGCCCTGCTCGTCCTCTACGGCTTCATCAGCCGCGTCGCGCTCGGCGTCGTGATGCCCAACCTCGGCAAGATGGCGATGACCACCGTGCCCGCGGACAAGCTGAGCGAGGCCGCGGGCGCCTACAACTTCCTGCGGCAGATGGGCGGCTCCTTCGGCGTCATCCTCACCGCGGTCTCGATCGAGATGCGCGGCGCGCGCCACGCGGACTACCTCGCCGCGACGCAGACGCCGGACAACGCGCAGAGCATGGAGCTGCTGGCGCGCGTGGGCGAGCTCCTGCACCGCGCGGGCGTGCCCGACGCCGTGCTGCGCCCCGGCGCGCTCGACTACCTGGGGCAGGTGGTCTACGCGCAGGCGCGCACCTTCGGCTTCCAGGATACGTTCCACTACATCTTCTTCGCCTTCGTGCTCGCGCTGATCCCGGCGTGGCTGCTCGGGCGCGCGGGGCGGGGAAAGGCCAGGGAGGCGGCATGGACCTCGGACTGAACGGGAAAGTCGCGCTCGTCACCGGCGCGACCCAGGGCATCGGCTGGGCGACGGCGAGGCTCCTTGCGCGCGAGGGCGCGCGCGTGGCGCTGGTTGCGCGCGGCACGGAGCGGCTCGAGCGCTGCGCGAAGGAGATCGCCGCTTCGGGCGGCGAGGCGCTCGCGCTGCAGTGCGACGTCTCCCTCGCGAAGGACATCGAGCGCGCGGTGAAAGCCGTGACCGACCGCTGGGGCGGGCTCGACATCCTCGTCAACAACGCCGGCACCTCGATGCGCGGCGAGTTCGAGGAGGTGGACGACGCCATGTGGCAGGCGGACCTCGACCTCAAGCTCATGGCCGCCGTGCGCTTTTCGCGCCTCGCGGTGCCGCTCATGAAGGCGCGCGGCGGCGGGCGCATCGTGAACGTCACCAACATCGGCGGCAAGCAGCCGGAGGCGGGCACCATGCCCACCACCGTGACGCGCGCGGCGGGGCTTGCGCTCACCAAGGCGCTCTCCAAGGAATACGCGCGCGACAACATCCTCGTGAACACCATCTGCATCGGGCGCATCAAGGCGGGGCAGTGGGAGACGCGCGCGAAAGAGCAGGGCGTGCCCGTGGAGAAGCTCTACGAGCAGATGGGCAAGCAGGTGCCGCTCGGGCGCGTGGGCGAGGCCGAGGAGGTCGCGAACGTGATCGCGTTCCTCGTCTCCGCGGCGGCGAGCTACGTCACCGGCACGAGCGTGAACCTGGACGGCGGCATGTCGGGGGTGCTGTAGCCATGGACCGCATCGCGAAGGCCGTCTCGCGCCGCTTCGGCGAATCGCTCCAGGTGTTTCCCGGGCTGCCGCAGCTCGATGCGCTCGCCTGCCTGAACGAGCGCTCGGTGTGCCGCAAGTACAGGCCCGATCCCGTGCCCGAGCCGCTCCTGCGCCTGCTCTGCGCGAGCGCGCTCTCGGCGCCCACGAAGAGCGACTTGCAGCAGGCATCCATCGTCCGCGTGGCGGATCCGGAGAAGAAGGCGGCGATGCTCGCGCTCTTGCCCGGCTCGCCGTGGCTCGCGGGCGCGCCGGAGCTGCTCGTCTTCTGCGCCGACGGCTGGCGGCTGCGGCGGCTCTTCGCGCGGCGCGAGGCGGCGTTCCCCAACGAGCACCTCGACCAGTTCTTCAACGCGGCGGTGGACGCGGCGCTCGTCCTCGGCGCATTCGTCTCCGCCGCGGAGCTGGCCGGATTGGGCACCTGTCCCATCAGCCAGATCCGCGATCACGTGGAGAGGATCGACGAGCTCCTTTCGCTGCCCGACTGGGTGGTGCCGGTGGCGGGGCTCGCGCTCGGCTGGCCGCAGGCGAAGGAGCCGCTGAGCGCGCGGCTGTCGATGTCGGCCACCGTGCACACCGACAAGTACAACGTGGACGCGGTCGAGCGCGAGCTCGAGGCCTACGACGCGCGGCGCGGGCGCGACTGGAGCGGGGACAAGGTGAAGCAGTACTCGCGCGTCATGCGCGCCGATTTCGGCGCCTACGTCTCGCGCAAGAAGTACCGCCTTACTTAGCGGGCGGCAAGTCCGGCTGCTGCGGGAACTGCTTCGCGCCCGGATCGATGTGGTCCCAGCTGCGCGCGCTCCGCGTCCAGATGTGCGCCGCGATCTTCAGGCCCGCGGGCTGATCGTCGAGCGTGCCGATGCGCAGCACCGACATCTCCGGCGCGGTCTCGCGCTGGCTGTAGAGCGGCGAGCCGCAGTCGCCGCAGAAGAAGCGATACAGCGTCCGCCCGCTGTCGGCGACGCCCGCGTGGCGCTTGGGCGTGCCCTTCGTGATTTTGATCTGCTCGGTCTTCAGCACCGCGTTCACGCTGCCGCCCGCGCCCGACGCCTTCTGGCAATTCGTGCAGTGGCAGGCGCGCAGGTCCTTGATGTCCGCGTCCACGGTGTAGCGGATGGCGCCGCAGAGGCAGCCGCCGTTGAGGGTGGGCATGGGTCTTCCTCCTGTCATTTGCCTTTCGGAGCATACAGGCGCCGCGCGCGTTCTTCATACTCGCGGTAGCCGATGAAGTCTTCCAGCGCCTGCACGCGCTCGCGGTAGCCCGCGACCTTGCTCGCGTCGCGCGTGCGCCTGAAGGTCTCGAGCGCCGTGTTGAGCGCGTCGAACTGCACCATGGTCGAAAGCCCGTAGTAGAGGACGATCGCCGCGCCCGCGCGCTCCTCGTCCGCCACGCTGCCCTGCGCCAGGTCCACGATCATGAGCGGCCGGTCCACGCGGCGGCGGATCTCGGCGAGCTGCGCGGGAGTGGCGCCGGTCGGGAAGACGAGGTCGGCGCCCGCGTCCGCAAAGGCCTGGAGCCTGCGCACCGCGTCCCCGAGCTCGCCGCCGATCCAGAGCGCGTCCGATCGCGCGGCGATGAGGAAGTCCGCGCTGCTTCGCGCCTCCACCGCGGCGCGGATGCGCGCCGCGGCTTCGTCGAGCGGGCGCAGGCGCTGCGGCAGGCTCGTGTGCTTGCCCGCGCCTTCGTGGTCCTCGATGTGGATTGCGGATACGCCCGCTCGCTCGAAGGCCTGGATGGTGCGCCACATGTTTCCCGGGTCGTTGAAGCCGCCCTCGGCGTCCGCGATCACGGGGATCGAGACCGCCGAGGCGATCGAGCGCGCCTGCGCGACGAGGTCGTCGAGCGTGAGCAGGCCCGTGTCGGGCAGCGCGTAGCGGCTCGCGGCGGTGGCGTAGCTGCCGATGTAGACCGCTTCGAAGCCGTGCGCCTCGATCAGCTTCGCCGAGAGCGCGTCGGTCGCGCCGGGCACGGGGGTGGTGCGGCCGCTTTCGACGAGGGCGCGCAGTTGCGCTCGGGGGGTGCTCACGCGGGGGCCTCCTGCGGAGAGAGGCGGGAACTATAGCGCCGCGCGCGCGGGATCAGAACCGCCCCCAGAACAAGCCCCAGAACAGGTACGGCGAGCTCTGGCCGCCGGCGGTGTGGCCGTAGCCCAGGTACATCGGTCCGACGACCGTGTCCGCGGCGAGGAACACCGAGCCGGCGTGGCGCATCGTGCCCCAGGAGAGCGAGCCGCCGGAATCGACCGAGTTGCCGGCCTCGAGCGACCCTCCGAGGTAGAGCGGCGCCGGCAGCTCGCCGAAGAGGTCCGACATCTCCCGGTAGGCGACCAGGCTGCCGAAGAAGGTGCGCGAGCCCGCGAACCGGCCGCGCGGCGTGCCCGAGAGGTTGAGGAAGCCGCCGAGCGACGAGCCCACGCCGTCGCGCGTCGCGCGCACGGCGTAGGCGTTGAGCATCAGTGTCGTGCGCCCGCGCGTCCAGGCCGCGAGCAGGCTCGCCGCCGACACTTCCAGAACGGCGGCGCTCGCCGCGTCGCGGTCGTAGGCCACGTACTCGGCGTTCAGCAGGTAGCCGCGCCGGGGAAAGGCGTAGGAGTCCAGGCGATCGATGAACAGGTGCGCGTTCCAGTTGTCGGCCTTCTCGCGCACCTTCGGCTGCGGCGCGGCGGCGATCAGCGTGTCCGCCTGCGCGCGCCCGAGCGCGCGCCCCACGGCTGCGAAGCCGTAGCGCGGCAGCGTGTAGCCGAGCTGCAGGGCCGCGGCCTCGGTGGTGGTCTGCACGCGGCCGACCACCTGGTCGCCGCTGAAGACGTCGGCGCTCGTGCGGCGCACGCCGAGCTCCGGCTGCAGGAACCAGCGGCTGCCCGGGCCGAGCGGCTGGTAGAGCGCGGTGGACAGGCGCGAGGCGTTGCCGAGCTGGAGCTCGTTTCTCCACTCGGCGCCCCAGGCGTTGACGTCGGTGAGGGTGTGCGCGGCGATCACGTAGTAGGTGTTCTCGTCGCCTAGGTTGGTGGACGCGAGCCCGCCCAGGCGCAGCGTGTGCGGCCCCCAGGGCTTCTCGATCGGCTGGATCACCAGGGTGCGCGCGTCGCCCACGGTGTCCAGGCGGTAGTCGACGCGCGCGAACTTGAGCTCGGCGTTCACCTGGCGCACCGCGTCGCGGATCTCCGCGGCGCTCACGTAGCGGTCGCGCGGCAGCTCGAGCTGCGCCTTCACCGTCTCGGGATTGGTGCGCTCGAGGCCCGTCACCTCGACCTGCGCCACGCGCACCGGCGCGGCCGGCCCGGCGCGCGCGGTGCGCCGCGCCTCGTGCGCGGCGTACTCGGGCGGCGCGGCGGCGAGCGGCCGCAGCCGCCCGAGCGCCGCGCGCGCCGCCTGCTCGCCCAGCGCGATGATCTGCGCGGCCTTGGAGAAGTCGGCGAGCGTCATCGCGCCGAACTCGGGCTCGATCAGCACGTCCGCGGCGCGCAGCGCGCGCCTGGAGGCCTCCACGTTCTTCTCGGTCAGGATATTGACCATCTGCTGCGCCACGCCGAGCGCGGTGCCGAGCGCTTTTCGCGGCGCGAGCGGCGTGCCGACGTTGACCGCGATGACGACCTCGGCGCCCATGCGCCGCGCGACCTCCACCGGCAGGTTGGCCACCAGCCCGCCGTCCACCAGCAGGCGTCCGTCGTGCGACACGGGCGCGAACGCGCCCGGAATCGACATCGAGGCGCGCATCGCCTGGCTGAGCGGCGCATCGCGCAGCTCGACCGCCGCGCCGGTCTCGAGGTCGGTGGCCATGGCGACGAACGGGATCGGCAGGCGGCGCAGGTCGTTCACGTCCTGCACCCCGGCGCTCAGCCGGCGCAGCATCTCCTCGAGCTCGTGCCCGCCGAGCGCGCCGCTCGGCAGGCTCAGGCCGTCGCGGCCGATGCCGAACTCCAGGCGCGTGAGGTTGCGCCCGTCGTCGGCCTTGCGCCGCCAGTGCAGCTCCTCGCGCGGCGGGTTGCCGGAGAAGATCGTGTCCCAGTCGGCCTCCAGCACCGCGGCCTGCATCTCGTCCGGCGTGAGGCCCGCCGCGTAGGCGCCGCCGACGATCGCGCCCATCGAGGTGGCGGCAATCATGTCGACCGGCACGCCCGCCTCGCGCAGGACCTTGAGCACGCCGATGTGCGCGAGCCCGCGCGCGCCGCCGCCCGAGAGCACGAGCGCGATCTTCGGGCGCGGCTCGGCGGGCGCCGGCGCCTGGGCGTGCGCCGAGGCGGCGATGCCGGCGGCGAGGAGCGCGCAAAGCGCGGCGCGCTGGAGCAAGCGGGGCCTGCGCAGGAGCCGCGACGGCGAGGGCATGGGGGCGCGCCATGATACGACTTCCTGGCTGCCGGGCGTCAGGCGGGCTTGACCGCCTGCCGTACGAGGAAACATGCTTCGGCATGCTGCGCGCGGCCATCTGCGGGGCGGGAAACTGGGGAACGCGGCTCCTCGAGTCGGTCGAGGGCAGCGCGAAGCTGCGCTTCGTTTCGGCCGTGACGCGCGATCCGGCC
>JBFWWT010000016.1:0-47462 GCA_050246035.1 Burkholderiales bacterium
GGCGGGCCGATGCCCGCGAAGGCGCTCGCGATCCTGTTCGCGGCGGGCGCGCTCGCGTTCTGGTTCGTCGGCGCCTACGCGCCGGCGAGCTTCCTCAACCACTTCACGGTGTTCGTGCTCGCCTGCTTCGTCGGCTACATGGTGGTGTGGAACGTGACCCCCGCGCTGCACACCCCGCTCATGAGCGTGACCAACGCGATCAGCAGCATCATCGCCATCGGCGCGCTCATCCAGATCGCGCCGCCGTTCGCCGCGCAGGCCGGGGCCGGACGGCCCGAGGACTGGATTCGCGGGCTCGCGGCGCTCGCCATCGGGCTCACGGCGATCAACATGTTCGGCGGCTTCGCGGTGACGCGGCGCATGCTGCACATGTTCCGCAAGTAGGGGACGGGCCATGTCCGAGACTCTCGTCACCGTTTCCTACATCGGCGCGGCGATCCTCTTCATCCTCAGCCTCGGGGGCCTTTCGCATCCCGAGACCTCGCGGCGCGGGAACCTCTATGGCATCGTCGGCATGGCGATCGCGGTGCTCGCCACCGTGTTCGGGCCGCGCGTCACGCCGGCCGGCTACGCCTGGATCGTCGCCGCCATGGTGGCCGGCGGCGCGATCGGGCTGTACGCGGCGCGCGTCGTGAAGATGACGCAGATGCCCGAGCTCGTCGCGCTCATGCACAGCCTGGTCGGCCTCGCCGCGGTGCTGGTCGGCTTCGCCAACTACATCGACCCGGCCGCCTCGGCGCACTACGCGGGGGCCGAGAAGACCATCCACGAGGTGGAGATCTACCTCGGCATCCTGATCGGCGCCGTGACCTTCTCCGGCTCGTTGATCGCCTTCGGCAAGCTCTCCGCGAAGATCGGCGGCAAGCCGATGCTGCTGCCCGGGCGGCACTGGCTCAACCTCGCGGGATTGCTGGTCGTGGTCTGGTTCGGCGCGAAGTTCGTGGGCGCGGCCTCGATCGCCGACGGCATGCTGCCGCTCGTGGTGATGACCGCGATCGCGCTCCTCTTCGGCATCCACATGGTGATGGCGATCGGCGGCGCCGACATGCCGGTGGTGGTGTCGATGCTGAACAGCTACTCCGGCTGGGCGGCGGCGGCCACGGGCTTCATGCTCTCCAATGACCTGCTCATCGTCACCGGCGCGCTGGTGGGCTCCTCGGGCGCGATCCTCTCCTACATCATGTGCCGCGCGATGAACCGGCGCTTCCTCGCGGTGATCGCGGGCGGCTTCGGCACCGAAGGCGGCAAGCCCGCCGCCGCCGGCGAGGCGCCGGCGGGCGAGGTCTCGCCGATCGGCGCGGTGGAGACCGCGGAGCTGCTGCGCGAGGCGAAGCACGTGATCATCGTGCCCGGCTACGGCATGGCGGTGGCGCAGGCCCAGCACACCGTCTACGAGATCACGAAGCTGCTGCGCGACAAGGGTGTCCACGTGCGCTTCGGCATTCACCCCGTGGCCGGGCGCATGCCCGGGCACATGAACGTGCTGCTCGCCGAGGCCAAGGTGCCTTACGACATCGTGCAGGAGATGGACGAGCTGAACGAGGACTTCCCCGACACCGACGTCGCCATGGTGATCGGCGCGAACGACATCGTGAACCCGGCCGCGCAGGACGATCCGTCGAGCCCGATCGCCGGCATGCCGGTGCTGGAAGTGTGGAAGGCGAAGACCTCGATCGTGATGAAGCGCAGCATGGCCTCGGGCTATGCCGGCGTGGACAATCCGCTCTTCTACAAGGACAATAACCGCATGCTGTTCGGCGACGCGAAGAAGATGCTGGAAGAGGTGCTCGCCGCGCTGAAGGCCTGAGACACGCCGGCCGCGCTTCGCGGTCAGAGCGCCAGCCCGTTCCCCCGGAGACTCCGCTTGCCGCGCTCGATCGTCGCCCGACTTCGCGCCCTGACCGACCGCCTCGGGCGGCGCATGGGCTCGCCGACGCTGAAGATCGGCGTCTCGGCGCGCATCCTGCATCCGCAGCCCGGCGCGAAGGGCCTGCAGTCGAAGACCCTGCAGTACCTGGAGCAGACCGCGGCGCACTGGCTGATGTCGCGGAACGTCCTCGTGCTCATGGTGCCGACGGTGGATACGGGCGGGCGCCTGCACCGCAGCGAGATCCGCATGTCCGACTACGCGCGCCACCTCGACGGGCTGATGCTGCAGGGCGGCGCCGACGTCTGCCCGATGACCTACGGCGAGGAGCCGATGTCGCGCGAGTGGATCGGCGACCGCATGCGCGACGAGTACGAGATCGAGTTGCTGCACGAGTTCATCGAGGCGGGCAAGCCGGTGCTCGGCATCTGCCGCGGGCTGCAGCTCATCAACGTCGCCTACGGCGGCACGCTCTTCCAGGACATCGGCCGCCAGGTGCCCGAGGCGAAGCGCCACGTCACCGAGGCCTACGAGAGGAACCTGCACGAGGTGCGCCTCGAGCCGGGCGGCGGGCTGGCACGGCTCTACCCCGGGCTGGAGACGGCGCGCGTCAACTCCATCCATCACCAGTCGGTGAAGACGCTCGGCCGCAGCCTGCGCGTCGAGGCCCGGTCGGAGGCCGACCGCGTCATCGAGGCGATCCGCGGCACCGGGCGCGGCTACGTCCTCGGCGTGCAGTGGCATCCGGAGTTCCACGCGCCGGGCGACGACAGCGTTCTCGACAGCGCGCCGATCCTCGACGAGTTCCTGCGCGCCGCGCAGCGCGCGGCCTGAGGCGGCGTGGAGCTCGGCTTCCTTCCGCAGCTTCCTCCCGCGTTCGGCCAGCCCGCCCTGGTCGGCGTGCTGCTGCTCGCGGGCCTGCTCGGCGGCGAGCTGGTGCGGCGCTTCCTCGGCCTGCCGCGCATCACGGGCTACGTGCTGGGCGGGGTGCTGCTGGGGCCCGAGGTCTCGGGCATCGTCGCGCCCGGCGCGCTCAGCGACGCGCGCGTGCTCATCGACCTGTCGCTCGGCCTCATCGTCTTCGAGCTGGGGCACCGGCTCGACGTGCAGTGGCTGCGGCGCAACCGCTGGCTGTTCGTCGCCGCAGTCGCCGAGAGCCTGCTGTGCTTCGCGGCGATCCTCGCCGCGCTGCTCGCCTTCGGCTACCCGCCGCTGCTCGCCGCGACCGCCGCGGCCATCGGCACGGCGACCTCGCCCGCGGTGGTGCTGCTCGTCGCGCACGAGCTGCGCGCGGCCGGGCAGGTGACCGAGCGCATGCTCCTCTTCACCGCGGTGAACTGCGTGTTCGCCTACGTCGCGCTCACGCTGCTCTTGCCCTTCCTGCACCTCGAGCACGCGCTCAGCTGGCGCGAGGCGCTGCTGCACCCGCTCTACATCCTCGGCGGCTCGGGCCTGGTGGGCTTCGTGGCGAGCCTGACGCTGCTGTGGCTCGCGGCCTGGGTCGGCAAGCGCGAGGACCGGCAGTTCATCCTGCTGGTGGCCCTGGTCGTGCTGGCGGTGGGCGCCGCGCGCAGCCTCAACCTCTCGGTGGTGGTCACGCTGGTGACGCTCGGCATGCTGGCGCGCAACTTCGACTACGAGCACGTGCTGCTGCCGCTGCGCTTCGGCTACGGCGGGCAGCTCTTCTTCGTGCTGCTGTTCGTGCTCACCGGCGCGAGCCTGTCGTTCGGCGCCATGCCCGCGGCGGCCGGTGCGGTGATCGCCTTCATCGTGGCGCGCTTCGTCGGCAAGGGCGCCGCCATCCTCGCCTTCGGGCCGCTCTCGGGCGTGCGCCCGCAGAGCGCGGGCCTGCTCACGGTGTCGCTGCTGCCGATGTCGGGGCTCGCGGTGGTCATGGTGCTGGACACCGCCGCCATGTACCCGGCCTTCGGCGGCGAGCTCGCCGCGGTGGTGCTCTCGGTGGTCGCGGTGCTGGAGATCCTGGGCCCGATCGCCACGCAGGTGGCGCTCAAGCGCGCGGGCGAGGCCGATCCCGCGGCGGGGAGCGCCTGATGGCGCCCGTGGCGGAAGAGCTGCGCTTCGCGCCCTCGGCGGCGCTCACCATCGGCGTCGAGCTCGAGCTGCAGCTCGTGCAGTCGCACGACCTCGACCTCGCGCGCGACGCCGCCGAGCTCCTCGCGCGCCTGGAGAAGCGGAAGCTGCCCGGCGCGGTGAAGCCCGAGATCACCGAGAGCATGATCGAGCTGAACACCGCGGTGCACGAGCGCCACGACTCGCTCGCCGCGGAGCTCGCGGTCATGCGCGACGCGGTGGTGCGCGAGGCGGGCATGCTCAACCTGCGCGTGTGCGGCGGCGGCACGCATCCGTTCCACAGCTGGACCGAGCGGCGCATCTTTCCCACCGAGCGCTTCAGGCACATCCTCGAGCGCTACGGCTACCTCGCCAAGCAGTTCACCGTCTTCGGCCAGCACATCCACGTCGGCTGCCCGGGCGCCGACGACGCGGTGTACCTCGTGCACATGATGACGCGATACGTGCCGCACTTCATCGCGCTGTCGGCGGCCTCGCCCTTCTACCAGGGCGAGGACACGCAGTTCCAGTCCTCGCGCCTCACCGCGGTGAACGCCTTTCCGCTCGCCGGGCACATGCCCTTCGTCGCCGACTGGGCCGAGTTCATCGAGTACTTCGAGAAGATGCGCGCCTTCGGCGTGGTCGAGAGCATGAAGGACTTCTACTGGGACATCCGCCCCAAGCCCGAGTACGGCACGATCGAGATCCGCGTCTGCGACACCCCGCTCGACGTGGCGCGCGCCGCGGGGCTCGCGGCCTACGCGCAGGCGCTCGCCAAGTGGCTGCTCGAGGAGCGCCCGCGCGCGGCGCGGCGCGCGGTGTACCTCGTGAACGCCTTCAACCGCTTCGAGGCCGCGCGCTTCGGCCTCGCGGGCCGGCTCATCGATCCCTTCGAAGAGACGAAGAAGCCGCTCGCCGAGGACATCCTCGACGCCATCGCCGGGGTCATGCCGCAGGCCGCCGCGCTCGGCAGCGCCGAGGCGCTCGCCGCGCTCGCCGCCGACGTGCGCCGCGGCTACTCCGACGCCGGCTGGCTGCGGGAGCGCTACGCGGCGAACAAGTCGCTCGCGCACACGGTGCGCGAGTCGGCGGCGCGCTGGGCGGGCGAGAGGCCCCGCGGCGAGGCCTAGGCGCCTTCGTCCGGCGGCAGCGGCGCGCGCGAGCGCAGCCGCAGCCTGAGGCCGGCGCGCGCCAGCATGTAGGCGCTCACCGGCGCCGTGACGAACAGGAACAGCGTGATCAGCAGCTCGTGCACGCTGGGCGCCCCGAGCGCGAGGAAGTGCGTCATCGAGGCGAGCAGCATGCCCCCCACGCCCAGCGTGGTCGCCTTGGTCGGCGCATGCAGGCGCATGAAGAAGTCGGGCAGGCGCACGAGGCCGATCGCGCCCACCAGCACGAAGAAGCTGCCGATGAGCAGGAACGCGGAGACGAGGAACTCGGCCATGGCGCCGTCCTCAGTCGAGCACGTCGCCGCGCATCACGTAGCGCGCGAGCGCCACGGTGGCGACGAAGCCGAAGAGCGCGATGAGCAGCGCCGCCTCGAAATAGGCCGCGGATCCCGTGCGGATGCCGATCAGCACGATGAAGGCCACGGCGTTGATGTACATCGCGTCGAGCGCGAGGATGCGGTCGGGCACGTCCGGGCCGCGCAGCAGGCGCCAGGCGGCGAGCAGCAGCGCGAGCGCGATCGAGGCGAAGGCGACGTCGAGGGCGAATTCCATCATGCGAAGATCTCCGCGAGAGGTCGCTCGTAGCGCGACTTGATCTGCGCGACCAGGGCATCCGGGTCGCTCGTGTCGAGCACGTGCACGAGCAATCGACGCCGGTCGTCGGACAGGTCGGCCGAGACGGTGCCGGGCGTCATGGTGATGATCGAGGCGAGCAGCGAGAGCGCGAGCGGCTGCTCGAGCGCGAGCGGCACTTCGACGTACGCGGGGCGCAGGCGCGCGGGGGGGCCGAGCACGAGGCGCGCCACGGCGATATTCGCCACCACGATGTCCCAGGTGACGAGCAGGGCGAAGGGCACGGCCCGCCCGAGCCCGCGCCAGCCGCGCGCGCGTCCCATGGCCTCGCCGACGAAGTGCCGCGTGAAGTGCGGCAGCAGCGCCGCCACGACGAGCGCGAGCACGACATGCGCGGCCGAGAACCCCGCGAGCAGCAGCCAGCCGGCGGCGAGCACCGCGCTGGTCAGCGGATGGGGGAACAGCCTTTTCACCGGGATCCTCCGGGCCGCGGCAGCGGCCGGGCGCGCGACCCCGGTGATGCCTGCAGCACGGTCTCGATGTAGCCGCGCGGGGCGAGCAGCTGCGCCGCGGCGGCGTCGGTAAAGCGGTGGATGGGCGCAGCGTACGCCGCCATGACCGCGCCGCAGGCGAGCAGGTAGAGCGCGGGCGCGAGGTCGGCCGCCCGGGCGGCGCTCGCGCGCGGCGTCCCGGGCTCGCTGTTCCAGATCATCAGGCTGCCGGCGCGCGTCAGGCAGACGATGGCGAGCAGCGTGGCCGCGAGCACCACGCTCCAGGCCCAGGGTGCGGCCTCGCCGCGCGCGGCCTGGAGCAGGAGCAGCTTGCCGATGAATCCCGAGAGCGGCGGCAGCCCGGCGATGCCGAGGGCGCCGACGAGCAGCAGCAGGCCGAGCAGGCCGGGCTGCGCGAGCGCCGGGCCGGGGGCGAGGCGATCGCCCGTCGCGCCGCGCTGGTCGGCGAGCAGGCCGCCGATGAGAAACAGCGCCGCGACCGCGAACGAGCTGTGCGCCATGTAGTAGAGGGCGGCGGCCATCCCCGCCTGGCTCGCGAGGGCGAGCGCGACCAGCACCGTGCCCGCCGAGACGACCGTGAAGTACGCGACCACGCCGCGCAGGTGCGGCGCGGCGAGCGCGCCGATCGCTCCCAGCGCGAGCGTGGCGAGCGCGAGCGGCATGAGCGGCGCATCGAGCAGCGCGGCGTCGCCGGCCTCGGCGCCGAACACGAGCGGGTACACGCGCGCGATCGAGTACAGGCCGACCTTGGTCATCACGGCGAACAGCGCGGCCACGGGCGCGCTCGCCGCCGCGTAGGTGGCGGGCAGCCAGAACTGCAGCGGGAACAGCGCCGCCTTCACGCCGAACACGACGAACAGCACCAGGCCCGCCGCGCGCGCGAGCGCCGCGTCCCCGGGCGGCAGGGCGGCCACGCCGAGCGCGAGGTCCGCCATGTTCAGGGTGCCGGTCAGCCCGTACAGCGTGCCCACGGACAGGAGGAACAGCGCGGAGGCGGTGAGATTGATGACCACGTAGTGCATCGCTGCGCGCAGGCGCTCGACACCCAGGCCGTGCAGCAGCAGGCAGTAGGAGGCGATGAGCAGCACCTCGAAGAACACGAACAGGTTGAACAGGTCGCCGGTGAGGAAGGCGCCGTTCAGGCCCGCGAGCTGGAACTGGAAGAGCGCATGAAAGTGCCGGCCGCGCGCGTCCCAGCCGCGCGCGGCCGCGGCGAGCGCGCCGAGCGCCACGAGCGCCGTGACCGCGACGAGCAGCGCCGAGGTACGGTCCAGCACGAGGACGATGCCGAACGGCGCCGGCCAGGCGCCGAGCGCATAGACGCGGTGCGCGCCGTCGGCGCTTTGCCCGACCAGCAGCGCCGCGACCGCCGCCAGCAGCAGGGTGCTGCCCAGTCCGAGCGCGCGCGCCACCGCCGCGCGCGGCGCGAGCGCGAGCAGCGCCGCCGCGACCATGAGCGGCAGCACCACGGGCGCGACGAGGAGGTGGCTCACGCGCGCGGCTCCCCGGGCTCGCGCCCGTCCACGTGGTCGCTGCCGGCGTCCTGGCGCGCGCGCAGCGCGAGCTCGATGATGAAGCCGGTCATGCCGAAGCCGATGACGATGGCGGTGAGCACGAGCGCCTGCGGCAGCGGATCGGCGTAGCCCGCCGCGCCCCCGCTCACGAGGGGCGGCGCGCCGCTCGTCAGGCGCCCCATGACGAACAGGAAGCCGTTCACCGCGTAGCCGAGCAGCGACAGGCCGAGCACGACCGAGAACGCGCGCGGCCGCAGCAGCAGGTAGACGCCGCCGGCGGTGACCAGCCCGAGCGCGCTGGCAACGAGGAGCTCCAGGCTCATGCCGGCGCCTCCCGCTCGCGCGCGCCGGCCAGCGCCACGAGCATGAGCAGCGTGCCGCCGACCACCACCAGGTACACCCCCAGGTCGAAGGCGATCGCGCTCGCCAGCGGCACGCGGCCCAGCCCGGGCAGGAGCGGCTCGGTGTGCGCGCTGGTGAGGAACGGCGCGCCGAAGGCCCAGGCCGCGATGCCGGTCGCGCCCGCGATCGCGACGCCGGCGCCGACCAGGCGGGCGAAGTCCAGGCGCAGCCGTCGCGCGGTCGCGCGGTAGCCGTCGGCGATGTACTGCGTGACCAGGCCGATCGCGCTCACCAGCCCGGCGATGAAGCCGCCGCCCGGCTCGTTGTGGCCGCGCAGGAAGATGTAGACGGACACCATGAGCGTGAGCGGCAGCATGACGTTGGCGGCGGTCGCCAGGATCAGGGGATAGGGGTCGTGCGCGCGGCGCGCGCCGCCCGTGCCCGGCACGCGCATGCCCTCGAGCAGCGCCGCCACGCCCACGGCCGCGATGCCGAGCACCGTGATCTCGCCGAGCGTGTCGAAGCCCCGGAAGTCGACCAGGATCACGTTCACCATGTTGCTGCCGCCCCCCTCGGGCACGCTCTTCTCGGCGAAGTACCAGGACACCGTCGAGAGCGGGCGCGTCATTACCGCCCAGGCGAGCAGGCCGACGCCGAGCCCCGCGCCGCCGGCGAGCAGCGCGTCGCGCCCGCGGCGCGCCGCCGACGACTCGGCCGGGCTGGAGGCGGGCAGCAGGGCGAGCGCCATGAGCAGCAGCACCGTGGCCACCACCTCCACGGAAATCTGCGTGAGCGCGAGGTCGGGGGCAGAGAAGTAGACGAAGCCCAGGCTGACCACCAGCCCGACGATGGCCACGAGGATGACCGCGACCAGGCGCCGGCGGTGCAGCAGCACCACGCCGAGCGTCGCCGCGGCGAGCGCGAGCCACAGCGCCACCGCCACCGCGTTGGCTGGCTGCGGCGCGAGCGTGCCGCTCAGGCGCGCGCCGGGCGCGGCGAGGAACGGCGCCGCGCCGGCGACGAGCGCGGCGCCGACCGTGAGCGCCAGGTAGCGCTGCAGCGAGCCGTTCTCCAGCCAGCCGGTGAAGCGGCGCGAGCCGGCGACCAGGCCGTCCACCGCGCGCGTGAAGAGCAGTCGCCCGGTCCAGCCGGAGGGAACGTGCAGGTGCAGCTTGTACTGGTGGAGCAGCATCCAGTACATGAGGGCGCCGAGCGCGAGGGCGGCGCCGCTCATGGCGAGCGGCAGGTTGAAGCCGTGGAAGATCGCGATATCGTGGGACGGCAGCGGCGCGCCGAACACCGAGGAGCCCGCGGCGTCCACCAGCGCCGCGACCGTCAGGCCGGGCAGCACGCCGACCAGCACGCACAGGGCGACCAGGATCTCCACCGGCAGCTTCATCCAGCGCGGCGGCTCGTGCGGGGTGCGCGGCAGCGCCTGCGCCTCGCCGTGGAAGAACACGTCGTGGATGAAGCGCAGCGAGTACGCGACGCTGAAGGCGCCACCGGCGACCACGACGAAAGGCGCGAGGTCGCCGAACCAGCCCATGCGCTCGAGCTCGAGCGCTTCGGCGAAGAACATCTCCTTGGACAGGAACCCGTTGAGCAGCGGCACGCCCGCCATGGCGGCGGCGGCGACGATGGCGAGCGTGCCCGTATAGGGCATGTACCGCCACAGGCCCGACAGGCGACGCATGTCGCGCGTGCCCGCCTCGTGGTCGATGATGCCGGCGGCCATGAACAGCGAGGCCTTGAACGTGGCGTGATTGACGATGTGGAACACCGCGGCGAGCGCCGAGAGCGGCGAGTCGAGGCCGAGCAGGAAGGTGATGAGACCGAGGTGGCTGATCGTCGAGTAGGCGAGCAGGCCCTTCAGGTCGTGCTTGAACACCGCGATGTAGGCCGCGAACACCATGGTGGTCAGGCCCACGCCGCACACCACGTACTCGAACTCCACCGACTGCCCGAGCACCGGGTACAGGCGCGCGATCAGGAACACGCCCGCCTTCACCATGGTCGCGGAATGCAGGTAGGCGGACACCGGCGTGGGCGCCGCCATCGCTTCGGGCAGCCAGGCGTGGAACGGGAACTGCGCCGACTTGGTGAAGGCGCCGAGGAGCACGAGCAGCATCATCGGCACGTACAGCGGGTGCTCGTGGATCAGGTCGCGCTGCGCGATGAGGCCCGAGATCTCGTAGGTTCCGGCGATCTCGCCGAGCAGGAGGAACCCGGCGAGCATGGCGAGGCCGCCGCCGCCGGTGATGGCGAGCGCCATGCGCGCGCCCTGGCGCGATTCCGCGCGCTCGCTCCAGTAGCCGATGAGCAGGAACGAGGTGATGCCCGTCAGCTCCCAGTACACCACGAGCATGAGCAGGTTCTCGGCGGTGACGATGCCGAGCATCGCGCCCATGAACACCATGAGCGTGGCGTAGAAGCGCCCGAGCCGGTCGGACTCCTCCAGGTAATAGCGCGCGTACAGGATGACCAGCAGGCCGATGGCGAGGATGAGCAGCACGAAGAGCATCGCCAGGCCGTCCAGCCGCATCGACAGCGACAGGCCGGCCTCGGGCAGCCACGCCAGGCGCCAGAAGCGCGTCGCCCCGCCGAGCACGGCCGGCAGCTCCGCGAGGGCGAGCGCGAGCGCGGCGGCGGTCACCGCGGCCGCCGCCCAGGCCGCGCCCGCGCGCGCGGCGCGCGCGCCCAGCACGGCGGCGAGCGGGCCGGCGATCAGCGGCAGCGCGACGATCAGCGGGAGGGACATGCGCCGTGGATTCTAGCGAAGAGCGCGCATGCGCCGCGCCGCAGGCGCGTGCGTGTAATAGAATCGCGCGTCAAACCGCGGCGGCGCGCGGCGCACGCGCGCCCCCCGGGGAGGGAGGAGAAGCGAAGTGATGCGCGCGTTCAGCCTGGCGGGCACGCTGCTCGTTTTCTGGCTGCTGCTGTCGGGGCACTACGTGCCGTTCATCATCGCCCTGGGCGTGGCGAGCATCGCCGGCGTGGTGCTGTTCGCGCGGCGCATGGACGTCATCGACCACGAGGGCCACCCGATCCATCTGGGCAAGGACGCGCTCTGGTACTGGCCGTGGCTGTTGAAGGAGATCGTGGTCTCGGGCTGGCAGGTGACGCGGATCATCCTCGACCCGCGGCTGCCGATCGAGCCGACGCTGGTCCGCTTCCGTCCGGGGCAGCGCACCCAGGTCGGGCTTGCCACGCACGCCAATTCGATCACCCTCACGCCCGGGACGGTCAGCATCGACGTCTCCGCGGACGAGTTCCTGGTGCATGCGCTGACGCGCGAGGGCGCCGAGGGCGCGAGCTCGGGCGACATGGACGCGCGCGTGTCGCGCTTCGAGGGCGGCCGCTGATGTTCGCCGTGGCGACCTTCGCCCTGCTGGCGACGCTCGCGCTGCTGCTGGCGCGCGCGCTGGCCGGCAGGACGGTCTTCGATCGCGCGCTCGCCGCCAACTCCGTGGGCACCGTGGCCATGCTTCTCCTTTCGGTCATCGGGTTTCTCAACGGCCGCCCGGAGTTCCTCGACCTCGCCATCACCTACGGGCTGCTCAACCTGGTAGGCACCATCGCGGTGCTGAAGTTCTTTCGCTATGGCGATCTGGGCACCCCCGGCGAGGGCGAGCGGGGGCCGCGCTGATGGCCTGGCTTCTCGACGCGGCGAGCTTCGCCCTGCTGGCCGCGGGCGGCTTCTTCTGCGTGGCGGGGGGCGTGGGCATGCTGCGCATGCCGGACTTCTACACGCGCATGCACGCGGCGAGCGTCATCGAGACCGTCGGCGCCGGGCTGATCCTCGCCGGCCTGCTCCTGCAGGCGGGGCTGACGCTCGTCGGCGCGAAGCTCGTGATCATCGCCCTGCTCATCTTCTTCGCTTCCCCTACGGCGACGCACGCGCTCGCGCGCGCGGCGATCATCCGGGGCCTCGAGCCCCTCACCGGCAGAATCGGGAGAACGCCATCGAAGCGCTCGTAGTCAACGTGCTGCTGGTCATGATGGCCGCGGCCGCCGTGGCGATCGTCGTGCAGCGCAACCTCTTCGCCGTCGTCGTGCTGTTCGGCATCTACAGCTTCCTCATGGCGACCGTGCTGGTCGCGCTCGATGCGGTCGACGTCGCCATGACCGAGGCCTCGGTCGGGGCCGGCATCTCCACGGTCCTGCTGCTCGGCGCCCTGTACCTGACCCGCGGCGAGGAGGCGCGGCCGATGCGCCGGCCCTGGCTGCCGCTGCTGCTCGCCATGCTGATCGGCGGCACGCTGGTCTACGGCACGCTCGGGCTGCCGGCGTTCTCCGATCCGGGCGCGCCCATGCACCAGCACGTCGAGCCGCGCTATCTGAAGGAAGGGCCGCGCGAGACCGGCATTCCCAACATCGTCACCGCGGTGCTCGCCAGCTACCGCGGCTACGACACGCTGGGCGAGACCATCGTCGTGTTCACCGCCGGCGTCGGCGTGATCGTGCTGCTGCGGCGGCGGCGCAAGGAGGGCGCGTGAGGGGCTACCTCGTGCTGCGGGTGGTCGCCAAGCTGCTCATTCCGTTCATGCTCGTCTTCGCGCTGTACGTGCAGTTCCACGGCGACTTCGGGCCGGGGGGCGGGTTCCAGGCAGGGGTCATCGCCGCCGCCGCCG
Organism: Burkholderiales bacterium; assembly: GCA_050246035.1. Lineage (GTDB taxonomy): Bacteria > Pseudomonadota > Gammaproteobacteria > Burkholderiales > SG8-39 > JAABQT01. The sequence continues at coordinate 12,679 of JBFWWT010000016.1, forward strand.
TCATACTCTACGGCGTCATCTTCGGCCTGCCGGTGGCGCGCCGCGTGGTGCCCGACCGGCTGGTGGAGGTCATGATGGCCGCGGGCGTGCTGCTCTATGCGGGCGTCGGCTTCGCCGGGCTCGTGCTCGGCGGCAATTTCCTCGACTACTTCGTCCTCTCGAGCGACCCGGTGCACGGCCAGCAGCGCGGCGTATTCTGGGTGGAGGCCGGGGTGGCCATCACGGTCTCCGGCGTCATGCTCAAGGTGTTCTACATGTTCGCCTCGCGCGGGCGCGAGGAGGACTGAGCGTGCCGGCGCTGCTCGAGGAGCTGCTCAGCCACTTCAGCTACGCGGTGACCGTGTTCCTGATGATCGCGGGGCTGTTCGTGGTCATCGCGCGCGCCAACCTGGTGAAGAAGCTGATCGGGCTGGCGATCTTCCAGACCTCCGTCTATCTGCTGTACATCGCGCCCGGCAAGCTGATCGGCGGCACCGCGCCCATCGTGGCGCCGGGCTTCACCGTGTACTCGAACCCGCTGCCCCACGTCCTCATCCTCACCGCGATCGTGGTGGGCATCGCGACCCTCGCGCTGGGTCTCGCGCTCGTGGTGCGCATCCGCGAGGCCTACGGCACCATCGAGGAAGACGACATCCTGCAGCAGGACGCGGCGGCCCCGCCCGAGCCACGCGCGTGATCGCCGAGCACCTTCCCGCGCTGCAGGTCGCGGTGCCGCTCGTCGCGGCCCCGCTCATCGTGCTGCTGCGGCACGCCGGCGCGGCCTGGGCCGTCGCGCTCGCGGCATCGGTCACGGCGCTCGGCATCGCGATCGCTCTGCTCGCGCGCGTCGGCGGCGGCGCCGTCATCTCCTATGCGCTCGGCCACTGGGAGCCGCCCTGGGGCATCGAGTATCGCGTGGACGCCGCGAACGCGTTCGTGCTGGTGCTCGTCTGCCTGCTCGCCACGTTCGTGGTGCCTTACGCGCGGCGCAGCGTCGAGATCGAGGTGCCGCGCGAGCAGCACTATCTTTTCTACGCCCTGCTGTGCCTGTGCCTCGCCGGCCTGCTCGGCATGGCGATCACCGGCGATGCCTTCAATTTCTTCGTGTTCCTCGAGATTTCCTCGCTCGCCACCTACGTGCTGGTGGCGCTCGGGCGCGACCGTCGCGCGCTCATGGCCGCCTACCAGTACCTGATCCTCGGCACCGTGGGCGCCACCTTCATCGTCATCGGCGTCGGGCTGCTCTACATCACGACCGGCACGCTCAATCTCGCCGACATCGCGCAGCGCCTGCCGCAGGAGGCCGGGCACCGCCCCGTGCTCGCCGCGCTCGCGTTCCTCACGGTGGGCATCTGCCTGAAGCTCGCGCTGTTTCCGCTGCACGCCTGGCTGCCCAACGCCTATGCCTACGCGCCCTCGGCGGTGACCGCGCTGCTCGCCGGCACCGCGACCAAGGTGGCGATCTACGCGCTGATGCGCTTCTACTTCACGGTGTTCGGCGCGCGCACCGTGGTCGACAGCCTGCCGCTGGAGGACATCCTGCTCGTGCTGTCGGTCGCGGCGATGTTCATCGCCTCGACGATCGCGGTGTTCCAGTCCGACCTGAAGCGCATGCTCGCCTACTCGAGCGTCGGCCAGATCGGCTACATCACCCTCGGCATCAGCTTCGCGTCGCAGACCGGCCTCACCGCCGCGGTGGCGCACCTGTTCAACCACGGCATCACCAAGGCGGCGCTGTTCATGCTGGCCGGGGGCATCGCGGCCCGCGTCGGCGGCACGAGCTTCGACAGCCTCGCGGGAATCGCGCGGCGCATGCCGCTCACCTGCGCGGGCATCGTGCTCGGCGGCCTGAGCCTCGTCGGCGTGCCCTCCACGGCCGGCTTCGTCACCAAGTGGTACCTGGTGATCGCCGCGGTGGAGCGCGAGGCCTGGGTGATCGCGGCGATGCCCGTGCTGAGCTCGCTGATCGCGCTCGCCTACATGTACCGCTTCGTCGAGGTGGCCTACCTGCGCGAGCCGGGGCCGGCGCTCGCCCAGGTGCGCGAGGCGCCCGCCGCGCTGCTCGTTCCCGCCCTCGGCCTGGCCGCGCTGGTGGTGGCCTCGGGCGTGTACAGCACCCCGGTGGTCGACGGCGCGGCGGCCGCCGCGCGCGCGCTGCTCGCGGGGCTGCAATGACTTCCGCGCAGCTGCTCGCCGCCGCCCTCGTCGTGCCGCTCGCCGGCGCGCTGGGCATCGCCCTGGCCGGGCGCTGGCCGAACCTGCGCGAGGCGGTGACGCTCGCCACCGCCGCGGCGCTGTTCGCCTGCGTGGTGGCGCTCGTGCCGCGCGTGCTCGCCGGCGCGGTGCCGCAGCTCTTCGTCGTCGAGATGCTCCCCGGCATCCCGCTCGGCCTGCGCGTCGAGCCCCTCGGCATGTTGTTCGCGCTGGTCGCCTCCGGGCTGTGGATCCTCAACTCGATCTATTCCATCGGCTACATGCGCGGCAACGACGAGCCGCACCAGACGCGCTTCTACGTGTGCTTCGCGCTGTCCCTGGCGGCGACCATGGGCATCGCGTTCTCCTCGAACCTGCTCACGCTGTTCCTCTTCTACGAGATCCTCACGGTGGTCACCTGGCCGCTGGTCACGCACCACGGCGGCGAGGAGGCGCGGGCGAGCGGCCGGCTCTACCTCGGGCTGCTGCTCGGCACGTCGATCCTGCTGCTGCTGCCGGCGATCATCGTCACCTGGCATGTCACCGGCACCACGGAATTCACCCCGGGCGGTGTGCTCGGCGGGAGGCTCTCGGGCGCCGCGCTGGGCGGGCTGCTCGCGCTGTTCATGTTCGGCATCGGCAAGGCGGCGCTCATGCCGTTCCACCGCTGGCTGCCGGCGGCGATGGTAGCCCCCACGCCCGTCTCGGCTCTGCTGCACGCGGTCGCCGTGGTGAAGGCGGGCGTGTTCGCGGTGGTGAAGGTGATCGTGTACGTCTTCGGCACCGAGTCGCTCGCCGCGACCACGGCCTCGGACTGGCTGCCGACGGTCGCCGGCTTCACGGTGATCGCGGCCTCGGTGGTGGCGCTGCGCGCGGACAACCTCAAGCGCCGGCTCGCCTACTCGACGGTGAGCCAGCTTTCCTACGTGGTGCTCGCCGCGGCGATCCTCGCGCCGCTCTCGGTGATCGGCGCCGCGCTGCACATCGCCGCGCACGCGGTGGGCAAGATCACGCTCTTCTTCGCCGCGGGCGCGATCTACACGGCGGCGCACAAGACGGAAGTGAGCCAGCTCGACGGCATCGGCCGGCGCATGCCCTGGACCATGGGCGCCTTCGCCGTCGGCGTGCTCTCCATGATCGGGCTGCCGCCGGCGGCCGGCTTCGTGAGCAAGTGGTACATGCTGGCCGGGGCGCTGCAGGCCGAGCACTGGGTGGCGGTCGCCGTGATCGCGGCGAGCACGCTGCTCAACGCCGCCTACTTCGCGCCCATCGTATGCCGCGCTTTCCTGCGCGCGCCGCAGGGCGAGGCGCACGGCGAGGCGCCGCTGCCGATGGTGCTCGCGCTCGTGGCGAGCGCCGCGGCGACGGTGGCGCTGTTCTTCTTTCCGCAGGTGCCGCTCGCGCTCGCGCGCGCGCTGCAAGGAGGCTGAGATGCAGGACCACTGGCTCGTGCGACCCTCGAGCATCCGGCTGCTGTGGCGCGTGTTCGTCGCCGTGCTCGCACTCACGGTGGCGGCGGAGTTCCTGGTCGAGCACCATCCGCATTTCCGCGTGGAGTCGATCGCCGGCTTCGGCGCCTGGTACGGCTTTCTCGCCTGCGCGGGGATGATCGTGTTCGCCAAGGCGCTGGCGGTGTTCCTCAAGCGCCCGGATACCTACTACGAGGAAGGGCGCGATGACTAGCGCGTGGCTGCACCCGGGCCTGCTGGTCGTGGCCGCCGGCATCGCGCTCGCGCTGCTGCGCGGGCCTGCCCGCGCGACGGTGGCGCTCGTCGCTCCGCTCGGGGCGCTCGCGCTCGTGCTCGCGACGCCCGCGGGCACGGCGTGGAGCGGCACCTGGCTCGGCCTCGAGCTGCGCCCGCTCGCCTACGACGCGCTGTCGCGCCTGTTCGCGGTGATCTTCGCGCTGATGGCGTTCGGCGGCGCGCTGTTCGCGCTGAACCAGAGGAGCCGGCTCGAGCTGCCGGCGGCCTTCGTCTATGCCGGTTCGGCCATCGGTGCGGTGCTCGCCGGGGACCTGGCGACGCTGTTCGTGTTCTGGGAACTGATGGCGGTGGGCTCCACGCTCGTGCTGTGGAGCGCGGGCCGGGGCGCCTACGCGGCGAGCATGCGCTACCTGGCGATCCACCTGCTCGGCGGCGTGCTGCTGTTTGCCGGGATCGCCGGCCACGTCGCCGCCACCGGCTCGACGGAGTTCACGCGCTTCGCGCTCGATACGCCCGCGCACTGGCTGATCCTCGCGGGGTTCCTGGTCAACGCCGGCGCGCCGCCGCTCTCGGCCTGGCTGCCGGATGCCTATCCCGAGGCGAGCTGGAGCGGCATGGTGTTCCTGTCGGCCTTCACCACCAAGACGGCGGTCTACGTGCTGCTGCGCGGTTTCCCGGGCACCGAGCTCCTCGTCTGGGTGGGGCTGTTCATGGTGTTCTACGGCATCGTCTACGCGCTGCTGGAGAACGACATGCGGCGCATCCTCGCCTACAGCATCGTCAACCAGGTGGGCTTCATGGTCGCCGGTATCGGCATCGGCACAGAGATGGCGCTGAACGGCGCCGCCGCGCACGCCTTCACGCACATCATCTACAAGGCGCTGCTGCTGATGTCGGCGGGCTCGGTGCTGTACGCGACCGGCAAGCGCAAGTGCACCGACCTCGGGGGGCTGTTCCGCACCATGCCGCTCACCACGATCTGCGGGACGGTCGGCGCGCTCGCCATCTCGTCGTTTCCGCTCACCTCCGGCTTCGTGTCCAAGTCCATGATCTCGCAGGCCGCGGGCGACGAGCACCTGCTGTGGGTGTGGCTCGCGCTCGCCGCCGCGACCGCCGGCGTCTTCCTGCACGCGGGCATCAAGTTTCCGTGGTTCGTGTTCTTCCAGAAGGACTCGGGGCTGCGGCCGCCGGAGCCGCCGCTCAACATGCGCCTCGCCATGGTTTTCTTCGCCGCCCTGTGCGTGGGGCTGGGCATCTTCTACCAGCCGCTCTACGCGCTGCTGCCGTTCGCCACGACCTACCAGCCCTACACGGGCGCGCACGTGGTCGTGCAGCTCGAGCTGCTGCTCTTCTCCGGTCTCGCGTTCTTCGTCATGCTGCCGATGCTGCGGCGCACACTGACCATCACGCTCGACACGGACTGGCTGTATCGCCGGCTCGCGCCGCGGCTCATACGCGGCGCCGAGGCGCTGCTCGAGCTGGCGCGCGCTGCGCTCGCGGGCGCCGGGAGCGCGATGCTGTCCGGCGCTCGCGCGCTCATCGAGCGCTACCACGGCGACCGGGGCATCCTCGCCCGGACCTGGACCACGGGCGCGATGGCCTTCTGGGTGGCGCTGATGCTCGCGGGCTATCTGCTTGTTTTCTACGGATGAATGCGCGAATCGCGCCCCCATTTCGCATCGTGAAGTATCCTTGCCGGCGCTGAACGGGGGGCGTTAGAATCGTGCAGCAATTCACGAACGGGGCCTCAGCCCCGCGCAGCACCCATACCGAAAGAGGAGACCCTGAGATGAGCAACGAACAAGTCAAGGCCAAGCCTTCGCGCCGCAAGTTCCTGACCGGCGCCGCCGCGGCAACCGCGGGCGCGGCAACGCTCGGCTTCCCGATGATCGGCCGCACGCAGTCGCCGATCGTCCTGAAGATGCAGGGCGCCTGGGGCGCCAAGGACATCTTCAACGAGATGGCCGAGGAGTACGTCAAGCGCGTGAACGAGATGGCGGGCGGGCGGCTGCGCATCGACTACCTGGTCGGCGGCGCGGTGGTGAAGCCCTTCGAGGTGATGGACGCGACCAGCAAGGGCGTGCTCGACGGCTGCCACAGCGTGCCGGTGTACTGGTACGGCAAGTCGAAGGTGGCTTCGCTGTTCGGCTCGGGCCCGATCAACGGCTGCGACGCGCCGCAGACGCTCGCCTGGATCTACCGCGGCGGTGGCCAGGAGCTCTACGACGAGCTGCTGCAGAAGCTGGGCCTGAACGTGGTCGGCTTCTTCTGCATGCCGATGCCGACCCAGCCGCTCGGCTGGTTCAAGAAGCCGATCAAGGACGCCAAGGGCCTGAAGGGCCTGAAGTACCGCACGGTGGGCCTCGCGGCCGACCTGTTCCAGGAAATGGGCTGCAAGGTGACGCAGCTGCCCGGCGGCGAGATCATCCCGGCCCTGGAGCGCGGCGTGATCGACGCCTTCGAGTTCAACAACCCGACCTCGGACATGCGCTTCGGCGCGCAGGACGTGATCAAGAACTACATGATGGGCAGCTACCACCAGGCCATGGAGTTCTTCGAGATCGTCTTCAACAAGAACAAGTGGAACTCGATCCCCAAGGACCTGCAGGCGATCCTGAAGTACGGCGTCGAGGCGACCTCGTCGTCCAACTGGTGGACGGCGATGGACAACTACTCGCGCGACCTGCAGATCCTGATCAACAAGCACAAGGTCAACGTGATCCGCACGCCGAAGTCGGTGATGCAGGAGCAGCTCAAGGCCTGGGACGTGATCACGCCGCGCCTGTCGAAGGAAGACCCGTTCTTCGCCAAGGTGGTGGAGTCGCAGAAGGCCTGGGCGAAGCGCGTCGCCTACTACATGTTCCTGAACGAGGCGGACTACCGTCTCGGCTACGAGCACATCTTCAAGACGAAGATCCCGACCTGAGCGTCGCTCGGGAATCCAGCTTGACGCAACGGGGCGGCACCGGACGGTGCCGCCCCTTTTTCTGCGATAACCGCTGACGGGCCTCCGATGCAACGATTCATCTACGGCGTCGACCAGCTGAGCAAGACGGTCGGCCACGCCTTTGCGTGGCTCATCATCGTGCTGATGCTCGGCACCTGCTACGAGGTGTTCGTGCGCTACGTGCTGAACAACCCCACGAGCTGGGCCTTCGACATGAGCTACATCGTGTACGGGGGACTCTTCCTCATGGCGGGCGCCTACACGCTGTCGAGGAACGGCCACGTGCGCGGCGACGTGCTCTACCGGCTGTGGCCGCCCCGCGTGCAGGCGGGCGTGGAGCTCTCGCTCTACATCCTCTTCTACTTCCCGGGCGTGATCGCCCTCATGGTCTCCGGGTGGGCCTACGGCTTCGACGCCTTCAAGCTGCGCGAGGTGAGCGTGAACAGCCCGGTCGGCGTACCCGTCTGGCAGCTGAAGATCCTCATTCCCTTCGCCGGCTTCTTCCTCACGCTGCAGGGCATCGCGGAGTCGCTGCGTTGCGTGATCTGCCTGCGCGAGAACCGCTGGCCGCCCCGGCTGCACGACGTCGAGGAGCTCGAGGAGACGCTCATACACCGGCACGGCGCGGAGGAGGCGCGATGAGCGATCCGGTCATCGCCCTGGTGATGCTGGGGCTGTTCATCTTCATCATCATGCTGGGCTTTCCCATCGCCTTCACGCTCGTGGCGATGGGCGTCATGTTCGGCTACTACGCCTACTTCCAGCCCGACCAGGCGTTCTTCGACAACCGCGTGTTCTACCTGCTGACGCAGAACACCTTCAGCGTGATGAACAACGACGTGCTGATCGCGGTGCCGCTGTTCCTCTTCATGGGCTACATGATCGAGCGCTCGAACATCCTCGATCGCCTGTTCTACAGCCTGCAGGTGGCCCTGCGCCACGTGCCGGGCGCGATGGCGGTGGCGGCGCTCGTCACCTGCGCGCTGTTCGCCACCGCCACGGGCATCGTCGGCGCCGTGGTCACGCTCATGGGCCTGCTCGCCTTCCCGGCGATGCTGAAGGCGGGCTACGACCAGCGCCTCTCGGCCGGCGTGATCTGCGCGGGCGGCACGCTCGGCATCCTCATCCCGCCCTCGATCATGCTCATCGTCTACGCCGCCACCTCGGCGGTCTCGGTGGTGAAGCTCTACGCGGCGGCGCTCATCCCCGGGTTCCTGCTCGCCGGCCTGTACATGGCCTACGTGATCGTGCGCGTGATGATCAACCCCAAGCTCGCGCCCAAGCTGCCCGAGAGCGAGAGCAACGTGGCCTGGGGCCGGGTGTTCCTGCTGCTGCTGCAGGCCTTCGTGCCGCTCGCGATCCTCATCCTGTCGGTGCTCGGCTCGATCCTGTTCGGCCTCGCCACGCCCAGCGAGGCGGCGGCCGTCGGCGCGCTCGGCGCGGTGGTGCTCGCCGCGGCCTACCGAGCGCTGACCTGGGGCCGCCTGCAGGAGGCGGTGTACCTCACGGCGCGCACCACCGCGATGGTCTGCTTCCTCTTCATCGGCTCGTGGACCTTTTCCTCCGTGTTCTCGTACCTCGGCGGCGAGGGCATCATCAAGGAGTTCGTGCTCAGGCTCGACCTGAACACGGTGACCTTCCTCATCCTCGCGCAGTTCATCATCTTCCTGCTCGGCTGGCCGCTGGAGTGGAGCGAGATCATCATCATCTTCGTGCCGATCTTCCTGCCGCTGCTCGCGCACTTCGAGGTCGACCCGATGATGTTCGGCATCCTCATCGCGCTCAACCTGCAGACCTCGTTCCTCACGCCGCCCATGGCCATGGCGGCCTACTACCTGAAGGGCATCGCGCCGCCCTTCGTGCAGCTGTGGACGATCTTCAAGGGCTGCCTGCCGTTCGTGCTCATGGTGTTCATCGCCATGGCTTCCGTGTACATCTTCCCGCAGACCGTGTTCTGGCTGCCGGAAGTCTTCTACGGGCTGCGCTAGGGGCCGCGGTGGACGCCTCGAGGCTCAACTGGCTCACGGCGGCGGACGCGGCGCGCGCGATCCGCGACGGCGCCGTCAGCTCGGAGGACCTGGTGCAGGCTTGCCTCGCGCGCGTGCGCGAGGCCGACGGCGAGGTGCAGGCATGGCAGTACCTCGATCCCGAGCACGCGCTCGCCCAGGCGCGCGCGCGCGACCTCGACCGGCGCGAAGGCCGTCCCTGCGGCCCGCTGCACGGCGTGCCCGTGGGCCTCAAGGACATCATCGACACCGCCGACATGCCCACCGAGGACGGCACCGTGCTGCACGCGGGCCGCACCCCGTCCGAGGACGCCGCCGTGGCGGAGATGCTGCGCGCCGCGGGCGCGGTGATCCTGGGCAAGACCGTGACCACCGAGTGCGCGTACTTCGCGCCCGGCAAGACGCGCAACCCGCACAACCCGGCCCACACTCCCGGCGGTTCCTCGAGCGGCTCCGCGGCGGCGGTCGCGGCCGGCATGGTGCCGCTCGCCCTCGGCAGCCAGACCAACGGCTCGACCATCCGGCCGGCCTCCTATTGCGGCGTCTACGGCTTCAAGCCGACGCACGGCCTCATCCCGCGCGGCGGCATGCTGCAGCTGTCGCGCACGCTCGATCACGTCGGCCTGTTCGCGCGCTCGATCGAGGACCTCGCGCTGCTCGGCGAGCAGCTTGCCGGCCACGATGCGCGCGACCCCGATACGCGGCCGCGCCCGAAGCCGCCGCTCGTCGCCGTGGCGGCGGAGGAGCCGCCGCTGCCCCCGCTGCTCGCCTTCGTAAAGACGCCCATGTGGGAGCGCGCGGCCGAGGACACCCGGGCGGGCTTCGCGGAGCTGGTCGAGGCGCTCGGCGACCGCGTCCTCGAGATCGAGCTGCCGGAATCCGCGCGGCAGGCCTGGGAGTGGCAGGGCACGATCATGGACGCCGAAATGGCGATGAACCTCGCTGCGGAATGGGAGCGCGGGCGCGACCGGCTCTCGCCGCAGCTTCGCGCGCTGCTCGAGCGCGGCCGCGAGGTGCGCGCCTTCGACTACCAGCAGGCGCTCTCGCGCATCCCGCAGCTGAACGAGGGCTTCGCGGAGATCTTCGAGCGCTGCGACGCCATCCTCACGCCCGCGGCGCCGGGGACGGCGCCCGCGGGGCTCGCCTCCACGGGCGACCCCGCCTTCTGCACGCTGTGGACGCTGACCGGGATGCCCGCCGTCAGCCTGCCGCTGATGCAGGGCGAGAACGGGCTGCCGATCGGCGTGCAGCTGGTCGGCTCGCGCAACGGCGACGCGCGCCTGCTGCGCACGGCGCGCTGGCTGCAGTCGCGGGCGCAGGCGGGCGAAGGCTAGGAACGGAGGCACTCATGGCATTCAAGATCGTCGCCGGCGTCATCGCCGCCACCTTGCTGGTCGCGTTTCTCGCGCCGCCGGCCGTGAAGCTGAAGGAGGGGGCGCTGATCGCCGTGATGCTGATCGGCGTCGGCATGATGCTCGTCGACCTCTGGCAGTCGCTGCAGTCGAAGGACGACTGAAGCGCCCAGCCCGCGCCTAGGCGGCGCGCGGCTCGCGACGCGAAAGCGAGTAGCAGAAGCGGCGCAGGCGGCTGAGGTCGGCCTCCTCGATCGCCGCCTTGAGAAATCCCATGTTGCGGTCGATCTCGGCCTGGTAGAGGCTCGGGCCGTCGAAGTGCGCCTCGGCGTAGCGATCCACGCCGCCGAGCTTGCGGTCGATGCGCGCGCGCGCCACGTACTCGTAGAAGCCCGGCGTCTTCAGCATCAGGTCGTCGGGCGAGGCGTAGCGCACGATCTCGCGCCCGTCCTCGAGCTGCTCGCGCGCGATGCGGCCCCAGACGAACTCCGGGTAGAGGAACTCGCGGCACTTCTCCAGGTACAGGCGGTCCGACATCTGCCCGATGAGGTCGGCGGTGCCCACCAGGCAGCCGAGCAGGCGGTCGCGGGGGTCGTGCAGCAGGATGTCCTCGATGTCCATCTCGTAGCCGGTGAAATGCACCAGCTTCGCCGCCGCCCCGGCCTCCTCCGCGTAGCCGAGCTGCGGCAGGTAGCGCATGAGGAAGTCGGCGCTGCGGCTGACGTGCACCTTGGTGAACACGGCGCCGTTCTCGACGTCGGCCTCCGAGGCGCGCTTCATGTAGCCCGAATCGTGGTAGAGCGCCACCACCACGCCGAGCATGGCGCGCCGCGCGCCGATGCGGTCGGCCTCGGCGTGGCCGCGGTCGTGGCCGTCGATCAGGCGCGCCATCGCGAGCGTCATGTCGAGCGTATGACGCAGGTCGTGGTACGGCGTGTCGCAGGGCAGGTAACCAGGGAAAGTGCCGAGAAAGAGGGATTCGGCGTCCCCGAAGGCCTGGCGCAGCGGCGCGAGGTCGGCCCCGGGGTAGCGGGCCGCGAAGATGCCGAGCACGGCGTCCCGGACCTGGTCGGGATCCTCGACGTTGACGCGGTTGGTGACGTCGTTCTGGTTGAGGCGGTCGTGCACTTGTTATCCGGTCCGTGCGGGTCTCGTGGGGCCCTTGTCGCTCCGCGGCGCTTCGACCGCCGCATTATCCCGCCGTCCCGGCGCCGAAGGCAAAAGAAATCTGCGCGCGGCGCCGAATGAAAGGGGAGACGGCCGATAAGCCGGGTTCTGTGCGAAGGGGCGAGCCCCTTCCGGCAGCCATTCCTCTGGGCCCGGAGTCGCCCCCGGGCTCAAGCCACCTACCCGCAAGCTCGGCCGAGCCGGCCTCGAGCGCTTGCCTATTTGGTGTTGCTCCGGATGGAGGTTGCCCGTTTCACCCCCCGGGCGTGAACCCGGGGACTCGTCTCTGTGGCCCTGTTCGTCGCCTTCGCGCCGCTTGCGCGGCGTTTATGCGCGCCGGGGTGTTACCCCGCATCCCGCTCTGTGGAGCCCGGACTTTCCTCTGCGTCGCCGCAGCGGCTGCCTGGCCATCTCCCGGTGCGCATTCTACGCGCCGCCGAGGGCCGGAAGTAGCGCGCGTCCTCGTAGAAGGCCGCGCGCTCGCCCTCGGGGGACCATCCCGGGTAGCCGAAGACGGGCAGCGGCGCGAGCAGGCGCGGCGAGGCGCCGGCGGGCAGGCGCCCGAGCCACGCGGCGGCCTGCGCATCGGCGTCCAGCGCCGGATCGACGAACAGCGCCTTGCAGGTGATTCCCGGCCGGGGCTCGAGCGCCTGCTCGAGCGTGGCGTGGCCGAGCACGAGGATGCGCATCGCCGCGCGCACGCGCGCGCGCCGCTCCCAGAACAGCGCCTTCCAGCGGAACTCGCGCACGAGCGCGTTGAGCGATTCGTCCGCGCAGGCGACGAGCGCGCCGCCCTCGTCGAGGATGGTGAGCAGGTCGCGCAGCCGGCCGCGCCGGCCGCCTTCGCGCGGGATCTCGGCGGCGTGCAGCGCGTTGATGCGCGCCTTGGTGCGCGGAAAAGCGAGCCAGGCGAGCGCGTTGAACAGGTCGTGCCGGTTGCCGGCGCGCGTGTGCACCTCGCCGGTCTCGTACAGGTGCACCTCATAGTAAGGGTCGCTCGGCGCCGGCGGCACGAAGCGCACCGCGCGCCCGCTCTCGGTGCGCAGGCCCGCGCGCGCGGCGGCCGCGTTCAGCGCCTCGAGCGACGGCGCGGGCCCGAGCGCCTCGAGCCACGGCCGCACGGCGTCGAAGGCCGGGTGCGCTAGACGATCGTCCAGGGCAGGGCCTCGCCCGCGCGCAGGGGCACGAGGCGCTCCTCGCCGTAGGCGAGCGTGACCGGCACCTTCCACTCGCGCCGCTCGAGCGAGATCGTGCCGGTGTTCACCGGCAGGCCGTAGAACTGCGCGCCGAAGCGGCTGGCGAAGCCTTCGAGCCGGTCCAGCGCGCCGGCCTCCTCGAAGGCGACCGCGTAGAGCTCGAGCGCGGCGTGCGCCGTGTAGATGCCCGCGCAGCCGCAGGCCGCCTCCTTGGTATGCTGCGCGTGCGGCGCGCTGTCGGTGCCGAGGAAGAACTTGGGATTGCCCGAGGTCGCCGCGTCGATGAGCGCCTCGCGATGCGTCTCGCGCTTCAGCACCGGCAGGCAGTAGTGGTGCGGGCGCACGCCGCCGAGGAAGAGCGCATTGCGGTTGAGCAGCAGGTGGTGCGCGGTGATGGTGGCGGCGACGTTCGGCCCGGTCACCTCGACGAACTGCACCGCCTGGCGCGTGGTCACGTGCTCCAGCACGACCTTGAGCCCGCGGAAGCGCTCGATGAGCGGCCCGAGCACGTCCTCGATGAACACCGCCTCGCGGTCGAAGACGTCCACCTCGGGATCTGTGACCTCGCCGTGCACGAGCAGCGGCAGCCCATGCTCCTCCATCGCCTCCAGCGCGTGGAAGCAGCGCGAGATGCGCGTGACGCCCGCGTCCGAGTGCGTGGTGGCGCCCGCCGGGTAGAGCTTCACGCCGTGCACGAAGCCCGAGCGCCGGGCGCGCGCGATCTCCTCGGGCGGGGTGTCGTCGGTCAGATAGAGCGTCATCAGCGGCTCGAACGCCGCGCCCGCGGGCAGCGCGGCAAGGATGCGTTCCCGATAGGCGCGCGCGTCCCCGGTGGTGCGCACGGGTGGGCGCAGGTTGGGCATGACGATGGCGCGCGCGAAGCGCCGTACGGTGTCGGGCAGCACCGCGGCGAGGTGCGGGCCGTCGCGCAGGTGCAGGTGCCAGTCGTCCGGGCGGATGAGGGTTAGCCGGTCCATTGCCGGCATTCTACTTGCCGCGCTCGAGCGCCTTGCGGTAGAGCGCGTTGCGCGGCGCGCCGCTGATGCGCGCGGCGAGCCTCGCCGCCTCGCTCGCCGGCAGCGCCTCGAGCAGGATGTCGAGCACGCGCTCGGCCTGCAGCGCGTCCGGCGCGCTCGGCGCGCCGGGCGCGAGCACCAGCACGAACTCGCCCTGCGCGCGCTGCGCGTGCGCGCGCAGCCAGTCGAGCGCCTGCGCGAGCGGCATGCGCGCCACCTCCTCGAACTTCTTGGTCAGCTCGCGCGCGATGACGATCTCGCGCTCGCCGCCGAAGCGCGCGTGCAGGTCCGCGAGCGTCTCCGCCACGCGGTGCGGGGCCTCGTAGAGGACCACCGGCCAGGGCAGCTCGAGCGCCTCGAGCGCCTTGCGGCGCGCGGCGGCCTTCGCCGGCAGGAAGCCGGCGAACAGGAACCGGTCGGCGGCGAAGCCCGCGGCGCTGTAAGCGGCCACGGCCGCGTTGGGTCCCGGCACCGGCACGACGCGCACGCCCGCGCGGTGCGCCGCGGCCACGAGCAGCGCGCCCGGGTCCGAGATGCCCGGCGTGCCGGCGTCGGTGACCAGCGCGACGCTGCGGCCGGCGCGCAGCTCCGCGAGCAGCGCCTCGCTCGCGGCGCGCTCGTTGTGCGCGTGCAGCGCGCGCGCGTCGCGCACGATGCCGTGGCGCGCGAGAAGCGTGCGCGTGGTGCGCGTGTCCTCGCAGGCGAGCACGTCGGCCGCGCGCAGCGCCTCGAGCGCGCGCGGGCTCGCGTCGGCGAGGTTGCCGATCGGCGTGGCGACGACGTAGAGGGTCCCGGGGGTCACGGTCAACGCGGGGCGGGGCAGCTGCGTTAAGGGTGCCATGAACCGGGCGGGCGCGCGAGCCGAGGACCTGTGCGCGGAGCACCTGCGCCGGGCGGGGCTGCGCATCGTGGCGCGCAACTGGCGCTGCCGCCTGGGCGAGATCGACCTCGTGGCCGAGGAGGGGGCGACGCTCGTCTTCGCCGAGGTGCGCCTGCGCCGCGCCCGCGCCTGGGGCGGCGCCGCCGAGAGCGTGCACGCGGGCAAGCGCGCGCGCATCGTCGCCGCCGCCCGACTGTATCTCGCCGGGCGCGCGCCCCGGGACTGCCGCTTCGACGTACTGCTGCTCGACGCGCTGGAGGCGTCGCGCATCCGCTGGATCCGCGGCGCCTTCGGCGAGTAGCCGGCGGGCGGGCGCGCGCCGCGTTGTAGAATCGCCCGCCATGGGCCACGCCGAGCCAAGCGCCGCGCTCGCCGAGCGCATCGCGGCGCATTTCGCCGACAGCGCGCAGCTGAAGCTCGCCGCGGCGCGCGGCCTCGCGGCGCCGATCGCGCGCGCGGTCGACCTCATGTGCGCGTCGCTGCGCGCGGGCGGCAAGGTGCTCGCCTGCGGCAACGGCGGCTCGGCGGCCGACGCGCAGCATTTCGCTGCGGAGCTGGTGAACCGTTTCGAGCGCGAGCGCCCGCCGCTCGCCGCGGTGGCGCTGACCACCGACTCCTCCACGCTCACGTCCATCGCCAACGACTACAGCTACGACCAGGTGTTCGAGAAGCAGCTGCGCGCGCTCGGCCGCAGTGGAGACGTGCTGCTCGCCATCTCCACCTCGGGAAACTCGCCGAGCGTGGTGGGCGCGATCGGCGCGGCGCGCGAGCTGGGGCTCGCCACCGTCGCGCTGACCGGCCGCGGCGGCGGCCGCATGGGCGCGGCGCTCGGCCCCGCCGACGTGCACGTGTGCGTGCCGCACGAGCGCACGATGCGCATCCAGGAGGTGCACCTGCTCGTGCTGCACTGCCTGTGCGACGGCATCGACTTCCAGCTATTCGGAGCGCCCTGATGACACGACGTCTCGCCCTCTTGCTGGCGGCAGCCCTCGCCGCGCCGCTGCTCGCCGGCTGCATCGAGTTGATGGCGGTCGGCACCGGCGTGGCCCTCGCCACGGTCGAGGACCGGCGCAGCACCGGCACGCAGCTCGAGGACCAGGGCATCGAGCTGCGCGCGGGCAACCGCATCGACGACCGCCACGGCGAGCGCGTCCACGTCAACGTGACCTCGTTCAATCGTCACGTGCTGCTTACCGGCGAGGTGTCCGACGAGGCCACGCGCGCCGACATCGAGACGATCGTGCGCGGCGTGCCCAACGTCACCGGCGTGAGCAACGACCTGCAGATCGCGGGGCGCTCCTCGACCACCTCGCGCTCGAACGACACGCTGATCACAGCCAAGGTGAAGACGCGCCTGGTGGACTCCAACAAGTTCAATCCCTTCCACGTCAAGGTGGTTACCGAGGCGGCGGTCGTGTACCTGCTCGGCCTGGTCACCGAGCAGGAGGCCGCGGACGCCGTCGAGATCGCGCGCACCACCGCCGGCGTGCGCAAGGTGGTGAAGATGTTCGAGTACTGCAAGCCGGACGACGAAGCGTGCCGGCCGCGAAAGTAGCGCGCGGCGCGCCGGCCTTCGAGCGCAAGATCCTCTCCCCGGCGCAGGTCCTGCGCTGGGCGGCGCGCGCGCCGCGCCCGCTCGTGTTCACGAACGGGGTGTTCGACCTGCTGCATCGCGGGCATGTCACCTACCTCGCCCGCGCGCGCGCGCTGGGGGCCGCGCTCGTCGTCGCGCTGAACGCCGACGCCTCGGTGCGCCGCCTGGGCAAGGGCCGCGACCGGCCCGTGAACGCGCTCGCCGACCGCATGGCGCTCGTCGCCGCGCTCGAGTCGGTGGACGCGGTGACCTGGTTCGACGCCGGCACGCCGGCCGCCCTCATCGCGAGGCTGCGGCCCGACGTGCTGGTGAAGGGCGGGGACTGGCCGGTGGCGCGCATCGTCGGCGCCGCCCGGGTGCTCGCCCGCGGCGGCGCCGTGCACGCCATTCCCTTCGAGCACGAGCGCTCCACGACCGCGCTCCTCGCGCGCATCCGCGCGCGCCGCTAGCGGCGCTATGATGCCGGCGTGAAGCTGCACCAGCTCAAGGTCGACTACGACGCCGAGCAGGACCGGCTGCTCATGCTGATCGCGGCGAGCGAGGACGTGGAGCTGCGCCTGTGGCTCACGCGCCGCTACGTGAAGCTGCTGTGGCCGCTGCTCGTCAAGCTCGCCGAGGAGGCGAGTCCGCGCATCCGCACGCAGGCCAGCCCCGAGGCGCGCAAGGCGCTGCTCGGCATCGAGCACCAGCAGGCCGTGCAGCGGGCGGACTTCAGCAAGGCCTACGAGGAGCAGCCGCGCAACACGCCGCTCGGCGCCGAGCCGCTGCTGCTCGGGCGCATCCAGACCGGCCGCGACCGCAAGGGCCTGCCCGTGCTCGCGCTGCACCCCGCCGACGGCCAGGGGGTGACGCTGACGCTCGATTCGGTCCTGCTGCATTCGCTGTGCCGGCTGCTGCAGTCGGCGGTGAAAAAGAGCGGCTGGGACGTCGAGCTCAAGCTCCCCGGCGCGGAAAGCCCCGCGCCGGCCGAGCGCGCGGGCCGCACGATCAACTAGGCCTTCAGTCGCCGGCGCGCAGCGCTTCCAGCCGCGCGCTGGCGTGCAGCCAGTCCTCCTCGGCCCGCGCGAGCGCTTCGGCGAGGCGCGCCTCGGCCTTCGCCAGATCCGCCAGCCGCTCCCGGTCGGGGTTCTCGTAGAGCGCCGGGTGGGCGAGCGCCGCGCGCACCTCGCCCAGCTCGCGCGCGAGCTGCGCGAGCTGCGCCTCGATCGCGGCGAGCTGCTTCTCCAGCGGCCGCAGGCGCCGGGCGAGCGTCGCGCGCGCTTCAGCCGCCGCGCGCCGATCGTCCTTGCGCGAGGCGCGCGCGCCCGACTCGCGACCGCGCGCTTCCTTCAGCCGGAGCTGCCGGTAGTCCTCCAGGTCGCCGTCGAACTCGGTGACGCGCCCGTCGGCGACGACGAGTATGCGGTCGGCGCAGGCGGCAAGGAGGCTGCGGTCGTGCGAGACGATGACCAGCGCGCCGGCGTAGCTCTGCAGCGCGACGGCGAGCGAGCGGCGCATTTCCAGGTCGAGGTGGTTGGTGGGCTCATCGAGGAGCAGCAGGTTCGGGCGCTGCTTGACGAGCGCGGCGAGCGCGAGGCGCGCCTTCTCGCCGCCCGAGAGCGGGCCGATGGGGCGCTCGGCGCGCTCGCCGGCGAAGCCGAAGCGCCCGAGGAAGTCGCGCAGCAGCTGCTCGCGCTCGCCGCGGTACAGGCGCGTCATCATGCCGAGCGGCGTCTCCTCGGGGCGCAGGAGCTCGACCTGGTGCTGCGCGAAGTAGCCCACGACCAGGTCGCGCGCCGCGATGCGCTCGCCCGCGAGCGGCGCGGCCTCGCCGGCGAGCAGGCGCACGAGCGTCGTCTTGCCGTTGCCGTTCGCGCCGATCACCGCCACGCGGTCGGCGCCCGTGAGCGCGAGCTCGATGCCCGTGAGCACGGCATGCCCGTCGTAGCCGGCCGCGGCGCCGTGCAGGGCGAGGACGCGCTCGGGCGAGCGCTCGGGCTCCTCGAACTGGAAGCGGTAGGCGTCCGCGGCCACCACCGGCGCGACACGCGCCATGCGCTCCAGGCGCTTGAGGCGGCTCTGCGCCTGGCGCGCCTTGGTCGCCTTGGCGCGAAAGCGCTCGACGAACGCGGTGATGCGCCGGACCTCGCGGTCCTGGCGCGCGGCGGCCGCCGCCTGCTGCTCGAGCTCGAGCGCGCGCGCCTCCTCGAAGCGCGAGTAGCCGCCCTCGTAGAGCTTCGCCGCGCCGGCCTGCGCGCCGGGAAGCAGGGCGAGCGTGTGGTCGCAGACGCGGTCGAGGAAGTCGCGGTCGTGCGACACCACGACGAGCGTGCCTTCGTAGCCGCGCAGCCAGCCTTCCAGCCAGAGGATCGCGTCGAGGTCGAGGTGATTGGTCGGCTCGTCGAGTAGCAGCAGGTCGGAGGGCGCGACGAGCGCGCGCGCGAGGTTGAGGCGCATGCGGTAGCCGCCGGAGAACTCGCGCACCGCGCGCGCGGCGTCGCCCGGCGCGAAGCCGAGGCCCGCGAGCAGGGCCTGCGCGCGCGCGGGGGCGCCGTAGCCGCCGGCGCGCGCGTGGCGCTCGTGCGCGTGCGCGATCGCCTCGCCGTCGCCGAGCGACTCGGCGCGCGCGATCTCGGCCTCGGCGGCGCGCAGCCCGGCGTCGGCGTCGAGCAGGTACTCGAGCACCGGGCGCTCGAGCGCGGGCGCCTCCTGCTCGACGCGCGCGAGACGCAGTCCCGGCGGCAGCTCGCAGTCGCCCGCCTCGGGCGCGAGCTCGCCGGCGAGCAGCGCAAGGAGGCTCGACTTGCCGCTCCCGTTCGCGCCGACCAGCCCCACGCGCCAGCCGCGCTCGAGCGTCAGCGTGGCCCCGGCGAACAGCAGGTGCGGCCCGCGCGCGAGGGCGAGATTTCTCAGCCGAATCATGGGGGACCGGAGTATAATGGCCGCCGTTGTCCAGCAATTCCTTCGATCAGCTCGGGCTCATAGCGCCGCTCCTGCAGGCGGTCCGCGATACCGGCTACGAGCAGCCCACCCCGGTGCAGGCACAGGCGATTCCCCTCGTGCTGGCCGGTCGCGACCTCATGGCCGGCGCGCAGACGGGCACCGGCAAGACCGCGGCCTTCGCGCTGCCGATCCTGCAGCGCCTCGCGCCGCAGGCGAGCACCAGCGCCTCGCCCGCGCGCCATCCGGTGCGCGCGCTCATCCTCGCGCCGACGCGCGAGCTCGCCATCCAGGTCGCCGACAGCTTCCGCGAGTACGGCAAGCACCTGCCTCTCAGGACCGCGGTGGTCTACGGCGGCGCCGACATGGACGCGCAGATCCGCGAGCTGCGCCGCGGCGTGGAGGTCCTCGTCGCCACGCCCGGGCGCCTGCTCGATCACGTGCAGAACAAGACCGTGATGCTGAACCAGGTCGGCATCCTCACGCTCGACGAGGCCGACCGCATGCTCGACATGGGGTTCCTCCCCGACATCCGGCGCATCATCGCGCTGCTGCCGGCGGTGCGGCAGAACCTGCTCTTCTCGGCGACCTTCCCCGACGAGATCCGCGGCCTGGTGAAGTCGCTGCTGCGCGATCCCGCCGAGGTGCAGGTGGCGGCGCGGAACGCCGTGGCCGAGCTCGTCACGCACGTGGTGCACCCGGTGTCGCGTGAAAAGAAGCGCGAGCTCCTGTCCTACCTCATCCAGACGCGCGGCCTGTCCCAGGTGCTCGTCTTCTGCGGCACGCGCATCGGCGCCAACCGCCTCGCGCACCAGCTGCGCAAGGACCGCATCCAGGCCGACGCCATCCACGGCGACAAGACGCAGGCCGAGCGCCTGGCGGCGCTGGAGGCCTTCAAGGCGGGCAAGACCGCGGTGCTGGTGGCGACCGACGTCGCCTCGCGCGGCCTGGACATCGAAGGGCTGCCGCAGGTGATCAACTTCGACATTCCGCATTCACCCGAGGACTACGTGCACCGCATCGGCCGCACCGGCCGCGCGGGGGCCGCGGGGGAGGCGATCTCGCTCGTCGCGCCGCAGGACCTCGACGCGCTCGGCGCGATCGAGCGGCTGATCAAGAAGAAGATCGAGCGCGTGCTGGTGCCGGGCTTCAACCCGGACGGCGGCACCGTGGCGACGCTGATGGGCCGCGAGCGCTCGTCGCCGCGGCGCGAGGCCGCGCGCGGCACCGCGCCCCAGCCGCAGCGCAAGCCCAAGGCCCCGACGGATCCGATCTTCAGCAAGCCCTACGAGCCGCAAGCCGATGCGGCCGGCGCGCCCAAGCCGGAAGCGCCGGCCGGGCACGGCCGGCGCAAGTCCCGCCAGGTCGCCGCGCTCCTCGGCGGCCTGAAGCGCGCCTAGCTACACGCAGCGCGCTCCGTCCACCTCGATACAGCTTCCCGAGATCATCGCCGCCTCGTCCGAGGCGAGGTAGAGGCACGCGTTCGCCACGTCGAGCGGCGTGGAGAAGCGCCCGAGCGGGATGGTGGCGAGGAACGCCTTCTTCGCCTCCTCGGTGACCGTACCGCCGGCGAAGTCCGCCGAGAGCGCCGTGTCCGGGCTGAACACCGGGTTCACGCAGTTGACGCGCACCTTGTCCGGGCCGAACTCGGCGGCCATCGACTTCGACATCAGGATCACCGCGCCTTTCGAGCTGTTGTACACGGTGAGTCCCGGGCGCGGGCGCAGGCCCGCGGTGGAGGCGATGTTGACGAAGCAGCCGCCGCCCTGCTGCTTCATCACCGGCAGCGCGTGCAGCGCCGAGAGGTAGATGCTCTTCACGTTGACCGCGTACACCTTGTCGAACTCGGCCTCGGCCACCTCGAGGTAGGGCTTGCGCCGGTGCGTCCAGCCGGCGTTGTTGACGACGATGTCCAGGCGCCCGAGCTTCGCGCTCGCCGCGCCGACGAGCTTCGCCCAGTCCGCGCTCTTCGAGACGTCGGCCTGCACGAACTCGCCGCCGACTTCCTTGGCGATGCGCGCGCCGCCCTCGGCGTTCAGGTCGTTCACCACCAGCTTCGCGCCTTCCTCGGCGAAGCGCCTCGCGATGCCCGCGCCGAAGCCCGAGCCCGCCCCCGTCACCAGCGCCACCTTGCCCTTCAGTCTCATGGCTCCTCCTTGAGCGGCCATCATACTTTGAAGGGCGCGTGCTCGTTCAGCTCGTTCACGTAGCGCGCGATGCCCGTCGTCTCTCGCGCCAGGAAGTCCTCCACCGCGCGCGCGAAGCCCGGGTGCGCGAGCCAGTGCGCCGAAAGCGTCTCCACCGGCAGCAGCCCGCGGAAGAGCTTGTGCTCGCCCTGCGCCCCGCCCTCGAAGCGCGCGAGGCCCTGAGCGATCGCGAACTCGATGCCCTGGTAGTAGCAGGCCTCGAAGTGCAGGAGCGGCACGTGCTCGATCGCGCCCCAGTAGCGGCCGTAGAGCGCGTCGCCCGCGACCACGTCGAGGGCCGCGGCGATCGGCCGGCCGCCGCGCTCGGCGAGCACGAGCAGGAAGCTCGCGGGCATCGCCGCGCCGGCGCGCAGGAAGAACTCGAGGTTGAGGTAGGGCCGCATGCCGTGCGCGGCATAGGTGTTTGCGTAGCAGCGATGGAAGAACGCCCATTCGCGCTCGCCGATTTCGGCGCCGCGCAGCCAGCGAAAGGCGACGCCCGCCTCGGCGACGCGCCGGCGCTCCTGGCGGATGTTCTTGCGCCGGCGGTGCGGCATGCGCGCGAGGAAAGCCTCGAAGTCGGCGTAGCCCTCGTTGCGCCAGTGGAACTGCACGGTGCGCCGCAGGCGCATGTCCTGCGCGGCGAGGCACTCGGCCTCCGCCGCCGGCGCGAACAACACGTGCAGCGACGAGAACTCGCGCGCCGCCGCCAGCGCCGCGCGCGCGAGCGCCGCGCGCGCCGGCTCGTCCGCGGCGAGCAGCCGCGGCCCGGTGACCGGCGTGAACGGCACGGCGCACACGAGCTTGGGGTAGTAGGCGAGCCCGTGGCGCTCGTAGGCCTCTGCCCAGGCCCAGTCGAACACGTACTCGCCGCGCGAGTGCGACTTCACCCAGAGCGGCAGGGCGCCGGCGAGGCGGCCGCCGCGCTCGAGGAGCAGGAACTGCGGCTGCCAGCCCGTGCGCGCGCCCGCGCAGCCGCTCTCGATCAGCGCGTCGAGGAACTCGTGCCGCACGAAGGGATTGCCGCCGGCCAGCGCGTTCCACTGCGCCGCGGGCACCCCGGCGAGCGACTCGGCGACGCGCAGGCGATCGTTCGCCGCCATGCGCCCATTATAGAATCCGCGCGATGGCCGACCGCATTCTGATCGCCGCGGCGCAGATGAACTGCACGGTCGGCGACCTCCCCGGCAACGCCGCGCGCATCCTCGAGCACGCCGAGCGGGCGCGCGCCGCGGGCGCGGACCTGCTGCTCACGCCGGAGCTCTCCCTGTGCGGCTATCCGCCCGAGGACCTGGTGCTGCGCGGCGGGTTCCTCGCCGACTGCCGCGAGGCGCTGGAGCGCCTCGCCGGGCAGCTGCGCGGCCCCGACGTCGTCGTCGGGTTCCCGGAGCGCTCGGCCGACGGCCGCCGCTACAACGCGGCGGCGCTGATCCGCGGCGGGCGCATCGCCGCGGTGGCGCGCAAGCGGGAGCTGCCGAACTACGACGTGTTCGACGAGAAGCGCTACTTCGACGCGGGCGAGGCGCCCTGCGTGTTCGAGCTGAAGGGCGTGCGCTTCGGGCTCGCGATCTGCGAGGACGTCTGGTTCGCGCGCGTGCCGCAGGCGGCGCAGGCCGCGGGCGCGCAGGCCATCCTGTCCATCAACGCCTCGCCCTACCACAAGCGCAAGCAGGCGACGCGGCACGGCATCTTCCGCGACTGGGTCCGGCGCACCGGCCTGCCGCTCGTCGCGGTGAACCTGGTCGGCGGCCAGGACGAGCTCGTGTTCGACGGCGCCTCGTTCGTGCTGGACACGCGCGGCGAGGTGCTGCGCCAGGCGCCGTTCTTCGAGGAGTCGCTCGAGCTCTTCGAGTTCGACGGCGCGGCGCCGCGCCCCGGGGCGGTGTCGCCCGAGCTGCCGCTCGAGGCGGAGATCTACCGGGCGCTCGTCGTCGGCACCCGCGACTACGTGGACAAGAACGGCTTTCCCGGGGCGCTCGTCGGCCTGTCGGGCGGCGTCGACTCGGCGCTCACGCTCGCCGTCGCCTGCGATGCGCTCGGCGCGGCGCGCGTGCGCGCCGTGATGATGCCCTCGCGCTACACGCGGCAGATGAGCCTGGACGACGCCGCGGAGATGGCGCGGCGCGTGGGCGTGCGCTACGACGTCGTGCCCATCCAGCCGGTGTTCGAGTCCTTCCTCGCGGCGCTCGGGCCGCTGTTCGAGGGGCGGCCGGCGGACGTCGCCGAGGAGAACCTGCAGGCGCGCGTGCGCGGCACGCTGCTCATGGGCCTGTCGAACAAGTTCGGCTCGCTCGTGCTCACCACCGGCAACAAGTCGGAAATGGCGGTCGGCTACGCCACGCTCTACGGCGACATGGCGGGCGGCTACGCCGTGATCAAGGATCTCACCAAGACCCTGGTCTGGCGGCTCGCGCGCTACCGCAACACGCTTGGCGCGGTGATCCCGGAGAACATCATCACGCGCGCGCCCTCGGCCGAGCTGCGCGCCGACCAGACCGACCAGGACAGCCTGCCGCCCTACGACGTGCTCGACGGCATCCTGGAGGCCTACCTGGAGCAGAACTTGAGCCCGCGCGAGATCGTCGCCCTGGGCTTCGCGGCGGCCGAGGTGAGCCGGGTCGTCGACCTGGTGAGAAAGAGCGAGTACAAGCGCCGCCAGGCGCCGCCCGGCGTGCGCATCACGCTGCGCGGCTTCGGCAAGGACTGGCGCTATCCGATCACGTCGAAGTACCGCGACGCCGGCGGCCTGTCGCTATAATGGCGGCGGGATTCCGGGAGGACCGAGGCATGAAGAAGATCGAAGCCATCGTGAAGCCGTTCAAGCTCGACGAGGTGCGCGAGGCGCTCTCCGAGGTCGGGGTGACCGGCCTCACCGTGACCGAGGTGAAGGGCTTCGGCCGCCAGAAGGGCCACACCGAGCTCTACCGCGGCGCCGAGTACGTGGTCGACTTCCTGCCCAAGGTGAAGATCGAGGTCGTGGTGCCGGACGGGCAGGTGGAGCAGGCGATCGAGGCGATCGTGAAGTCGGCGCGCACCGGCAAGATCGGCGACGGCAAGATCTTCGTCACCGCCGTGGAGCACGTCCTGCGCATCCGCACCGGCGAGACCAACGAGTCCGCGATCTAGCGGGCCTTCAGCAGCACGAGCAGGGCCCCGGCGCCGCCTTCGGCGGCCGGCGCCTGGCAGTAGGCGAGTACCTCGTCGCGCGGCATCAGCCAGGCACGCAGCTTTCCCTTGAGCACCGGCTCGCGGTTGCGCGAGCCCAGCCCCTTGCCGTGCACGATGCGCACGCAGCGCAGCCCGCGCGAGGCGCAGGCGCGCACGAAGTCGCCGACCTGCTGCGCGGCCTCGACCCGGTTCATGCCGTGCAGGTCGAGGCTGTCCTGCACGACCCAGTGGCCGCGGCGCAGGCGGCGCAGAACCTGGCGCGAGACGCCGTCGCGCAGGTAGGTGAGCTCGATGCCGCTGTCCAGCGCGTCGTCCAACGACACGGGCCCGGCGACGCTTTCGGCGAGCGCGGCGCGCTCGTCGCGCCGCGTCTGCGCCGGCACGGGCGGCGGCTTGGGGCGGTGCGGCGCGCGGCGGCGTACGCCGTCGAGCGGCGTGACGCCCGCAAGCGCCTGGCGCAGCAGCTCGCGGTCGTCGGCGCCCCCGGCCATGCGCGCCTCAGCCCCCCTGCTGCTCCAGGAACTTCTCGGCGTCGAGCGCCGCCATGCAGCCGGTGGCAGCGCTGGTGACCGCCTGGCGGTAGACGTGGTCCTGCACGTCGCCCGCGGCGAACACGCCCGGCACGCTGGTGGCGGTGTAGCCGCCGTCGCGGCCCGCGCGCGTCACGATGTAGCCGCCTTGCATCTCGAGCTGGCCCTCGAAGATCTGCGTGTTGGGCGTGTGGCCGATGGCGATGAACACGCCCTTCACCGCGAGGTCCTTCGTCGCGCCGGTCTTCACGTGGCGCAGGCGCGCGCCGGTCACGCCGCTCGCGTCGCCCAGCACCTCTTCCAGCGTCGAGTCGAGCTCGAGGGCGATGCGCCCTTCCGCGACGCGCTTCATCAGCTTGTCGATCATGATTCTCTCGGCGCGGAACTTGTCGCGCCGGTGCACGAGCGTGACCTTGCTGCAGATATTGGCCAGGTACAGCGCTTCCTCGACCGCGGTGTTGCCGCCGCCGATCACGGCGACCTCCTGGCCCTTGTAGAAGAACCCGTCGCAGGTGGCGCAGGCCGATACGCCCTTGCCCATGAGCTTCGTCTCCGAGGGCAGGCCGAGGTAGCGGGCGGACGCGCCCGTGGCGATGATGAGCGCGTCGCAGCGGTAGGTGCCCGAGTCGCCGTGCAGGACGAAGGGCCGCGCGCCGAGCTCGACCTTGCTCACCTGGTCGAAGACGATCTCGGTCTCGAAGCGCGCGGCGTGCTTCTGGAAGCGCTCCATGAGATCGGGACCCTGCACGCCGTCGGCGTCCGCGGGCCAGTTGTCGACGTCGGTGGTGGTCATCAGCTGGCCGCCCTGCGCGAGGCCGGTGATGAGCACGGGCTTCAGGTTGGCGCGCGCCGCGTACACCGCGGCGGTATAGCCCGCGGGACCGGAGCCGAGGATGATCAGACGAGGGTGGCGGGAGGACATTTGGCTATACTGCATGTGGGGCTCGCATTATAGATAACAAGCCAAAGCCCCTTTTGCTAACATAGCCGGGGAGGAATCCGACCATGGCGACCACGGTATCGCCGGCAGTGCTGCGCACGGTTCCGCTCTTCTCGAGCTTCTCGGAGGAGCAGCTGCACACGCTCGCCTCGCTGGTCACCCGGCGCAGCGCCGCGCGCGGCGCGATCGTCGTCGCGGCGGGCGACCCCACGGACGCCCTCTACATCGTCCTCTCGGGCCGCTTCAAGGTGATGATGAGCGACGCCGACGGCAAGGAAGTCATCCTCAGCATCCTCGGCCCCGGCGAATTCTTCGGCGAGATGGGCCTGATCGACGACGCGCCGCGCTCGGCGAGCGTGGTGGCGATCGAGCCCTGCGAGCTGCTCGCGCTCGCGCGCCGCGACTTCAAGAAGTGCATGTCGGAGAACGCCGAGATGGCGATCGGCGTGATGCGCGGGCTCGTGCGCCGCCTGCGCGAGGCCGACCGCAAGATCGGCAGCCTCGCGCTGCTCGACGTCTACGGGCGGGTCGCGCGGCTGCTGCTGGACATGGCCGAGACCGTGGACGGGCAGAAGATGGTCACCAAGCGCCTGCCGAAGCAGGACATCGCCAAGATGATCGGCGCCTCGCGCGAGATGGTGAGCCGCGTGATGAAGGACCTGCAGACCGGCGGCTTCATCGAGATGCGCGGCTCGACCATCGTCCTGCGCGAGACCATCGCGCTGCCCGAGTAGCGCGCGGCGGCGCGGCCGCGGGAGAGGTAGAATGCGCGGACCCCCCGGGCCGCGATGGCAGCCGCGCAGAAATCCACAGCAACGCCCCTTCCCGCCAAGCTCGCCCACCTGCTGCGCGAGGCGCGGTGGCTGGTGCTCGCCGCCCTCGCGGGTTACCTGCTGCTCGTCTTCCTCACCTACGATCGCGCCGATCCCGGCTGGTCGCACAGCGCCGCCGAGGGGCCCACGCAGAACGCCGGCGGCCGCGCCGGCGCCTGGGCGTCGGACGTGCTGCTGTACCTCTTCGGCGTGTCGGCCTACTGGTGGGTCGCGCTCTGCCTGCTCGCGCTCGCGCGGGGCTACCGGGGCCTCGAGCGCAGCGCGCTCGTCGATCGCCGTCCGCTCGCCATCGCGGCGGGCGGTTTCGCCCTGCTGCTCGCCTCGAGCGCGGCGCTCGAAGCGCTGCGTTTGCATTCCCTGCAGGCGGAACTGCCGCTCGCCCCGGGCGGGCTGGTCGGCGCCGCGCTGAGCGGCTTCACGGCAGGCTATCTCGGCTTCACCGGCGCGACCCTGCTCCTCATCACGCTGGTCGCGGTCGGCTGGAGCCTGTTCACCGGCATCTCGTGGCTCGCGGTGGCCGAGGCGACCGGCGCGGCGCTGGAGGGCGCGGCGGAGCTCGCGCGCCGCGCCTGGGAGCGGCGCGCCGACCGCAAGGCCGGCAGCCAGGCGCGCGAGGAGCGCGAGCTCCAGGTGGAGGCCGAGCGCAAGCGCGAGGAGGAGCACCCGCCGCTGGTCATCGCGCCGCCGCCGCAGCAGATCCGCAAGTCCGAGCGCGTGCAAAAGGAGAAGCAGGCGCCGCTTTTCGAGAACCTGCCCGACACACCGCTGCCGCCGGTGAAGCTGCTCGACGAGGCCGGCCACGACGGCGAGCCGCTCGGCGCCGAGACCGTGGAGTTCACCTCGCGCCTCATCGAGAAGAAGCTCTCCGACTTCGGCGTCGCGGTGAAGGTGCTGGCCGCCTACCCCGGGCCCGTCATCACCCGCTACGAGGTCGAGCCCGCGGTGGGCGTGAAGGGCAGCCAGATCGTGAACCTGGTGAAGGACCTGGCGCGCGCGCTGTCGGTGGTGTCGATCCGCGTCGTCGAGACGATCCCGGGCAAGTCCTGCATGGGGCTGGAGATCCCCAATCCGCACCGGCAGACGGTGCGCCTGTCGGAGATCCTCGGCTCGGAGGTCTACGCCGAGATGCACTCGCCGCTGGCGATCGCGCTGGGCAAGGACATCGCCGGCAACCCCGTGGTCGCCGACCTGCAGAAGATGCCGCACCTGCTGGTGGCCGGGACCACGGGCTCGGGCAAGTCCGTGGCGCTGAACGCCATGATCCTGTCGCTGCTCTACAAGGCCGAGCCCCGGCACGTACGCCTGATCCTCGTCGACCCGAAGATGCTCGAGCTCTCGGTGTACCAGGACATCCCGCACCTGCTCGCGCCCGTGGTCACCGACATGAAGCAGGCGGCGAACGCGCTCTCCTGGTGCGTGGCGGAGATGGAACGGCGCTACAAGCTCATGTCCTGGGTGGGCGTGCGCAACCTCTCGGGCTTCAACCACAAGGTGGCGGAGGCCGAGAAGCACGGCAAGCCGCTCGAGGATCCCGCGAGCCTCGATACGGGCGAGCCGCAGCCGCTCGCGCAGCTCCCGTACATCGTGGTGGTGATCGACGAGCTCGCCGACCTGATGATGGTGGTGGGCAAGAAGGTCGAGGAGCTGGTGGCGCGCCTCGCGCAGAAGGCGCGCGCCTCTGGCATCCACCTGATCGTCGCCACGCAGCGCCCCTCGGTCGACGTGATCACCGGCCTGATCAAGGCCAACATTCCCACGCGCATCGCCTTCCAGGTGGCGAGCCGCGTCGATTCGCGCACCATCCTCGACCAGCAGGGCGCGGAAGCGCTGCTCGGCGCGGGCGACATGCTGTATCTCCCGGCCGGCACCGGCCTCGCGCAGCGCGTGCACGGCGCCTTCGTGGGCGATCACGAGGTGCACAAGGTGGTGGATCACCTGAAATCGCTCGCCTCGCCCGAGTACATCGAGGACGTGCTCGAGCCCGGCGTGGGCGACGAAGGCACGCCCGGGGCGAACGGCGAGGGCGCCGGCGGCGAAAAGGATGCGCTCTACGACCAGGCGGTGGAGATCGTGCTGCGCACGCGCCGGCCCTCGATCTCGCTCGTGCAGCGGCACCTGCGCATCGGCTACAACCGCGCCGCGCGCCTGATCGAGGACATGGAGCGCGCGGGCCTCGTCTCGGCGATGCAGTCGAACGGCAATCGCGAGGTGCTGGTGCCCGCGAAGGCGGAGTAGGGTGCGCGCGCTGCTCCTCGCGCTGGCGCTCGTGCCCGGGCTCGCGCACGCGGACGCGATGGAGCGCTTCCGCGAGTTCCTGCGCGGCACGCAGAGCGCGCGCGCCGAGTTCGAGCAGAAGGTCACCGACCGCGAGCGGCGCCTCGTGCAGGAATCCCGCGGCACGTTCGCCTTCCAGCGCCCCGGGCGCTTCCGCTGGACGACGGCGCGGCCCTACGAGCAGGTGATCGTCGGCGACGGCGAGCGCGTCTGGATCTACGACCCCGATCTTGAGCAGGTGACGGTGCGCCGCATGGCGCAGGCGCTCGGCTCCACGCCCGCGGCGCTGCTGGCGGGCTCGGCCGAGGTGGAGCGCGCCTTCACCTTCGCCGAGGCCGGGCGCCGCGACGGGCTGGAATGGCTGGAGGCGACGCCGCGCGAGAAGGAGGCGGGCTTCGAGCGCATCCGGCTGGGGCTGGGCGCGCAGGGCGTCGAGGCGATGGAGCTCCACGACCATTTCGGGCAGACGACGGTGCTGCGCTTCTCCGGCCTCGTGCGCAACCCGCCGCTCGAGCCGGGGATGTTTCGCTTCGTGCCCCCGAAGGGCGCGGATGTCCTCGGCGAGTGACCTGTTCCCGCCGGCGGCGCCCTCCGCGCCGCTCGCGGAGCGCCTGCGCCCGCGCACGATCGACGAGGTCCTGGGGCAGCAGCACCTCCTGGGTCCGGGAAAGCCGCTGCGCCTCGCCTTCGAGTCCGGCAAGCCGCATTCGATGATCCTGTGGGGGCCGCCGGGCACCGGCAAGACCACGCTCGCGCGCCTCATGGCGCAGGCCTTCGACGCCGAGTTCATCGCGCTCTCGGCGGTGCTCTCGGGCGTGAAGGACATCCGTGACGCGGTGAGCCAGGCCGAAGCGGTGCTCGCCGCGAGCGGCCGGCGCACGATCCTCTTCGTCGACGAGGTGCACCGCTTCAACAAGGCGCAGCAGGACGCGTTCCTGCCCTACGTGGAGAAGGGCCTCTTTACCTTCATCGGCGCGACCACGGAGAACCCCTCGTTCGAGGTGAACTCGGCGCTGCTCTCTCGCGCGACCGTCTACGTGCTCGAGCCGTTGTCGCCCGCGGACCTCGGCGCGCTGATCGACAAGGCGGGCCTCGCGGTCGACCCGGAAGCGCGCGCGCGCCTCGTCGGCTTCGCCGACGGCGACGCGCGCCGGCTGCTCAATGCCGTCGAGATCCTGCAGAACGCAAGGCCGCGGGGACCGATCGACGCCGCGTTCCTCGAGTCGACGCTGGCGAAGAACCTGCGCCGCTTCGACAAGGGCGGCGAGCAGTTCTACGACCAGATCTCGGCGCTGCACAAGGCGGTGCGCGGCTCGGACCCGGACGCCTCGCTGTACTGGCTCGTGCGCATGCTCGACGGCGGCGCGGACCCCTTGTACCTCGCGCGGCGCATCGTGCGCATGGCGGTCGAGGACGTGGGCCTCGCCGACCCGCGTGCGCTCACGCTCGCGCTCGAGGCCGCGCAGACCTACGAGCGCCTCGGCTCGCCCGAGGGCGAGCTCGCGCTCGCGCAGGCCGTGCTCTACCTGGCCGTGGCGGCGAAGTCGAATGCGGCGTACAACGCCTATAATGCGGCGCGCGCCTTCGTGAAGGAAGACGGCACGCGGCCGGTGCCGCTGCACATCCGCAATGCGCCGACGCGGCTCATGAAGGACCTCGGCTACGGCAGGGACTACCGCTACGCGCACGACGAGCCGGACGCGTTCGCGGCGGGCGAAAGCTACCTCCCCGAGGGCATGCCCGGGGTCGAGTGGTACAAGCCGACGGAGCGCGGGCTCGAGGGCCGCATCCGCGAGAAGCTCGAGGAACTCAGGCGCCTGAATGCCGAGGCGCGCGCGAAGAAGACATGATCGACATTCAACTGCTCAGAAGCTCGCTGGATACGGTCGTCGCCCGCCTGCAGGGGCGCGGCTACGCGCTCGACACCGACGCGTTCCTCGCGCTGGAGGCGCAGCGCAAGCGCATCCAGACGACCACCGAGAGCCTGCAGGCGCAAAGGAACGCGCTCTCCAAGCAGGTCGGCCAGGCCAAGGCGAAGAAGGACGAGGCGCAGGCCGCCGCCCTGATGAAGGAGGCGGGCGCGCTCGGCGAGCAGCTGAAGACGCTGGAAGCCGAGAACGAGGCCGTGCAGTCGATGCTGCGCGAGTTCGTCTCGCTCATTCCCAACCTGCCGCACGACAGCGTGCCGGCGGGGACCTCGGCCGAGCACAACGTCGAGGTGCGCCGCTGGGGCACGCCGCGCACGTTCGACTTCGCGCCGAAGGACCACGTGGACGTCGGCACGCCGCTCGGCCTCGATTTCGAGACGGGCGCGAAGCTCGCGGGCGCGCGCTTCGCGGTGATGAAGGGGGCGCTCGCGCGCCTGCACCGCGCGATCGCGCAGTTCATGCTCGACGTGCACAGCCAGGAGCACGGCTACACCGAGGTGTACACGCCCTACATGGTGAGCGGCGCCTGTGCCGACGGCGTCACGAGCCTCGCCAAGTTCAAGGGCGACCTCTTCAAGCTCGAGGCGCGCGACCTCTACCTCATTCCCACGGCGGAGTACCCGGTCACGAACTTCGTGCGCGAGGAGATCGTGCCGCTGGAGGCGTTGCCGATGAAGTTCGTGTGCCATTCGCCGTGCTTTCGCTCGGAGGCGGGCGCCGCGGGCAAGGACACGCGCGGCATGATCCGCAATCACCAGTTCGACAAGGTCGAGCTAGTGCAGATCGTGCACCCGTCGAAGTCCTACCAGGCGCACGACGAGCTCACCGCGCACGCCGAGGCGATCCTGCAGCGCCTGGGCCTGCCTTACCGCGCGGTGACGCTGTGCACCGGCGACATGGGCTTTTCCTCGGCGAAGACCTACGACCTCGAGGTGTGGCTGCCGGCCCAGGATGCGTACCGCGAGATCAGCTCGTGCTCCAACTTCGAGGCTTTCCAGGCGCGGCGCATGCAGGCCCGCTTCCGCAACGACAAGGGCAAGCCCGAGCTCGTGCACACGCTGAACGGCTCGGGACTCGCGGTGGGCCGGACGCTGGTGGCGATCCTCGAGAACTGCCAGAACGCCGACGGCTCGGTGAGCATCCCGGGCGCGCTGCAGCCCTACATGGGCGGGGTCGAGAAGCTCGCGCGCGCCTGATAAAATCCGCCCTGCCGCGGAGAGATGGCAGAGTGGTCGAATGCGGCAGACTCGAAATCTGTTGTACGCGTAAGCGTACCGGGGGTTCGAATCCCTCTCTCTCCGCCACCTATCCACGACGCCCCTCACGGGGCGTTTCAGTTCGCACAAGGCGCCGGCGATGAACGCACCGCAAGTCCAGTTCGACCCCGAGGCGACGCGCTTCGGCGCCTCGCGCACGCAGAAGCGCCTCGAGGACGATCGCCTCCTCCTCGGCAAGGGGCTCTACAGCGACGACCGGCGCTTCGAGAGCGAGGCGCAGCTCGTGCTCGTGCGCTCGCCCCACGCGCACGCGCGGATCAGGTCGGTGAAGCTGGACGCGGCGCGCAAAGCGCCCGGCGTGATCGCGGCGTGGACGATGGCGGAGCTCGCCGCCGACGGCGTGAAGCACATCCCGTATCCGCCGCTCTTCAAGCGCGCGGACGGCCAGCCCATGCAGGCCCCCTTGCGCACCCCGCTCGCGCAGGAGCGCGTGCTCTACGTGGGCCATCCGGTGGTCGCGGTCGTGGCCCAGACGCGTGCGCAGGCCCAGGACGCGGCCGAGCTCGCCGAGATCGACTACGAGGAGCTGCCCTGCGTGGTGGATCCGCGCGAGGCGGTGAAGCCCGGCGCGCCGCTGCTCTGGCAGGAGGCGCCGGGGAACGTCGCGGCCGAGACGCGCTATGGCAAGCCGGAGGAGGCGAAGGCCGCCTTCGCGCGCGCGGCGCACGTCACCGAGATCGAGCTGCACAACCA
Source organism: Burkholderiales bacterium (assembly GCA_050246035.1). Classification (GTDB taxonomy): domain Bacteria; phylum Pseudomonadota; class Gammaproteobacteria; order Burkholderiales; family SG8-39; genus JAABQT01. Next base: position 45,463 of record JBFWWT010000016.1, read on the forward strand.
GCGCCTGGTCGCGGTGGCGATGGAGCCGCGCTGCGCGATCGGCGTGCATGACCACGGGCGCACCACCGTGTACACGCAGTGCCAGCAGCCCACCACGGCGCGCGACCTCCTCGCCGCCGCGCTCGGCGGCAAGAACACCGACTACCGCATCGTGAACGGCGACATCGGCGGCGGCTTCGGCATGAAGACCGGGCTGATCCCCGAGGAGGCACTCGTCGCCTGGGCCGCGAGGAAGCTCGGCCGGCCGGTGCGCTGGCGCGGTGAAAGGAGCGAAGAGTTCCTCGCCGCGCACATGGGCCGCGACATGCACATGAAGGCGGCGCTCGCGCTCGATGCGGACGGGCGCATCCTGGCGCTCAAGCTGCATTCGCTCGGCAACATGGGCGCGGTGCCGGTGGGCTCCTCGGCGATGATCCCGCTCGCCATGGTGGCGAAGGTCGCCACCTCGGTGTACCGCGTGCCGGTCGTGGACTACCACTTCCAGGGCGTGCTCACGAACACCATGGCGACCGGCGCCTACCGCGGCGCGGGCCGGCCCGAGGGCAATTACCTCATCGAGCGGCTGGTGGAGAAGGCCGGGCGCGAGATGGGCCTCGATCCCGTGGAGATCAGGAAGCGCAACCTCCTGCAGCCGGGCGACTTCCCGGTGACCACGCACGTGGGCGAGGTCTACGACACGGGCGACTTCCCGCGCATGCTGGAAGGGCTCCTCAAAGCCGCCGACTGGGACGGCTTCGCGGCGCGCGCGGCCGAGTCGAAGCGCCGCGGCAGGCTGCGCGGTCGCGGCCTGTCCGCCTACCTCGAGTGGACCGGCGCGCTGCCCACGGAGACCGTGGACATCGAGGTGGACGCCGAAGGCCGCGTCACGGTGTTCTCGGGCACGCAGGCCATGGGCCAGGGGCTGGAAACCACCTACGCGCAGCTCGTCACCGAGGTGCTGCAGATCCCCGCGCGGAGCGTCACCATCGTGCAGGGCGACACCGACCGCGCGAACGGGGTGGGCAGCGTGGGCTCGCGCTCGGCCTTCGTCGGCGGCTCCGCGGTGGTGGCGGCGGGCCGCACGCTCATCGTGCGCGGCAAGGCGCTCGCCGCCGAGGCGCTGGAGGCGGCCGCGCAGGACATCGAGTTCCGCGACGGCCGCTTCACGATCGCCGGCACCGACAAGTCGATCGACCTCGCGGGGCTCGCCGCGCGCCAGGAGACGAGGATCGTGCGCGTGTCCGCCACGCAGACCCCCTCGACGCCGTCCTGGCCGAACGGCGCGCAGGCCTGCGAGGTCGAGATCGATCCCGACACGGGCGAGGTCGCGCTCGCGCGCGTGACGAGCCTCGACGACATCGGCCGCATCATCAACCGCGCCATCGTCGAGGGGCAGATCCAGGGCGGCATCGCGCAGGGCGTCGGCCAGGCGCTCTGCGAGCGCGCGGTCTACGACCCCGAGTCGGGGCAGCTGCTCACCGGCTCGCTCATGGACTACTGCGTGCCGCGCGCCGACCAGTTCCCGCCGATGACGAACGCCTTCGACGAGAGCGTGCCCTGCACCACGAACCTTCTCGGCGTGAAGGGCTGCGGGGAGATCGGCACCATCGGCGCGGTGCCCGCCGTCGTGCACGCGGTGCTCGACGCGCTCGCGCCCTACGGCGTCGCGCAGCTGGAGATGCCGCTCACGCCCGAGAAAGTATGGCGGGCGATGCAGCGCGAGTAGCCGACATGCGGGGAGGACGCGCACTCGCGGTCGCCGTCCTCGCCTCGATCGCGCTGCACGCGCTCCTGCTCGCCGCGCTGCCCGGCCTGCGCGAGCTCGCCGCGCTCGTCCCGCCGGAGCCCGAGCCCCTCATCGCGCGTATTGCGCGGCTTGCGCCGCCACGTCCCGCGCCGCCGGCGCCGAAGGCCGAGCCTGCGCCCGTGGCGAAGCCGGAGCCGAAGCCCGCGCCGCCGCCGGCGGCGAAGCCGGCCCCCGCGCCGCGTCCTGCGCCGATCGTGATTCCGCCGCCGGCCGC
>JBFWWT010000016.1:47562-58509 GCA_050246035.1 Burkholderiales bacterium
CGCCGCCGGCGCCGAAGGCCGAGCCTGCGCCCGTGGCGAAGCCGGAGCCGAAGCCCGCGCCGCCGCCGGCGGCGAAGCCGGCCCCCGCGCCGCGTCCTGCGCCGATCGTGATTCCGCCGCCGGCCGCGCCCGCCGAGCCGGCGCCGATGGTGCGGGCGCCCGAGCCGGCGCTGGCCCCGGCCCCGTCGCCCGCGCCGCCGATCACGCGCATCGACCCGCGCCTGCTCCTGCCCGAGACGCCCGCGCCGGATCCCGCGCGCGAGGGCGCGCTCGAGCGCTACCGCGAAGAGCTCGTGCGCATCGCCTCGGACTTCAAGCGCTATCCGCGCGTCGCCGTCGACAACAACTGGGAAGGCGAGGTCCGCGTGCGCCTCGCGGTCGGCGCCGACGGACGCATCGCGTCGCTGCGCGTCGCGCGCAGCTCGGGCTACGCGGCGCTCGACCGCCAGGCGCTGCAGATGTTCGAGGCCGCCAAGCCCCTCGTCGAGATCCCGCCGGCGCTGCGCGGCCAGGCTTTCGAGCTCGAGCTGCGCGCGATCTACAACCTGCGCGATCAGCGCTCGGGCTGAAACGCGACCACGTGGTCGACGTCCAGCCGGATGCCGATGCGCTCGCCGAGCGCGTGGTTGTGGTGGCTCGGCACGAGCGCGAGCACGCGCCGGCCGCTCTCCAGCCTCAGCGTGTAGAGGATCTCGGCGCCGCGGAACGCCTTGTGCACCACCTCGGCCTTCATGCGCGAGTCGTCGTCGTGCACCACGTCGTCGGGCCTGAGCAGCACGTCGGCGAGGCAGCCCTTGCCGCAGGCGTCGCAGCCGACCTGGCAGGCGCTCGGGATGTCGCCCTCCAGGCGCCCGAGCTCGATCTCGATCTCGCGCGCGTTGAGGACCTTCGCCGGCAGGAACACCCCCTGGCCGACGAAGTCGGCGACGAAGCGATTGGCCGGGCGGTGATAAAGGTTGTAGGCCGAGTCCCACTGCTCGATGCGCCCCGCGCGCATCACGCCGATCTCGTCGGCCACCGCGAAGGCCTCGTTCTGGTCGTGCGTGACGAGCATGGCGGTCGCGCCGCTCGCCTTGATGATCTCGCGCACCTCGAGCGAGAGCCTCTCGCGCAGGTCCACGTCGAGGTTGGAGAACGGCTCGTCCAGCAGCAGCAGCTCGGGCGAGGGCGCGAGCGCGCGCGCGAGCGCGACGCGCTGCTGCTGGCCGCCCGAGAGCTCGTGCGGGTAGCGCTCGAGCACCTCGTCGAGGCGCGTGAGCTCCGCGAGCTCGCGCACGCGAGCGGCGGCGCTCGCGCCCCGCAGGCCGAAGGCGATGTTCTTCTCCACCGTGAGGTGCGGAAAGAGGGCGTAGTCCTGGAATACCATGCCGATGCGCCGCGCCTCGGGCGGCACCATGGCGCCGGGGCCCGAGACGAGCGCGCCGTTCAGCAGGATGCGCCCGGCGCTCACGCGCTCGAAGCCGGCGATGCAGCGCAGGACCGTCGTCTTGCCGCAACCGCTCGGCCCAAGGAGGCACCCGATCGCGCCGCGCGCGAGCGACACGTCCACGCCGCGCACGGCCTCGCGCCCGTCGTAGGCATGATGGAGTCCTTGGATCTGGAGCAGCATGGCGGGACCATTGTACGACAGAGGGGAACAAGAATCGTTCTTGTTAGAATGGCCGGTGCTTAAAGATCAACCGCTTAGGATCGCGGCGCGAGGGTTTCCGCCGGCCGTGGCGCTCGTCTTCGCGGCGCCGCTGCTCATCGTGGCGGCGAGCGTGCTCGAGCCCTCGGGCGACGCGTGGCGCCACATCGCGGACACGGTGCTCGCGCGCTACGTCGGCCACACCGCGCTGCTCGTCGCGCTGGTCGCGGCCGGGGTGATGTCGATCGGCGTGGTGTCCGCGTGGCTCATCGCGAGCTACCGCTTCCCCGGCGCGCGCCTGCTCGAGTGGGCGCTCGTGCTGCCGCTCGCGATGCCGGCGTACGTGATGGCCTACGCGTACACCGACTGGCTGCAGTTCACCGGCCCCGTGCAGGGCGCGCTGCGCGCGCTGACCGGCTGGGGGCCGCGCGAGTACTGGTTTCCCGAGATCCGGTCGCTCCCCGGCGCGGCGGTGGTGCTGTCCTTGGCGCTCTATCCCTATGTCTACCTGATCGCGCGCACGGCGTTCCGGGAGCTGCCGCGCAGCGCGATCGAGGCGGGGCGGCTCGCCGGCGAGTCCGCGCTCGGCAGCTTCTGGCGCGTGGCGCTGCCGCTCGCGCGGCCCGCGGTCGCCGCGGGCACCGCGCTCGCGCTCATGGAGACGCTCGCCGACTTCGGCACCGTGTCCTACTTCGCGCTGGAGGTGTTCACCACCGGGATCTTCAAGGCCTGGTTCGGCATGGGCGACGTGACCGCGGCGGCGCAGCTCTCCACCTGCCTGCTCGGCTTCGTCGTCGTCGTGCTCGCGCTCGAGCGCATCTCGCGCGGGCGCTCGGCGTTCCACAGCCCCGGCGCGGCGAAGCCCGTGCCGCCCCAGCGCCTGCGCGGCGCGCGTGCGGCGGCCGCCACGCTCGCCTGCGTGCTGCCGGTGGTGTTCGGGTTCCTCCTGCCGGCCGGCATCCTCCTCGCGCTGGCCGCGGGCGACCCCGAGGCGCGCGCCGGCGCGCGGCTTGCCGCGCTCGTCGGCAACAGCTTCACGCTCTCCGGAATCACGGCCGTCCTCGCGGTGGCGATCGCGGTGGCGCTCGCCTACTCGGCGCGCCTCACGCGCAGCGGCCTCGCGGGAGCCGCCAACCGCGTCGCCGCGCTCGGCTACGCGGTGCCGGGCGCGGTGATCGCGGTCGGGGTGCTCGCACCGCTTGCGCGTCTGGACAACTGGCTCGCGGGGCTGCTCGAGGACCTGACCGGCGCGCGCGCGGGGCTGATGCTCACCGGCACCATCGTCGCGCTCGTCTACGCGCTGCTCGTGCGCTTCCTCGCCGTTGCGCTGCAGACGACCGAAGCCGGCCTCGCCCGCATCACGCCGAGCATGGAGGACGCGGCGAGGAGCCTGGGCGCCTCGCCCGCCGCGACCCTCGCGCGCGTGCACGCGCCGCTCATGGCGCCGAGCCTCGCCACCGCGGCGCTGCTCGTGTTCGTGGACGTGATGAAGGAGCTGCCGGCCACCTTCGCGCTGCGGCCGTTCAACTTCGACACGCTGGCCGTGGCCGCCTACCACCTCGCGAAGGACGAGCGGCTCGCGGAAGCCGCCGTGCCTTCGCTGGTGATCGTCGCGGTGGGCCTGATACCGCTCGCCGTGCTCGCCCGGCGCTACTTCCAGGCGACGCGGTCGTAGAGCTTCTGCGACTCGGGCTGGTTGCGCCCGAGGACGGCGACGTTGAGCGGGTCGTACTTGAACGCGCCCAGCGCCCCGAGCGCGGGGTTGTTCACCTGCACGCCCGGCACCACCGGCCACTCGTTGTTGCCGTCGGCGAAGTAGCGCTGCGCCTCGTCGCTCGCCAGGTACTCGAGGAACCGGACCGCGTTCGCGCGATGCGGGGCGTGCTTCAGCACGCCGGCGCCCGAGATGTTGACGTGCGCGCCGCGCCCCGACTGGTTGGGGAACACGACGCCGACCTTCTGCGCGACCTCGCGGTCGGCGGGCTTCTCCGAGCGCATGAGGCGCGCGTAGTAGTAGTGGTTGGAAATCGCGACGTCGCACTCGCCCGCGGCGACCGCCTTCAGCTGGTCGGTGTCGCCGCCCTTCGGGTCGCGCGCCATGTTGGCGCGCACGGCCTTCGCCCAGGCCTCGGCTTTCGCCTGCCCGAGCTGCTCGATGAGCGCGCCCATGAGGGACAGGTTGTAGATGTTGGAGGACGAGCGCACGCAGATGCGGCCTTTCCACTTCGGCTCGGCGAGCGACTCGTAGGTGGCGACCTCCGCGGGTTTCACGCGGTCCCGGGCGTAGGCGATGACGCGCGCGCGCATCGAGAAGCCGAACCATTGCCCGCCGGGCTCGCGGAAGCTCGCCGGAATGCGCTTCTCGAGCACCTCGGACTTCACCGGCTGGAAGAGCCCCAGCTGCTCGGCGCGCCACAGGCGCCCGGCGTCCACGGTGATCAGCACGTCGGCGGGGCTGCGTTCGCCCTCGCTCTTAAGCCGCGCGATGAGCGCGTCCTCACCGGCCTCGATGCGGTTGATCTTGATGCCGGTCTGCTTCGTGAAGCCGGCGTAGAGCGCCTCGTCGGTCTGGTAGTGCCGCGAGGAATACAGGTTAAGGACGTTGTCCTGGGCGAGGGCGGCGCTGGACAGGGCCAGGGCCGGAACGATCAGGAGCCTTTTAAGAACAGACATTTGCGCCTCTCATGGAAAAGTTGCGCAAATGGTAGTCACTCTCATTTGAGGAGTCAATACAAATGAGAACGATTCTCCGTTTTTAGAGGGCGGCGGGGCGGATCCGCCGGGCGCCGTCGAAGCGCCGCATCCAGTAACGCCCGCGCATGGACTCGACGCGCACCTGGGCTCCGGTCTTCGGGGCGTGCACGAAGCGGCCGTCGCCGAGGTAGATGCCCACATGGGAGAACGGCCGGTTGAGCGTGTTGTAGAAGACGAGATCGCCCGCGCGCAGTTCCGATAGACTGACGCGCGCCCCGAGGCGACTTTGCGCGTAGGCGTTGTGCGGCAGCTCGATGCCGTAGGCCTCGCGGAAGACGTGCGCGACCAGCCCGCTGCAGTCGAAGCCCCTCTCGTGAGATTTGCCGCCGTACCGATAGTCGATGCCGAGCGCGAGCAGGGTCTGCAGCATCGCCTCCTGGCGCTCCTCGCTCATCGGGCTTGTGTCGATGGCCACGTCCGATGGCTGCGGAGGGAGGCTGCCGCATCCGACCGTGACCGCTAAAATACCTAAATACATGGACTTGCGTAGCATACCTAAAGTAAGTTAGTCCAATCCGGGGATGAGAGCAACCACTTACATTTGCCTCGCCTTCTGGGCGGGGCTCGCCTTCGGCCAGGCGAGCCTGGAGATCATCGATCTCCGGCACACGACGGCAGAGCGCGTCATCCCCACGCTGCGGCCCCTGCTCGAGCCGGGCGGCGTGCTCACCGGCCAGCGCAGCCAGCTCATCGTGCGCACGAGCCCGCAGAACCTCGCCGAACTGCGCCGCGCGCTCGCGGCGCTCGACCGGCCGGCGCGCCGGCTCGCGATCTCGGTGCGCTTCGAGCGCGCCGACGAGCACGCCCGCTCGCGCATCGAGGCGGACGCGCGCGTCTCGGACCGCGACAGCCGGTTCGAGATCCGCGCGCGCGAGGCGCGCGGCGCGACGGCCGGCCGCGTGGACCAGCGGCTGCAGGTGCTCGAGGGCTCGCCCGCGTTCATCGCCGAGGGCACGAGCCGGCCGCTCCAGCTTCGCGACGGCGTGCTGGTGCAGGACGTCGCCACCGGCTTCGAAGTGATCCCGCGGCTTGCGGGCGATTGGGTCACGCTCGAGATCGCGCCGCAGCGCGCCGCGCCCGGGCCGGCGGGCGCCGTCGGTTCGACGCGCGGCGCGACCACGGTGCGCGCGCGCCTCGGAGAATGGGTCGAGATCGGCGGCATCGAGACGCTCGCGCGGGGGGATCGCGCTTCCCGCACGCGCCGCCGCATCTCGGTGAGGGTGGACGAGGTGGGCCGCTGAACACCGACAGCGCGCGCCGGCTCGAGCGCCTGTTCGCCGTGGACGGCCCGCTCGCCAGGCAGGTCCCGGGCTATTCCCCCCGGCCGCAGCAGCTCGAGCTCGCGCGCGAGATCCTCGCGGCGATCGAGGAGGGCGCGGCCCTGGTCGCCGAGGCGGGCACCGGCACCGGCAAGACCCTCGCCTACCTCGTGCCGGCGCTGCTCGCGGGCGGCAAGGTCATCGTCTCCACGGGCACGAAGACCCTGCAGGACCAGCTCCACGACAAGGACCTGCCGGCGGTGCGCGCGGCGCTCGCCTCCGGCGCGGTGCCGGCGCTGCTCAAGGGCCGCGCCAACTACGTCTGCCTGCATCGGCTGGAGCGCGCCGCGGGCGAGGCGCGGCTCGCGAGCCGCGAGGAAGCCGCGCAGCTGCGGCGCATCGAGCGCTTCGCCGCCGCGAGCGCGAGCGGCGACCGCGCGGACCTGCCCGACGTGCCCGAGGACGCGCCGGTCTGGCTGCACGCCACGTCGACGCGCGACAACTGCCTCGGCCAGGAGTGCCCACGCTACGCCGACTGCTTCGTGATGAAGGCGCGGCGCGCGGCGCTCGCCGCCGACGTCGTGGTGGTGAACCACCATCTGTTCTTCGCCGATGTCGTGCTGCGCGACGAGGGCGTCGCCGAGCTGCTGCCCGCCTGCAACACGGTCATCCTCGACGAGGCGCACCAGCTCCCGGACACCGCGCGCCTGTTCTTCGGCGAAACGCTGGCGAGCACGCGCCTGGTCGAGCTCGCGCGCGACGCGCGCGTCGAGCTCCTCGCCGCGGGCGGCGCCTCGCCCGAGCTGGAGCGCCTCGCCGCGCGCCTGGACAAGGCGGCGCGCGATCTGCGCCTCGCCTTCGCCGAGGGATCCTCGCGCATGTCCTGGTCGCAGGCGGCCGCGCGCCCCGCCTTCGGCCCGGCGCTCGAGGCGCTGGGCGGCGCACTCGGTGATCTCGCGCCGGCGCTCGAAGCGCAGGCGGGCCGCAGCGAAGGCCTCAAGTCCTGCGCACAGCGCGCGACGGCCGCGCTCGAGCTATTCGCGCGCCTTGGCGACGCCGCCGGCGCGGATTGGGTGCGCTGGCTGGAAGTCTTCGCCGGCGCGGTACAGCTGCACCGCACGCCGCTTTCCTGCGCCGAGCTCTTCCGCCGCCAGCTCGAGGAGGCGCCGCGCGCCTGGATCTTCACCTCGGCGACGCTCGCCGTCGGCGGCGAGTTCGCGCATTACCAGCGGGAGATGGGGCTGGAGGGCGCGCGCGCGAGGAGCTGGCCGAGCCCCTACGACTTCGAGCACCAGGCGCTGCTCTACGTGCCGAGTGGCCTGCCGGCGGACCCGAACGACCCGGCGTACACGGACGCCGTGGTGGACGCGGCGCTGCCGGTGATCGAGGCGAGCCGCGGGCGCGCGTTCCTGCTCTTTTCCACGCTGCGCGCCCTGCGCCGCGCGCACGAGCGGCTGCGCGAGCGGCTGCCGTACCCGCTGCTCGTGCAGGGCACGGGGTCGAGGAGCGAGCTGCTCGCGCGCTTTCGCAGCCTGGGCAACGCGGTGCTTCTGGGCAGCGCGTCCTTCCGCGAGGGCGTGGACGTGCGCGGCGAGGCGCTCTCCGTGGTGATCCTCGACAAGCTGCCGTTCGCGCCGCCCGACGACCCCGTGCTCGCGGCGAGGATCGACGCGTTGCGCGCGCGCGGCGGCAATCCCTTCACCGAGTTCCAGCTGCCTCAGGCCATCCTGCAGCTCAAGCAGGGCGCCGGGCGCCTCATTCGCGACGAGACCGACCGCGGCGTGCTCATGATCTGCGATCCGCGCCTGTACTCGCGCTCCTACGGGCGCCTCGCGCGCGCGAGCCTGCCGCCGATGAAGCCCACGCGCGACCTCGAGGAGGTGCGCGGGTTCTTGGCTAGAATCGCCGCATGAAGATCCTCATCACCGGCGGCGGCGGCTTTCTCGGCTTCCGGCTGGCCCGGACGCTCGCCGCGCGCGGGCAGCTCGGCGGCCGCGCGATTGCCTCGATCACGCTGCTCGACGCCGCCTTCCCGCCCGCGGCCGCGCAGGACAAGCGCTTTACCCTCGTGCAGGGCGACGTGTCCGATGCGCAGACGCTCGCGCGCGTCTGCCCGCCCGATACCGACGCGGTGTTCCACCTCGCCGCCGTGGTGAGCGGCGCGGCCGAAGCCGACTTCGACCTCGGCATGCGCGTGAACCTGAAGGGCACGGAGCGCCTGCTCGCGCAGATGCGCAAGTGCACCCGGCCGCCGCGCCTCGTGTACACGAGCTCGGTGGCGGCCTTCGGCGGCGCGCTGCCGTCGGTGCTCGACGACACCACCATCGCCAATCCGCAGACGTCCTACGGCACGCAGAAGGTGATCGGCGAGTACCTGGTGAGCGACTACACGCGCAAGGGATTCCTCGACGGGCGCTCGCTCAGGCTGCCGACCATCGTGGTGCGCGCGGGCAAGCCCAACGCCGCGGCCTCCTCGTTCGCGAGCGGCATCCTGCGCGAGCCGCTGAACGGCGAGATGTCCGAATGCCCCGTGGCGCCGGAGACCGGCGTCTGGATGCTCTCGCCGGGCCGCTGCGTCGAGGCTTTCATCCACGCCTGGGAGCTCGCGCCCGATGCCTGGGGCACGCAGCGCTGGCTGAACCTGCCGGGTATCACGGCCACCGTCGCGCAGATGCTCGAGGCGCTGAAGAAGGTCGGCGGGCCGAAGGTCGCCGGGCGCGTGGTCTTCAAGCCCGACGCGCGCATCCAGGCGATCGTGAAGACCTGGCCGGCCGCGTTCCGCACGCCGCGCGCGCTCGCCATGGGCTTCCAGGCGGACGCGGACGTCGAGTCGATCATCCGCGCCTACGTCGCGGACGAGGGCATCAGCCTCTGATCACCAGTCCGGATCCCAGATCCGCCACCAGGACGCCTTGCGCTTCACGCCGCCCTTGAACCAGGCGCTCTCCGGGAAATTGCGGCGCAGGACGCGCTCGGCGTCGTCGCGCAGGTCCTTCAGGCCGAGCGCCTCGTAGGCCTGCATCATGACGAAGAGCGCCTCCTCCACCGCGGGCGACTCCGGGTAGGTGGACACCGCGTACTGCGCGCGGTTGACGGCGGCCACGTAGGCCTCGCGCTTCATGTACCAGCGGGCAACGTGCACCTCGTGGCGCGCGAGCGAGTTCACCAGGTAGCGCATGCGCGCGGCCGAGTCCGCGGCGTACCTCGAGTCCGGGAAGCGCGTCACCACCTCGCGGAACGCGGCGAAGGCCTCGCGCGCCGCGCGCGGGTCGCGCTCGGCCAGATCCGGGTCGGACAGGATCGCAAGCAGCCCCTGGTCCTCGGTGAAGTTGATCAGTCCCTTCAGGTAGTACGCGTAGTCGAGCGTCTCGTGATTCGGATACAGCTTGATGAAGCGCTCGATGGCGGCGAGCGCCGAGCCGCGCTCGTCGAACTTCCAGTGCGCCCAGGCCACGTCGAGCTGCGCCTGCTGCGCGAAGCGCCCATAGGGAAAGCGCGCCTCGAGCTTCTCCAGGAGCTGGATGGCCCTCGACCAGTCGCGATCCCCCATCGCGTCGCGCGCCTCGCCGTAGAGGCGCTCGACCGACCAGCTGGTGGTCTCGTCCTGCGCTTCCGGCGCCGCGCAGCCCGCGACGAGCAGCGCAGCGGCGGCGAGCAGCGGAACCAGTACACTTCGTCGCATGGGGCGCGATTATACGGGCGAGGCCGGGGCCGACTGGGACGCGTCCTTCGTCGCCCCGCTGGTCGCCGAGGCGCCGCGCGCGGCGGCCGGCCTGCGCCTGGACCAGGCGCTCGCGCGCATGTTCCCGCAGTACTCGAGGAGCCGCCTGCAGGCCTGGCTCGCCGAGGGCCATATCCGGGTGGACGGCGCGCGCGCCGCGGCGCGCGCCGTGGTGCGCGGAGGCGAGCGCGTCGAGCTCGCGCCGCCCGCGGCGCCGGCGGCGGCGCCGCGCGCGCAGCGCATGCCGCTCAAGGTGGTGTACGAGGACGCCGACCTGGTCGTGATCGACAAGCCGGCGGGACTCGTCGTGCATCCCGGCGCCGGCCAACCCGACCGCACGTTGATGAACGCGCTCCTCGCACACGCGCCCCAGGTCGCGGGGGTGCCACGCGCCGGCATCGTGCACCGCCTGGACAAGGACACCACGGGCCTCATCGTGGTGGCGAAGACGGTCGAAGCGCAGACGAGCCTCGTGCGCCAGCTCGCCGAGCGCTCGATCCGGCGCGTGTACTGGGCAGTGGTGCAAGGCGATCCGCCCGCGAGCGGCGTGATCGACGCGCCGGTCGGGCGCGACGTGCGATCGCGCACGCGCATGGCGGTTACGCACCGCGGCAAGGAGGCGGTCACGCGCTACCGGGTGCTCGAGCGCTACGGGCGCGCCGCGCTCGTCGAGTGCCGCCTGGAGACCGGGCGCACGCACCAGATCCGCGTGCACTTCCAGCACATCCGCCACCCCCTCATCGGCGAGGCGACCTACCGGCGCGGCACGCGCCACGGCATCGCGTTTCCGCGCCAGGCGCTGCATGCGCGCGAGCTCTCGGCCGCGCACCCGCGCACCGGCGAGCGCATGACCTGGCGCGCCGAGCCGCCGGCGGACTTCAAGCGCCTGCTCGCGAGCCTGCGCCGTGATACGGCCTGACTGGCCCGCGCCGGCGCGCGTGCGCGCGCTCGTCACCACGCGCGGCGAGGCGCTGCCGCCGCTACCCGCGCCGCCCGCGTGGCTCCGGCAGGTGCACGGCACGCGCGTCGTGCGTGCCGAGGCGTCGTTCGATCGGCCCGAGGCCGACGCCTCGGTGGCGCGAACGCCGAACGTCGTCTGCGCGGTGAAGGCGGCCGACTGCCTGCCGGTGCTGCTCGCCGACGAGGCCGGCGAGGCGGTGGGCGCGGCGCACGCGGGCTGGCGCGGCCTCGCCGCCGGGGTGATCGAGGCGACCGTGGATGAAATTCGGATCCCGCCCGAGCGCCTGCTCGCCTGGCTCGGCCCCGCGATCGGGCCGGCCCACTATGAAGTCGGCCCCGAAGTGCGCGAGGCGTTCCTCGCGCGCGACCCCGCGGCCGAAGCCGCGTTCCGCGCGAATCGCCCGGGCCACTGGCTGCTCGACCTGTACGCCGCGGCGCGCCAGCGCCTCGCCGCGCGCGGCGTGCGGCGAGTCTGGGGCGGGGGCTTTTGCACCTACAGCGACGCCGCGCGCTTTCCCTCGTGGCGGCGCGACCGCGGCGACGAGCGCATGGCGGCGCTCATCTGGTTAGAATCGCCGCCCCCATGACGCTCGCCTGGATCGTGCTCGCGTGCCTGGCGGGCGGCG
>JBFWWT010000017.1:0-26904 GCA_050246035.1 Burkholderiales bacterium
GGTCGCGGATGCAGTAGCGCCGCGCCTGCCGGAACGTGCCGTCGGTGATCTGGTACATGCCGACCGCGCTCGAGGCGGGCCGGTACACGCCGAACGGATCCTCGGTCAGGCGCCAGCGCCAGGGCGGGCGCGCGAACGGATTGCCCGCGCCCTCCACCTGCGCGAGCGCGGCGAGGAAATCGGGCGTGAGGGTCCCGGTCGCGTGCTCGCGGAAGATCGGCTCGTAGCGTCGCCACGTCTCCACCGGCAGCTTGTTCAGCACGCCGCTCACCGGATAGAAAAGCTCGGTCGGCTTGCGCGCGACCTGCACCGCGAGGTTGGTCGCGAGCCAGGCGAGAAGCAGTGCGACGGCCACTGCAGCGATCAGCAGCCCCGGCGGAGCTTCGCGGATCGCGCGCCAGGCGCGGCGGCGCGGGGACTTCCGGGGCTTAGCAGATGCCAAGCCCCCGATTCTCCGGCAAGCAGCGCTAAGCCGCCTGCTCCACGCGCGCCACCTGATTGCGCCCGAGGTAGTCGTCCACCAGCGACACGATCTCGCGCACCACGTCGGACTCGAGCCCCAGCTGGCGCGCGATGCGCCCGACCAGGCTGTCGACGCGCTCGATGTGCTGCGCGCCGCCCATCAGCGCGCGCGCCGCGGACGAGGGCTTCGCCAGCCCCTCGGCGGCTTTCGCGTACTTCTCGAACGGCACGAGGTCGGCGGCTTCCGCGCCCAGGCGCGTGCACAGCTGCGCCACCCATTCGTAGACCTCGCGCGAGCGGTCGACGTCGCCGTGCACCGCCTCGCGGATGGGGATCATGCGATCCGGCCGGATGCAGCGGTAGTTGCCCGCGATCAGCATCGGCCACTTGGCGAGCGGCACGAACACCGAGTCGTGCACCTTGAGCTTCACCGGGATCTCGAGGGCCGCGCCGTCCTGCTCGAGGCGCGCCGCCTCGATGTCGGCCTCGAGCTCGCGCAGCAGCGCGGTGTGCGCCGCGTCCTCGAAGCGCGCCACCTTGAAGTTGGTGGGCAGGCCGACGTGCAGGACGTTCTTCGGCTGCTCGGGCGGGCGGAAGGCCTGCGGGTCGGGGCTCGCCAGCGTGAAGCGCGCCGGGTCGAAGCCCTGCCACACCGAGGGGTCGGCGTAGCAACCCTCGAGCGCCTCGGTGGCGAGTCCCGGGATGCGCGCGAGGAACGGCAGCGGCGGCATGTTCATGATCGCGAGGCAAGGCACTTCCGAGCGCGCGATGCGCCCCATCAGCTCGCGCACGCCGCGCGAGGCGTACTGGCCCTCCTGCATGCCCAGGACCACGAGGTCGAACGCCGCGGGGTCGATCTCCTCCGGCGTGCCCGCGCGCAGCTCGCCCGGGAGGGCGCGCGAGGCGATATCGACGCTCGCGCCGCGTTCGCGCAGGGGGAAGCGCACCACGGTGCCCTCGCGGTTGATCAGCTCCGCCGTCGGGCGCGTGCAGACGAGCGTCGCGCGGTGCCCGGCCATGAGCAGCTTGGTGGCGAGGAGCGAGCCGTAGGACGCCCCGAGGATGAGGACGTGGCGCGGGGCGCGCGTGCTTGCGAGGTCGGCCGGCATGGCGGTCTCCGTGAGGGGCACGGACGCAGTCTAGCCAGCACTTTCTGGTAAATTTCACTTTGGAAATTTCACAAAGTCAATTTCACATGACTCCGCACACCCGGCAGAGCCATTTTCTCGGCACCAAGCTGCGCGCCCTGCGCAAGCGCAACGGCCTCACGCTCGAGGAGCTCTCGGCGCGCTGCACCCAGCTCGACCCGCGCGGCGCGCCCTCGGTGTCCTACCTGAGCATGATCGAGAGCGGCAAGCGCATTCCCTCCGCCGAGGTGCTGCGCCTCGTGTCCACCGTGTTCCAGCGCGAGCCCGGCTGGTTCCTCGACGGCAATCCCGAGATCGAGGCGGCCGCGCCGGACGGGCGCGCCGGGGCCGCGGCGCGCGTGCCGCTCGAGCCGGCGTTCCTTTTCTCCAAGGAGCTGCTGCAGGCGGCGATCCCCGAGCTCCTCGCGCAGACCGGCACCTCGGGGCGGCAGTTCGCGCACCTGCTCATCCGCTCGCACCAGGAGATGTCCCGGAACGACTTCCCCGACCTCGAGCGCTCGGCCGAAGGCATCGGCGAGCGGCGCTTCCCGCTCGGGGTCGAGGACCTCATGCGGCTGTGCCGCCACCACGGACTGCAGCTGCGCTGGTTCGAGCGCAAGCCCGTGCTCGCGCGCGACAAGGACCGCGAGCTGCGCAGCATGGTGCGCTCCTTCTTCGAGCCGCCGGGCACGGTGTACCTGAACCGCGGACTGCAGGCCGACCCCGCGCGCCTGAAGTTCGACCTCGCCTCGCACCTCGGCCACAAGGTGCTGCACGGCGGCGACGGCCTGAAGTCGCCGCACGCCACCGGCGGCGAGATGGGCGGCAGCCCCGAGGGCGACGGCGGGATCTCGGCCGGCATGAGCGCGCAGGACGTGCTGCACGCGTGGCGCGACTTCGAGTGCAGCTTCTTCGCCGGGGCGCTGCTCGCGCCCAAGGCGCCGTTCCGGCAGTTCCTCGCGCGCCACGCCTACCGCGTCGAGGCGGGCGAGCGGGTGGAGCTCACGCCCGCGGTAGTCATGCGGCGCATGACCAAGGTCTCGCCCTACCCCTACTGGCACTTCTTCGACGCCTACCCGCCGGGCTACCTGCGCGCGGTGTACCGCGGCAACGGCATCCCGCTGCCCTGGGGCAACATGGCGCGCGCGACGGACCCCTGCCCGCACTGGGCTGTCTTCCGCATGCTGCACGAGACGCGCGGGCCCGATACGGGCTCGCAGATCTCCGTGCTGATGGACGGCGCGCAATCGCTGCTCTACTGCTGCCACTCGCGCCGCACGCAGGACATGGCGGGCAACGCGCACGTGCTCTCTGTGGGCATCGACCTCGCGCCGGCGCTCGCCTCGCACGGGCTCGACGCGCCGGCGATCGTCGGCAGCGTCGCCGACGCGTGCCGGCATCACCGCGGCGAGGCGCGCATTCCGGCGCAAGCCGCGGAGGCGATCCGGAGCGTGGCGAAGGTGCTCAACATCGCCTGGGTGGAGGACGCGCTCGCGAGCCCCGCGCGCATCATCTGCCCGCGCAGCACGCACTGCCCGCGCAGCGAGCCCTGCGACGGCGCGCACGCTTCGCGCGCGCGCGAGATCGAGGACGTGCGCGAGGAGATCGTCAGCCGGGTGCGGCGCGCGCCGGTGAAGTTGAAAAAGGCCTAGGCCGCTGCGAAGGCGATCAGGATCTTGCCCGACCGGCCGCCGCGCGCGGCGTGCGCGACGGCTTCCTTGATCCTGCGGATCGGGTAGACGGCCTCCACCTCGACTGTGAGCGTGCCGTCGGCGACCCGGGCGGTGAGCTCGCGATAGAGGTCCGCGATCTGCGCGGGCGGCGTGTCGGCGTACCACTTGCGCAGCCAGAAGCCCTGCAGTCGCACATCGCGAAACACCGTTTCCCTGCCATCGATCCGGCACGGCTCGCCGCTCAAGACGCCGTAGTTGACCACCGTCCCGCCGTCGCTCACGCAACGGGCGAGCCGCTGCGTGGCAGAGCCGCCCACGGCGTCGATCGCCAGCGGCAGATTGCCGTCCCCGATCGCCGTGCGCACGCGCGCGTCGAGATCCGGTCCGTCGGTAAGCACGACGTCGCCGCCGAATGCTCGCAAAGGCGCCACGAGCTCCTCGCGCCGCACGACGTTGATGGTCTTCACGCCCGCAAGCCGCGCGAGCCGGATGAGGCAATGGCCGACGCCCGAATTGGCGGCGTTCTGGATGAGCCAGTTGCCGGGCTTGGACGCGACGAACTGGTGCAGCATCAGGTAGGCGGTCGGCGGATTCACGCGCAGCATCGCGAGCTGCCTGGGGTCCACGCCTTCCGGCAGCGCGAAGACGGCCTTGGCGGGCGCCTTGATGCGTTCGCGCCAGGTCCCGGGACCGGGCAGCAGTACGCGATCGCCCGGCTTCACGTGGCGGACATTCGATCCGACCTTCGCGATCCGGCCTACGCCTTCCGCGCCCGGTGTGAGCGGCAGCGCGGGCGGCTTGGCGCCGTACTTGCCTTCGATGTTCAGGAGGTCGGCGGGGTTGATCGGGACGTACTCGGCCTCGACGAGGACTTCGTCCGCGCCGGGCTCGCCCGGGTCGGGGTGCTCGACGGCCTCGATCGCTTGGTCGGGCCGGCCGAATGCGCGGACTTGGGCGGTGAGCATGCGGGCATGCTACTGCAGAAAAGAAAAGGGCTTGCGTTTCCGCAAGCCCCTGAATGACTGGCGCGCCCGGCAGGATTTGAACCCACGACCCCTTGGTTCGTAGCCAAGTACTCTATCCAACTGAGCTACGGGCGCGTGGCCGCGATTATAGCAAGTCTGCCCCGCGGCGACCCTATAATCCGCCCCCGCCATGACACCGCCCGCCGACACGCTCTCGCCCCTGCGCCGCCGCGTCGGCGAGTGGATCGAGGCGCCGCGCATGCAGCGCCTGATCCTCGGCCTCATCTTCGTCAACGCAGCGATCCTCGGCCTGGAGACCTCGCCGCGCGTCATGGCGCTCGCCGGCCCCGCGCTCATGGCCGCCGACCAGGCGATCCTCGCCGTCTTCGTGGTCGAGATCCTCGCCAAGCTCTACGCGCACCGCGGCGGCTTCTTCCGCCAGCCCTGGAACGTGTTCGATCTGGTCGTCGTGGGCATCGCGCTCGTGCCCGCGAGCGGCCCGCTCTCGGTGCTGCGCACGCTGCGCGTGCTCCGCGTGCTGCGCCTCGTCTCGGGCATGCCGCGCCTGCGCTTCGTGGTGGAGTCGCTGCTGCACGCGATCCCGAGCATCGGCGCGATCGCGGGGCTGCTCGGCATCCTCTACTACGTGTTCGCGGTGATGGCGACGGGCCTCTTCGGCGAGCGCTTCCCGGACTGGTTCGGCTCGGTCGGCGCCTCGCTCTACACGCTGTTCCAGATCATGACGCTGGAGAGCTGGTCGATGGGCATCGTGCGCCCGGTGATGCAGGTCTATCCCTACGCCTGGGCGTTCTTCGTGCCCTTCATCCTGCTCGCCACCTTCACGATGCTCAATCTCTTCATCGCCGTCATCGTCAACACCATGCAGGCATTGAACGACGAGCACCCGCACGAGGAGCGCGCCCGCATCGAGGCGGCGGTGCACGACGAGGCGAAGGGCCTGGAGCGCGAGCTGCGCGCGCTGCGCGCGGAGGTCGGCGAGCTGAAGGCGATGCTCGCGCGCGCTCAGAAGCCCCAGTAGTCGAGCCCCTCGGGCAGCGGCTCGCCGTGGGCGAGCGAGGCGAGCTTCGCGTACTGGCCCTCGGCGTAGAGCAGGGGTTTCCCCTTCTTGCCGAACACCACCTGCTCCACCTGGCCGAGGAAGATGGTGTGCGAGCCGTGCGCGAGCTTCTTCACCACGCGGCAGTCGAAGGACACCAGCGCGTCGATGAGCACCGGCGAGCCGGTGGCGAGCTTGGTCCACTCGCGCGCGTCGAAGCGCCGCTCGCCCGACTGCGCGCCGCTGAAGAGGTTGGAGAGCTCGGAGTCCTCCGCGCGCAGCACGTTCACGCAGAACGCCCGGCTCTTCGCCACTGCGCCGTGCGTCGCCGAGCGCCGGTTCACGCACGCGAGCACCGTGGGCGGCTCGGCGGTCGCCGAGCACACCGCGGTCGCGGTGAGCCCGTAGCGGTGCCCGGCGTGCGCCGCGGTGATGATGTTCACCGCGTGCGCGAGCGCGCGCATGCCGAGCTTGAACTGATCCGCGTTGACCGGTTGCGTCACGCACGCGATTATTGCACGCGATTCCCGAGGGAGAAGAACCATGGCCGAGCACGGCTTTCTCTACCAGGCTCTCATCTATCTCGCCGCCGGCGTGGTCGCCGTGCCGCTGTTTCGCAGGCTCGGACTGGGCTCGGTGCTCGGCTTCCTCGCCGCGGGCATGGTGATCGGGCCGTGGGGGTTCGCGCTCGTCGCGCATCCCGAGACGGTGCTGCAGTTCGCCGAGTTCGGCGTGGTGCTGCTCCTTTTCCTCGTCGGGCTGGAGCTCAACCCGCAGCGGCTGTGGCGGCTGCGGCGCACGATCTTCCTGCTCGGCCCGGCGCAGATCGCGAGCACCGTCGCCGCGACGGCGGCGCTCGGCTGGGCCTTCGACTTCGAGCTTGGCATCGCGTTGATCGCCGGCATGGGCTTCGCGCAGTCCTCCACCGCGATCGCGCTCGGCGCGATGCAGGAGCGCGGCCTGCTGCAGACCGCGGGCGCCCAGTCGGCGATCTCGGTGTCGCTGTTCCAGGACCTCGCCGTGATCCCGCTGCTGCTCGCGGTGGCGCTGATCGTGCCGGCGGCCGAGCCCACGGGCCTGGACTGGGCCGCCGTGCTGCGCGCGGCGCTGCTTATCGGCCTGCTGATCGGGGCCGGCCACTACGCGTTGCGGCCCGTGCTGCGCCTGGTGGCGACGAGCGGCCAGCGCGAAGTGTTCGTCGCGCTCGCGCTGCTGCTCGTGCTGGGCGCGGCGGCCCTCATGCAGGCGGTCGGCCTGTCGATGGCGCTCGGCGCCTTCCTCGCCGGCGTGGTGCTCGCCGACTCCGAGTATCGCCACGAGCTCGAAATCGACATCGAGCCCTTCAAGGGGCTGCTGCTCGGGCTTTTCTTCATCGCGGTCGGCATGTCGGTGAACCTGGCGCTCTTCGTGCGCGAGCCGCTGCTGGTCCTGGGCCTCGCCCTGGCGGTGGTGGCGCTGAAGATCGCGCTGCTCTACCCGATCGGGCGCTGGCTCGGCCTGTGCGGCCGCGCCGACGCCCTGGTGTTCGCCTTCGGCCTGTCGAACATCGGCGAGTTCGCCTTCGTGCTCTTCTCGGCCGGCAGCGCGGTGCTGCCGCGCCCCGTGTTCGACGTGCTGAACGCCGCGGTCGCGGTGTCCATGATCACGACGCCGCTGCTCATCACGTTCTATGCGCGCGCGATCGCGCCGCGGCTCGCGCAGGGCGCCGCGCGCGAGGCCGACGTCTTCGACGAGGCGAATCCGGTCCTGGTCGCGGGCTTCGGCCGCTTCGGGCAGGTGGTGGCGCGCGTGCTGAACGGGCTGGGTCTTCGCGCCACCCTCATCGACCACGATCCCAACCAGATCGAGCTCGTGCGCCGCTTCGGCCAGAAGGCGTACTACGGCGACGCGACGCGCTTCGACGTGCTGGAGAAGGCGGGCATCGCGCGGGCGCGGCTGCTGGTGGTGGCGATCGACGACTCGGCCGCGGCCCTGCGCCTCGTGCGCGAGGCGCGCAAGCGCTATCCGGCGCTCAAGCTCGTCACGCGCGCGCACGGGCGCAGCGACGCCTTCGAGTACTTCGCCATGGGCGTGCCCGCCGTGCGCGAGGTGTTCGGCTCGGCGCTGGACGCGGCGGAAGCCGTCCTGCGCGCGCTCGACTTCGGCCCGATGGCGGCGCGCCGCGTGGTCACGCGCTTCCGGCGCCACGACGAGGAGATGCTCGCCGCGCAGGCGCCGCACCGCGGCGAGGCGAAGAAGCTGATCGCCCTGCAGCAGCAGGGGCGCGACGACCTGGAGCGCGTGCTGAAAAGCGAGCTCGGCGCTAGCGGCGGTTGACGAGCACGATGCCGGCGCCCACGAGCAGCGCCGCGCCGGCGAAGGCCGGACGCAGCGGCTCGCCGAGCACCGCGACCCCGGCGAGCACGCCGAAGAGCGGGGTCATGAACGAGAACACCGCGAGCCGCCCCGCGAGGTACCGCGTGAGCAGCCAGAACCAGACGAGGTAGCTCGCGAAGGCGACGATCGCGCCCTGGTAGACGAGGCTCGCGGCGGCGAGCGGCGTGAGCGCGATCACGCCCGCCTCGCCCAGGGCGAGCGAGGCGGCGAGCAGCAGCGGCGCCGACACCGCGAGCTGGTAGAAGAGCGTCTTCGCCGCGCTCGCCTGCGAGAGCCGCGTCGCGCGGATGAGCACCGTGGTCGCCCCCCAAAGCACGGCCGCCACGACGCCGCAGAGGTCGCCGATCCACGTCGCACCCTGCGCGGCGAGGAAACCCTCGCCGAAGGCGACCGCGACGCCCGCGAAGGCGAGGAGCACACCCGCCCACTGCGTGCGAGAGAGATGCTCGCCCGGCACCAGCCAGTGCACGCCGAGCGCGGTGACAATGGGCGCGAGGTAGATGAACACCACCATGCGCGAGGCGGCCGTGTGCTCGAGCCCCGCGTAGATGAAGACGAACTCGCCGCCGAAGAGCAACCCCGCGCCGATGCCCGCGGCGAGCGTGCCGTCGCGCGAAAAGAGCGCGATGCCGCGCCCGCGCGCCCAGGCGAGCAGCAGCCCCGCGGCGAGGAAGGTGCGCAGCGCGGCCTGCATCACGAGCGAGACGTCGGGCGCCGTGAGCTTGATCGCCACCTGCTGGAATCCCCACAGCGCGGTCAGCGCCACCATGAGCGAAAAAGCCTGCGCGTCCAAAGGCTTGCGCTCGCTCATGGACTATAGCCTCTCCCTATTCTCGACATGGCCACAAGTCATTGGATTAATCGCATGCCCCTGCGTACAGTGCAAGCCTTCTTCAATCACTAACGAGGGCTTGATAGATGTTTTCGAATCGCGAAGGACAAAGGGTACCCCAGGTCGAGTTCCGCACGCGCCAGAACGGCGAGTGGAAAACGGTGACCACCGACGAGATCTTCAAGGGCAGGACCGTGGTGGTGTTCTCGCTGCCCGGCGCCTTCACGCCGACCTGCTCCTCGACGCACCTGCCGCGCTACAACGAGCTCGCGCCGGCGTTCCGCGCCAACGGCGTGAACGAGATCGTGTGCGTCTCCGTGAACGACGGCTTCGTGATGAGCGAGTGGGCGAAGGACCAGGAAGCGGACAATGTGCGCCTGCTGCCCGACGGCAACGGCGAGTTCACCGAGAAGATGGGCATGCTCGTCGACAAGGCCGACCTCGGCTTCGGCAAGCGCTCCTGGCGCTACTCGATGCTCGTCAAGGACGGCGTGGTCGAGAAGATGTTCATCGAGCCCGAGAAGCCCGGCGACCCGTTCGAGGTGTCGGACGCCGACACGATGCTCGCCTATATCAACCCCAAGGCTAGGAAGCCCGACCAGGTCGCGATCCTGACGCGCGAGGGCTGCAGCTTCTGCGCCAAGGCGAAGGCGCTGCTCACCGAGATGGGCTACGACTACGCCGAGATCCCGCTGGATCACAAGATCCGCACGCGCGTGGTCGGGGCGGTCGCCGGCGCGCAGACCGTGCCGCAGGTGTTCATCAACGGCGTACGCATCGGCGGCT
Organism: Burkholderiales bacterium; assembly: GCA_050246035.1. Taxonomy (GTDB): domain Bacteria; phylum Pseudomonadota; class Gammaproteobacteria; order Burkholderiales; family SG8-39; genus JAABQT01. The sequence goes on from JBFWWT010000017.1 coordinate 9,279, forward strand.
GGGAAGCGCTCGAGCAGTGGGCGAAGAAGGCGGCGTAATGACGGCGTCCCTGCAAGTGGACGTGGCGGTCATCGGGGCCGGCACCGCCGGCCTCGCCGCCTGGCGCGCGGCGCACGCCGCGGGCAAGCGCGCCGTCCTCATCGAGGCCGGCGCGGGCGGCACCACCTGCGCGCGCGCGGGCTGCATGCCCTCCAAGCTGCTGGTCGCCGCTGCGGAAGCCGCGCACGGCGTCGAGCGCTGGGACGAGCTCGGCCTGCGCCTGGAAGGCCGCGCGCGCGTCGACGGCCGCGCGGTCATGGCGCGCGTGCGCCGCGAGCGCGATCGCTTCGTAGGCTTCGTGCTGCGGGACGTAGAGCGCATTCCGGCCGAATCCCGCATCCAGGGGCGCGCCCGCTTCGCCGGACCGCGTACGCTCGAGATCGAGAACGGCCCGCGCATCAAGTTCAAGTCGGCGGTGATTGCCACCGGCTCCTCGCCGAGCGTTCCGCCGATCCTGCGCGGCGCGCTCGACCGGCTGATCGTCAACGACGACGTCTTCGACTGGGAGGGCCTGCCGAAGTCGGTGGCCGTGTTCGGCCCGGGCGTGATCGGGCTCGAGCTTGGCCAGGCGCTTTCGCGCCTCGGCGTGCGCGTGCGCATGTTCGGGGTCGGCGGCCTCGTCGGCCCCTTCTCCGATCCGCTGCTCCGCGACTACGCGGAGAAGACCTTCCGCGGCGAATTCCCGCTCGATGCGGACGCGAAAGTGGACTCGGTGCAGCGCACGCCGCGCGGCGTAGAGATCCGCTTCGGCGAGAGCGCAGAGACCTTCGACTACGTCCTCGCCGCGACCGGCCGCGCGCCCAACGTGCGCGGCCTCGGCCTGGAGGCGACCGGCCTCGCGCTCGATGCGCGCGGCGTGCCGCTCTTCGACCGGCACACGATGCAGTGCGGCGCGAGCCCGATCTTCATCGCGGGCGACGCGAACAACGACCTGCCTCTCCTGCACGAGGCCGCGGACGAAGGCCGCATCGCGGGCGAGAACGCGGCGCGCTTCCCGCACGTGCAGCCGGGCGCGCGCCGCACGCCGCTCGCCATCGTCTTCACTGATCCCCAGCTCGCGGTGGTCGGTCGGCGCTTCGCCGACCTGCCGGCGGGGCGCTGGGTGGCGGGCGAAGTCTCGTTCGAGGACCAGGGCCGCAGCCGCGTGATGCTCAGGAACAGGGGGCACGCTCGCGTCTACGCCGAGATCGGCAGCGGCCGCGTGCTGGGCGCCGAGCTGATGGGCCCGGATGCCGAGCACCTCGCGCACCTGCTCGCCTGGGGCATCCAGGCCGGCATGACCGTGCAGAAGATGCTGGAGATGCCCTTCTACCACCCGGTGGTGGAGGAAGGCCTGCGCACCGCATTGCGCGACGCGCAGGCGACGCTCGAAGCGACCGAGGAAAGGAAAGCGGCCTAGCGACCCTTGAACACGGGCTTGCGCTTCTCGTTGAAGGCGCGCACGCCCTCCCGGCGGTCCTCGGTGTCCACGAGGCGGTTGTAGGCCTCGATCTCGTAGCGATAGCCGGTGAGGAGGTCCATCTGCAGCCCGTAGTGGATGGACTTCTTCGCCTGGCGCACGGCGATCGGCGCGTTCGCCGCGATGGCTTGCGCGGTCTCCAGCGCGTCCGCGAGCGTCCTGCCCGGCTCGCACACCTTGTTCACCAGCCCCCACCCGGCGCCCTCCTCCGCGGTGAAGGCGCGCGAGGTGAGGATGAGCTCTTTTGCGCGCCGCTCGCCCACCGCGCGCGGCAGGTTCTGCGTGCCGCAGCCGCCCGGCATGATGCCGAGGCGCAACTCCGAGAGCGCGAGCTTCGCGCCTTTCGCTGCGTAGATGAAATCGCAGCAAAGCGCCGTCTCCAGCCCGCCGCCGTAGGCGTGGCCGTTGACCGCGGCGATGATCGGCACCGGGCATTCCATCAGCGCGACGAAGGCCATTTCGAAAGCCGCATGCTGCGTGCGCCAGGTCTCCACCGACATGCCGTCGCGTTCCTTCAGGTCGGCGCCCGCGCAGAAGGCGCGCTCGCCCGCGCCCGTGAGCACGATGCAGCGGATGTCGCCCGGGTCGGCGGCGAGGCCGTTGAAGAGGTCGAGCCAGTCGCGGCCCATCTGCGTGCTGATCGCGTTCAGCACCTCGGGGCGGTTGAGCGTGACGACGAGCACGTGCTCGCCTTCGCGCTTCAGGGCCAGGGTGGCGTAGGTGGTTTGCACTCGTTCTCTCCTCAGGAAATCGCGGTCATTCTCCAGACCAGCGCGGATATCGCATACGCGCCGACGAGCAGCGGCAGCACGAACTCGAACAGCATGCGCAGGTTCGCCACGCGCGGCGACCACTCGTAGTACCAGTCGATAGTCGGGAGGTTGGCGTGGATCTCGTCGTGCGCGATCTGGTCCTCGAGCGTCCAGTCCTGGCTCTCCTTTTCCACCGCGGCGAGATAGTCGTAGTAGCGCTTGCGCCAGACGAAGAGATCGGCCAGCGCGTAGGTCGCGAAGGCGACGATGAAGTAGCCGACGACCAGCGCCGTGATGACGACGAACGCCGTCTGCGCCGGCGGCGCGAACTCGAGCCCCAGCGCCGTGAACCGGGTCGGCACGAGGTTCACGTGCGCGATCAGGATCGCCACCGTCGCCGCGAGCAGCAGGTTGCGCCGCTCGGCGCGCGCGATCGGGCTCAGCGGATCGGCCAGGTAGTCGCGCGGGTCGGGCTGGGCCATGGGCCCTATTGTGGCGGAAGAGGAAGGAGTCGAACCCACCAGAGACGTCAGACGCCTCTCTCCGGATTTGAAGTCCGGGCGCCCCACCGGGGACGTTGCTCTTCCGTTGCGAATCGTCGCGCGCGGCGCAGATCGCCCGCGCGCCTCGTGTAGCCGGCGCTGTCGAGAAACTCCAGCACCTCGATGGTCAGGTTGCGCCCGAGGCCGCTGCGGTCGCGGTAGCGCGCCGCGGCGAAGCCCCGGTGCTCGGACTCCTCGTCCAGCGACACCGCGAGATCGACGAGCCGGCGCACCGAATCCGGCAGGAAGAACCGGTTCGGCGCCACGCGGTGCACGCGCCCGGCGCGCGCGGCGCGCTGCAGGAACTCGGTCACCGCCTCCGGCTCCATGCCGAGCGCCGCGGCGAGCTCGTGCACGCGCGGCGGCCTGCCGCTATCGCCCGCGAGCAGCGGCGCGAAGCGCTGCCACAGCGCCTCGTCCTGCGCCGAGAGCGAAGGCCGGTGCGCCGGCAGCCTGAGGCACGGTCCGTCGCGTACCACGCGCCCGGCTTCGGACAGGAAGTCGATCATCGCGGCGAGCGGCTTGCCCACCTCCGCCGGCCGAGGCCCGATCGCATCCGGCTGCGCCGCATGCCAGTCGGCGACCGCTCGCTCGAGCCGCTCGCACTCGGCATCCCAGCGATCCCGGCGCATGACATGGCGCACGCCCCGCACATCGAACGCCATCCGCTCCTTCGACTCGACCGGCCGTACGTGGAAGACCTTCTCGAACCACTCCATGTCCACCATGCCGCCCTCGAGCAGCCGCTCGAGCGCCTCGCGCTCGCCGAGCCCCGCGATACTCTCGCGGCGCGCCGAGCTCCGCTCCGGCGGCATCGAGTCGAAGACGACGCCCGCGCCGATCAACCGCTGCGTTCCCGGATCGCGCAGCAGAAGCCGGTCGCCGTGCCATGCGGACACGCGATCGAGGAACGCGAGCCGTGCGAAGACCCCGAAGGGCGAAAGCCGCCCCTGAAGCATTGCCGTGCCGAGATGCACGCCGACCGGCCCGATGCGCGCGCGCGGCTTCTCGAGCCACGTCACCTCGATGTCGAGATGCCTCGAGACCGGCGCCGGCCCCGCGTCCGCGATCACGTCGCCGCGCTCGACTTCACCCCGAGAGACGCCCTGCAAAGCGAGCGCGCAGCGCTCTCCCGCCCGCGCATGCTCGGCCTCGGAGTTGTTCGCGCGCAGGCTGCGCACGCGCGCCTTCTTCTGCGCCGGCAGTACCTGGATCTGGTCGCCCGCTGCGACGGAGCCGGACGCGACGGTGCCCGTGACGACCAGCCCGAGGCCGTCGATGACGAAGGCGCGGTCCACGTGCATGCGAAAACGACCTTCGCTCGCGCGCTGCGGAATCTCCCGCGCGATGCGCATCAGGCGCTCGCGCAGCGCGTCGACGCCCTCGCCGGTCATTGACGACACCCGCACGATTTCGGCCCCGGGCAGCAGCGCGCGCAGCTCCGCTTCCGCCTCGTCCCGGCGCTGCGGCGCCACGCGATCGATCTTGGTGAGCACGCCGAGGACGCGCGGCGCGCCGAGGTGCCGCAGGATCGCGAGGTGCTCGCGCGTCTGCGGCATCGGCCCGTCGTCGGCGGCGACGATCAGCAGCGCGAGGTCGATCGAGCCCACGCCGGCGGCCATGTTGCGCACGAACCGCTCGTGCCCCGGCACGTCGACGAAGGCGAGCGGCCCGGCGTAGGCGAAGCCGAGGTCGATCGACATGCCGCGGCGCTTTTCCTCCGGCAGCCGGTCGGTGTCCACGCCGGTGAGCGCGCGCAAGAGCGAAGTCTTGCCGTGGTCGACGTGCCCGGCGGTGGCGACGATCACAGGCGAGCGCCCGCGAGCTGGGCGACGAAGGCCGCTTCGTCCTCCAGCGTCCGGACATCCAACCAGACGGCGCCCTCGTGGATGCGGCCGACCACCGGGATCGGCAACGCGCGCAGCGCCCCGGCGATGGCATCCGGCTCCACGCCGGCGGACGCGATGCGCAGCGCGCTGCTCGGCAGCCGGTCCACCGGCAGCGAGCCGCTGCCGACCTGGCTCGCGCAGTGCGCGACGCTCACCTCGGCCTTGTCCGCGCACCACGCCTGCAGCGCCGGTCGCAGGCGCTCGGCGAGCGCCGCGATCTCGGCCGCGGGCCGCGCGAGCAGCCGCAACGTGGGCAGCCGCTCGCGCAATCGCTCGGGGTCCAGGTACAGGCGCAGCACCGCCTCGAGCGCGGCGATGCGCCCCTTGTCCAGGCGCAGCGCGCGCTTCATCGGATGCCGCCGCAGCTTCTCGACGAGGTCCTTGCGCCCGACCACGAGCCCCGCCTGCGGCCCGCCGAGCAGCTTGTCGCCGCTGAAGGTGACGAGGTCGGCGCCGGCGGCGAGCGCGCGCGCCGGCGTCGGCTCGGCGGGCAATCCCCAGCGCTGCAGATCCACGAGGCTGCCGCTGCCCAGATCGACGATGAAGGGAAGGCCGCGCGCGTGCGCGAGCGCCGCGAGCTCGTCTTCCGCGGGCGCGGCCGTGAAGCCGACGATCGCGTAGTTGCTCGCGTGCACCTTCAGGATCGCCGCCGTGGCGGGGCCCAGAGCCTTCTCGAAGTCGGCGAGGTGCGTGCGGTTGGTGGTGCCCACCTCGCGCAGCGTGCAGCCCGCCGCCTCGATGATCTCGGGAATGCGGAAGGCGCCGCCGATCTCCACCAGCTCGCCTCGCGACACCGGCACTTCGCGTCCCGCGGCGAGCGCCTTCAGCGCGAGGAGCACGGCCGCCGCGTTGTTGTTCACGACCGTGGCCGCCTCGGCCCCCGTGAGGCGGCAAAGGAGCGCCTCGAGATGCGCGTCGCGCTCGCCGCGCGCGCCCGCGTCGAGGTCGTACTCGAGGTTCGCGGGTTCCGCCGACGCGACCGCCTGCGCCTCGAGCGCCTCGGCCGGCAGCAGCGCGCGGCCGAGGTTCGTGTGCAGGACGGTGCCGGTGAGGTTGAAGACCCGGCGCAGGGACGGCCGTGCCGCCGCCTCCAACCGCGCCAGCAGCGCCGGCACGATCGCATCGAGGCTCGGGGGCAGCGCGGCGCCCGCCTTCAGGGCGTCGCGGTAGTGAGCGAGCAGCGCGCGCAGCTCGTCGACGACGAAGGGCCGGCCCTGGCGCGCGATCGCCGGGGCGAGGCGCGGGTCCTGCAGGATCCGGTCGACCGACGGGATGGCTGCGAGCCGCATGGAAGCACCCATCCTAGCGGGGCCGAGGTATTCTTAGAAATAGGTTTTCTGCGCATGGGCCATATTCCAGGGGAATAGCATGGAGCTTCGCCAGCTGCGCTATTTCGTGCGCATCGTCGACCTCGGGAGCCTGTCCAAGGCCGCCGCGGACCTGTTCGTCGCGCAACCGGCGCTTTCCAAGCAGATCGCCGCGCTCGAAGCCGAGCTGAAGGCGGCGCTGCTCGTGCGCAGCCCGCGCGGCGTGACGCCCACGGAGGCCGGCCAGGCCTTCTACCGGCAGGCGCAGTCGGTGCTGCGCCAGCTCGGGCGCATCCCGGACGAGGTGCGCTCGGCGCAGGCCGCGCCGACGGGCGTGGTGGCGGTCGGCATGCCCTTCAGCGCCTCGAACATCCTCGCGCCCGCGCTCGTGGCCGCGGTCGGCGAGCGCCTGCCGGGGCTGCGCCTCGCGATCACGCAGGAAGGCAGCGGCGAGCTCGAGGGCCTGCTCGCGGGCGGCCGGCTCGACCTGAGCCTGCTCTACGAGCGCGCGCGCCCCTCGCCGCAGGTCGAGCGCCGGGTGCTGCTCTCGGAGGATCTCTACCTGGTGACCGCGCGCGGAAGCCGCGCGGACGTCCCGCTCGCCGAGGTGGCGCGCCACCGGCTGATCCTGCCGGGCCCGCGGAACTCGACGCGCCAGGTGGTGGAACAGGCCTTCGCCAAAGCGGGGCTCAGGCTCGAGCTCGCGGCCGAGATCGACGTCCCCTGGACCTCGAAGGCGATGGCGGCCGCGGGCCTCGGCGCGACGGTGCTGTCGCGCTCGGCCCTCCACCCCGAGTCGGGCGAGGCGGGCTTCGTCGCGCGGCGCATCGTGCGGCCCGCGCTCACGCGGCGACTCGAGCTGTGCACGAGCCGCGGCGAGACCCCCGGCCGCGCGGCCGCGCTGGTCGCCGAGATCCTCGAGCAGGTGGCTCGCGAGCTGATCCAGCGCGGCACCTGGCGCGGCGCACAGCTCGCGCGCGCGCGCTAGCCCGATGCTCGCCATCGCCCAGGTTACGTTGCCGTTCTTCGCGCTCATCCTGTGCGGCTACCTCGCGGCGCGAGCGCGCCTGCTGCCGCCGAATGCGGTGCCCGCGCTCAACACCTTCGTGCTCTACTTCGCGCTGCCGTGCATGCTGCTGCGCTTCGCCGCGCGCACGCCCTTCGACGAGCTCTTCAATCCGCCGGTGTTCCTCGCCTACCTGACGGCGGGGCTGCTCACGCTGCTCGCTTTCGCCGGGATCGCCCGGCGCGTGATCGGCGAGCCGATGCGCGAGGCCGCCTTCGACGGCCTCGCGGCGGCGTGGTCCAACTGGGGCTACATGGGCTTCGCGCTGATCCCGGCGCTGCTGGGCGCGCGCGCCCTGCCCGTGGTGATCGCCGCCGGCATGGCCGACCTGCTCGTGGTGGCCTCGGCGGCGCTCGCGCTCGCCTCGCTGGATGCGCGGGCGGGGGCGCGGCGCATGCTCGCGGCCGCCGCCGCGCGCGTCGCCGCGAACCCGCTCGTGTGGGCGATCGCGGCCGGTAGCCTCCTCTCGCTCGCCGAGGCGCCGCTGCCTTTCACGCTCGAGCAGTTCACCCGGTTGCTCGGCGAAGCCGCGGTGCCCGTGGCGCTCTTCACTCTGGGCGTGTCGCTCTACCGCCCGGGCACGCGCATCGAGGGCGCCGAGGTGGCGATGATCGCCGTGGCGAAGCTCGTCGTGCACCCCTACCTGGCTCTGCTGGTCGCCGCCTACGTCTTTCGCCTCGAGCCGATCGAGGTGCGCACGCTCGGCCTGATGGCGGCGCTGCCGGTGGCGGGCACGGTGTACCTCTTCGCCGAGCGCGGCGGCGCGAACGCCGAGCGCATCGCGGCGGCCGTGCTCGTCACCACCGCGCTCGCCTTTCTCAGCTTCGCCGCGCTCGCCTGGGCCTTCGGCGTGTCGCTGGCTCGCTGAAGCCATGCCATGAGGCTATGGGGATAGCGCGAACCCCTATTTCCCAGGAATGACCGAAGCGCCTACGATTGCCGCCATGTCCGCCCAACTGTCCCCCGCCCCCGCGCCCGCCGCCGTCGCCGACGGCACCGACCTCGTCGAGTGGTACTACGAGCAGGGCTACTCCGACGGCCTGCCCGTGGCGCCGCCCACGCCCGCGAAGGTCGCGGCGATGCTGGAGGCCCTCGGCGGCGAGCCGCAGAAGGTCGAGGCGCGCGTGCCGCCGCGCTGGGGCAGCCTCACGCGCGAAGTGCTCGCGGTCAACATGGTGATGGCGGGCTGCAAGCCGGAGTACGCCCCCGTCGTGCGCGCGGCGATGCTCGCGCTCTGCGAATCGGCCTTCAACCTGAACGGCGTGCAGGCGACCACGCACATGGCGAGCCCGCTGCTCGTCGTCAACGGCCCGATCGCGCGCCGCATCGGCATGAACGCGGGCTGCAACGCCTTCGGCTCCGGCAACCGCGCGAACGCCACCATCGGCCGCGCGATCCGCCTCATGCTGCTCAACGTGGGCGGCGGCTGGCCGGGCGACCTCGACAAGTCCACGCTGGGCCACCCCGGCAAGTACACCTACGCGGTGGCCGAGAACGAAGAGCTGGGGCTGCTCGCGCCCTACCACGTGGAAAAGGGCTTCAAGGCCGAGGACTCGACGGTGTTCGTGATGGCGGCCGAGCCGCCGCACAGCGTCACCAACCATGTCGCCAACGACCCGCAGGGCATCCTCGATTCGATCTGCTCGGCGATGAGCACGTTCGCGCACAACAACGCCGTCTCCAGCGGCCATTGCGCGGTGGTGCTCGGCCCCGAGCACGCGACCACGATCGCCAAGCACGGCTGGAAGAGGAACGACATCAAGAACTACCTGTGGATGAACTCGGGCAATACCTTCGGGCAGGTTTCGTTCAACCACCGCTACGGCAAGGTCTACAACCGGAGCCTCCCGGCGTGGTACAAGCGCGAGCCCGATTCGCGCATTCCGGTCGTGCCGAGCGCGGAGAACATCCACCTGTTCGTGATCGGCGGCGAGGCGGGGCGCTTCTCCGCCTTCATCCCGGGCTGGGGCCACATGACCGCGCCCGTGCTGCGCGAGATCGAGGGCCATGGCGGACCCGCCGCCGGGCCGCGCTGCGTGGACGGCACCTGCTACCTCTAGAGAGAAAGGAGACACAAGCTCATGCAACCTGTCTACGACCCGCGCGGCGTGGTCGGGGCCGAGAAGAAGGCAGTGGCTGCCCGGGTGAAGTCGCTCGACGGCCTGCGCCTCGGCATCCTCGACAACACCAAGTGGAACGCGAACAAGCTGCTGCGTGCCCTGCGCGACCAGCTGCAGGCGGAGCATCCGCTCGCCGACGTGCGCTACTACCGCAAGGAGAGCTTCTCCAAGTTTGCCGCCCCGGAACTGATCGAGCAGATCCGCCGCGAGAACGACATCGTCGTCACCGCCATCGGCGACTGAGGCTCGTGCACGTCGTGCTGTATGCATGACGGCATCAGCCTGGAGTCGCTGGGGGTACCGACCGCGGTGATCGTCACCTCGACCTTCCTGCACGAGGCGAAAGTGCAGCGCGAGGCGCTCGGCATGGCGGGCATCGTGCCGGTGGTGATCGACCACCCCTTGAGCTCGATCTCGGAGGACGAGATCCGCGCGCGCGCCGCGCAGGCGCTCGCGCAGGCGCTCGGCGTCTGGAAGGGCACGCAGCCCGACCCGTCATGAGCGGGGCGCTCGAGGGCCTCGTGGTCCTCGACCTCACGCGCTACCTCTCGGGCCCGCACTGCACGCTCCTGCTCGCGGGGCTCGGCGCGGAAGTGATCAAGATCGACGACCCCGCGGGCGGGGACCCGGCCGCCGGGGCGCCGCCCTACGCCGCGGGCGCCGGAGCTTCGTTCGAGCGCGCCTCGCCTGCGGACCTCGGCATCGCGTACCTGAAGCGCGCGCGCGGCAAGCGCTCGATGACGCTCAACCTGCGCGAGGCGCGCGGCCGCGCCCTCTTCCTGCGGCTCGCGGAGCGCGCCGACGTCGTGGTCGAGAACTTCCGCCCCGGGGTGGCCGAGCGCCTGGGCATCGGCTACGGCGTGCTGCAGGAGTTCAACCCGCGCCTCGTCCACTGCTCGCTCACCGGGCACGGCGCGACCGGGCCCGACCGCGACGTCAAGACCTACGACCTCATGGCGCAGGCGGCGAGCGGCCTGATGGGCATCACGGGCGAGCCGCAGGGCCCGCCGATGAAGACCGGCGGCGCGCTCTCGGACATGATCGCCGGCACCTACGCCGCGCTCGGCATCCTCGCCGCATTGCAGGAGCGCGCGCGCACCGGCCTCGGGCAGTCGGTGGACGTCGCGATGGTGGACTGCCTCTTTTCGATGATGATGGACGAGCCGCTCGATCGCTACGGCGAGCTCGGGCTCGCGCTGCGCCAGGGCAACCGCATCATGCGCTTCTCGCCCTTCAACGCCTACGCCACGCGCGACGGCTGGGTCACCATCGGCGTGGTGACGCGCGAGGACTGGACGTCGCTGCTCGGGGTCATGGGTCGCGGGGACCTCGCCGCGCACCCCGATTTCGGCCGCGTCGAGTGGCGCATCGTGCACAACGACGAGGTCGACCGCCTGGTCGGCGACTGGACGCGCGCGCGCGGCGCGCGGGAGATCGTCGAGCAGCTGCGCGCCGCGGACGTGCCCTGCGCCGAGGTGCGCACACCGGAGGAGGCGATCGGCTCGGCGCAGCTGCGCGCGCGCGGCATGGTGCAGCGCCTCCTCGCGCCCGACGGCCGCGATACGGGCATCGCCGCCGCGGACCTGCCGATCCGCTTCAGCCGCTCGCGCGCGAGCCACGACCGTCCGGCGCCCGTGCCGGGCGCGGACACGGCGGCGGTGCTGAAGGAGCGCGTCGGCCTGGACGATGGCGAGCTCGAGCGCCTGAAGGCCGACGGGATTGTCTAGAATGGCGCCATGAGCGAGCCCCCGACCCTCGAAGTCTTCAGCGACTACGTCTGACCCTGGTGTTACCTCAGTACCGTGCGTATTGAGCGGCTCAGGAAGGCGCATGGCCTGCGCGTGAAGTGGATCCATTTCCCGCTGCACCCGGACACGCCGGCGGAAGGCCGCAGCCTCGAAGAGCTCTTCGCCGGGCGCGGCTACGACATCGAAAAGCGCCAGGCGGAGATGCGCGCGCGCATGCAGGCCGAGGGCCTGCCCTACGGCAAGCGCACCATGACCTACAACAGCCGCCTCGCGCAGGAGCTCGGCGCCTGGGCCGACGCCCAGCCGGGCGGCGAGGCGATCCACGACGCGCTGTTTCGCGCGTACTTCGTGGACGCAAAGAATATCGGCGACCCCGAGGTGCTGGTCGAAGTCGCGGCCTCCGTCGGCCTGCCGGCCGAGGCGGCCCGCGAGGTCATCGAGAAGCGCACGCACCGCGCGGCGGTGGACGCCGACTGGGAAAAATCGCGCCAGTACGGCGTGACCGGCGTGCCGACCTTCGTCATGGGCAACCGGGGCGTCGTCGGCGCGCAGCCCTATGAGGTGCTCGAGGAACTGGTGAGGCAATCGACATGAGCTACGGATTCCAGGAGTTCATCGAGGACGTGCGCGCCACCCTGCGCCGCGGCGAGGGCAAGGCCGAGATCGAGGCGGTGCGCGGGCAGCTCGCGCGGCTGCTCGCCAACCCGGCGTTCGTCGAGCGCACCTGCGGCGCGGGCGCGAAACCCGGGCTGCACCGCATCCACGTGGATCCCGATCTCGGCTTCGAGATCCTCGCCTACGTGAACGAGAAGCCGAGGAAATCGCCGCCCCACGACCACGGCGCCTCCTGGGCGGTGTACGGCCAGGCGGTGAGCCATACCGACATGACGGAGTACCGGCGCGTGGACGACGGCAGCGTCCCGGGAAAGGCTAAGCTCGAGGAGACGCGCCGCTACCGCCTGAACCCCGGCGAGGTCGGCGTCTTCCTGGGGCGCGAGATCCACGCGATCGACTATCCGGCCGAGTCGCGCTTCGTGCGCGTCACCGGCACGAACCTGGATCGCATCGAACGCAGCGCCTACGACCTGGAGACGGGCGGCGTGCGCCAGATGGCGCCGCAGCACTCGAGCTAGGAAAGGGTGGCGGAGTGAGAGGGATTCGAACCCTCGATACGGATTTTGTCCGTATAACGCCTTAGCAGGGCGCCCCCTTCGGCCTCTCGGGCATCACTCCCGGGGCCGATTCTACTCTTGATCGAGGCCGAAGGCCCGGTGCAGCACGCGCACCGCGAGCTCGGCGTACTTCTCGTCCACCACCACCGAGATCTTGATCTCCGAGGTGGAGATCATCTGGATGTTGATGCCCTCCTCCGCGAGCGTGCGGAACATCTGCGCCGCGATGCCCGCGTGCGAGCGCATGCCCATGCCGACGATGGAGATCTTCGCCATGCGGTCGTCGCCGGTGACCTCCCGGCAGCCGATGTGCGGCTTCACCTGGTCCTTGAGGATCTTCATGGCGCGCGGCAGGTCGCCGCGGCTCACGGTGAAGGACAGATCCGTGGTGCCGTCGTGGCTCACGTTCTGCACGATCACGTCCACGTTGACGCCGGCGTCGGCGATCGGGCCGAGGATGGCGTAGGCGATGCCCGGCTTGTCGGGCACGCCGTGCACGGTGATCTTGGCCTCGTCGCGCTGCGCGGCGACGCCGGAGACGACTGCTTTTTCCATCGCCATGTGCGGGTCTTCCTCGAAAGTGATGAGCGTGCCGGCCTGCGCCTCCTCGGCCACCGGCAGCAGCGGATCGGTGAGGCTGGAGAGCACGCGCGTGGGCACGCGGTACTTGCCCGCGAACTCCACCGAGCGGATCTGCAGCACCTTGGAGCCCGCGCTCGCCATCTCCAGCATTTCCTCGAAGGTGATGGTGTGCAGGCGCCGCGCTTCCGGGACGATGCGCGGGTCCGTCGTGTAGACGCCGTCCACGTCGGTGTAGATCTGGCACTCGTCGGCCTTCAGCGCGGCGGCGAGGGCCACCGCCGAGGTGTCGGAGCCGCCGCGCCCGAGCGTGGTGACGTTGCCCCCGGCGTCCACGCCCTGGAAGCCGGCGACCACCACCACGCGGCCTTCGGCGAGATCGCCCCGGATGCGCGCCTCGTCGATGGAGACGATGCGCGCCCGCGTGTGCGCGCTGTCGGTGAGCACCTTCACCTGCCAGCCGGTGTAGCTGCGCGCGGCGAGGCCGTTCTCCATGAGCGCCATCGCCAGCAGCCCCGCGGTCACCTGCTCGCCCGTGGCCGCGACCACGTCGAGCTCGCGCGGGTCGGGGTGCGCCTGCAGCTCCGCGGCGAGCGCGAGCAGCCGGTTGGTCTCCCCCGCCATCGCCGAAGGCACCACCACGACGTCGTGCCCCGCGCGCCGCCACTTCGCCACGCGCTGCGCGACATTGCGGATGCGCTCCGTGGAGCCCACCGAGGTGCCGCCGTACTTTTGGACGATGAGCGCCATGGAAAGGAGCGCGATTCTAGCCGAAAACCCCCACGATTCCTGGGGTTGCGTCTGGCGGAAGGGGAGGGATTCGAACCCCCGAGGGCCGCGAGGCCCTTCCGGTTTTCAAGACCGGTGCATTCGACCGCTCTGCCACCCTTCCGGGGTTGAAGCGCGGCGCGCGCGGCCCCATTCTAACCGCGTTGCACCCCGCGACCGGGGCCCGCGGGTGGAAACTTCGGCCCCGTTTGGTAGTCTTAGCGGTACCTGCAACCAAGGAGGAAGAGCATGCAACCGGAACTCAAGCCGATCCCGACCGACGAAGGCCGCTTCGGGCGCGGCAACGTGCGCTACGAGGCCGGCGTCGCCGCGCCGGGCGCGCAGAAGGTCCTGCGCAACACCTACCTGCTGCTCGCCCTGACCATGGTGCCGACGGTGATCGGCGCCTACATCGGCATGGCGACGAGCAGCGTCGTCATGGCGAGCCCGATCCTCACCACGGTGATCATGCTCGCCGCGGTGATCGGCCTGCAGTTCGGCATCGCCGCCAACCGCAACAGCGGCATCGGCGTCGCGCTGCTGCTCCTCATGACCGGCCTGCTGGGCTGGTGGCTAGGGCCGATCCTCAACGTCGCCCTGGCGATGAAGAACGGCATGCAGCTCGTGGGCTACGCGGCCGTGGGCACGGGCGCGATCTTCCTCGTCATGGGGGGCATCGCGGCCACCGCGAAGCGCGACTTCGGCTTCATGGGCAAGTTCCTCTTCGTGGGCATGCTCGCGCTGCTCGCGGCGATGATCGCCAACATGTTCCTGCAGATCCCGGCGCTCGCGCTGACGATCTCGACGCTGGTGATCGTGGTGTTCTCGCTGTTCCTTCTCTACGACCTGCAGCGCATCGTGCGCGGCGGCGAGACCAACTACATCATGGCGGCCACGGGCGTGTACATGAGCCTGTTCAACATCTTCGCCAACCTGCTGCACATCCTGCTGGCGCTCGCCGGCCAGCGCGAATAGCGCGAAGGCACCGCCGTACCGGAAAGGGCGCCGCCAGGCGCCCTTTTCATTTGCGCGGCGCCCAGGCGTCGGCCTCGATCTCGACCAGCTGCTCGGGGGAGACGAGGCGCCGCACCTCCACCATGGTCGCGGCCGGGCGCACGTCGCGGAAGGCCTCGGCGTGCGCACGGCCGATGCTCTCCCAGTGCGCGATGTTCACCACGTAGAGGCGCGTGCGCACGACGTCGGCCATCGTCGCGCCCGCCATCGCCAGCGCCGACTCGATGTTCTTCAGGCACTGCACCGCCTGCGCGTAGGGATCGCCCACGCCGACCACCTCGCCGCCGGCGCCGGTCGCGGTGGTGCCGGCCACGTGCACGTAGTCCCCGGCGCGCACGGCGCGCGAGTAGCCGACCACCGGCTCCCACGGCGTGCCCGAGGAAAAGTTCTGCCTTCGCTTCATGCGTCCCCCGTTCGCGCGATTTTCTCGAAGACCGCGATCGACTCGACGTGCCCGGTGTGCGGGAACATGTTGACCACCCCCGCCGCCGCGAGGCGGAAGCCCTTCGTATGCACGAGAATGCCCGCGTCGCGCGCGAGTGTCGAGGGGTCGCAGGAGACGTAGACGATGCGGCGCGGCCAGGCCTCGGGCAGCAACTTCACCAGCTCCATGGCGCCCTCGCGCGGCGGGTCGATGAGCAGCTTGTCGAGGGCGCCGTAGGGCGCGAGGTTCGGCTCGAACAGGTTGGCGACCTCGAAGTGCGCCGTCAGGCCGTTGGCGAGCGCGTTGGCCCGCGCGCGCTCCACGAGGCTCTTGCTGCCCTCGAGGCCGATCACCTGCGCGCCGCGCGAGGCGATGGGCAGCGCGAAGTTGCCCAAGCCGCAGAAGAGGTCGCCGATGCGCTCGCCCGGCCGCGGATCGAGCAGGCGCACCGCGCGCGAGACGAGCGCGCGATTCACCGCGTGGTTCACCTGCGTGAAGTCGGTCGGGCCGAAGGAAATCCGCAGGCCGAACTCGGGCAGGCCGTACCAGGGGTCGGGAGCGCCGGCGGGATGGAACGGCACGGCGCTCTCCGGCCCGCGCGGCTGCAGCCACAGCTGCACGCCGTGCGCGTCGGCGAAGGCGCGCAGGCGCGCCGCATCGTCCTCGCCCACCGGCAGCAGGTGCCGGAAGACGAGCACGACGGCCTCGTCGCCCACCGACACCTCGATCTGCGGCAGGCGCTCGCGCAGCGCGAGCCCGTCGATCAGCGTTCGCAGCGGATCGATCAGCGCGGAGACCCGGGGCGGGAGCACCTCGCAGGAATGCATGTCGGCCACGTAGCTCGAGCGCCGCTCGCGAAAGCCGACGAGCACGCCACCCTTCTTCGGCACGTAGCGCACCGAAAGCCGCGCCCGGTGCCGATAGCCCCAATCCGGGCCGTAGATCGGCGCGAGCAGGTTTTCCGGCTCCACCTTGCCGATGCGCGCGAGGCAATCCTCCAGCCCGCGCTGCTTGGCGGCGACCTGGGTGCGCGCCTCCGCGTGCTGCAGGACGCAGCCGCCGCAGTGCCCGTACCACGGGCAGCGCGGCGCGCGCCGGCCGCTCGCAGGCTCGAGGACCGCGACCGTGTCCGCGACGTCGAACTTGGGCTTGCGTCGCCGTACGTGCGCCTCGACCGTCTCGCCGGCCAGCGCCCCGCCGACGAACACGACCTTGCCGTCTTCGTCGCGCGCGATGCCGTGGCCCGCGGCGTCGAGCGCGTGGACGCTCAGCCGGACCAGCGTTCCAGGAACTCGCGCCAGTGCGGGCCCTTCAGCGTCTCGAGCGCGCCGCGCAGCAGCGCGCATTCCTTCGCGTGCTGCGCGGGGGTGAGCGCGCCGCGCAGCTGCTGGTAGCGCAGGTAGAGCAGGTAGGTATTCACCGTGTCGACCTCGCAGTAGTCGCGGATCTCCGCGATGCGACCTTCCAGGTAAGCCGGCCAGACCTGCGCGCCGCCCACGCCGATCTTGCCCGGCAGGCCCGCGAGCTGCGCCACGTCGTCGAGCCCCGCGTTGTTGCGTGGCTGGTACATGGCCAGCACGTCCATCAGGTCGAGGTGCCGGGAATGGTAGCGGCCGACGTAGCTGTTGAAGCGGAAATCGCGGTCGTCCTCGCCCTGGTCCCAGAACTTCGCCGCCACCAAGCCGTGGATCAGCGTGCGGTAGTTGAGCACCGGCAGGTCGAAGCCGCCGCCGTTCCAGGACACGAGCTGGGGCACGAGCTTTTCGATGCCGTCGTAGAAGCGCTGGATCGCCTGGCGCTCGTCGGCGTCCGGCTCGCCGATGGAGAACACCTTCACGCTGTCGCCCTCGCGCAGCACGCACGAGATCACCACCACGCGCTGCAACTGCGGCGGCAGGAAGTCGCTCCCGGTCTGCGTGCGCCGCTTCTGAAACGCGATCTCCGCCACCTCGCGGTCGGGCAGGTCATCCGGGAGGTCGTGGAGCCGCCGGATCCCGGCGCAGTCGGGGACCGTCTCGATGTCGAAGGCGAGCACCGGCGTCATGTCAGCCGGGGAACACTCCCGTCGACAGGTAGCGGTCGCCGCGGTCGCAGATGATCGTCACGATGACCGCGTGCTTCAGCTCCGCCGAGAGGCGCAGCGCCACGGCCACCGCGCCGCCCGAGGAGATGCCGGCGAAGATGCCCTCCTCGCTCGCGAGGCGCCGCGCCAGGTCCTCGGCGTCGGCCTGGCTCACGTACTCGAGGCGATCGACACGCGCTTTCTCGTAGATCCTCGGCAGGTAGGCCTCGGGCCACTTGCGGATGCCCGGGATCTGCGAGCCCTCCTCGGGCTGGCAGCCGACGACCTGGATCTTCGGGTTCTGCTCCTTGAGGTAGCGCGAGCAGCCCATGATGGTGCCGGTCGTGCCCATCGAGGAGACGAAGTGCGTGATGCGGCCCTCGGTGTCGCGCCAGATCTCGGGCCCGGTGGTCTCGTAGTGCGCGAGCGGGTTGTCGGGGTTGGCGAACTGGTCGAGCATGATGCCCTTGCCCTCGCGCACCATCTGCTCGGCGAGGTCGCGCGCCGCTTCCATGCCGCCCTTCTCCGGCGTGAGGATGATCTCGGCGCCGAAGGCGCGCATGGTCTGCCGCCGCTCCACCGACAGGTGCTCGGGCATGATGAGGATCATGCGGAAGCCGCGGATCGCCGCGGCCATGGCGAGCGCGATGCCGGTGTTGCCCGAGGTGGGCTCGATCAGCGTGTC
>JBFWWT010000017.1:27004-54101 GCA_050246035.1 Burkholderiales bacterium
TAGCCGCCGGAGCCCTTGAAGAGCTTCACCCGTCCCTCCGTATCGAGCTGGTGCCAGGCGTGCCAGGCCACCGAGGCCATGCGGCCCTTGTGCTGCTCGTTCGGGCCGTAGACGTTGAAGTAGCGCAGGCCCACGATCTGCGCGCTTCGCCCGGGGAGCACGTGGCGCACGTGCTGGTCGAAGAGCAGCTTCGAGTAGCCGTAGACGTTGAGCGGCGCCTCGCAGGCCCTTTCCTCGCGGAAGCCCGCCGCCCCTGTGCCGTACACCGAGGCCGAGGAGGCGTAGAGCATGGGCACCTCTTCCTCCTGGCACCACTCGAGCAGCGCGCGCGAATAGCGGTAGTTGTTCTCCATCACGTATCGCCCGTCGCTCGCCATGGTGTCCGAGCAGGCGCCCTGATGCAGCACGGCCTCCACGCTGCTGTCGAACTGCCCCGCCTCCAGCCGCACGAGGAACTCGCGCTTGTCGAGGTAGTCCTCGATCTCGCAGCCGGCGAGATTGGGCACCTTGTCCACGTTCTCGAGGTTGTCCACCGCCAGGATCTCGGTGACCCCCGCGCGGTTGAGCGCGGCGACGAGCCGCGAGCCGATGAATCCGGCGGCGCCGGTGACCACGTGCAGCATCATTTCCCTCCGAAGAGCTCGGCCCGCGTCACCACCGCGGTGCCGAACCGGGTGACCTTGATCCCGCCCGCGCGGTTGGCGAGGCGCGCGGAGGCCTCCAGGCCCTCGCCCGACGCGAGCATCACGGCGAGCACCGCGATCACGGTGTCGCCGGCACCGGTGACGTCGGCGACCTCGCGCTTCTCGCCCTTGATGCGCACGGCGCGGCCCGCGCGAAACAGCGTCATGCCGTCCTCGCCGCGCGTGACGAGCAGCGCCTCGAGCCTGAGCTTCGCGCGCAGCGCCTGCGCGCGCGCGGCGAGGTCGCGCTCGTCGCGCCAGCGCCCGACCACGTCCTCCAGCTCCTTCAGGTTCGGGGTGACGAGGCTCGCCCCGCGGTAGCGCGACCAGTCGCCCCCCTTCGGGTCGACGAGCACGCGCTTCCTCGCGCGCCGGCCCGCGCGGATCATCGTCGCCACGTGCGCGAGGCCGCCCTTGCCGTAGTCCGACAGGAGCACCACGTCGCAGGCCGGCAGCGCCTTGCGGAAGTCGCCGAGCTTCGACGCCAGCACCTCCTTGGAGGGCGGCGTCTCCATGTCCACGCGCAGCAGCTGGTGCTTGCGGTGCACGACGCGCAGCTTCTGGGTCGTGCGCAGCGAGGCGTCGCGGCGCAGGCTCGCCTCGACGCCGTCGGCGGCGAGCAGGCGCGCCACGCGCTCGCCCGCCTCGTCGCGACCGACCACCGAAAGGAGCCGCGTGCGCGCGCCGAGCGCCGCGCAGTTGCGCGCGACGTTCGCCGCCCCGCCCAGGCGCTCCTCCTCGCGCTGCCAGAGCACCACGGGCACCGGCGCCTCGGGCGAGATGCGCGTCGCGTCGCCGTACCAGTAGCGGTCGAGCATCACGTCGCCGACCACCAGCACCCGGGCGCGGGAGGTGTCGGGCGCCGTCACGCGCGCCTGCCGATCGGGTAGTACTCGAAGCCGTTCGCCTTCACCACGGCCGGATCGTACAGGTTGCGGCCGTCGAAGATCACGGGATGCGCGAGCTTCGCCCTCAGCGTCTCGTAGTCGGGGCTGCGGAACTCGCGCCACTCGGTGACGATGGCGAGCGCGTCGCAGCCCTCGAGCGCCTCCAGGGCGCTCGGGGCGATGCGCACGCGCGGCTCGCCCGCGTACAGGCGCGCCGCGCCCTCGCCCGCCACGGGGTCGTAGGCGCGCACCTCGGCGCCCGCCTCGAGCAAGTCGGCGATCAGCGCCCGGCTCGCCGCCTCGCGCAGGTCATCGGTGTTCGGCTTGAAGGCAAGCCCCCAGAGCGCGATGCGCCGGCCCGCAAGCCGCTCGCCGAAGCGCGCGCGGATCTTGCGCCCGAGCACGTGCTTCTGGGCCTCGTTCACCGCGTGGACCGCCTCGAGCAGCCGCAGCGGATGGCCGGCCTCGCCCGCCGTCCGGCGAAGCGCCGCGACGTCCTTCGGAAAGCACGAGCCGCCGTAGCCCGCGCCCGGATAGAGGAAGTGGTAGCCGATGCGCGCGTCCGAGCCGATGCCCTGGCGCACCTCCTCGATGTCGGCACCGAGGCGCTCGGCGAGGTTGGCGAGGTCGTTCATGAACGAGATGCGCGTGGCGAGCATCGCGTTCGCCGCGTACTTGGTGAGCTCGGCCGAGCGCACGCTCATCGTCAGGATGCGCTCGTGATTGCGCTGGAACGGCGCGTACAGCTCGCGCAGAAGCTCGGTCGCGCGCGCGTCGTCGGCGCCGACGACGACGCGGTCGGGGCGCATGAAGTCCTCGACCGCCGCGCCCTCCTTCAGGAACTCGGGATTGGAGACCACGCTGAAATCGTGCCGGGCGCCGCGCCCCGCGAGCTCCTCGGCGATCGCCGCGCGCACCCGGTCGGCGGTGCCCACCGGCACCGTGGACTTGGTGGCGACGACGCGATAGCCGTCCATGTGGCGGCCGATGGCGCGCGCGGCCGCCAGCACGTGCTGCAGGTCGGCCGAGCCGTCCTCGTCGGGGGGCGTGCCCACGGCGATCAGCTGCAGCTCGCCGTGCGCGACGCCCGCGGCCGCGTCGGTGGAGAACACCAGCCGCCCCGCCTCGCGGTTGCGGCGCACGATGGGCCCGAGGCCCGGCTCGTAGATCGGCAGGCCGCCGGCGTTCAGCTGCGCGACCTTGGCGGCGTCCACGTCCAGGCAGAACACGCGGTTGCCGGCATCCGCGAGGCAGGCGCCCGCGACCAGGCCCACGTATCCGGTGCCGATGACGGTCACGTTCATGGCGCGAGATCGAATTCCTCGGTGCGCCGCGGCGGATAGGTCTCCCAGCCGCCGCAGGCGGGACAGTGCCAGTGAAACTGGCGCGCCTTGAAGCCGCAGGCCTCGCAGCGGTAGCGCGCGAGGCGCCGCGTATGGCTGTGCACCAGGTTGCGCACGAGCTCGAGGTCGCGGCGCCGCTCGGGGTGCGCGTCGGCGACGATCTGCGCTTCCAGCAGCCGGTCGAGGCCGAGCAGCGTCGGGTTGCGGCGCAGCTCGTCGCGCACCAGCTTGTAGGCGGCCTCGGCGCCCCGCGCCTCGAGCGTGTGCTGGAACACGGTGTCGAGCAGGTCGAGCGAGGGGTAGCGCTCGAGGTAGCCCGAGAGCAGCCGCAGCCCCTCCTCCAGCCGGTCGTGCGCGCGATACGCGTCGAGCAGCCGCTGGGCCACGAGCGCGAGGTAGGCCGGGTCCTGGGACTCCACGCGCTGCCAGTGCGCGATCGCCGCCTCGAGGTTGCCGGCCGCCTGCTCCAGGTCGCCGAGCAGCAGGCTCGCGCGCACCGACTTGCGGTTCGCCTCGAGCGCCGCCTCGAGGTGCCGGCGCGCGGCGTCGGGGCGCGAATGCGTCGCCTCGGTGGCGGCGAGCTCGCACAGGAACTGCGAGATCTCCAGGGCGCGCGAGCCGCCCGAGTCGCGCTCGAGGCGCCGCGCCATGTCGATGGCGCGCGGCCAGTCCTTCTCCTGCTCGAAGATCTCGAGCAAATGGCGGCGCGCGTCGAGCGCGTGCGGCCCCGCGTCCAGGCGCGCGAACAGCTCCTCGGCCCGGTCGAGGATGCCCGCCTTCAGATAGTCCTGCGCCAGCTCGAAGAGCGCCGCGGTCTTCTGCTCCGCGGCGAGGTCGGCGCGCTCGACCAGGTTCTGGTGCATGCGGATGGCGCGGTCGTACTCGCCGCGGCGGCGAAAGAGGCTCCCCAGCGCGAAGTGCAGCTCCACGGTCTGCGGGTCCACCTTGACGACCTCGATGAAAGACTCGATCGCCTTGTCCGGCTGCTCGTTGAGGAGGAAGTTGAGGCCC
Organism: Burkholderiales bacterium; assembly: GCA_050246035.1. Classification (GTDB taxonomy): domain Bacteria; phylum Pseudomonadota; class Gammaproteobacteria; order Burkholderiales; family SG8-39; genus JAABQT01. The sequence goes on from JBFWWT010000017.1 coordinate 30,929, forward strand.
TTGAAGTAGGAGCGCGGCAGCGCGCGCGACTCCGATACGAGGTGGCGGATGTCGATGCGCGCCGCGAGCCAGCCCAGGCCGAAGAACAGCGGCAGCGCGAGCAGCCACCAGTACTCGAATTCCATCAGCCCTCCGCCGGCGGCGGCGGCAGCGTGGGGCGCTCGCGCTCGCGCTCGGCGCCGGCGGCGCGCGCTTCCCGCCGCAGGCGGGACAAGTCGCGCCGCTGCCGCAGCAGCGTGCCGGTCATGGCGAGCACGCCGAGCAGCACGCCGCCCGCGAAGAACGCGAGCAGCATGAGCACCAGCGGCGCCTGCCAGGCGAGGTCGAAGTAAAAGCGCAGCGTCGCCGGCTCGGTGTTGCGCGCCGCGAACGCGAGCAGCAGCACGAAGAGCGCGATCCGGATCGTCCAGATGACGATGCGCATGGCGGATACCCGGGGCGCCGCCCCGGCGCTACTGAACGGCCTGCGCCTGCTCGGCGGCGGCGGCCACCGCGGCGTCCACGCGCTCGCGCAGCTCCTTGCCGGCCTTGAAGTGCGGCACGTACTTCTCCGGCACGTGCACCTTCTCGCCCGACTTGGGGTTGCGGCCGACGCGCGGCGGGCGGTAGTTCAGGCCGAAGCTGCCGAAGCCGCGGATCTCGATGCGATGTCCCGAGAGCAGCGCCTGGGTCATCGCATCGAGAATCATCTTCACGGCGTACTCCGCGTCCTTCGCCACCAGCTGCGGGTAGCGCTGCGCCAGCCGGGCGATCAGTTCGGACTTGGTCATGGGGCGAGCGCTCCTCGTTGCCGGACCCGGTGCGCCGCCTTACTGCTGCGGGTTGGAGCCGCTCTTGTCGAGCTTGGCCCGCAGCAGGGCGCCCAGGTTGGTCGAGCCCGCGGCGCTCGCCGCGTTCTCGGTGCGCAGCTGCTTCATGGCGTCGGTCTCCTCGGCCATGTCCTTCGCCTTCACCGACAGGTTGATCGAGCGGTTCTTGCGGTCGACGTTGATGATCATCGCGCTCACCGTGTCGCCCTCCTTGAGCGCCGTGCGCAGGTCGTCGATGCGGTCGCGCGAGAACTCCGACGAGCGCAGGTACCCCTCGATGCCGTCGGCGAGCGCCACCACGGCGCCCTTCACGTCCACCGACTTCACCGTGCCCTGCACGACGCTGTTCTTGTCGTGGCCGGCGATGAAGTTGGTGAACGGATCGCCCTCGAGCTGCTTGATGCCGAGCGAGATGCGCTCGCGCTCGACGTCGATGGCGAGCACCACCGTCTCCACTTCCTCGCCCTTCTTGAAATTCTTCACCGCCTCCTCGCCGGGCTGCGACCAGGCGAGATCCGACAGGTGCACCAGGCCGTCGATGCCGCCGGGCAGGCCGACGAACACGCCGAAGTCGGTGATGGACTTCACCTGGCCCTTCACGCGATCGCCCTTCTTGTACTCGCGCGCGAAGTCCTCCCAGGGATTGGGCTTGCACTGCTTCATGCCGAGCGAGATGCGGCGGCGCTCCTCGTCGATCTCGAGGATCATCACCTCCACCTCGTCGCCCACCTGCACCACCTTGGAGGGGTGCACGTTCTTGTTGGTCCAGTCCATCTCGGAGACGTGCACCAGGCCCTCGATGCCGGCCTCGACCTCGACGAAGGCGCCGTAGTCGGTGAGATTGGTGACCTTGCCGAACAGGCGCGTGCCCTGCGGGTAGCGGCGCGAGATGCCGACCCAGGGGTCCTCGCCGAGCTGCTTGAGGCCGAGCGACACGCGGTTCTTCTCGGCGTCGAACTTGAGCACCTTGGCCGTGACCTCGTCGCCCACCGACAGCACTTCGGAGGGATGCTTCACGCGCCGCCAGGCGAGGTCGGTGATGTGCAGCAGGCCGTCGATGCCGCCCAGGTCCACGAACGCGCCGTAGTCGGTGATGTTCTTGACGATGCCCTTCACCACCGCGCCTTCCGCGAGGCTCGCGAGCAGCGCCTCGCGCTCGGCGCCGGCGCTCGCCTCGAGCACCGCGCGGCGCGACACGACCACGTTGTTGCGCTTGCGGTCGAGCTTGATGACCTTGAACTCCATGGTCTTGCCCTCGTAGGGCGTGGTGTCCTTCACCGGCCGCAGGTCGACGAGCGACCCGGGGAGGAAGGCGCGGATGCCCTTGGTCATCACGGTGAGGCCGCCCTTCACCTTGCCGGTGATCACGCCCTCGATCTTCTCGCCCTTCTCCAGCGACTCCTCGAGCTCGAGCCAGGCGGCCATGCGCTTGGCCTTGTCGCGCGACAGGCGCGTCTCGCCGTAGCCGTCTTCCAGCGCCTCGATGGACACCGAGACGAAGTCGCCGGCCTTCACCTCGACTTCGCCGGCGTCGTTCTTGAACTCCTCGGCGGCGATCACCGACTCGGACTTCAGCCCGGCGTTGACCACCACGAAATTGGGATCGACTCGCACCACCTCGGCGGTGATGACCTCGCCCACGCGCATCTCCTTGCGCGTGAGGCTTTCTTCGAACAGGGCCGCGAACGACTCGGCGGGGGGATTGGTGGAAGACTTCGAGACTGCAGGGGAAATGCTTGCCATGAAAAGGAAAAACCTCTTTCAGCCGCGGACCCTTGCGGAGCACCGCGGGTCAGGTTGATCAAAAGGCGCGCCGCCTCACGCGGAGCGCCCAGCCAGATTTCTCTCCCGCCACCAGCCCAGAATCACGCCGACGACCTCGTCGAGCGGCATTTCGGAGCTGTCCAGAAGCCGCGCGTCCGGGGCCGGCGCCAGTGGCGCCACCGCCCGCTGCGCATCGCGCGCATCCCGCTGCTCCAGGTCCCGGGAAAGGGCGTGCAGGTTAGCATCGATTCCTTTGTCTATCAACTGCTTATACCGACGTTGGGCACGCACCGCCGGGGTCGCGGTGAGGAATACCTTGAGCTCCGCGTCCGGGAAAACAAAGCTGCCCATGTCGCGGCCTTCCGCAACCAGGCCGGGGGGCTGGCGGAAGGCGCGCTGGCGCTCCAGCAATGCCCTTCGGACTTCCGGACGCTGCGCCACGGCGGAGGCGCGCACCCCGATCGCCTCCTCCCGCAGAATCTCCGTAACATCTTGTTCCGACAGATAAATTCTCCCTCCCCGGAACTCCACGTCCATGTCGAGGGCCATGCGCTCGGGATTCTCCGGCCCGGCCAGGGCGACCAGTCGGTACAGCGCACCGCTTTCGAGCACGTGAAAGCCGAGGGCTGCGGCGACGCGTACGGCCACCGCGCCCTTGCCCGAGGCCGAGGGGCCGTCGATGGCGATGACCGGCGCACGGCTCATCGGGCGATGCGGCCGAAGGCCTCGAAGTACTCCGGGAAGGTCTTGCCGACGCACTCGGGATCGTTGATGGTCACTTGCACGCCGCCCAGCGCGGCGAGAGACAGGCTCATCGCCATGCGATGGTCGTCGTAGGTGTCCACCGCGACGCCGGAGCGCAATGGGCGCGGCACGACCTTGAGGAAATCGGCGCCCGCCTCGACGCCGGCCCCGAGCTTGCCGAGTTCGGTCGCCAGGGCCGCGATGCGGTCGGTCTCCTTCACGCGCCAGCTCGCGATGTTGCGCACCGTGCAGGGGCCGTCGGCGAAGAGCGCCATGGCGGCGGCGGTCATCGCCGCGTCCGGAATGTGGTTGAGGTCGAGATCGAACGCGCGCAGCGGCGCGCGCCCGCTCGCCTCGATCCAGTCCTCGCCCATCGCGACGCGCGCGCCCATCGCCTCGAGCACCTCGCAGAAGCGCACGTCGCCCTGGATGCTCGAGCGCCCCACGCCCTGCACGCGCACCGGCCCGCCGGCGATCGCGCCCGCGGCGAGGAAGTACGAGGCGCTCGAGGCGTCGCCCTCCACCGCGATCGCCCCGGGCGAGCGATACGGCCCGCCCGGCACCGAGAAGCGCCGCCAGCCTTCCCGTCCGACCTCGACGCCGAAGCGCCGCATGAGCGCGAGCGTGATCTCGACGTACGGACGGGAGATCAGCTCGCCCTCCACCTCGATCGCGCCGCCGCCCGCGAGCGGCAGCGCCATGAGAAGCGCGCTCAGGTACTGGGAGGACACGTCGCCGCGCACGCGCGTCGTCTGCCCCGGCGCGATGCGCCCGGGGTGAATGGCGAGCGGCGGGTAGCCCTCGCGCCCGAGGTAGTCGATGCGCGCCCCGAGCGCGCGCAGCGCCGCCACCAGGTCGCCGATCGGACGCTCGTGCATGCGCGCCACGCCCGAGAGCCGGTACTCGCCGCCCAGCATGGCGAGCACCGCGGTGAGGGGCCGGAAGGCGGTGCCCGCGTTGCCGAGGAAGAGCTCGGCGCGCGTCGCGCGGATCGGCGTGCCGAGCCGCTCGAGCGCCGCACGCATCACGCGCGTGTCGTCGGCCTCGAGCAGCCCGCGGATCTCGGTGGGCGCCTCGGCGAGCGCCGCGAGCAGCAGCACGCGGTTGGAGATGCTCTTCGAGCCCGGCAGCCGCACGGTGCCCTCGGCGCGTGCGAGCGGCCCGAGCGCGAGCGCGCTCACTCGTAGTCCCCGGCCAGCCAGCGCTCGCGCGCCGCGCGCGCCTCGGCGAACAGCCGCTCGAGCGCCTCGCCGTCGCCGCGCTCGAGGAGCGGGCGGAGCGTCCGCAGCTTCTCCGCGTAGCGCTCCAGCTCGGCGAGCAGCGGCCCGCGGTTCGCCACGCAGATGTCGCGCCACATCTCGGGGTGGCTCGAGGCGATGCGCGTGAAGTCGCGAAAGCCCCCGGCGGCGAAGGAAAAGAGCTGCGCCGAGTTCGGCCGCCCCGCGAATTCGTGCACCAGCGCGTAGGCGAGCAGGTGCGGCAGGTGGCTGACGGCGGCGAACACCGCGTCGTGCTCCTCGGCGCTCATGCGCGTCACGCGCGCGCCGCACGCGAGCCAGGCCGCTTCCACCGCCTGCACGCTCGCGGGCGCATTCTCGGCGAGCGGCGCGAGCACCACGCGGCGCTCCCTGAAAAGCTCGGCGCTCGCGGCGGCCGCGCCGCTCTTCTCGGCGCCCGCGATCGGGTGCGCCGGCACGAACTGGCCGATGCGCGCGCCGAACGCGGCGCGCGCCGCGGCGATCACGTCGCGCTTGGTGCTGCCCGCGTCGCACACGACCGCACCGGGCTCGAGCGCGCGCGCGACGTCGCGGAACACGGCCGGGAACTGCGCGACCGGCGTCGCGACGAGCACGAGGTCCGCGCCGGCGACGTCCTGCGCGATCGAATCGAGGATGCCCCGCTCGCGCGCCAGCTGCAGGTTGGCGGCCCCGCGCCCGATGCCGGCGACGTGGTCGCAGAGCCCGGCGCGCTTGAGCGCCAGCGCGAAGGAGCCGCCGATCAGCCCGACGCCGACGACGGCGACCCGGGGAAAGCGCATCAGCCCTTGAGGCTCGCGGTGAGCGCCGCAAGGAAGCGCTCGTTCTCGGCCTCCGTACCGACGGTGACGCGCAGGTGCTCGGGCAGCTCGTAGCCGCCGCCCACCGGGCGCACGATCACCCCGCGCCGCAGCAGCCGCTTGTAGACGTCCTGTGCCTTGCCCACGCGAATGGTGAGGAAGTTGCCCGAGGACGGGATGTAGCCCAGGCCGAGGCGCTCGGCGCCCGCGCGCAGCTGGGCGAGGCCCTGCAGGTTCTCGGCGTAGCTCTTCGCCACGAACTCCATGTCCTCGAGCGCGGCGCTCGCCGCGGCGAGCGCGATGCTGTTCACGTTGAACGGCTGGCGCACGCGGTTCAGCATGTCCGCGACCGAGGCGTGCGCGAGGGCGTAGCCGACGCGCAGTCCGGCGAGCCCGTAGGCCTTGGAGAAGGTGCGCGTGACGACGAGGTTGGGGTGGCGCTTGAGCCACTTCACCGTGTCGGCGCGCTGGTCGGCCGGCAGGTACTCGTTGTAGGCCTCGTCGATCACCACGATCGCGCGCTCGGGCACGCGACGCACGAAGGCCTCCAGCTCGCCCGGCGCGGCGTGCGTGCCGGTGGGGTTGTTGGGGTTGGCCACCCAGACGACGAAGGTCTCGTCGTCCACGGCGCGCGCCATCGCCTCCAGGTCGTGGCCGTAATGCTTCGCCGGCACCACGATCGCGCGCGCGCCGCGCGCCTGCGTGGCGAGCGGGTACACGGCGAAGGCGTGCTGCGAGTACACCGCGGCGCGCCCGGGCCCGAGAAAGGCGGAGGCGACGAGCTCCAGCACGTCGTTCGAGCCGTTGCCGAGCACGATCTGCGCCATGTCCACGCCGTGGCGCGCGGCGAGCGCGGTCTTCAGCTCGAAGCCGTTGCCGTCGGGATAGCGCGCGATGTCGCCGAGCGAGCGCTCGATCGCCGCGCGCGTGCGCGGCCCGATGCCGCGCGGATTCTCGTTGGAGGCGAGCTTGACGATGTCCTTCTCGGCGAGCCCCATCTCGCGCGCGAGCTCCGAGATCGGCTTGCCCGGCTGGTACGGCGCGATCGAGCGCACGTAGGCGGGCGACAGCTCGCAGGGATCCATGTTCATGGCTTGGGCCTCACGGTGCGGCCGCGGGGTAGGAGCCGAGCACCTTGAGGAACGGCGCCTTGCGGCGCAGCTCGGCGAGCGCGGCGGCCACGCGCGCGTCCGCCTGGTGCCCTTCCAGGTCGACGTAGAAGAGGTACTCCCAGAGCGCGGCGCGCAGGGCGCGCGCCGGCCGCGACTCGATGCGCGTCATGCTCACCCCGTTCTCGGCGAGCGGCGTGAGCAGCGCGTGCACCGCCCCGGGCCTGTTCTCGGCCGACATGACGAGCGAGGTGCGGTCGCGCCCGGTGGGCGCGGGCTCGAGCGCGCCGAGCACGAGGAAGCGCGTGGTGTTGTTCGGGTCGTCCTCGATGCCGCGCGCGAGGAGCGCGAGGCCGTAGCGCGCGGCGGCGGCCTCGCCGGCGATCGCGGCCGCGCCCGCCTCGCGGCTCGCGCGCTCGGCGGCCTCGGCGTTCGAGCCGAGCGGCACGCGCTCGGCGCCCGGCAGGTGGCGCTCGAGCCAGCCGGCGCACTGCGCGAGCGACTGCGGGTGCGAGTACACGCGCTTCACCGCGCCCGCATCGCCGCCCTTCGCCATGAGATGCTGCTGCACGCGCAGCTCCAACTCGCCGCAGATCTTCAGCGGCGTGACGAGCAGCAGGTCGAGCGTGCGCCCGACGGCGCCCTCGGAGGAGTTTTCCGCCGGCACCAGGGCGAACTGCGCGGCGCCCGATTCGCAGGCGCGGAACACCTCGTCGATGCTTCGCGCGGGAGCGCCTTCCACGCCGCCGCCGAAGTGCCGGCGCAGCGCCTGCTCGCTGAAGGTGCCTTCCGGCCCCAGGTAGGCGACGCGCAGCTGCACCTCCAGCCCGCGGCAGGCCGAGATCACCTCGCGGAACACGCGCGCGAGCGGCTCGGCGCCGAGCGGCGCGCCGGCCTGCGCCGCCACGCGGCGCAGGACCTGCGCCTCGCGCTCCGGACGGTAGGCGGGTGCGCCGCCCTTCAGCTCGCCGATGCGCTGCGCGAGGCGCGCGCGCGCCTGCAGCAGCCCGACGAGCTGGTCGTCGAGCGCGTCGATCTCCGCGCGCAGCCGGTCGATGTCGGCCTGGCTCATGGCTCGAGCGGAAGATATCTGACCGCGAGCACGCCGTCGATGGCGCCCAGGGCCTCGAGCGCCGCGGGCGGCACCGGGCTGTCGACGTCCACCAGGGTGTAGGCGAGCTCGCCGCGCGACTTGTTCAGCATGTTGTGGATGTTGATGCCGCGCTCGCCCATGGCGTGCGAGATGCGCGCCAGCATGTCGGGCACGTTGGCGTTGGCGATCGCCAGGCGATAGGGCGACTCGCGCGCCATCACGGCCTCGGGGAAGTTGACCGCATTGCGCACGTTGCCGTGCTCGAGGTAGTCGCGCATTTGCGCGATCACCATGACCGCGGAGTTCTCCTCGGCTTCGCCCGTGGAGGCGCCCAGGTGCGGCAAGGCCACCACACCCGGCGCCCCGGCGAGCGCCGGGGTGGGAAAGTCGGTCACGTAGCAGCGCAGCCTGCCCGCCGCGAGCGCCGCGAGAACCGCGGCGTCCTCGACCACGCCCTCGCGCGAGAAATTGAGCAGCACGGCGCCTTCGCGCAGCAGGCCGACGTTCTTCGCATTCACCAGATGGCGCGTGCGCTCGGCGAGCGGCACGTGCAGGGTGACGAAGCGGCTCGCCTTGAGCAGCTCGTCCACGGAATTGGCGCGCCGCACCTGCGAGGGCAGGCTCCAGGCGCCTTCCACCGTGATCTCGGGATCGTGACCGACGACCTGCATGCCCAGGCGGATCGCCGCGTCTGCCACGAGGCTGCCTATCTTCCCGAGGCCGATGACCCCGAGCGTCTGCCCCGGCAGCTCGATGCCGGCATAGGCCTTCTTGCCGTCCTCCACGCGCCGCTCGAAGTCCGGTGCCGACCTGTCCAGGGCGCGCACGAACTCGAGCGCCGGGGCGAGGTTGCGCGCGGCGATCAGCAGGCCCGCGACCACCAGCTCCTTTACCGCGTTCGCGTTCGCGCCGGGCGCGTTGAACACCGGCACGCCGCGCTTCGAGAGCGCCGCGACCGGAATGTTGTTCACGCCGGCGCCCGCGCGCGCCACCGCCTTCAGGCGTGCGCCGAAGTCCATGCCGTGCAGGTCGCGCGAGCGCACCACGACGACGTCGGGGTCCGCGGCTTCGCGCGCGAGCGCATAACGCTCGGCGGGCAGCTGCTGCAATCCGGCCTGCGATACCTGGTTGAGGACCAGGACCTCGAATGTGCCGGCGGGCTCAGCCATGCCGGGTCGCGAACTCCCGCATGTACTCCGCGAGGCGCTGCACGCCTTCCAGCGGCATCGCGTTGTAGATCGAGGCGCGCATGCCGCCGACCGAGCGGTGGCCCTTCAGCTGCGCGAGGCCGTGCTCCTCCGCGCCCTTGAGGAACGGCGCGTCGAGGCGCTCGTCGGGCAGCCGGAAGGGCACGTTCATGCGCGAGCGGTCGGCCTGGTCCACGGGGTTCGTGTAGAAACCGCTCGCGTCGATCGCGTCGTAGAGCAGCTTCGCCTTGGCGATGTTGCGCCGCTCGATCTCCGCGAGGCCGCCCTGCTGGCGCAGCCACTTGAAGACGAGCCCGGCGACGTAGATCGGGTACGTCGAGGGCGTATTGAGCATCGAGCCGGATTCCGCCTGCTGACCGTAGTCCATCACCGAGGGCGTGAAGGGCGCCGCGCCGCCCAGCAGGTCCTCGCGCACCAGTACCAGCGTGAGGCCCGCCGGCCCCGCGTTCTTCTGCGCGCCGGCGTAGATCAGCCCGAACCGGGACACGTCGAGCGGGCGCGACAGGAAGTGCGAGGAGGCGTCGGCGACGAGCGGCACCTCGCCCGTGTCGGGGATCCAGTGGAACTCGACGCCGCCGATCGTCTCGTTGGAGCAGTAGTGCACGTAGGCCGCGTCGGGGCGCACCTGCCAGTCGCGCGGGGCGTAGGCGAACCGGCGGTCCTCGGAGCTCGCCGCGACGCGCGCGTCGCAGTAGCGCTTGGCCTCCTTCACCGCCTTCTTCGACCACTCGCCGGTGACCACGTAGTCCGCCGCGGCCCTGCCGCGCAGCAGGTTCATGGGCACCTGCGCGAACTGCAGCGTCGCGCCGCCCTGAAGGAAGAGCACCTTGTAGTGCGCGGGCACGCCGAGCAACGCGCGCAGGTCGGCTTCCGCTTCCGCGGCGATGGCCATGAACTCCTTGCCGCGATGGCTCATCTCCATCACGCTCATGCCGCTGCCGTGCCAGTCGAGCATCTCGTCGCCGGCGCGCGCGAGCACCTCGGCCGGCAGCATCGCCGGCCCGGCGCCGAAATTGAAGACGCGCGACATCAGTGCACGGTCGGCGCGGGACCCTCGTCCCCGGGCGCGGGCGGCTCGCCCGCCTCGCCGTTGCCGTCCCCGCCGTTGCCGTCCTCGTCCTTCTCCTCGATGCGCTCCATGCCGGCGAGCTTCTCGCCCTCGCCCAGCGCGATCAGCGTCACGCCCTGCGTCGAGCGCCCCTGCTCGCGGATCTGCGACACCGCCATGCGGATGAGCACGCCCCCGGTGGAGATGAGCATCACCTGGTCGCTGTCGTCGACGAGCACGGCGCCCACCAGGCGGCCGTTCCGCTCGGAGGCCTGGATGGCGATCACGCCCTGCCCGCCGCGGCCGTGCTTGGGGTACTCCGCGACCGGCGTGCGCTTGCCGTAGCCCTGCTCCGTCGCGGTGAGCACGCTGCGGTTCGCGTCGCCCGTCGCGAGCATGCACACCACGCGCTGGCTGCCGTCGGCCGGCAGGCGCATGCCGCGCACGCCGGCGGCCTGGCGGCCCATCGGGCGCACCTCGCTCTCCGCGAAGCGCACCGCCTTGCCCTCGGAGGAAAACAGCATCACGTCGGCGCTGCCGTCGGTGAGCACGCTGCCCACCAGGTAATCGCCCTCCTCCAGGCTCACCGCGATGATGCCGGCCTGGCGCGGGCGCGAGAACTCGGCGAGCGGCGTCTTCTTCACCGTCCCGCGCGCGGTGGCCATGAGCACGTAGTGCTCGCCGTCGAACTCCTTCACCGGCACCACGGCGGTGATCTTCTCGCCCTCCTGCAGCGGAAAGACGTTGACGATGGGCTTGCCGCGGCTCGCGCGGCTGCCCTGCGGCACCTCGAACACGCGCAGCCAGTAGAGGATGCCGCGGCTGGAGAAGCACAGCAGGTAGTCGTGCGAGTGCGCGACGAACAGCCGCTCGATGAAATCGTCCTCCTTCATCGCGGTGGCCGCGCGCCCGCGCCCGCCGCGGCGCTGCGCGCGGTAGTCGGCGAGCGGCTGCGCCTTCACGTAGCCGCCGTGCGAGAAGGTGACCACCATGTCCTGCGGCGCGATCAGGTCCTCGATCGAGATGTCCTCGGCGACCGTCACGATCTCGGTGCGCCGCGCGTCGGCGAAAGCTTCCTTCAGCTTCTTCAGCTCGTCGCCGATGATCGCGGTGATGCGCTCGGGGCGGGCGAGGATGTCGAGCAGGTCGGTGATCTGCGCCATCACCTCGCGGTACTCCTCGCGGATCTTGTCCTGCTCCAGGCCCGTCAGGCGCTGCAGACGCAGCTCGAGGATCGCCTGCGCCTGCGCCTCCGACAGGCGGTAGCCCGCCTCCTTCAGGCCGAACTCGGGCGCGAGGCCCTCGGGCCGGTAGTCCCCGGCCGAGGCGCGCGCGAGCATCTCGCGCACGAGCGGCGAGGCCCAGGCGCGCGCCATCAGCTCGCGCTTGGCGTCGGCCGGCGCGGGCGCGGCCTTGATGAGCGCGATCACCTCGTCGACGTTGGACAGCGCCACCGCGAGGCCTTCCAGCACGTGGCCGCGCTCGCGCGCCTTCCTCAGCTCGAACACCGTGCGCCGCGTCACCACCTCGCGCCGGTGCGAAAGGAAGTGCTGCAGCAGCTGGTGCAGGTTGAGCAGCTTCGGCTGCCCGTCCACCAGCGCGACCATGTTCATGCCGAAGGAGTCCTGCAGCTGCGTCTGCTTGTAGAGGTTGTTCAGCACCACCTCCGGCAGCTCGCCGCGCTTCAGCTCGATGACGACGCGGATGCCCTCCTTGTCGGACTCGTCGCGGATGTCCGAGATGCCGTCGATCTTCTTGTCGTTCACCAGCTCGGCGATGCGCTCGAGCAGGGCCTTCTTGTTCACCTGGTAGGGCAGCTCGTCCACCACGATCGCCTGGCGGTTGCCCTTCTCGAGGTCCTCGACGTGCGTGCGCGCGCGCATCACCACGCGCCCGCGCCCGGTGCGGTAGCCCTCGTGCACGCCGGCCAGCCCGTAGATGATGCCGGCGGTGGGGAAGTCGGGCGCCGGCACGAGCTTCATCAGCTCCTCGATCGCGCACTGCGGGTTCGCGAGCAGGTGCAGGCAGGCGTCGACCACCTCGCCGAGGTTGTGCGGCGGCACGTTGGTCGCCATGCCGACGGCGATGCCGGAGGAGCCGTTGACGAGCAGGTTGGGCACCTGCGTGGGCAGCACGGACGGCTCGCGTTCCTTGCCGTCGTAGTTGGGCACGAAATCGACCGTCTCCCGGTCGATGTCGGCGAGCATCTCGGCGGTGAGACGCGCCAGGCGGCACTCGGTGTAGCGGTAGGCCGCGGCGTTGTCGCCGTCGATCGAGCCGAAGTTGCCCTGGCCGTCGACCAGGGGATAGCGCATGGAGAAGTCCTGCGCCATGCGCACCAGCGCCTCGTAGGTGGCCGAGTCGCCGTGCGGGTGGTACTTGCCGAGCACCTCGCCCACCACGCGCGCGCACTTCACGTAGGGGCGGTTCCAGACGTTGTTCGCCTCCTGCATGGCGAAGAGCACGCGCCGGTGCACGGGCTTGAGGCCGTCGCGCACGTCGGGCAGCGCGCGCCCCACGATCACGCTCATCGCGTAGTCGAGGTACGAGCGGCGCATCTCCTCCTCGAGGCTGACGGGGAGGGTTTCCTTGGCGAACGGTTCCATTGCGGCTCTTGTTCTGGAGGAGAAAAACGGCCGTTATCAGGCGAGAAAGAGAACGCGAAATTTTAGCATGCGGACCCTCTCGACCTCGGCCGCCGCCTGTGCTTAAATCCGGGCCATTCTGTGCGAGGAGAACAACGATGATCCGGAGGACCGCTCAGTCACTGCTCGCCGCCGCCGCGCTCGCCGCGATGGTCGGCTGCGCCACCACCGAAGAGGCCGCGGCGCCCGCGCCGGGTCCGGCGCCCGCGCCGTCGAAGCCCGCGCCTGCGCCCGCCGCCCCCGCGGCGGCGCCGGCCCCCGCGCCCGCGCCTGCGCCGGCGCCCAAGCCGGTCGCCGAGCCCGCCAAGCCCAAGCCCCTGCGCGTGTTCGCGCACGTGCGCTTCGCCTACGACAAGTCCCTGCTCGACATGGCCGCGCAGGACGCGCTCGATCGCGAGGTCGTGGTGCGCTTCGGCGAGTTCAGCGACCTGCGCTTCATCAACATCAACGGCTATGCCGATCGCATCGGCTCGGTGCAGTACAACCAGAAGCTGTCGCTGCGCCGCGCGGACGCGGTGAAAGCCTACCTCGTGCGCCAGGGCGCCGACGCGAACAAGATCGAGACCACCGGCTACGGCAAGATGTACATGGGCTCGATGCTGCCGGTCGCGCAGTGCGACCAGAAGGACCGCAAGGCACTCATCGCCTGCCTCGCGCCGAATCGCCGCGCCGAGATCGAGGTGCTGGGCACGGGCCGCTAGGCGCCGCCCGCACCGCCGCAAGAGGCCCCGCCTGAGCGCGGGGCTTTTTGTTTGCGCCGCGCCGCATGAGCGAGAACCTGCTGATCAACGCGCGCTGGGTCGTGCCGGTGGAGCCGGCCGGCACCGTGCTCGAGCGCCACGCCGTGGCCGTGCGCGACGGGCGCATCGAGGCGCTGCTGCCGGCGGCGGAAGCCGCGAGCCGCTTTCCCGGCTACGCACGCATCGACCTGCCGGGGCACGCGCTGCTGCCCGGCCTGGTGAACGCGCACACGCACGCCGCCATGTCGCTGATGCGCGGTCTCGCGGACGACCTGCCGCTCATGCGCTGGCTCGAGGAGCACGTCTGGCCGGCGGAAGGCCGGCACGTGTCGGCGGAATTCGTGAAGGACGGCACGCTGCTTGCCTGCGCGGAGATGCTGCGCGGCGGCGTCACCTGCTTCAATGACATGTACTTCTTTCCGGAGGCGGCTCTGGAGGCGGCGCTCGTCGCCGGCATGCGCGCCTCGCTCGGCATCATCGTGATCGAGTTCCCTTCCGCCTATGCCGCCGACCCGCAGTCTTACCTCGCGCAGGGGCTCGCGCTGCGCGACCGATGGACCGAGCACCCGCAGCTGAGCTTCTGCCTCGCGCCGCACGCGCCCTACACGGTCTCCGACGAGACATTCCGGCGCGTCGCGCAGCTCTCGGCCGAGCTCGAGCTGCCCGTGCACGTGCACGTGCACGAGACCGCGCACGAGGTCGAGCGCGCGGCCGCGGAGCGCGGCATGCGCCCGCTCGAGCGGCTCGCGGGACTGGGGCTCCTCGGCCCGACGCTGATCGCGGTGCACGCCGTGCACCTCGACGACGAGGAGATCGCGCTCCTCGCGCGCCACCGCGCCTCGGTCGCGCACTGCCCGTCGTCCAACCTGAAGCTCGCCAGCGGCATTGCGCCGGTCGCGCGGCTGGCCGCGGCGGGGGTGAACATCGCTCTTGGCACCGACGGGGCGGCGAGCAACAACCGGCTCGACGTGTTCGCGGAGATGCGCCTCGCCGCGCTGCTCGCCAAGGCCGCGAGCGGCGACGCCGAGGCGATGCCCGCGCGCGCGGCGCTGCACGCGGCGACGCTGGGCGGCGCGATCGCGCTCGGGCTGGAAGCGCGCATCGGCAGCCTCGTGCCGGGCAAGGCGGCGGATCTCGTCGCGGTGTCGCTCGACGATCTTTCTCTGCAGCCGATGTACGACGTCGTCTCGCACCTCGTCTACGCCTGCGGGCGGGAGAATGTCACGGACGTCTGGGTCGCCGGCGAGCGAGTGCTGCGCGATCGGCAGCTTGCGCGCGTGGACGTCGCTGACTTGCAGGCCCGCGCCCGCTTGTGGCAGACTCGACTGTCGAATTAGCGGGCCTCGATGCAGCGCTTCTCCCGAGGTCCGATTCCGTTCCCCTGAAACCAAGAAGCCACGGGAGGAAACACATGCTGAACAAGACCCTGCGAACCGCCGGCCTGGGTGGCGCGCTGATCGCGCTGGCCGTGCTCACCGGATGCGCCACGACCGAGGAGCCCGCCCCCGCCCCGGCGCCGGCGCCCGCACCGGCCCCGGCAGCGCCCGCCCCCGCGGCGCCCGCGGTCGCCCCGGCGCCCGCCCCGGCGGCGCCCGCGCCCGCGCCGAAGCCCGCGCCGGCGCCCGCCGCGCAGAAGGTGACCCTTGCTTCGGACGTGCTCTTCGACTTCGACAAGGCGGCGATCAAGCCGGACTTCAAGGACCGCCTCGACAACCTCGCGGCGCAGATCCGCGGCATCAACCTCGAGGTGGTGATCGCCATCGGCCACGCCGACCAGATCGGCACGCTGCAGTACAACCAGAAGCTGTCGGTGCGCCGCGCCGAGGCCGTGAAGTCCTACCTCGTGTCCAAGGGCCTCGAGCCGAACCGCGTCTACACCGAGGGCAAGGGCGAGACGCAGCCCGTGAAGTCCTGCCCGAACCTGACCGGCAAGGCGCTCATCGAGTGCCTCTACCCGAACCGGCGCGTGGAGCTGGAGGTCATCGGCACGAAGAAGTAATCCGTCTCTGACGGAGAGAAGCCCCGCTCAGGCGGGGCTTTTTTTTGGCACCCATGGGGCGCTGATGCGAAAATCGGCTCCGTGCCACATCGGTTCTCCTATCGTCTCGGCTTTTTCAGCGGGGTGAATCTTCCCGCTGAAAAAGCCGAGATGTATTTAAAGGCCAATGCAGACCGCCGCGCCTAACGCCGACCCCGCCGAGCTCGCCAAGTTCAGCGACCTCGCCCACCGCTGGTGGGATCCCGAGGGCGAGTTCCAGCCGCTGCACAGGATCAATCCGCTGCGCCTGGAGTGGATCGCGCGCCACGCGCGGCTCGAGGGCGCGCGGGCGCTCGACGTGGGCTGCGGCGGCGGCATCCTCGCCGAGGCGATGGCGCGCCGCGGCGCGCGCGTGACGGGGATCGATCTCGCCGAGAAGCCGCTCAAGGTCGCGCAGCTGCATCTGCTGGAAAGCGTCCTCGAGGTGGAGTACGAGCTCGCCTCCGCGGAGCAATTCGCTGCGCAGCACGCCGGGGCCTTCGACGTGCTCACCTGCATGGAGATGCTCGAGCACGTCCCAGATCCGGCGAGCGCGGTCGCGGCCTGCGCGCGGCTCCTCAAGCCCGGCGGCCGCGCGTTCTTCTCTACGATCAATCGCAATCCGAAGTCGTATCTGTTCGCGGTGATCGGCGCCGAGTACGTGCTCAAGCTCCTGCCGAAGGGCACGCACGACTACGCGCGCTTCATTCGGCCCTCCGAGCTCTCGCGCTGGTGCCGCGACGCGGGGCTGCGCGAAGCCGAGCTCGTCGGCATGACCTACAACCCGCTCACGCGCCGCTACGCGCTCGGGCCGGACTGCGACGTGAACTACCTGCTCGCCTGCGTGCGCGATGCCTAGCCGCGCCGTCCTCTTCGACCTGGACGGCACGCTCGCCGACACGGCGCCGGACCTCGCGGCGGCGCTCAACCGCCTGCGCGTCGACCAGGGGCTCGAGGCCCTGCCGCTCGAGCGGCTGCGGCGCTTCGCCTCGGCGGGCGCGCGCGGGCTGGTGCACGCGGGCTTCGGCGTGAAGCCGGGCGACGAGGAGTACGAGGCGCTGCGCGAGGCGTTCCTCGAGGCCTATCGCGAGCGCACCTGCGTGGAGACCAGGCTCTTCCCCGGCATCGCCGAGCTGCTCGAGGAGCTCGGGCGCCGCGCGATCGCCTGGGGCATCGTCACCAACAAGGCGACGCGCTTCACCGACCGCGTCGTCGAGGCCCTGGGCCTGCGACCGGCCTGCGTGGTGAGCGGCGACACCACGCCGCACATCAAGCCGCACCCGGCGCCGATGCAGCACGCGCTCGAGCACCTGCAGCTTTCCGCGGCCGACTGCGTCTACCTGGGCGACGACCTGCGCGACATCCAGGCCGCGCACGCCGCGGGCATGCGCGGCATCGCCGTCGAGTGGGGCTACCATCACCCGGAGCACGCCGGACCGAGCGACTGGAAGGCCGACGCGGTGATCGCGCATCCGAGGGACTTGATCGCGCTGCTCTAGCCCCCATATGAGACAATGCGTCACGCAACGAAACGGGGGCGACCTGGTTTCGACGCGGGTTTCGACGCAGCGCAGGGCATGCCGAGGACCAGTGACCTCGTAAATCCATCTGGAAACACTACAAACGCCAACGACGAGCGTTTCGCTCTCGCCGCCTAACACCGGCGAGACGCTGCACTAGCCTGCTGGTGGGCTAGGCCCCGAAAGGGGTGCAGCGTCATTCACACCAGCCTCTCTCCCGGGTCTGGCCGCTTGGCCCGGGGGATCCGTCGAAGCGGCTAGCCGAGCATCAGCCTGCCGGTGGGCGGGTGCGAGGCGAAGCTCAAACTACCAGGCTAAGCATGTAGTCCTGACTGCCGAGGGCTTGCGGACGCGGGTTCGATCAGTACTGGTCGCCTCTGCCCGTGAGGGCAGAGTGAATAACGGGGCTCACATCGGCGAACCCTGCAGCCGCGGCAACAGCGGCATGGCAACGCCGAGGGGTAGGTAGAGGGCCAACCTCAGGCCTGCCCTGTAGAGACTCATAGACCGGCCGATCCGGGCAACCGGCGGGCCGGCACTAGGATCCGGAAACGGATAACACGCCCCGCATCCCGGCAACGGGATGAAGGCATAGTCCGGCCCGCCCCGAAAGGGGTGGAACAGCCGTCCCGCCGCCTCCACCAATCTCGCGGCCACCGAAAGGTGGCCGTATTCTTTTTCGCTTGCCATGCGTTAGTGCTCGGGTGACCCCCGCGCGACTCGACCCGACGATCGCTGGCTATCTGGCCGGACTCATCGACGGCGAGGGCACGGTCACGCTTACCCGGCTGCATCGCAACGAGAATCGCCGGCTCGTGGTGTCCATCAGCAACAACGATCTTGCCTTGCTGCGCTTTGTCAGGCGCGCGGTGGGCACCGGGCGGATCACGACGAAGAGGACCTACAGCCCTCGCCATTCGCCGGCGTTCAATTACCAGGTATCCAGCCGCCAGGCCCTGGAGCTTCTGCGCCAGACTGCGCCGTTTCTTCGATCGTACAAGGCGGTTCGCGCCCGCCTCGCGCTAGCTCAATATGTCGCCGTGACGCCGCGCAATGGGAAGTACAGCCTCGGACAGCGGGCGCGCCGGGCGGAGTTCGAAGCCCGGTTCCTCGCGATTCGACCGTAGCGGCGCGCCCGCGCGGTCCGGCGGCGTATCATTGCGCCATGGTCCGCACCGAATCAGAAGTCTGCGACTTCGGCTGGAAGGCCGTCGACTTCGACCTGCCCGGCACTGACGGCCAGCGCCACACGCTCGCCTCCGCGCGCGGCCCGAACGGGCTGCTGGTCATGTTCATCTGCAACCACTGCCCCTACGTGAAGGCGGTGATCGACAAGATCGTGCGCGACTGCAGCGAGCTCGCGCAGCACGGCATCGGCTCGATCGCGATCATGTCGAACGATCCCATCGAGTATCCGGAGGACTCGTTCGACAGCATGGTGCGCGTGGCGCGCGAGAAGCGCTTCCACTTCCCCTACGTCCTCGACGAGACGCAGGCCGTGGCGAAGGCCTACGGCGCGCAGTGCACGCCGGACTTCTTCGGCTTCAACGCGAAGCTGGAGCTGCAGTACCGTGGTCGCCTGGACTCATCCGGCAGGCAGTCGCTGCCGGACGCGCGACGCGAGCTGTTCGAAGCCATGGTGGGGGTGGCGAAGACCGGCCAGGGGCCGAAGGCGCAGACGCCCTCGATCGGCTGCTCGATCAAGTGGAAGTCGTAACGCCGCTGCGCGCGGCGCGCTAGACTCGGTCGGCCATGGCTTCCACCGTCCTCGATTCGGCGCTCTTTCGCGACGCCTTCGGCACGCCGGCGATGCGCGCGATCTTCGACGACGCGGCGCTCCTTGCGCGCTACACCGAGGTCGAAGTGGCGCTCGCTCGCGCGCAAGGCAAGCTCGGCGTCATCCCCGCGCAGGCCACCAAGGAGATCGCGGCGAAGTGCGACGCCTCGAGGCTCGACCTCGAGCGCCTGAAGAAGGAAACCGAGGTCGTCGGCTATCCCATCCTGCCGCTCGTGCGCCAGCTCGCCGCGCAGTGCGGCGAGGCGGGGCGCTACCTCCACTGGGGCGCGACCACGCAGGACATCATGGATACGGCGGTCGTGCTGCAGGTGCGCGATGCGCTGGAGCTCGTGGGCAAGGACCTCGCCGCGCTGCAGGCGATCCTCGTCCGGCAGGCGAAGCGCTATCGCGACACGCCGATGGCGGGCCGCACGCACCTGCAGCAGGCCCTGCCCGTCACATTCGGCTACAAGCTCGCCATCTGGCTCGCGATGCTCGACCGGCATGCCGAGCGCCTCGCGCAACTCAAGCCGCGCGTGCTCGTCGGCCAGTTCGCCGGCGCCGCGGGGACGCTCGCCTCGCTCGGCGATCGCGGCATGGCGGTGCAGAAGGCGCTGTGCGAGGAACTCAAGCTCGTGCAACCCGTGGCCACCTGGCACGCCGCGCGCGACGGACTCGCGGAAGCGGTGGGCTTCCTCGGCCTCGTCACCGGCTCGCTCGGCAAGATCGCCTACGACGTGATGTTGATGGCCTCCACCGAGGTGGGCGAGGTCGCCGAGCCCTTCGTGCATGGGCGCGGCGGCAGCAGCACCATGCCGCAAAAGCGCAATCCGATCTCCTCCGAGCTCATCCTCGCCGCGGCGAAGGCCGTGCGCCAGCATGCGGGGCTGATGCTCGATGCGCTCGTGCAGGACCTCGAGCGCGCGACCGGCCCCTGGCACGCGGAGTGGATCGCGCTGCCGCAGGCGTTCATCCTCACGGGGGGCGCGCTGCACCAGGCGAAGTTCATGCTGGACGGCCTCATCGTGGACGAGGCGCGCATGCGCAAGAACCTCGACATGACGCACGGCCTCATCGTCGCGGAGGCCGTGATGATGGGCCTTGCGCCGCACCTCGGCCGCAACGAGGCGCACGACATCGTCTACGACGCCTGCCGCGCCGTCGCCGAGAAGGGCGGAAGCCTCGCCGACGCGCTCGCCCGCGTGCCGGAGGTGACCAAGCACCTCGACCGCGCGGCGCTCGAGAAGCTCACCGACCCGTCCAACTACCTCGGCGCCGCGCGCGAAATGGTGGACCGCGTCGTGGGCGCGCGCTAATTGGGGACGGACCTCAATTTCCCCGATCCAACGGGGAAATTGAGGTCCGTCCCCAATTACTGTTTCACCGCCAGTGCGGCGGGGCGGCCGGATTTGGCTTCGCGGAGGGCGCGCCAGACGCGTTCCTGGCTCGCGGGCATGTCGAAGTGCGTGACGCCCGCCTGGCGCAGCGCGTCCATCACCGCGTTCATGAGGCAGGGCATGGAGCCCGTGACGCCCGCCTCGCCCACGCCTTTCGCGCCGAGCGGGTTGGTCGCGGTGGGCACGGGGTGCTCGATGATCCTCAACCCCCCCACGAGGCCCGGGCGCGGCATGGCGTAGTCCATGAAGCTCCCCGTGAGGAGCTGGCCGCTCGCATCGTAGACCGCCTGCTCGTGGAAGATGTGCCCCGCTCCTTGAGTGATGCCGCCGTGCATCTGGCCGTGCACGATCTGCTCGTTGACGAGGTTCCCCGCGTCGTCGCAGGCGACGTAGGACACGATCTCCACCTCGCCCGTCTCCGGCTCCACCTCCACCTCGGCGATGTGGCAGCCGTTCGGGAAGGTGCCGGGCACCTTGGGGCGCTCCTTGAAGTCGAGATCGAGCTTGCCCGGGTGCTTCTGCGCGAGCGCCGTGATCGCGATCCTTCGGTCGGTGCCCTTGATGCGGTATTCGCCCTCGCGGAACTCGAGGTCGGCCTTCGCCGCTTCCAGCTCCTCGGCGGCGAGGTCGAGCCCCTTCTGCACGATCTCCTGTGCGGCAAAGTACATCGCGCTGCCGATGCCGTGCAGCGTGCGCGAGCCGCCGGTGGGGTTGGCGACGAGGTTCGTGTCCGGCTCCGAGGTGCGCAGGCGGAACTTGGTGATCGGCATGCCGAAGATCTTTCCCACGATCTGCGCGAAGGTCGTCTCGTGGCCCTGGCCGTGGTTGTGCGTGGCCGTGTGCAGCGTGACCGTGCCGTCTTTTTCCCAGTTGATCACCACCTGATCGTAGGGCGCGAAGCCGCCCGGCGCGGTCATCTCGATGTAGGTGGAGATGCCGCGCCCGCGCAGCCTGCCCTTCTTCGCGCTCTCGGCACGGCGCTTCTCGAAGCCGTCCCAGTCGGCCTCCTGCTTTGCCTGCTCGAGCACGCCCGGGAAGTCGCCGCAGTCGTACTCGAAGCCGCTCACCTGCTTGTAAGGCATCTTCGCGGCCGGGATCAGGTTCCTGCGGCGGAACTCCGCCGGGTCCATGCCGAGCTCGTGCGCCGCCTGGTCCACGAGGCGCTCGAGCGCGTAGGACGCGACCGGCCGCCCCGCCCCCCGATAGGCCGCGGTGGGAATCGTGTTGGTGAGCACCGCGCGCCCGCGCACGTGGATCGCCTGCACGTCGTAGACGCCGTTGATCACGTTCACCATGCCGATGGTGTTCACCACGGTGCCGGTGAAGGCGATGTAGGCGCCGAGGTTCGCGAGGTAATCGAAGCGCATGCCGAGAATGCGCCCCTCGGCATCGAGCGCCATCTCGGCCGCGTGCACGATGTCGCGCGCCTGTTCGTCGCCGAGGAACACTTCCGAGCGACTGCCCACCCACTTCACCGGACGGCCGAGCTTCTTCGCCGCGTAGAGGAGCGCGCCGTACTCCGGATAGGCGTTGAAGCGCACGCCGAACCCGCCGCCCACTTCCTCCGCCACCACGCGCACCTTCTCGGGCGGCACGCCGAGCACCGCCGCGCATTGGGCGCGCATCGGGCCCACGCCCTGCGTGGTCGCGTGCAGGTAGTAGGTCTCCGTCTTCGGGTCGTAGGAGCCCATCGCCGCGCGCGGCTCCATGGGATTGCCCACCACGCGCGTGTGGTAGCCGCGCAGCTTCACCACGCGCGCAGCTTTCGCGAACGCGGCGTCCGCGGCCGCCTTGTCGCCGCCCGTGAAGTCGAGGGCGAGGTTGCCCGGCGCGACCTCATGGAGTTGCGGCGCGCCCGCGGCGAGCGCCGCCTCCGCCGTGACCACCGCGGGCAGCTCCTCGTAGTCCACGAGCACGCTCTCGGCCGCGTCCTGTGCCTGCGCCGCGCTCTCGGCCACCACCAGCGCCACCGGCTCGCCCACGTGCCGCACGCGGCCGCGCGCGAGCGAGGGCCTCAGCGCCTGGCGCTGCTCCGAGCCGTCGCTCCACTTGAAGGGCGCGGCCGCGGGAATCTCCTTCAGGCCGGCCTGGGCGAGCTCCTCGCCCGTGATCACCGCGATCACGCCGGGCATCGCCCTGGCCGCCTCGGCGTCGATGGCGACGATCTTCGCGTGCGGGCGGTCCGAGCGCACGAAATGCCCGTATGCCTGCCCGGGCAGCGTCCAGTCCGAGACGTAGCGCCCGGCGCCTTTGAGCATGCGCTCGTCCTCCAGGCGCCCCTGGTGTCCGAAACTCTCCATGTGGTCTTCCCGTTCTAGGTGCCGCGCGACATCGCGATCAGGATGCTGCAGGGCGCGTAGTCGAGGAGCGAGGCCCCGACCGACCCCTTCCACCAGCGCGCGGCGAAGGACGTGTTCTGGTTGTGGCCGAGCACGATGAGGTCCACCGCGAGCTCCTTCGCCAGCCGGCAGATCTCCTCCACCGGCTCGCCCACGGCGAGATGCCCGCTCGCCTTGAAGCCCTGCTGCTGCAGAGTGGCGATGCCCTCGTCGAGCACCGTCTGCGTGCGCTTCTTTTCCTCCTCCAGCAGCTCTTCCGGCACGAAGCCTTCCGTGAGGAAGAGGCTCGGCGGCATGCTGGCCACCGCGAGCAGGTGCGTCTCCGCCCCCAGGAAGTTCGCGAGCTCCGCGCACTCCAGGAGCGCGCGCTTCCCCTCCGCCGAGCCGTTGTAAGCGAGCAGGATCTTGCGGTATTTCATGGCCGCCTCCTTGCTTCGATTATCGGTTTTGTGCGGGGGATTATAGCCTCGGGCCCCGCGCGGATAGAATCGGCTTTTTCGGTCTTTCCCCCCATGCTCGACGTCTCCCGCAGCGACCTCACCGCCGGCGTGGCCGGCAGCGGCACCATGGGCCGCGGCATCGTGCAGGTGCTCGCCCAGTGCGGCGCGCGCGTGCGCGTGTTCGACGCGCTGCCCGGGGCCGCGCAGAAGGCGAAGGACGCGATCGCGAAGGCCCTCGGCAACCAGGTGGCCAAAGGCCGCATGGCGCAGGCCGACGCCGACGCCGCGCTCGGGCGCATCGAGATCGCGGACGCCACCGCGGCCTTCAAGGGCTGCCACCTCGTCGTCGAGGCGATCGTCGAGGAGCTGGAAGCGAAGCGCAAGCTCTTTCGGGAGCTGGAGGGCATCGTCGCCGAGGACTGCATCCTCGCCTCGAACACCTCTTCCCTCTCGGTGACCGCGATGGC
>JBFWWT010000017.1:54201-56665 GCA_050246035.1 Burkholderiales bacterium
TGGATCCGCTCTTCGGCTTCGCCAAGCGCCGTACGCTCATGGCGACGCCCGTCACCGCGAAGGAAGCGCGCGATGCGGCGCACGCCCTGCTCGCCTCCGACGGCGTGCCGGTGAGCGTGATCCGCGACTCCGCGGGCTTCGTCGCCCAGCGCGTGGTCGCGCACATCGTGAACGTCGGCTGCGACATCGCGCAGCAGGGCATCGCAACGCCGGAAGACCTCGATCGCGCGGTGATGCTGGGCCTCGGCTACCCGAAGGGCCCGCTCGCGATGGGCGACGCCGTGGGCGCCCCGAGAATCCTCGCCGTGCTCGAAGCGATGCACGCCTTCTACAACGAACCCCGCTACCGCCCGAGCCCCTGGCTCAAGCGCCGCGCGAAGCTCGGCGCCTCCCTCCTCACCCCGGAGTAATCGAAATGCTCGACGCCTACATCTACGACGGAATCCGCTCCCCCATCGGCCGGCACGCCGGCAAGCTCGCGCCCGTGCGCCCCGACGACCTCGCGGGCGAGGTGATCGCGGAGGTGGTGAAGCGAAACGGCGTGAAGCCCGAGGAGATCGCCGACGTGATCCTCGGCTGCGTGACGCAAGCCGGAGAGGACTGCCGCAACGTCGCGCGCTTCGCCACCCTCATGGCGGGCCTGCCGCCCACCACGCCCGCCGTCACCGTGAACCGCCTGTGCGCCTCGGGCCTGCAGGCGGTGGCGGATGCCGCGCGCGCCATCACCGCGGGCGAAGGCGAGCTCTACATCGCCGGGGGCGTGGAGAGCATGTCGCGCGCGCCCTACGTCTTCGCGAAGTCGGAGACCCCCTACGGGCGCGACGTGAAGCTCTACGACACCACGATCGGCAGCCGCTTCACCAACCCGAAGTTCAGGAAGCTCTACGGCGACCACCAGATGCCGGAGACCGGCGACAACGTGGCGAAGGACTTCCAGGTTTCTCGCGAGCAGGCGGACGAATTCGCGCTCGCGAGCCAGAAGAAGTACGCCAAGGCGGAGTCCGAGGGCTTCTACAAGGGCGAGATCATGCCGATCGCGCTCCCGCAGAAGAAGAAGGACGCCCCGGCAGTCACGGTGGAGGCCGACGAGCACCCGCGGCGCGACAGCACCATGGAGTCGCTCGCGAAGCTCAAGCCGCTCTTCGAAGGCGGCGTGGTCACCGCGGGCAACGCCTCGGGCGTGAACGACGGCGCCGCCGCGCTCGTGGTGGCGAGCCGCAAGTGGGGCGAGAGAAACGGCAAGAAGCCCATCGCGAAGGTCCTCTCCGCGGCCTCCGCGGCCGTGGAGCCGCGCATCATGGGGGTGGGCCCCGCCTACGCCATCCCCAAGGCCCTCGAGCGCGCCGGGAAGGCCCTGAAGGACATGGACTTAATCGAGATCAACGAAGCCTTCGCCAGCCAGGTGCTAGCGTGCCTGCGGCTCATGGACGTCGACTTCAAGGACCCGCGCGTCAACCCCAACGGCGGCGCGATCGCGATCGGGCACCCGCTCGGCTGCTCGGGGGCGCGGCTCGCCCTCACCGTGGCGCGGGAACTGCAGCAGTCCGGCCGCGACTACGCGGCGGTGTCGCTTTGCATCGGCGTAGGACAGGGCCTCGCGGTCATTCTCGAAAGGGTCAAGTGACATGAACGCCCCGTTGAAGAAAAAGCCCAAGGCGCAGTTCGCCTGGGACGATCCGTTCCTGCTCGATGCGCAACTGACGGAGGACGAGCGCATGGTGCGCGAGGCCGCGGCCGACTACTGCCGCGACAAGCTCGCCCCGCGCGTGCTGGAGGCCTTCCGCGAGGAAAAGGCCGACGTCGGGGTCTTTCGCGAGATGGGCGAAGTGGGCCTGCTCGGGCCCACCATCCCGGCCGAGTACGGCGGGCCGGACCTCAACTACGTCTCCTACGGCCTGATCGCGCGCGAAGTCGAGCGCGTGGACTCGGGCTACCGCTCGACGATGAGCGTGCAGAGCTCGCTCGTCATGCTCCCCATCTTCGAGTTCGGCACCGAGGCGCAGCGCAAGAAGTACCTCCCGAAGCTCGCGAAGGGCGAGTGGATCGGCTGCTTCGGGCTCACCGAGCCGAACCACGGCTCCGACCCGGGCTCGATGGCGAGCCGCGCGAAGAAGGTGCAAGGCGGCTACAGCGTGAGCGGACAGAAGATGTGGATCTCCAACTCGCCGCTCGCCGACGTCTTCGTCGTCTGGGCGAAGGAAGTGGACGAGAAGGGCAACGTGGGCGAGATCCGCGGCTTCGTGCTGGAGAAAGGCATGAAGGGCCTGTCCGCGCCGAAGATCCACGGCAAGGTGGGCTTGAGGACCTCGGTCACCGGCGAGATCGTGATGGACAACGTCTTCGTGCCCGAAGAAAACGCCTTCCCGGAAGTGAGGGGCCTGAAAGGCCCCTTCACCTGCCTCAACTCCGCAAGATACGGCATCGCCTGGGGCGCGCTCGGCGCGGCCGAGGACTGCTTCCACCG
>JBFWWT010000018.1:0-56264 GCA_050246035.1 Burkholderiales bacterium
TTGAAGTAGTACTCGGCGTTCGGCAGGCCCACGCCCCAGGGCAGGGTGGCGAGCAGGATCGGCGCCGCGCCGCGCAGGCCCACCCAGGACACGAACAGGCGCTCGCGCCAGCCGAGCGCGCGCGTCGGCGCCGCCGCAAGCACGCTGAGCGGCCGCGCGACGAGCATGAGAAAGAGCGCGAGCAGCAGGCCCTCGAGCCACATGGGCGGCAGCTGCGAGGGGAAGACGAGCAGCCCGAGGATCAGGAACAGCACGATCTGCGCGATCCAGGCGATGCCGTCGTGGAACTTGAGCAGGCTCGACTTGTGCAGCAGCCGCGCGTTGCCCACCAGCAGCCCGGCGACGTAGACGGCGAGGAAGCCGCTGCCGCCGAGCACCGAGGTGGTGCTGAACAGCAGGATGACGAACGCGAACAGCAGCACGCTGTAGAGCCCCTCGTACTCGACGCCGACGTGGTTGATCACGTAGATGGTGAGCTTGCCGCCCAGCCAGCCGAAGGCCAGCCCGAGCACGATCTGCGCCGTGAACATCGTCGCGAGGCCCGCCGCGCCGCCCGCCGAGCCCGTCGCGTAGGCGAGCACCGACACGGTGAGCAGCACCGCCATCGGGTCGTTGCTGCCCGATTCGAACTCGAGCAGCCGCCGCACGCGCCCCTTGAGCGACAGGCTGCGCGCGCGCAGCACGCTGAACACCGCCGCGGCGTCCGTCGAGGAGACGATCGCGCCGATGAGCAGCGCCTGCGTCCAGGTGAGGTCGAGCGCCAGCCACGCGAGCCCCGCGGTGGCCGCCGCGGTGACGATGACGCCGGCGCTGGCGAGCGACACCCCCGGCCCGATCACGGGCCGCACGCTCTGCCACTGCGTGCGCAGCCCGCCGTCGAAGATGATGAAGGCGAGCGCGAGGCTGCCCATGCCGAAGGCGAGCGGATAGCTCGTGAACTCGATGCCGCCCGGCCCCTCGGACCCGGCGAGCATGCCGATGCCGAGGAACACGAGCAGCGCCGGCACGCCGGCGGTCGCCGAGAAGCGGCTGCCGATCACCGAGACGACCAGCAGCAGCGAGACGACGAGCAGCACCTGCTCGAGCGGCTGCCCGGCGACTTCGAGCTGGGGCACCGGCTGCTACTCTTCGGCCATCTCCGCGGAGGCCTTCGCCTCCGCGGCGCGCTTGCCCACGAAGCGGGCGAGGAACAGCCCCGCCTCGTAGAGCAGGCACATCGGCACCGCGAGCATGAACTGCGAGAGCACGTCGGGCGGCGTGATGATCGCCGCGATGACGAAGGCGCCGACGATCACGTAGGGCCGCGCCTCGCGCAGCTTCTCCACGCTCACCAGGCCGAAGCGCACCAGCACCAGCACCACGATCGGGATCTCGAAGGTGATGCCGAAGGCGAGGAACATGGTGATGACGAAGCTGAAGTAGGCCTCGATGTCGGGCGCCGGCGTGATCGACTTCGGCGCGAACTCGTTGATGAAGGCGAACACCTTGCCGAACACGAAGTAGTAGCAGAACGCCACGCCGAGGAGAAAGAGGATCGTGCTCGCGACCACCAGCGGCAGCACGAGGCGCTTCTCGTGCTCGTACAGGCCCGGGGCGACGAAGGCCCAGGCCTGATAGAGCAGGTAGGGCAGCGCGATCATGAACGCGACGAGCGCCGTCACCTTCATCGGCACGAGGAACGGCGTCACCACGCCGGTGGCGATCATCTTCGCGCCCTCGGGCAGCGCGGTCATCAGCGGCGCGGCGAGGAAGTCGTACACCGCGGCGGCGCCCGGCCAGGCGAAGATGGCGATGAACACCGCGCCGAAGGCGAGCAGCGCGCGCACCACGCGCTGGCGCAGCTCGATCAGGTGGGAGATGAACGTTTCCTGCGTCGAGGCGCTCACGCTTTCTGCTCTTGCTTTTCTTCGATCGACCCCGCCGCTTTTGGCGGGGTCGACGTATGGGACTCGGATCCAGCCTCGGCAGCTGCGTTCAGTTCCGACTCAGCACTGCGCACTTCGGCATCGAAGCTCGACTGCATCTCGCTCGCCGCGCTCTGCATCGAGTCGCGCATCTTGCGCAGCTCCTCGAGCTCGACCTCGCGGTTGATGTCGGCCTTCACGTCGGCGACGTAGCGCTGCAGCCGCCCGGCGAGGTGGCCGACCGTGCGCGCGACCTTCGGCAGGCGCTCGGGGCCGATGACCACGAGCGCCACCAGCGCGATCACCATCAGCTCGGAGAATCCCAGGTCGAACATGCGCGGCGTCTCAGAAACAAAGGGCGCCCGCAGGCGCCCGTGTGCTCACGGCGGGGCGAAAGCCGCTAGGCCTTCGACTCGGTCTTGGACTTCACTTCGCCCTCGACGGTCTTGCCCGTGACCTGCGGCGCCGCGCCGGCGTCCTCGGCTTTCTGCCCGCCCTCGCGCATGCCGTCCTTGAAGCCGCGCACCGCGCCGCCGAGGTCCGTGCCGATGTTCCGGAGCTTCTTCGTGCCGAACACGAGCATCACGATGACGAGGACGATCAGCCAGTGCCAGATGCTGAACGAGCCCATAGGCCCTCCTATTTCTGTTTCAGGATCATCGGCCCGAGCGGGTGCGGCCCGCCGATGACGTGCATGTGGAGATGATACACCTCCTGATGCCCGACCCGGCCGGTGTTGATGATGGTGCGGAAGCCGTCGGCCGCGCCTTCCTTGCGCGCGAGCTCGCCGGCGAGCGCGAGCATCTTGCCGAGCGCGCGGTGCTGCGCCATGCCGGCCTCGTACAGCGTCGGCACGTGCTCCTTGGGGATGATGAGGAAGTGCACCGGCGCCGCCGGGCGGATGTCGTGGAAGGCGAGCACGTCGTCGTCCTCGTACACCTTCTGCGAGGGGATCGCGCCCTGCACGATCCTGCAAAAGAGGCAGCTCGCGTCGCTCATCGCTTCTTTCTCGCCGCCTTCTCGTCGATGCCCGAGATGCCCTCGCGCCGGTGCAGCTCGGCGAGCACGTCGCCGGGGCCGAGGCCGTGGCGCGCGAGGAGGATCAGGCAGTGGAACCAAAGGTCCGCGGTCTCGCGCACGAGGTGCAGGCGGTCGCCGCCCTTAGCGGCGAGCACCGTCTCGGTCGCCTCCTCGCCGATCTTCTTCAGCACCGCGTCCTCGTCGGGGCCGAGCAGGCCCGCGACGTAGGACTTTTCCGCGTCGCCGCCCTTTCGCGCCTCGATCGTGGCGGCGATGCGCTCCAGCGTTTCGGCCAGTCCGAGTTTCATTTTTCGCCGTAGATGAGCTTCGGGTCCTTCAGCACCGGATCCGTGCTCACCCATCTCCCGTTGTCGAGTTTTCGATAGAAGCAGCGCTCGCGCCCGGTGTGACACGCGATGCCGCCCGCTTGTTCCACCTGCAGGAGCACGGCGTCGGCGTCGCAGTCCAGGCGCACCTCCGTCACCTTCTGCACGTGACCGGACTCCTCGCCCTTGTGCCACAGGCGCCGGCGCGAGCGCGACCAGTACACGGCCTCGCCCTTTTCCACGGTGGCCGCGAGCGCCTCGCGGTTCATCCAGGCGACCATCAGGATCCTGCCCGAGGCCGCGTCCTGCGCGACCGCCGTGATCAGGCCGTCCTCGCCCCAGGGCACCTCGTCGAGCCAGCTCACAGGCGCACCTCGATGCCGCGGCCGCGCATGTGCTCCTTTGCCTCGCGCACGGTGAACTCGCCGAAGTGGAACACGCTCGCCGCGAGCACCGCGTCGGCCCTGCCCTCGAGCACGCCTTGCGCGAGGTGCTCGAGCGTGCCCACGCCGCCCGAGGCGATCACCGGCACGCCCACCGCGTCGCTCACCGCGCGCGTGAGCTCGAGGTCGAAGCCGTCGCGCGTGCCGTCGCGGTCCATGCTGGTGAGCAGGATCTCCCCGGCGCCCGCGGCCTGCATGCGCCGCGCCCAGTCCACGGCATCCAGCCCCGTCGGCCGCCGCCCGCCGTGCGTGTACACCTCCCAGCCGCCCTGCGCGCGGCGCTTGGCGTCGATCGCCACCACGATGCACTGGTTGCCCACCTTGCCGGAGGCCTCCTCGACCAGGGCCGGATTCTGCACGGCGGCGGTGTTGATGGAGACCTTGTCCGCGCCGGCGTTGAGCAGCCGCCGCACGTCCTCGACCTTCCTCACGCCGCCGCCCACGGTGAGCGGAATGAAGACCTGCGAAGCCACCGCCTCGATCACGTGCAGCAGGATGTCGCGCCCGTCGGAGCTCGCGGTGATGTCGAGGAAGGCGAGCTCGTCCGCTCCTTCCGCGTCGTAGCGCGCGGCGATCTCCACCGGGTCGCCGGCGTCGCGCAGGCTGACGAAGTTCACGCCCTTCACCACCCGCCCGGCGGTGACGTCGAGGCAGGGAATGACGCGCTTGGCGAGGCCCATGGCCCGCCTACCGGGCGGCCGCCTTGTCGGCGGCGGCCTGCGCCTTCCTGAAGTCGAGCTTGCCTTCGTAGAGCGCGCGCCCGGTGATCGCGCCGACCACGCCCTCGGGCTCGAGCTTCTCGCACACGGCCTGCACGTCCTGCAGGCTGTTCAGGCCGCCCGAGGCGATGAGGGGGATCTTGATCGCCTGCGCAAGGCGCAGCGTGGCCTCGATGTTGATGCCCGTCATCATGCCGTCGCGGCCGATGTCCGTGTAGACGATGGCCTCGATGCCGTAGTCCTCGTACTTCCTCGCGAGGTCGACCACGTCGTGGCCGGTCATCTTCGACCAGCCCTCGACCGCGACCTTGCCGTCCTTCGCGTCCAGGCCCGCGATGATGCGCCCCGGAAAGGCGTAGCTCGCGTCCGAGAGGAACCCGGGATTCTTCACCGCCGCGGTGCCGATCACCACGTAGGCGACGCCGGCGTCGATGTAGCTCTCGATCGTGTCGAGGTCGCGGATGCCGCCGCCGAGCTGGATCGGCATCGCCTCGCCCACCGCCTCGATCATCGCGCGGATCGCCTTCTCGTTCTTCGGCCGGCCCGCGACGGCGCCGTTGAGATCCACGACGTGCAGGCGCCGCGCGCCCTGCGCGGCCCAATGCTTCGCCATGGCGACGGGATCCTCGCCGAACACGGTGGCCGTGGCCATGTCGCCCTGCTTCAGGCGCACGCAGCGGCCGTCCTTCAGATCGATTGCCGGGATGATCAGCACTCGGTGCTGCCAGAAGCCTAGAGGGCTAGGGCCGCCATTGGACGAAGTTGGAGAGCAAGCGGAGCCCGGCGGCCTGGCTCTTTTCCGGGTGGAACTGCACGGCGAAGATGTTATCGCGGGCGATGGCGCAGGTAAAGGCGACGCCGTACTCGGTCGTGGCCGCGGCGAGGGCGCGGTCCGCGGGCTCGGGATAGTAGCTGTGCACGAAGTAGAAGCGCTCGCCGTCCGGGATCCCCTCCCAGAGCGCGTGCGCGCGCGCCTGCCGCACCTCGTTCCAGCCCATGTGCGGCACCTTGAGCCCGGCCATGCGCGCCGCGGGAAAGCGCGGCACGCGACCCTCGAGGAGCGCGAGGCCCGCCGTGTCGCCCTCCTCGCCGCGCTCGAACAGCATCTGCATGCCGACGCAGATGCCGAGGAAGGGCCGGGCCCGCGCGGCTTCGATGACGGCCTCGCGCGCGCCGCTCGCCGCGAGCTGCCGCATGCAGTCGGGCATCGCGCCCTGCCCCGGCACCACCACGCGCCCGGCGGCGCGGATCTCGGCGGGGTCGGCGGTGACCGCGACGCGCTCGCGCGGCGCCACGCGCTCCAGGGCCTTCGACACCGAGCGGATGTTGCCCATGCCGTAATCGACGACCGCGATGGTCAACTACAGCGATCCCTTGGTCGACGGGATGGTGCCGGCGGCGCGCGGGTCGGCCTCGGCGGCCATGCGCAGCGCGCGCGCGAACGCCTTGAAGATCGTCTCGCACTGGTGGTGCGCGTTGTCGCCGCGCAGGTTGTCGATGTGCAGCGTCACCTGCGCGTGGTTGACGAAGCCCTGGAAGAACTCGCGCATCAGGTCCACGTCGAACTCGCCGATCAGCGCGCGGGTGTACCGGACGTGGTACTCGAGCCCGGGCCGGCCGGAAAAATCGATCACCACGCGCGAGAGCGCCTCGTCCAGCGGCACGTAGGCGTGGCCGTAGCGGCGGATCCCCGCCTTGTCGCCGATCGCCCGGGCGAAGGCCTGCCCCAGCGTGATGCCGATGTCCTCGACCGTGTGGTGGGCGTCGATGTGCAGGTCGCCCTTCGCCTCGATCTCGAGGTCGAGCAGGCCGTGGCGCGCCACCTGGTCGAGCATGTGCTCGAGGAACGGCAGCCCCGTGGCGAGCCTCGCCACGCCGCGGCCGTCCAGGTCGAGCTTTACCCGGATCTGCGTCTCCTTGGTGTCGCGCCTGACCTCGGCCCTGCGGCTCACAGCGCTTCCTTCATGGCGGTGAGCAGTATACGGTTTTCGTCCGGCGTGCCCACGGTCACGCGCAGGCAGTTCTCCAGGCCCGGCGAGTTGAGGTTGCGCACGAGCACGCCCTGGCTGCGGAGCGCCTCGAAGGCGCGGTCGGCGTCCGGCACGCGCACGAGGAAGAAGTTCGCCGCCGACGGGAACACCGTGACCCCGGGCAGCGCGGCGAGCGCCCGGCCGAGCGGCTCGCGCTCGGCGAGGATGCGGCGCGCCTGCTCGTGCAGCACGTCGAGCCGCTCGAGGACGAACTCGGCCGCCGCCTGCGTGAGCGCGTTCACGTTGTAGGCCTGGCGCACCTTGTTGAGCTCCGCGATCCACTCGGGGCGGCCGACGAGATAGCCCAGGCGGATGCCGGCCAGCCCGAGCTTGGAGACCGTGCGCATGACGACGAGGTTCGGAAACTCCGCGAGGCGCGGCAGGAAGCTCTTCTGCGCGAACACGTGGTAGGCCTCGTCCAGCACCACGAGCCCGCGCGCCGCGCGCAGCACGGCGGCGACGTCCTCCTCCGGGTAGAGCACGCCCGTCGGGTTGTTCGGCCAGGCGATGAACACGAGCGCGGGCTGCTCGGCCTGCACGCGCTCGACGAAGGCGTCGCGATCGAGCGTGTAGTCGGCGCGCAGGGCGTAGGGCCGGGCGCGCATGCCCGTGAGCGTCGCGTTCATCTGGTACATGACGAAGGTCGGCGCCGGGTACATCATCGCCGCGCCGGGACGCGCGCAGGCGAGCGTGACGATCTGGATGAGGTCGTCCGAGCCGTTGCCGAGCAGGATCTCCATGCCCGCGGGCACCTCCATCTTCTTCGCCAGCAGCGCGCGCAGCTTGCGGCCCGTAGGGTCCGGGTAGCGGTGGAGGTCCACGCGCGCGAGGTGCTCCGCGAGCTCGCGCCGCAGCGCCGCGGGCAGCGCGTAGGGATTCTCCATCGCGTCGAGCTTCACCATGCCGCCGGCGTCGGCGACGTGATAGGCCTTGAGCGCGAGGATCTCGGGGCGGACGAGCTTGTCGGGCGTCACCGGAACCTCGCCTGCGCCGAGCGCGCGTGCGCCTCCAGCCCCTCGCCCTCGGCAAGCGTCGCCGCCACGCGCCCCAGCGTGCGGGCGCCGCCTGCCGACACCTCGATCACGCTCGTCCTCTTCTGGAAGTCGTAGACGCCGAGCGGCGAGGAAAAGCGCGCGGTGCCGGCCGTGGGCAGCACGTGGTTGGGCCCCGCGCAGTAGTCGCCGATCGCCTCCGAGCTCCAGCGCCCGAGGAAGATCGCGCCGGCGTGGCGCAGCCGGCCGAGGAGCGCCCCGGGCTCGGCGACCGCGAGCTCCAGGTGCTCGGGCGCGATGCGGTCGGCGAGCGCGCAGGCCTCCTCGAGGCTGCGCGTCTGGATGAGCGCCCCGCGTGCGGCGAGCGAGGCTTGCGCCACCTCGCGCCGCGCGAGCGTGGGCAGGAGCTTTGCGATCGCCGCCTCCACCTCGTCCAGATAGGCCTTCGAGGGCGAGAGGAGGATCGCCTGCGCCACCTCGTCGTGCTCGGCCTGGGAAAAGAGGTCGAGCGCGACCCAGTCCGCCGGCGCCGCGCCGTCGCCGATGACGAGGATCTCGGAAGGGCCGGCGATCATGTCGATGCCCACCTGCCCGAACACCTGGCGCTTGGCCGCCGCCACGTAGGCGTTGCCGGGCCCGACGATCTTGTCCACGCGCGGCACGCTCGCCGTGCCGTAGGCGAGCGCGGCCACGGCCTGCGCCCCGCCGAT
The DNA here is from genome assembly GCA_050246035.1 of Burkholderiales bacterium. GTDB lineage: Bacteria > Pseudomonadota > Gammaproteobacteria > Burkholderiales > SG8-39 > JAABQT01. Next base: position 8,145 of record JBFWWT010000018.1, read on the forward strand.
GGCGAGCACGCGGTCCACGCCCGCGAGCGCGGCCGCCGCGAGCACCATCGGCTCGGCGTTCGGGCTCGTCATGACGATCGTGCCCACGCCCGCCACCCTGGCCGGGATCACGTTCATGAGCACGGTGGAGGGGTAGGCCGCCTTGCCGCCCGGCACGTACACGCCCACGCGCTCGAGCGGCGTCACGCGCTGGCCGAGACGCGTGCCCTCGGCGTCGGTGAACTCCCAGGACTCGGCGCGCTGGCGCTCGTGGAAGGCGCGCACGCGCGCCGCCGCGGTCTCGAGCGCTTCGCGCTGCGCCGCGGGCAGCGCCGCGAGCGCCGCCTCGAGCCGCGCGCGCGGCACTTCCAGCCCGGCCATGGATCCCGCCGGCACGCGGTCGAATTTCCTCGTGTACTCGAGCACCGCCGCGTCGCCGCGCGCGCGCACGTCGGCGATGATGGCGCGCACCGCCGACTCGACCGCCTCGTCCTGCGCGGCCTCGTAGCGGGTGAGCGCCTCCAGCTCGGCGTCGAAGCCGGCCTGCGCCGTGGACAGGCGCCGCAGCTTCATGGGCGCGCCGCCGTCGCGAAGGCGTCGATGAGCGGCTGCAGCTGCGCGCGCCGGGTCTTCAGCGCCGCCTGGTTGACGATGAGGCGCGAGGACACCGGCATGATCTCCTCGACCGCCACGAGGTCGTTCGCCTTCAGCGTCTTGCCCGTGGAGACGAGGTCGACGATCGCGTCGGCGAGCCCCATGAGCGGCGCGAGCTCCATCGAGCCGTAGAGCCGGATCAGGTCCACGTGCACGCCCTTGTCGGCGAAGAACTCGCGCGCCAGGCGCACGTACTTGGTGGCCACGCGCAGGCGCGCGCCCTGGCGCACGGCGCCCGCGTAGTCGAAGCCTTTTCGCACCGCCACCATCATGCGGCAGCGCGCGATGCCGAGGTCGAGCGGCTGGTAGAGACCCTCGCCGCCGTGCTCGGCGAGCACGTCCTTGCCCGCGATGCCCAGGTCCACCGCGCCCTGCGCGACGTAGGTAGGGGTGTCGGAAGCGCGCACGATGACCAGGCTCACGCCGCGGCGCCTCGTGGGGATGATCAGCTTGCGGGAGCGCTCCGGGTCCTCGCGCGGGCTAAGGCCGGCGCGCGCGAGCAGCGGCCCCGTCTCCTCGAGGATCCGTCCCTTGGAAAGCGCGATGCCGATGCCGGTCATGGGGCAAATGAAAAAAGGCCCCGAAGGGCCCCTCCTGCTTGATTCGGAACGGGATTTTAGCGCACTCGCGAGATCCTGGCGCCCAGGGCCGCGAGCTTCGCCTCGAGCGCTTCGTAGCCGCGGTCGAGGTGGTAGATGCGGTCGATGAGCGTCTCGCCGTGGGCCACGAGTCCCGCGACCACGAGGCTCGCCGAGGCGCGCAGGTCGGTGGCCATCACGGCGGCGCCTTGCAGGCGCTCGACGCCGCGCACCACGGCGGTGTTCTCGTGAATGGCGATGTCGGCGCCCAGGCGCTGCAGCTCCAGGGCGTGCATGAAGCGGTTCTCGAAGATGGTCTCGGTGATGGTGCCCGTGCCTTGCGCGATGCAGTCGAGCGCCATGAACTGCGCCTGCATGTCGGTGGGGAATCCCGGGTAGGGCGCGGTGGTGAGGCTCACCGAGCGGGGCCGGCCGCGCATCTCGATCGCGATGTCGCCGCCCGAGACCGAGATCGCCGCGCCCGCCTCGCGCAGCCTCTCCAGCGTCGCCCCCAGGGTGTCCGGCGCCGCGTGCGTGAGGCGCACCTTGCCGCCCGCGGCCGCCACCGCGGCGAGGTAAGTCCCGGTCTCGATGCGATCGGGCATCACGCTGTGCCGGGCGCCCGAGAGCCGCGCGACGCCCTCGACGCGCACCGTGGCGCTGCCCGCGCCCTCGATCCTCGCGCCCATCGCCGACAGGCACCGGGCGAGGTCCACCACCTCCGGCTCGCAGGCCGCGTTCTCGAGGATCGTCGTGCCCTCGGCGAGCGCCGCGGCCATCATCAGATTCTCCGTGCCGGTCACGGTGACCACGTCCATCGCGATGCGCGCCCCGCGCAGGCGCTTCGCCGTGGCATTCATGTAGCCGTGGTCCACACTGATCTCGGCGCCCATCGCCTGCAGGCCCTTCACGTGCTGGTCCACCGGGCGCGCGCCGATCGCGCAGCCCCCGGGCAGCGACACGCGCGCGCGCCCGCAGCGCGCGAGCAAAGGCCCCAGCACGAGGACGGAGGCGCGCATGGTCTTCACCAGCTCGTATGCCGCCACCGCTTCCTTGATTTCGGCGGCGCGCAACCGCAGGTGCCCGTCCGACTGGGGCCCCACGCCGACGCCCATCTGCGCGAGGAGCTTCGCCATGGTGCGCACGTCCATCAGGCGCGGCACGTTTTCCAGCTCGAGCGGCTCCTCGGTGAGCAGCGCCGCCGCCATGATCGGCAGCGCGGCGTTCTTCGCGCCCGACACGCGCACCTCGCCCTCGAGCGGCCGCCCGCCGGCGATCCGCAGCTTATCCACCGGCGGCGAGCTCTTCGGGCGTGAGCGTCTTCATGGACAGCGCGTGGACTTCCTCGCGCATGCGGGTGCCGAGCGCCGCGTACACCATCTGGTGGCGCTGCACGCGGCTCCTGCCGGCGAACGCGCCCGAGACGACGAGCGCCTGGAAGTGCTGGCCGTCGCCGATCACCTCGACGCGCTCGCACTCGAGGCCGGCGCGGATGCTCGCTTCGATGCTTTCCGGTGTCACCATGCTCAGGTCCTGATCTTGTAGCCGCTCGCCAGCAGCCGCAGCGCGAGCGCCGACGCGAGCGCCAAGCTTACCGCGACCACGGCGAGGCTCGCGGCGGGCGCGACGTCGGCCGCGCCGAAGAAGCCGTAGCGGAAGCCGTCGATCATGTAGAAGAAGGGGTTGAGGTGCGAGACCGTCTGCCAGAGCGGCGGCAGCGCCTGGATGGAATAGAACACGCCGGAGAGCATGGTGAGCGGCAGCACGAGGAAGTTCTGGAAGGCCGCGATCTGGTCGAACTTCTCCGCCCACAGGCCCGCGAGCAGGCCCAGCACGCCGAGCAGCGCCGCGCCGAGGGCGGCGAAGGCGAGCGCCCAGAGCGGCGCGGCGAGGCGCAGCTCGACGAACCAGACGGTGACCGCGAGCACCCCCGCGCCCACCATCAGGCCGCGCGCCACCGCGGCGAGCACGTAGGCGGCGAAGAACTCGGCGCTCGAGATCGGCGCGAGCAGGACGAAGACGAGGTTGCCCGTGACCTTGGACTGGATGAGGCTGGAGGAGCTGTTGGCGAACGCGTTCTGCAGCACGCTCATCATCACGAGCCCCGGCACGAGGAACGCGGTGAAGGGCACGTCGTCGAACATCCGCACGCGGTCGCCGAGCGCCTGCGCGAAGATGACGAGGTACAGGAGCGCGGAGAGCACCGGCCCGGCCACGGTCTGGAAGGCCACCTTCCAGAAGCGCAGCAGCTCCTTGTAGAACAGCGTCGCGAAGCCCGTCATGCGTCCTAGTGCTTCTGCATGAGGTGCAGGAACACGTCCTCGAGGTCCGCGGGATGCGGCCCGGCAAAGCTCGCCAGCAGGTTTCGCGTCGTGTCCAGGGCCACGATGCGCCCGGCCTTGAGCATGGCGATCCTGCCGCACTGCTCCTCGGCCTCCTCCAGGTAGTGCGTGGTGAGCACGATCGTGTGCCCGTCGCGATTCAGGCGCCGCACGAACTGCCACAGGCCCTGGCGCAGCTCGACGTCCACGCCGGCGGTGGGCTCGTCGAGCACGATCACCGGCGGCTTGTGCACGAGCGCCTGCGCGACCAGCACGCGCCGCTTCATGCCGCCGGAGAGCGAGCGCATGTTGGCGTCGGCCTTCGCGGTGAGGTCGAGGTGGTGCATCACCTCGTCGATCCAGGCGTCGTTCGCGCGCAGGCCGAAGTAGCCCGACTGCAGGCGCAGCGTCTCGCGCACCGTGAAGAAGGGATCGAACACCAGCTCCTGCGGCACCACGCCCAGCGCGCGCCGCGCGCGCCGGTAGTCGGCCACCACGTCGGCGCCCATCACCGCGGCGCGCCCGGCGCTCGCGCGCGAAAGGCCCGCCACGATGCTGATCAGCGTCGTCTTGCCGGCGCCGTTCGGGCCGAGCAGCCCGAAGAACTCGCCCTGGCGCACCTCGAGCGTCACCCCGGCGAGCGCGCGCAGCGCGCCGTAGCGCTTTTCGACGTCGCGGACCTCGAGGGCGGGGATCAGGCGGCGGAGTCTTCCGGCAGGAGCTCGGACACGCCGTACAGGCGCGCGAGGCTCTTCAGGTCCGCCGGCAGCCGGGAGAACTCGAGCGCGCGGCCCTGCGACTTCGCCTCGCGCATCCAGGCGAAGAGCACCGCGAGCAGCGACGAGTCGAGCTCTGTGACCTCGCCCAGGTCGACGCGGCGCACGCCGCCGGCGAGCGGCGCGCGCGCCGCCTCGAGCAGCCCGGTCGCGCTGGCGATCGTCGCCGCGCCCGTGACGTAGAGCCGCTCGCCCTCGACGCGGATCATTTCGCGGCGGCCGCGCGCGGCTTCTCGAGCGAGCGGTTCTTCTCCTCGAGCGCGGCGACCAGGCCGTCGAGCCCCTTGTCGCGCACGATGTTGGCGAACTCGGTGCGGTAGTTGACCACCAGGCTGATGCCGCCGACGCGCACGTCGTAGACCTTCCAGCCGCGCGCGGTCTTCTCCATGTCGTACTCGACCGGGATGGGCTGGGCGCCGGACTGCAGCACGCGCACCTCGACCGTGACGACGTCGTCGTCGGGCTTCATGCGCAGCGGGCGGAAATCGAACTTCTGGTCGCCGAAGGTGCTCAGCGAGCTCGCGTAGGTGCGCACGAGCAGCGTGCGGAACGCCTCCGACAGGCGCTGCTTCTGCTCGGGCGTCGCCTTGCGCCAGGCCACGCCGACGGCAAGCGCCGTCATGCCCACGTGGTTGAAGTGCGGCAGCGCCTTGTCCTCGATCAGGCGGATGGTCTTGTCGCGATCGCCGTCCTGCAGCGACTTGTCGGCGACGACGATGCGCTGGATGTCCAGCATCACGTCCTTCACCAGCGCGTCGGGCGCGGTCGGCTCGGCGAGCGCCGCGCCCGCGGCGAGCGCCAGTGCAGCGGCCAGCATGCGTGTCATCGGGGGTCTCCTCATTCCGCGGGCGGCCGCTCTCGCGGCGGCCGGCCGTCGTAAACCAGGCTCCTGCGGCGCTGCAGCCACGACTCGCGCAGGAACACGTAGCGGTCGAGCGCGGCCTCCTCCAGCGTGCGGCTCGCGTCGAGCAGGTCGGCGCGCCGCGCGACGGTGCGGCCCAGGGTGAGCGCGTTGCGCTCGTCCACGGGCGTGTGCCACTGCACCGGGTCGCCTTCCCAGTCCACGGGGAGCGCCGCCGTGTCGCGCAGCGTGGAGGGGCCGAGCAGGGGCAGGACGAGGTAGGGCCCGCTGCCCACGCCCCAGCGCGCCAGCGTCTGGCCGAAGTCCTCGTTGTGCTTCTCCAGCCCCATGTCGCTCGCCCAGTCGATGATGCCGAAGAACCCGAAGGTGGTGTTGACCGCCACGCGCATCAGGTCGCTCATGGCCTGTTCGACCTTGCCCTGCAGCAGATTGTTCGCGCCGATGTACAGGTCGTCGAGGTTGTTGAAGAAATTGCGCACGCCGTCGCGAAAGCCCGACGGCGTCACGTTCCGGTACAGGCGCGCGGCCGGCTGCAGCGCGTTCTCGTCGAGCACGTCGTTGAAGGCCTGCACGCCGCGATTCAGGCCCTCCAGCGGATCGCGCGGGTCGCCGTTCGTGGCGCAGCCCGCAGCGGCGAGCGCCAGCGCGGCCAGCAGCAGGCGCGCCGTCATTTCCCGGGCTTCCCGTCGCCGCCCTCGGCGGCCTTGCTCGTGAAGAACTGCCCGATCAGGTTTTCCAGCACCACCGCGGACTGCGTCAGACGCAGGCGCTCGCCGTCCTTGAGCATGCGCTCGTCCGCGCCGGCGGCGAGACCGATGTACTGCTCGCCGAGCAGCCCCGAGGTGAGGATCTGGGCGCTCGTGTCGCGCGGGAAGCGGTAGCGCGCGTCGACGGTGAACACCGCCACCGCCTCGTAGGACTCGTTGTCGAAGCCGATCTCGGACACGCGGCCGACCACGACGCCGGCGCTCTTCACCGGCGCGCGCACCTTGAGGCCGCCGATGTTGGAGAAGCGCGCCTCGATGCGGTAGGTCTCCGCGGTCGAGAACGAGGCGAGGTTGCCCACCTTGAGCGCGAGAAAGAGGAGCGCCGCCAGGCCGATGGCCACGAAGACGCCGACCCAAAGGTCGATGGTAGAACGGGTCATCTTCAATTCCCTCCGGTGAACATGAGCGCGGTGAGCACGAAATCCAGCGCGAGGATGGCGAGCGAGGACGTGACCACGGTGCGCGTGGTGGCGCGCGAGACGCCCTCGGCGGTGGGCGTCGCGTCGAAGCCCTCGAACACCGCGATGAGCGACACGGCGAAGCCGAACACGACGCTTTTGATCACGCCGTTCAGGATGTCCTCGCGCACGTCCACGGCCGCCTGCATCTGCGACCAGAACGCGCCCTCGTCCACGCCGATCAGGACGACGCCCACCAGGTAGCCGCCGAAGATGCCCATCGCGGAAAAAAGCGCCGCGAGCAGCGGCATCGAGATCACGCCGCCCCAGAAGCGCGGCGCGACCACGCGCGCCACCGGGTCCACCGCCATCATTTCCATCGCCGAGAGCTGCTCGGTCGCCTTCATGAGGCCGATCTCCGCGGTGATCGCGCTGCCCGCGCGGCTGGCGAAGAGCAGCCCCGCCACCACCGGTCCGAGCTCGCGCACCAGCGACAGCGCCACCAGCACGCCGAGCGCCTCCGAAGAGCCGTAGCGCTGCAGCGTGTCGTAGCCCTGCAGGCCGAGCACCATGCCGACGAACAGGCCCGACACCAGGATGATGATGAGCGAGAGCACCCCGGCGAAGTAGATCTCGCGCACGGTGAGGCCGAAGCGCCGGAACGCCGTGCCCGAGTGCACGAGCAGGTAGCCGAAGAAGCGGCTCGCGTAGCCGAGGCGCCAGACGCCCGCGGTCACGAGCGCCCCGAGGTGCACGAGCGCGGCGCGCACGGCTAGGCGCGGCCCGCGAGGCCGAGGTCGGCCTCGTAGCCGGACGCGGGGTAGTGGAACGGCACCGGACCGTCGACGTCGCCGCTCACGAACTGCTCGACGAACGGCACGCCCGAGCGGCGCACCTCGTCGGGCGTGCCCTGCGCCACCACGCGGCCGTCGGCCATGAAGTAGACGTAGTCCACGAGCGGCAGCGTCTCGGCGACGTCGTGCGTGACGATCACCGAGGTGGCGCCCAGCGAGTCGTTCAGCTGGCGCACCAGGCGCGCGATGACGCCGAGCGCGATCGGGTCCAGCCCCGTGAACGGCTCGTCGTACAGGATCAGCTCAGGGTCGAGGGCGATGGCGCGCGCGAGCGCCACGCGCCGCGCCATGCCGCCGGAGAGCTCGCCGGGCATCATGTGCGCGGCGCCGCGCAGGCCCACGGCCTCGAGCTTGAGCAGCGCGAGATCGCGGATCGCTTCGTCGGGCAGGCTCGTGTGCTCGCGCATCTGGAAGGCGACGTTGTCGAAGACCGACATGTCGGTGAACAGGGCGCCGAACTGGAACAGCATCCCCATCCGGCGGCGCAGCGCGTACAGCCCGTCGCGGTCGAGCGCGGCGGTGTCCTCGCCGAGCACACGCGCGCGGCCGCCCGTGGGCTGCAGCGCCGCGGCGATGATGCGCAGCAGCGTCGTCTTGCCGCAACCGGACTGCCCCATCACGGCGACGACCTTGCCGCGCGGAATGCGCACGTCGATGCCGTGCAGCACGGGCTCGCGGTCGTAGGCGAAGCTGAGCTTCTCGATTTCGGCGACGGCAGGCGCTGCCACGGGTTCGGGGAAGGACGGCAAGGCGCTGATTTTACTCGACGCGCTGGCGTGAGCCGTTTCCCCTATAGTTACGGGATGGACAGGGCGCCCAACCTTGCCGCGGTCCGCGTGACGGGCCTGGTCAAGCGCTACGGCCGCCGCGAGGCGCTCGGCGGCGTCGATCTCGACGTGGCCCCGGGCGAGGCCTTCGGGCTGGTCGGCGCGAACGGCGCCGGCAAGACGACGCTCATCAAGTGCCTGCTCGATTTCTGCGCGGCGCAGGCCGGCGCGATCGAGATCTTCGGCGTGCCGGGTTCGCTGCCGCGCGCGCGCGCGCGCCTCGCCTACGTCCCCGAGCGCTTCCTGCCGCCGCACTACCTGCGCGGCCGCGAGTTCCTCGAGCTCACCGCGCGACTGGCCGGCGCGCCCTACCGCGAGGAGGCGGCGCGCGCGCTGCTCGCCGAGCTCGAGCTGGACGACGAGGCGCTCGAGCGCCCGGTGCGCGAGCTCTCCAAGGGCATGACGCAGAAGCTCGGCCTGGCCGGGGGTCTGCTCCTCGATCGCGAGCTGGTGGTGCTGGACGAGCCGATGAGCGGCCTCGATCCCGCGGGGCGCGCGGCGGTGAAGCGCGTGCTCGCGCGGCTGCAGGCGCAGGGCCGCACGCTGCTCTTCACCTCGCACGTGCTCTCCGACGTCGAGGCGCTGTGCACGACGCTCGCGGTGCTCGAGCGCGGCCGGGTGCTGTTCCGCGGCGCCCCCGCGGCGCTGCTCGCGCGCTACTCGGAATCGAGCCTGGAGCGCGCGTTTCTGCGCTGCACGCATGGCGGCTAGCCTGCCGGCGGCGAAGGACCGCCCGACCCTGCTCATCGTCGACGACGATGCGCTCATCGCCGAGACGCTCGCGTTTGCGCTCGGCAACGACTTCGAGATCCACGCCTGCGAGTCGCGCCCGCACGCCATCGAGCTGCTGCGCCAGCTCCCGCGGCCGCCGCAGCTCGCGCTCGTCGACCTGGGGTTGCCGCCGCGGCCGCACGCGCCGGACGAGGGCTTCCACCTGATCGCGGACCTGCTCGCGCACTCGCGAGCCATGCGCATCTTCGTGCTCTCCGGGCAGAACGACGCCGCGCACGCGCGCCATGCGCGCGCGCTGGGCGCGGTGGAGTTCATCGCCAAGCCCTGCGACCCCGCGGTGCTGCGCGCCGCGCTCGGCCGCGCGCTCGCCTTCGGGGCCGAGGAGCCCGCCGGGGCGGCCGACGGGCTGGTCGGCGCGAGCGAGCCGCTCGAGCGACTGCGCCGGCAGATCGCGCAGTCGGCCGACGCGCCCTTCCCGGTGCTGATCGAGGGCGAGTCGGGCAGCGGCAAGGAGCGCGTCGCGCAGGCGCTGCACCGGCTGTCCTCGCGCGCGGCGCGCCCCTATCTCGCGCTCAATTGCGCGGCGATCGCACCGACCCTGGTCGAGCCCACGCTCTTCGGCTACGCGAAAGGCGCCTTCACCGGGGCGACCGCCAACAAGTCGGGCTATTTCGAGGACGCCGAGGACGGGACGCTGTTTCTCGACGAGATCGGCGAGCTGCCGCTCGAGATGCAGGCCAAGCTCCTGCGCGTGCTGGAGAACGGCGAGTACCAGCGCGTGGGCGAGACGCAGCGCCGCGTGGCGCGCGCGCGCGTCATCGCCGCCACCAACCGCGACCTGCGCCGCGAGGTCCGCGAGGGGCGCTTCCGCTCCGACCTCTACCACCGGCTTTCGGTGCTCACGCTCGCGGTGCCACCCCTGCGCGAGCTGGGACGCGACCGGCTGCTGCTCCTGCAGCACTTCCGCGCGCAGTACGCGGCGCAGGCCGGCGTCGAGCCGTTTCGCTTCGACGACGCCGCCGAGCGCGCCTGGCTCGCCTACGGCTTTCCCGGCAACGTGCGCGAGCTGCGCAATATCGTCATCCGCCTGATCACCAAGCACGCGGGCCGGCTGCTGTCGGCCGCCGAGCTCGAGCAGGAGTTCGACCTGCAGGAAGCCGCGCCGGGCGCTGCCGGCACGCGCGACCTGGCCGCCGAGGCGCAGCGCGAGCTCGAGAAGGGCGGCTTCAGCCTGGACGGCACGCTGCGCGCCTGGGAACGCGCCTACATCGAGGCGGCGCTCAGGCTCACCCGCGGCAACATGAGCCAGGCGGCGAAGCTCCTGGGCGTGAACCGCACGACGCTGTACAGCCGCATGGACGCCGGCGGCGGCAAGGAGCGCTGAGCCGTGTCCCTCTACCTCGAGCATTTCGGCCTGAAGGAGCCCCCTTTCCGCATCACGCCGCACACCGATTTCTTCTTCGACGGCGCCGACCGCGGCACGACGCTGGAAGCGCTGCTCTACGCCACCCTGCACGAGGAAGGCATTGTGAAGGTGGTGGGCGAGGTCGGCAGCGGCAAGACGATGCTCTGCCGCATGCTGATGGAGAAGCTGCCGACGCACGTGGAGACGGTCTATCTCGCCAACCCCTCCTACCGGCCCGACGAGATCCTCGCCGCGGTGGCCGAGGAGCTGGGCGTCGAGTTCTCCCGCGATCGCGTCACCGGCGCGCTGCACGCATTGCAGGAGCGGCTCATCGAATCCTACGGCCGCGGCCGGCGCACGGTGATCCTCATCGACGAAGCGCATGCGATGCCCGAGGACACGCTCGAGCAGGTACGGCTGCTCTCCAACCTCGAGACCAGCCGACACAAGCTGCTGCAGATCGTGCTCTTCGGCCAGCCCGAGCTGGACGAGGTGCTCGCCCTCGACTCGATGCGGCAGTTGCGCGACCGCATCACCCACAGCTTCCGCATGCGACCGCTGACGGAAGCCGAAGTGCGCACTTACCTCGACTTTCGCATGCGCGCGGCGGGCTATCGCGGTCCCGAGGTGTTCTCGCCGCAGGGCGTGGCGCGCATCGCGCGCGCCTCCGGCGGCCTCACGCGGCGGGTGAACATCCTCGCCGACAAGTCGCTGCTCGCCGCGTTCAGCGAAGGCACGCACGCGATCGGCGCGAAGCAGGCGCGCAATGCGGTCGCCGACTCCGAGTTCGCGCCGCGCTGGCGCCCCGCGCGGCCGGTGGCGGCAATCGCCACCGCCGCGCTCGCCGGGGTCATGCTCGGCGGCGGGTTGTTCTGGCTGCTCGAGCCGCGGCCCGCTGCCGCGCCGCCGCAAGGCCCGCCTGCATCGGCGGGGACGCCGGCCGCCGCCCCGACGCCCGCGACCACGCCGGTGGCGGCCGCTCCGGCTCCCGCGTCACCGGCGACGCCGCCTTCGTACCTCGACCCGGAGGCCCGCAAGCGCATGTCCGGCTACGCCCCTGGACGCCATGCGCTGCTGGGGGCGAGGCTCGAGGCGACCCTCGCGGCGCTCGATCGTGCCCCGGACGACCACTACGCGCTCGAGCTGTACATCTCGGACAACGACGATCCCGGCCGCGTCGAGCGGTTCCTGTCGCGAGCGCAGCGGCTCGTGCCCCTCGAGAACATTCACATTGCGCCGCTCTTGTCAGGGGGGCGTTACCGGATCTGGGCCCTTTATGGGAGGTACGCCAGCCGCGAACAAGCCGCCCAGGCCGCCAAGACGCTCCCGCCGCGCTACCAGCAGGCCTTCCCACTTGTCCCGCGAAGCTTCGCCGAGTTGCGGCGGGTGCTTTAAGTCTTTCAAGAAATCGTCAGCGCGACAGTTGGTTAGCCGCTTTTCTTCAGAAATGAGCGTGATATGCTAGCCGCCTCGGGGAGAAGCTGGGGCGTCCAGATGGTAAAGATTGCGGTAGCCGTAGCTGCGATCGCGACGGTCCTGACCGGTTGCGCACAGGCGCCTGCCAAACCGTCCGCGACCCACCTCGGCGTCGAGCCCCCGCCGCCCGTGGTCGAAGGCACCATCCCGCCGCCCGTGCAGGTCGCGCCGGTCCTGCCGGAGCCCAGGCCCGCCGCGCCGCCCGAGACCTACAGCGTCGTCGTCAACAACGTCGCCGCGCGCGACCTGCTGTTCGCGCTCGCGCGCGACGCGCGGCTCAACATCGACATCCATCCCGGCATCAGCGGAAACGTCACGCTGAACGCCGTGGACCAGACCCTGCCGCAGCTCCTCGAGCGCATCTCGCAGCAGGTGAGCATGCGCTACGAGCTGAAGGGCTCGAATCTCCTCATCCAGCCCGATGCGCCGTTCCTGCGTACCTACCGCGTCGATTTCGTCAGCGCGTCGCGCAACGTGAAGATGCAGTCGCAGGCTTCCACCCAGTTCGGCGGCACCGCCGCGGGTGGGGCGACGGCGGCCGCGACGACGTCGCAGGGCACCGGGTCCACGGCGACCATCGACGTCAGCTCCAACAACCAGCTCTGGGACACCCTGATCCAGAACATCCAGCAGATCCTGGGCGAAGCGTCGACGCCAACGGGCGCCGCGAAGCCGCCCGCGGGGACATCGGGCCCCGGCGCCAGCGGGGTGATCGGCAATCGGGAAAGCGGCGTGCTCTTCGTGCGCGCCACGTCGCGCCAGCACGAGCGGGTCCAGGAGTTCCTGGACTCCGTGCTCACCAATGTGCGCCGGCAGGTCCTCATCGAGGCTACTGTCGCGGAGGTACAGCTCAACAACGAGTATCAGCGCGGCATCGACTGGCAGCGGCTGCGCACCGGCGCACTGCAGGTCGGGACCGGCGGATTCAATACCGGTCAATCGGGCGTCGAGTTCAGTCAGAACTCCTCGGGCACTCCCGCGGCGATCAATACGACCGCGTTCATCCTCGGCGGCGCCGTCGTCAGCCAGAATCTCAACGTCGCGATCCGCCTGCTCGAGTCCTTCGGCGACGTTCGCGTGCTGTCCAGCCCGAAGATCAGCGTGCTGAACAACCAGACCGCGCTCCTGCGCGTGACGCGCGACATCGTCTACTTCACGATCACGCCCTCCAGCACGCCGGTGACGATCGCGGGCGGCGGTTCCGGCACCACCAACGTCCAGGCGTCGTTCACGACCACGCCCAACGTCGCGGCGGAAGGTTTCATGATGAGCGTGCTGCCGCAGATCAACGACACCAACACGGTGATGCTGAACGTGCGTCCGACCATCCGGCGGCGCGTGGCCGATGCCACGGACCCGAATCCGGCGCTGGCACCGACAACGCCGAACCTGATCCCCATCTTCGAGACGCGCGAGTTCGACTCCATGCTGCGCATCCAGAGCGGGCAGACCGCGGTGCTCGGCGGACTGATGCAGGATTCCGTGGAGAACGTCGAGGACACCATCCCTCTCATCAACCGCATCCCGTTCTTCGGCAAGCTCTTCGCCCACGAGCGCAAGGTGACGCGCAAGACCGAGCTCGTCATCTTCCTGCGCGCCACGGTGATCCGCGACGCGAGCGTGGACGGCGACTACGCGCGCTTCCGCGACCTCCTGCCCACCGAGAATTTCCTCACCCGCCCGCAGGACGGCGCCGCCCGCTAGCGACATGAGCCTGCTGCTCGAAGCGCTCAAGAAGGCCGAGAGGGCCAAGCAGGAAGCCGAGCGGCGCTCGCGCGAGGGGAAGGGGGCAGGCGAGCTGCGTCTCGAAGGCGAGGCCGCCGTGCCGGAGAGGCCGGTGGTCACGCGCGACGAGCTGCCGCCGATCACCTCGCCGCTGGAGATCCAGTCGGAAGACCTGCGTGCCGAGCCGACGCGGCCGACGGCCGCCGAGCTCTCGCTTCAGGAGGCGGCGCCGCCCGCGCGCGGCGCGCCCGAGCCGCAGGCCGCGCAACGCGCGACGGCACGCAAGGTGTTCGACGCCAAGGTGCGCGAGCCCAATCCGCGCCTGCCCTTCTTCATCACGGTGGGCGCGCTCGGCGCCTTCGCCGTGGGCACGGCGATCTACTTCTACATCCAGCTGCGTCCGCCGCCGGCCCTGTACAACCCCAACCCGAAGCCGCCCACGGGCGAGCTCGCGGCAGCGCCCGCGCCGAGCGCGCCGCGGCCGCAGGCCGCGCCGTCCGAGACCGCGACGGCCATTCCCGGGCTGCCGCCGGCGCAGCCGAAGCCCGCGGCGAGCGCCGCGCAGCCGCCCCGTGCCGCCACGCCCGAGCCACGGCCGGCGCCGCGCGCCGAAGCCCGGCCGCGGCCGAGACCCGCGCCGCGCGCGGCGGCGCCCGCCCCGGCGCGCCCGGCCGCGGCGCCCGTGGCGACCCGTCGCGCACCGCCCCAGGTGCATCCGCGCGTCGCTGCGGGTTATGCGGCCTACCAGGCCGGGGACATGGATCTTGCGCGCAGCGAGTACGAGCAGGCGCTGCGAGCCGAGCCCGCCAATCGGGACGCCCTGCTCGGCCTCGCCGCCGTGGACATTCGCGCGGGCCGCGCCGCGAGCGCCGATGCGATCTACCGGCGGCTGCTCGAGGCCGACCCGCGCGACCCGCACGCGCACGCGGGCCTGCTCGCCCTGCGCGCCCGGCAGGTCGACCCCGTCACCGCGGAGTCGCGCCTCAAGGGGCTGATCGCGTCGGGCGGCGGGGAAAGTGTGCTGTATTTCACACTCGGCAACCAGTACGCGCAGCAACGCCGCTGGGCCGAGGCGCAGCAGGCCTACGGCCGCGCGGCGGCGATCGATCCGGAGAACCCCGACTTCGCCTACAACCTCGCGGTGAGCCTCGAGCACCTGCGCCAGCCGCAGGCTGCGCTGGGGCACTATCGCCGCGCGCTCGTGCTCGCGCTGCAGCGCCCGGCGAGCTTCGATGCCGCGGCCGTCCAGGCACGAGTGCAGCAGCTCGAGCGCTGACACACGCTGATGCCCGGGGCTTGCGGGCATTCAGTATCATCCCCACTGGATGAATTCACCGACCAACCCCCAGGCCAAGCGCCACATCGGCCAGATCCTCATCGACCAGGGCATCCTGACCGAGGACCAGCTGCGCATCGCGCTGCTGGAGCAGACCAAGACCAAGGCGCCCGTGGGCAGGCTGCTGGTGCAGCTCGGCTTCGTCTCCGAGGCCACCCTGCGCGACGCCCTCTCGGAAAAGCTCGGTCTGCAGTCGGTGGATCTCGCGCACATCATCGTCGACCCTGCGGCGCTGAAGATGCTGCCGCGCGACATGGCGCGCCGTTACCGCATGTTCCCGGTCGCGCTCGACCGGCAGCTGAACAAGTTCATCGTCGCGCTCGCCGACACCAACAACATCGTCGCCGTCGACCAGCTGCGCGCCCACCTGAAGGGCGGACTCGAGATCGAGCTGCGCCTGGCGGGCGACTCGGAGATCGAGCGCGCGGTCGAGCATTACTACGGCCACGAGTTCTCGATCGACGGCATCCTGCGCGAGATCGAGACGGGCGAAGTCGACTACGCCACCATCGCCGAGGGCGACGAGTACTCGCAGCCCGTCGTGCGCCTGATTTCGGCGCTCCTCGCCGACGCGGTGGAGCGCAGCGCCTCCGACATCCACTTCGAGCCCGAGCAGAACTTCCTGCGCATCCGCTACCGCATCGACGGCGTGCTGCGCCAGATCCGCTCGCTGCACAAGACCTACTGGCCGGCGATGGCGGTGCGCCTCAAGGTGATGGCGAAGATGAACATCGCCGAGACGCGCGCGCCGCAGGACGGGCGCATCTCGGCGACGATGTCGGGGCGCGTGGTGGACTTCCGCGTGGCGAGCCTGCCCACGACGCACGGCGAGAACATCGTGCTCAGGATTCTCGACCGCCAGAAGGGCATCGTGCCCCTGGACAGGCTCGGCCTGGAAGAGAGCGCGCTCGAGCTGCTCAAGCGCATGATCGCGCGCCCGGAGGGCATCATCCTGGTGACCGGCCCCACCGGCAGCGGCAAGACGACGACGCTGTACTCGATCCTCAACCACATCAACTCCGACGGCATCAACATCATGACGCTGGAGGATCCGGTCGAGTACCCGATGACGCTCATCCGCCAGACCTCGGTGTCGGAGGCGGCGCGCCTGGACTTCGGCAACGGCGTGCGCGCGCTCATGCGCCAGGACCCCGACGCCATCCTGGTCGGCGAGATCCGCGACAAGGACACCGCCGAGATGGCGTTCCGCGCCGCGATGACCGGCCACCAGGTGTATTCCACGCTGCACACCAACTCGGCCGTCGGCGCGATCCCGCGCCTGCTCGACATCGGCATCGTGCCCGACGTGATGTCGGGCAACATCATCGGCGTGATCGCGCAGCGGCTCGTGCGCAGGCTCTGCCGCACCTGCCGGCAATCCTACGATCCGGACGTCAAGGAGCGGCGCATGCTCGGCCTCACGCCGACCGAGCCTGCGGCGCTGTACCGGGCGGTCGGCTGCGACCAGTGCGACTACCAGGGCTACCGCGGGCGCCAGTCGGTGCTCGAGATCCTGAAGATCGACGGCGGGCTGGACGAGCTGATCGCGCGCCGCGCCACGGCGCGCGAGATACTGACCGCCGCGCGCGCGAAGGGCTTCAAGACGCTCGCCGACGACGGCATACGCATGGTGAGAGCCGGCCACACCGGCCTCGAGGAGCTGATGCGCGTCGTCGACCTCACGGATCGCATGGCGTAGGGTGGGCCGGCGGCCCACCGTACGGTGACCGATGCCCCTCTACACTTACAAGGCCGTAGACGCGCAGGGCAAGAACGTGATCGGCCGCACCGAGGCGGTCAACCCGTTCGACCTCGAGCAGCGGCTGCTGCGCATGGGGCTCGACCTCGTCTACGGCGCGCCCAGCAGCCAGACCGCGAAGCTGATCGGCGGCGCGCGCATCCAGCGCCAGGACCTGATCAACTTCTGCTTCCACCTCGAGCAGCTCTCCAGCGCGGGCGTGCCGATCGTCGAGGGACTGGTCGACCTGCGCGAGAGCGTGGAGAACCGGCGCTTTCGCGAGGTGATCTCCGGCCTGCTCGAGTCGATCGAGGGCGGCAAGAGCCTGTCGCAGGCGCTTTCCGAGTACCCGGAAGCGTTCAGCAAGGTGTTCGTGAGCCTCGTGCGCTCGGGCGAGCAGACCGGGCGCCTGCCCGAGGTGCTGAAGAGCCTCACCGAGTCGCTGAAGTGGGAGGACGAGCTCGCCGCGCAGACCAAGAAGCTGCTCATGTACCCGGCCTTCGTCGGCTCGATCGTGCTGCTGGTGACCTTCTTCCTCATGATCTACCTCGTGCCGCAGATGACCGGCTTCATCCGCAACATGGGCCAGGCCATCCCGCTGCAGACGCGCCTGCTGATGGCGGTGTCCGACTTCGTCGTCGCGTACTGGTGGGCGGTGCTCGCCTTCCCGTTCGTGGCCTGGTTCGGCGTCAAGCTCCTCGCGAGCCGCTACCCGCCCGTGGCCTACGCGCTCGATTACTACAAGATCACGATGCCGCTCGTCGGCCCGGTGTTCAAGCGCATCGTGCTCTCGCGCTTCGCCTCGAGCTTCGCCATGATGTACGCCTCGGGCATCACCGTGCTGGACGCGATCCGCAGCTGCGAGGAGATCGTCGGCAACCGGCCGATCGAGAACGCGCTGCGCGGCGCCGGCCAGCAGATCGCGGAGGGCAAGAACCTGACCGTCGCCTTCCAGGACGCGGGGCTGTTTCCGCCGCTCGTCATCCGCATGCTGCGCATCGGCGAGAATACCGGCGGGCTGGACACGGCGCTGCTCAACGTGAGCTACTTCTACAACCGCGAGGTGAAGGAGGCGATCGGCAAGCTGCAGGCGATGATCGAGCCCGCGCTCACCCTCGTGCTCGGCGCCATCCTCGGCTGGGTGATGCTGTCGGTGCTGGGCCCGGTGTACGACACGATCAGCAAGATGAAGTTCTGACATGAAGCGCCTCATCTACTTCACCGCCGACGACCACTGCGTGTACGCGTGGTCGCGCGGCAGCCTGCAGCTCGAGGCGAAGTTCGCGGGCGACGACCTGGGCGTGACCGCGTTCCGCGAGTACCTGAGCGGGCACCGCGGCGCGCTGTTCTACGCGGTGGCCGACCTCGCCGGCGAGGACTTCCACGAGGAGCTGATCCCCTACCTGCGCGGCGCCGACCGCGAGCAGGTCGTGCAGCGGCGGCTCGCGCAGCGCTACCGCGATACGCGGCTGGCGGCCGCGCTGTCGCTCGGCCACGTGAAGACCGAACGGCGCAACGAGCGGCTGCTGCTCACCTCGTTCACCAACACCCAGCGCATCGTCCCCTGGCTCGACGTGCTCGCCGAGTCGGAAGCCAAGCTCGCCGGCGTCTACTCGGTGCCGCTGCTGGCCCCGGCGCTCGCCGCACGCCTGGGCTCGCGCGGCGGGCGCTGCTTCGTGGTCACCGCCAACAGCACGGGGCTGCGCCAGTGCTACGTGGAGGAAGGCAGGCTGCGCTTTGCGCGCCTGGAGCGCACCGTGGACATGGTGCCCGAGGCCTTCGCCGCCTTCGTGCGCTCGGAGACCGGGCGCCTCGCCCAGTACCTCGCGACGCTGCGCGTGCTGCCGCGCGAAGGTCCCCCGGTGCAGGTGCTCGTCGTCGCCCCGCCCGGGCAGCGCGCGGCGTTCGAGCGGGCGCTGGTCTCGGATGCGCGCCTGTCGTTCCTCACCGTCGACGAGCGCGAGGCAACGCGGCGCATCGGCGTCAAGGCCGCTCCGCCGGGAACGGGCGCCGAGAAGCTCTACCTGCACCTCGCCGTGCGCAAACCGCCGCGCGAGCAGTTCGCGCGGCGCGAGGACCGGCGCAGTTTCTACCTCTGGCAGCTCAAGCGCGGACTGGTGGCGGCGGGCGCCCTGGGCTTCGCGGCCTGCTTGATCTACGCCGGCGTCAGCTGGATGCAGGTGCTCGGCATGCGCGGCGACGCCGCGCGCCTGCGGGCGGAGACCCGCACGACGCAATCGCAGTACGAGCGCATCACGGCCACCTTCCCGGTGACGCAGACCACGACCGACAATCTGCGCGCCACGGTGGTCCAGTTCACCCGCATCGCGCAGCGCAGCCCCGCGCCGGAGCCGTCGATGGTCTACCTGTCGCAGGCCCTCGAGCGCTTCCCGCAGATCGAGATCGACGCACTCAACTGGCGCGTGGACGACGGCGCGGCGGGCGGGGCGGCCGCGGTCCCCCCGGCACGGCCCGCGACGCCGCAGGGCGCGGCGACCGAGCTCCTGGAAATCTCGGGCCGCGTGGGCGCCATGCGCCGCTCCGACTATCGCGCCATCACGGCGGAGGTGCAGCGCTTTGCCGATGCCCTGCGCACGGATCCGAACTTCGAGGTGCTGCGCACGCAGCTGCCTTTCGACGTGACCTCGTCCGGCACGCTGTCCGGCGACATCGGCCAGGCGGCGGAGACCGGCGAGGCGCCGCGCTTCACCATCGTCCTGGGAAGGCGGATGCGATGACCTTCAGCGCCCAGGAGCTGCGCCAGCTCTTGCTGCCCCTGCTCGCCTGCCTGCTGCTGCTCGGCGCCGGCGCGGCGCTCGTCGCCTGGGCTCAGGAGCGCGCGACGGCGGAGCGGCGCGTGCTGGCCGGGGCGCGCGCCGAGCGCGCGCAGACCTCGGAGCGCCTGATGCGCATCGCGGAGGAGGAGAAGGAGGTCAAGGAAAAGCTCGAGGTGTACCGGCGGCTGCAGGACCTCGGCATCCTCGGCGCCGAGCGCAGGCTCGAATGGGCCGACGCGATGACCCGCATCCGCACGGCCCTGGAGCTGCCGGACCTGCGCTACCGCGTCGAGCGCCAGCGGCTGCTGCAGACGGTGCCCGGCAAGCCCGCGCCCGTGGACTTCTATGCCAGCACGATGAGCGTGGACCTCGCGCTGCTGCACGAGGGCGACCTGTTCGGGTTCCTGGAGAGCCTGCGTGCCTCGGGCAACGCCTACTACTCGGTGCGGCGGTGCGCCCTCACACGCGCGGGCCCGATCGCCGCGGCCGAGCGGCTCGCGCCGCGGCTGCGCGCGGAGTGCGAGATCGATCTCATCACGATCATCGACCGGGCGGCGAAGGCATGAGACGCGCCGCCCTCGCGCTGCTCGGCTGCGCGCTCCTCATGCCGGCATCGGCGCTCGCCCAGGCCGCGGCGGAGGTGCCGGTGCTCGGGCGGCTCTTCTTCACACCCGAGCAGCGCGCCGTGCTCGACGAGCGGCGCAGGGCGCGGCTGCCCGACAAGCCGGCGGCGCTTCCGCCGTCCCCCACGACGCGGGTGGACGGCTACGTGCGCCGCTCGAACGGCAAGTCCACGGTGTGGATCGACGGTCAGGCGGTGCGCGAGGGCCCGCAGCCCGAGGGCATCGACGTGCGCGGCGCCGAGGACGCGAGCCGGGTGACCCTTACCGTGACGGGCGAGGGCCGTCGGCGGGTGCAGATGCGCGTCGGCGAGACGCTCGATCGCGGCAGTGGCGAGGTGGAAGGCCTCATCGGTGGCGGGGAGATCCGCATCCACCGTCGCTAGCCCGCGCGCGCAGCGCGGCGTCGCCCTGATCGCCTTGCTCTCGGTGGCGGTGCTCGCGTTCGCCTACGTGCTCACGAGTCGCCTCAATGCGGCGAGCATGTTCGTGGCCGTCGACCGCGAGCACAACGCGAAGGTCATGGCCCGGGCCAAGCAGGCGCTGGTCGGTTGGATGGCGATCAACGCCGCCGGGACCGATGACAGTCCAGGCCGTCTGCCCTGCCCGGAAGCGCCGGGCTACTTCGGAGATCCCGCGCAGGAAGGCATCGCCGCCCCGAGCTGCCTGCCGCCCAACAACGTCGGCCGCCTGCCCTGGCGCACGCTGGGGCTCGAGCGGCCCGTCGACTCGGACGGCGAGCCGCTCTGGTATGCCGTGTCCCCGGGGTGGTCGCTGCCCGGCGCAAGCGCTTTCCCGATCAATTCCGACGCATCCGGGCAGCTGACGTTGAATGGCGCCGCAAACGACGCCGTCGCGCTGCTCATCGCCCCGGGCGCCGCACAAACCGTGCAGGCCGGCGGCCCCTGCGCCGACTGGGCGCAGTCCCGCCCGCCCGCCGGCCCGCTCGACGTACGCAATTATCTCGAGTGCGGCAACGAGGCCGGCGGCTATGTCGGCGGCGTGCCCGGCCAGACCTTCAACGACCAGGTGCTGGCTGTGCGCGCGGCCGACCTGCTGCCCGCGCTGGAGGCGTCCATCCAGCAGCGCATGCAGCGCGAGATCGCGCCTGCGCTGAGAGGCGTATATGGCTCTGCGACCTGGGGAACGTCCAGTGCAATTCCGCTCTATCCGTTCGCCGCGCGCTTCGACAACCCCAACCCGGGCACCGCCACCTATCGTGGGGAAGACGGCCGCTACCGCGGCTTGCTGCCCTTTACCTCCTCGAATCCGGGGTGCGGCGCCGACCCGCGTTGCTCGACCACGTTCGTCGACTTCAGCACGGGCAGCACCCCCAACTTGTCAATCTCGGGATTCGGCAGCCTGCTGGTCAGCTCGAACTGCACCATCAGCGCGACGCAGGCGCGGTGCACCGGCGTGTACCTGAGCATCGGCAACGCGACCCTGAGAATGTCCAATGTCCGCGCGCGCAACGTGGCCATGGCCCTGCGCACGCTGACCCCGGCCGCGATGACCGCCGAGTATGGGCTCGTGCCCTATACCGGGTCGGCACCGGGAACGTCCGCGAGCGGAAGCTTCAACTCCGATGGTTCGGTGGACCTCGTCCTGCGCGCGCAGGTCCCGGGATTGGTCGACGGCTTCGGTCTGCCGTTGAACGTCTTCTTCCGATTGACCGCGGACCTCGGCGTGCTCGCGGACCATCCCCTTCTGGATCCGGCGGATCCCGCCACCGGCTGGTTCGTGCGCAATGAATGGTTCCGCTCGACCTACTATGCAACCCGGCTCAGAAACACGGCCGACGGCATCTCGATGCTGGGTTGCTTCGACACGAACGACGCGGCCTGGGGCTGCCTGCGCTTCAACGAGACCGGCACGTACAACATCCGCGCGCTGCTCGTGCTCGCCGGTGCGAGCCTGAGCAATCCCGCGGGAAGGCCGAACGGCAATCTCGCGGACTACCTCGAGTACCAGAACTGCGACTTCGTCGGCTCCGACTGCGACCCCCAGACTCTGTACGAGCAGCGCCCGCGGCGCGCGAGCAACGCAGGGATTCCCGCGATCACGTCGCCGAACAACGACCGCGTGGTCCTCGTGGACTGGAACTCGCTCCTGCCCAATCAGGCGTACGCGACGACGCCTGAGGTCCGCACGGTCACGCTGCCGTGATGCCCCGTCCGGTCACCCGCCAGCGCGGCTTCACGCTCACCGAGCTCGCCGTCGTCTTCGTCATCATCAGCCTGCTGCTCGCGACGGCGATGTACACGCTCTCGGCGCAGACCGATCAGCGCAACTTCGAGGAGACGCGACGCCGGCTCGAGGCCGCGCGGGAGCTGCTGCTCGCCTTCGCGGTGGCGCAGGGGCGGCTTCCCTGCCCGGCGAGCGCGACTACCGGCGCCAATGCCGGGCTGGAGGCGCCCACGGGGGGCGGGAGCTGCACGAGCCCTTGGGGCGGCTGGCTGCCGGCCCGCACCATCGGCTTCCAGGTCACGGACGCGGCCGGCAATGCCATCGATGCCTGGGGAAATCCGATCCGCTACGCCGTGTCCGCGCACACGGTTCCTCTGTCCGGATGTACCGGGGCGTCGACTCAGCCGCACTTCACCCACGCCCTGAACCTTCGCACCAACGGCATCACCTGCAGGCCCGACGATCTTGTCGTGTGCGGCACGGCGACAGACATCACCGCTGCAAGCTGCAACACGGCGATTCCCCTCGTCAGCCAGCGTACGGTGGTGGCCATCATGTTCTCGACCGGCAAGAACGGCGCGAGCGGCGCGGGCGGCGTCGACGAGGCCGCCAACCTCAACGGCGACCGCGTCTTCGTCTGGCACACCCCGACGCCCGTGGGGTTCGTCAACGGCGAGTTCGATGATCAGATGGCCTGGATCACGGTCAACGAGCTCTACGCGAAACTGATCGCCGCCGGCATCCTGCCGTAGGCGCGCTTCCATGGCCGAAGCCACCAGCCGGACCCTGGTCTGCAGCGTGCTGTTCGTCGACCTCGTCGACTACTCGCGCCACTCGGTCGAGGAGCAGTTGCGCCTGAAGAGCTCGCTCAATGTCCTCATCGGCGATGCCCTGGCGCGCGTGCGGCAGTGGGACCGCGTGATCCTCGATACCGGCGACGGCGCCGCGATCGCCTTCCTCGGCGACCCGGAAGATGCGCTGGTCGCGGCTATCGGCATGCGCGGCAGCGCCGGTGCCTTGCGCATGCGCATGGGCATCCACCTCGGACCGGTACGCCTGGTGAAGGACCTGAACGGCCAGACCAACATCGTCGGCGACGGCATCAACGCCGCGCAACGCGTGATGAGCTTCGCCGAGCCGGGGCAGTTGCTTGTCTCGCGCGGCTTTCACGACGTGGTGGCGAGACTCTCCGACGAGCACGCGCGGCTGTTCTCGCGCGAGGGCATACGCACCGACAAGCACGTGCGCGAGCACGAGGTGTTCGCGGTGGCCGGCGGCACGCTGCGCGCCCCGCGTGCGGACCCGGACGCCGTTGCGCGCGTGTATGACGCGGGGCCCCACCTCATCGTGTCCGGCTACAGCCGTGCAAGGGTGTTACAGGCGCTCGACGCACTAGAGCGAAAGGGCGCGCGCGTCGTCTCGCCCGTCGAGCAGATCGGGGACAAGTGGATGGCGTCCTGTCGGCATCCCGACGCGCACCTCCGGGAATGCACGGTCGCAACCCTGGGCCTGAAGCGGATCGTGACCGGGCCCACGCGCGAGGCCGTGTTGCGAAAAGTGGCGGAGCTGCAGGCGACCGGCGACAGGCTGGTCGGCGACATCGAGCAGACCGAAGAGGGCTGGACTGCCGTGTGCGACTCCGCGGCGGGCGCCCGCTAGACGGGCCGCAGCGCGAAGCAGACTTCGCCATCCCGGTTGGACGCCAGCCGCAGCTCGTAGCCGCTCGCACGCGCCTGGCGCGCCGCCTGGTACAGCCCGATGCCCAGCCCGCCTTCGGAGGGCAGCGGCTCGCGCATCAGCGCGTCAGTCGTCTCCACGTCCACCGCGCGCCCGGTATCGCAGACCCAAAGCGAGCAGGACCCGCCCGCGGCCTCGAGACGCGCGCTCACCATGATGCCCGGTTGCGCGGCGCGCTTGGCGAGGGCGTTCTGCAGCAGGTTGTCGGCCACGCTGTCGAACAGGGGGCGCGGCACCGTCTCGCTCGCCAGCGGCCTGGCGCTGAAGCTCACGCCGCGGCCTTCGTACTGGCGCACGAGCGCGCGCCACCAGGCCGCGGCCTGCGTCGGCTCGTTGATCTCCGCTGCCGGATGCTGCAGCTTGTCCAGCGTGGCGGTCAGCCGCTGGGCGATCGCCGGCAGCTGGCGCCGCACGAGCGCGAGCGCCGCCGAGGACTCGCGCCCCTCGTCGAGCGCCACGGAGCACAGCACGTTCAGCGACTGCAGCAGATTCTTCACGTCGTGCGTCACGCGCGCGCCCGTCTCGTGCACGGCCTGCATGTAGCTCGCGGCGCGCAGCGCCCGCTCCCGCCGCTTGGCCACGTAGAACTCGGCGAGCATCTGCGCGAGCAGCCGCAGGTGCGCGTGCAGCGCCGGGCTGGTCCGATAGCGCGAGTACACCGTGAGCGAGACCTCGTCGGCCTCGAACGGCACGGCGTAGGGCGAGGCCGCGCCCGCCTCTCCCCGCCCGTCGGTCGTCGACCAGGCGGCGCCCTGCACGGCCGGCTGGCGCGCGAGCGCCGCCGCCGCCTGCTCGAGGAAACGCTCGGGCCGCGCCTCCGCGTGCGAGAGCTCCGCCAGTACCTGGAGCCAGCGCTCCATCGGCAGTCCGATGGAGAAGAGGTAGCGCGACACGAACACGTTCAGGCCGGCGTAACCCGTGCGCGGGCTCCAGGCGAGCCCGATGGCGAGCAGCACGCCGGCGATCACGAACACGATGTAGGTGAGCGATTCCAGGTAGCCGATGCGGCCCAGCGTCATGAACGCGAAGCTGCCCAGGATCACCACGCCGAGCATCAGCATGAGAAAGACGCTGTAGAAATAATCGATGACCTGCGCGCGCTCGGGCGGATCGGCCTCGGCCGGCACCAGCGCCATCGCCACGAACATCGCCGGCAGCCCCCACGCGGCGGCGCTGCGCACCCAGGGATCGATCTCCCGGCGCGGGGCGACCTCCGGCAGCAGGATGATCACGAGGAGCGCCAGCAGATAAACGGCGACGAGCAGGTAGAAGCGCCGCTGCCAGCGCGCCTGGTCGAGGAACACTCGGCCGCCTACGAGCCCGGCGAGCACCACTACCCAGCCCGCGAGCAGCCACCAGTTGAGCCACAGCATCGCGCCCGCCGCGAACAGCGCGATCAGCGCCGCCTGCAGCAGCGTGAGCGGCTGGTCGCCGCGAAGCACGGGCTGCCAGAGGAGCAGCAGCCCGAGGTGCGCGAAGATCAGCGCGCGCGCGGCGTCGTCGTCGACCCCGCGCAGCGCCACCACGTGGAGCAGCGCGAGCATGGCGATCACCAGGAAGCGCCAATAGCGCCGGCTGAACGCCGAAGCCGTGCGCGACAGGCGGGCGATTGCGGTATCGTCGGACGAAACGGCTTGCATGGCGGAGACGGCGCAGGCAAAGATACGCACAATCCGCGCCCGGCGAAAGATGAGACCCGTTCTACTGCTCGCACGCGCCTGCGTGCTGGAAGCGCGCCGCAGCGCGCTGCCCTGGCTCGCGCTCGGCTTGGTTCTCGCCTCGCTCGCGCTCGCCGCGTTCCTCGCGCAGGTCGCGCTGACCGGGGCGCGCGAGCTGCAGGCGGCGTTCGCGGCCGCGCTGCTGCGCGCCGGCGGCGCGTTCCTCCTCGCCGCGCACGTCGCCGCCAGCATCGCGCGCGAATCGAGCGACAAGGTGCAGGAGCTTGCGCTCGCGCTGCCCCTCTCGCGCGGCCAGTACTTCGCCGGCAAGCTGTGCGGGTTCGCCGCCGCCGGCGCGGCGCTCGCGGCGGCGTTCGCCGCGCCGCTGCTGCTGTGGGCCGAGGCGCCTGCGGTGCTGTGCTGGGGCCTGTCGCTCGCGTTCGAGCTCCTGCTCGTGGCGGCGGCGAGCCTGTTCTTCGCCATCACCCTCGCCGGCGTCGTCCCGGCCATGGCGGCGACGCTCGGCCTCTACGTCCTCGCGCGCGCGATCGCCGGCATCCAGCAGCTCGCCCGCAGCCCGCTCGCCGAGGAGTCCTGGATGCAGGCGCTCTCGCGCGCGGCGGTCGACGGCGTCGCGCTGGTGCTGCCGCGCCTCGACGCGGTCACGCGCAGCGACTGGCTGCTATACGGCGCGCCCGGCGGGGCCGAGCTCGCGGCCGCCCTCGGCGCACTCGCGGTATACGCTGCGCTGCTCGCCGCGGCGGGACTGTTCGACTTCTACCGGCGCAGCCTGTGAGCCGGCCGGAGCGCCCGCTCGCCGCCGTGCCCGGGTGGCTCTGGGCGCTGCTGGGCGCGAGCCTGGCTGCCCAGATCGGCCTGCACGCATCCCTGTCTGCGCCTTCGGTGGCTGCCGCCGACCTGCCCGCGCCGCCACGGGCAGGCGCCCTGCGCGCGATGAGCCTTGGCGAGCCGGCGGCCGTCTCCCGGCTGTCGATGCTCTACGTCCAGACCTTCGACTCGGCATCGGGGAATCGAATGCCGTACCAGCGCCTGGACTACTCGAGGCTTTCGGGGTGGCTGCGGGCCATCCTGGAGACCGACCCGCGAAGCGGCTATCCCCTTTTCGCCGCCGCGCATGTCTACGCCGAAGTCGAGGATCCGGCTCGCGCACGCCTCATGTACGAGTTCGTCCACCAGGCCTTCCTCGAGGACCCGAACCGCCGCTGGCCGTGGATGGCGCACATCGCGCTCCTTGCGAAGCATCGGCTGAAGAATCTTCCGCTCGCCAGGCGCTACGCCGCGGACATACAGCGGCTCACGACCACCCGCGATGTCCCGCTTTGGGCAACGCAGATGGAAGCCTTCATACTGGAAGACATGGGCGAGCTCGAGGCCGCCAGGGTCATGCTCGGGGGGCTGCTCGCCAGCGGGCGGCTCCAGGATCCTGCCGAGCGCAAGGTTCTCAAGGAGCGCCTGGAGGCGCTCGAAGCGCGTAAAGCGTCGGGACAATGACGAGCGTGTCGACAAACCGACGCTTTTCGGCCTTTTTGGGCCGAAAATGCCAATATTTACCTGGCACGCAGTTTGCAGCACTTGGCCACGGACAAGTCCATACCCGGAAGGGGTCTTGCGATGAAGAATCACCAGAAAGGCTTCACGCTCGTCGAGATCGCGATCGTCCTGGTCATCATCGGCCTGCTGCTCGGCGGCATCCTGAAGGGTCAGGAGATGATTACCCAGGCCAAGATCAAGAACGTGATCGCCGATTTCAGCGGCATCTCGGCCGCTTACTACGGCTACCAGGACCGGTACCGGGCGATCCCGGGCGACGACACCGGCGCGGGCCGCTGGAGCGGAACGGTCGGGGCCGGAAACGGTAACGGCATCGTCGAGGGGCTCTATAACAGCGGCAACAATGCCGACGAGTCCAGGCGCTGGTGGGATCACCTGCGCCTGGCTGGCTTCGTCGCGGGTTCGGGTCCGCAGCAGCCGCTCAACGCGGTCGTCGGCATGATGGGCGTGCAGACCGGGAACGGCGCGACGCCGACGCCGGGCTCGGCTCTCGGCGGCTTCGCCAGCCTGATCATGTGCTCGGCGAATCTCCCCGACAAGATCGCGATCGCGGTGGACTCGCAGATGGACGACGGCATCGCGAGCGCGGGCGCGGTGCGCGCCATGCTGCAGAGCGCGCCCAATCCGACGATCGCGGCCTCCGCAGCCTCGGCGTTCGAGGAGACGGGCACCAACCTCTACGTGATCTGCCGCCAGATCTGACCTGACGGCATACCGCTTCACAGGGGGCCGGCCATGCGCCGGCCCTTTGCTTTTGTGCGCCGCAGCACGCCAAGGGGGCGGGGTTATACTCGGGGCCCTATGGCAAGTGCGGTCCGCTCGATGCAGCACACGGAGGCGCGAACGGGCGACGGCGCGCTCGCCCTTGCGCGGCAGGTGCTCGCCATCGAAGCCGACGCGCTGCGCGCGCTCATCGAGCGCATCGACGGCCGCTTCCTCGAGGCCGTGCGCCTGATCCAGGACTGCGTGGAGAGCCGCCGCGGCCGCGTCATCGTGAGCGGGATCGGCAAGTCGGGCCACGTCGCGCGCAAGATCGCCTCGACCCTGGCGAGCACGGGCACCCCCGCCTACTTCGTGCACCCCGCCGAGGCGAGCCACGGCGACCTCGGCATGATCCGCGCCGAGGACGTGTTCCTCGCCCTGTCCAATTCGGGCGAAAGCGCGGAGCTCGTGCGCATCGTGCCCGCGATCCGGCGCGAGGGCGCGAAGCTCGTCGCGATCACCGGCAAGCCCGATTCCTCGCTCGCGCGCGAGGCCGACGTGCACCTCGACGCGGGCGTCGCCAAGGAAGCCTGCCCGCTCAACCTCGCGCCGACCGCGAGCACGACCGCCGCCCTTGCGATGGGGGACGCGCTCGCCATCGCGCTTCTGGACGCGCGCGGCTTCACTTCCGCCGATTTCGCGCGCTCGCATCCGGGCGGCGCGCTGCACCGCGAGGCCCTCAAGCACGTCGCCGACGTCATGCACCGCGGCAGCGAGGTCCCCTCGGTGCGCGAGTCGGCCAGCGTCGCGCAGGCGCTCGCGGAGATGACGCGCGGCGGGCTCGGCATGACCGCGGTGGTCGACGCCCGGCGGCGCGTGCGCGGCATCTTCACCGACGGCGACCTGCGCCGGGCGCTGAAGAAGGCGGCCAACCTGAAGACGACGCGCATCGCGCGCGTGATGAGCCCGGAGCCGCGCACCATCGCGCCGGAGGCGCTCGCCACGGCGGCGGTGTCGCTCATGGAGCGGCATCGCATCAGCCAGCTACTGGTGGTGAACGCCGCGGGCGAGCTGGTCGGCGCGCTCAACATGAACGACCTCCTGCGCGCGAAGGTGGTCTGAGGCGATGGCGCAGGTCACCGCCGACGCGCGCGAGCGGGCGCGGCGCATCCGGCTGATGCTGTTCGACGTGGACGGCGTGCTCACCGACGGGCGGCTCTGGTACGGGCCGCAGGGCGAGGAGTGGAAGGCGTTCCACGTGCTCGACGGCCACGGCCTGAAGCTGCTCGCCGACGGCGGCGTCGCTGCCGGGCTGCTCTCGGCGCGCAGCTCGCCGGCGGTGGCGCGGCGCGCCGCGGAGCTCGGCCTCGCGCACGTGCTGCAGGGCGCCGAAGACAAGCGCGCGGCGTTCGAGGCGCTGCTCGCGCGGCTCGGGCTCGAGGCGCAGGCGGCCGGCTACATGGGCGACGACCTGCCGGACGTGCCGGTGCTCGCGCGCTGCGGCTTCGCCTGCGCCCCGGCCGGCGCGCACGCGCTCGCCCTGCGCCGCGCGCATTATGTGCCGGACGCGCCGGCCGGCGGCGGCGCCGCGCGCGAGGTCTGCGAGTTCGTGCTCGGGGCGCAGGACCGGCTGGACGCCGCGCTGGCGAGGTACTCGGCGTGAGGCTTTCGGCGACCCGCGTGTTTCCGCTCGTGCTCATGCTCGTCCTGGCGCTGCTCAGCCTCTGGCTCGAGCGCGCCGCGCGCCAGACGGCGCCGACGGCCGCGCCGCGCGCGCAGGACCCGGATTACTATGCCGAGCGGTTCGACGTCACCGACTTCAGCCGCGAGGGCGTGCCGGTGACGACCTTGTCGGCGGCGCGCATGGTCCACTTCCCGGGCGACGACACCACCGAGCTCGTCGCGCCGCGGCTCGAGCAGACGAAGCCCGCGCAGCCGCGGCTCACGCTCACGGCGCAGCGCGGCACGCTGTCGCGGGACGGCGCGGAGGTCTTCCTGTACGACGACGTCGAGCTGGTGCGCGAGGCGGGGAACGCGCCCGAGGCGCGCATGCAGACGAGCTTCCTGCACGTGCTGCGCGATCGCTCGCTGGTGCGCACCGACCGCGAGGTGACGATCCGCGAGCCGGGCCGCAGCCTGACGGGCCGCGGCATGGAGTATGACAACGAGGCGCGGCGGCTGGTGCTGCGCGCGGATGTGCGCGGATTCTTCGAGGCGACGGAATGACGCGCCGGCGCCTCGCGATCGTCATCGCTTCGGCTCTTGCAGCCCTGTCTGCCTTTTCCGCCAGGGCGGAAAAGGCAGATCGTGAAAAACCCACGCAGGTGGAAGCGAATCGCATGACCTCCGACGATGCCAAGGGCAGCAGCACTTTCGAGGGCAACGTCGTGCTCACCAAGGGCACCATGCGGCTGGAGGCCGAGCGCGTCGTGGTGCGCCAGGACGCCGAGGGCTTCCAGTACGCCACGGCTACCGGCAATCCCGTGCGCTTCCGGCAGAAAGCCGATGCGCGCGGCAGCGCCGAGGGCGTGTGGATCGAGGCCGAGGCCGGGCGCATCGAGATCGACGAACGGAACGAGCGCGTCGAGCTGCACCAGAACGCGCGCGTCACGCGCGACAAGGACGAGGTGCGCGGCGCCTACATCCTCTACGATCAGCGCGCGGAGTTCTTCTCGGTGACCAGCACCCGGGACGCGCCCGGGTCGCGCGTGCGCGCGGTGATCCAGCCGAAGAAGCCCGAGCCCGGCAAGCCCGGGGACGCGAAGTGAGCCTGCTGCGCTGCGAGCGGCTGCGCAAGCGCTACAAATCGCGCACCGTGGTGCAGGACGTCTCGCTCGAGGTGACGAGCGGCGAGGTGGTGGGGCTGCTCGGCCCGAACGGCGCGGGCAAGACCACCTGCTTCTACATGATCGTCGGGCTCGTGCCCGCCGACGCCGGGCGCATCCACCTCGACGGGCGCGAGCTCACGCACCTGCCCATCCACGCGCGCGCGCGGCTCGGCATCTCCTACCTGCCGCAGGAGAACTCCGTCTTCCGCCGGCTCAGCGTCGAGGAGAACGTGCAGGCGGTGCTCGAGCTGCAGGGCATGGCGCGCGCCGAGATCGAGCCGCGCCTGCAGGAGCTGCTGCAGGACCTGAACATCGCGCACCTGCGCAAGCACGCGGCGCTCTCGCTCTCGGGCGGCGAGCGCCGGCGACTCGAGATCGCGCGCGCGCTGGCCACGCGGCCCGCGTTCATCCTGCTCGACGAGCCCTTCGCCGGCGTGGACCCGATCGCCGTGCTCGACATCCAGCGCATCATTCGCTTCCTGAAGGAGCGCTCGATCGGCGTGCTGATCACCGATCACAACGTGCGCGAAACGCTCGGCATCTGCGACCGCGCCTACATCATCAACGAGGGCGCGGTGCTCGCCTCCGGCCATCCGGAGGAGATCGTCTACAATGACAGCGTGCGCCGGGTCTATCTCGGCGAGCACTTCCGCATGTAGGGGCCAGCGCCCCGCTGTCTCACCGCCCATGAAGCCCACCCTGCAGTTCCGGCTCTCGCAGCACCTGACGCTGACGCCGCAGCTGCAGCAATCGATCCGCCTGCTGCAGCTCTCCACCATCGAGCTGAACCAGGAGATCGACCGCCTGCTGATGGAGAACCCGATCCTCGAGCGCGACGAGCCCGAGGGCGAGTCGCCGCCGGCGCCCGGCGCGCCGCGCGAGTCGCTGGAAGCCGCGCGCGAGCCGGCCGAGGGCTCGGGCGCGCCCGACGATTGGCTGCCCGAGGCCGCCGCCTCGACCTGGCGCGGCGAGGACGACGAGGACGGCGACCGCAGCTTCGCCGCCGCCGACATGCCGACGCTGCGCGACCATCTCAACCAGCAGCTGACGCTCACCGGCATCGGCGAGCGCGATCGCGCGCTGGTGGCGCTGCTGATCGACGCGCTGGACGAGGACGGCTACCTCACGCAGCCGCTCGAGGAGATCGCCGCGCTCTTTTCGCCCGAGGCGCAGGTGGACGCCGAGGAGCTCGCCATCGCGCTCAGGCACCTGCAGAACCTCGAGCCCGCGGGCGTCGGCGCGCGCTCTCCCGCCGAGTGCCTGGTGCTGCAGTTGCGCGCGCTCGGCGAGCATCCGTCGCGCGCGCTCGCCGAGGAGATCGCGGCGCGGCACCTGCCGCTGCTGGCCGCGCGCGACACGGCGAAGCTGCGCGCGGCCACCGGCGCGGGGGAGGACGAGCTGCGCGCCGCGCAGAAGCTCATCCAGAGCCTCAATCCGCGCCCGGGCGCCGCGTTCGCGCGCGTGGAGGCGCGCTACATGATTCCCGACGTGGTCGTGCGCAAGACGCGCGGCGTCTGGCGCGCGAGCCTCAACCCGGAGGCCATGCCGCGCCTGCGCATCAACCGCCTGTACGCGGAGCTCGCCGGGCGCGCGCGCAACGGCGGCAACGCGCTCGGCGCGCAGCTGCAGGAAGCGCGCTGGCTGATCAAGAACGTGCAGCAGCGCTTCGACACCATCCTGCGCGTGTCGCAGGCCATCGTCGACCGCCAGCGGCACTTCTTCGAGCACGGCGAGGTCGCCATGCGCCCCATGGTGCTGCGCGAGATCGCCGAGGCGCTCGGCCTGCACGAGAGCACCATCTCGCGCGTGACCACGCAGAAGTACATGGCCACGCCGCGAGGCACGTTCGAGCTGAAGTACTTCTTCGCCAGCCATCTCGCCACGGACACCGGCGTGACCTCGTCCACCGCGATCCGCGCCCTCATCAAGCAGCTGGTGGCGGCCGAGGACGCGCGCGCGCCGCTGTCGGACGCGCGCATCGCCCAGGTCCTCGGCCAGCAGGGCATCGTGGTGGCGCGCCGCACGATCGCGAAGTACCGGGAATCTTTGCAGATCCCGCCGGTCAACCAGAGAAAGAGCCTTTAGGGAACCCGATGAATCTCAACCTGAGCGGCCACCATCTCGACATCACCCCCGCCCTGCGCAGCTACGTGCAGGACAAGCTCGCGCGGGTCACCCGCCACTTCGACCACGTCATCGATGCGCACGTAGTCCTGTCCGTGGACAAGCTGCGCCAGAAGGCCGACGTCACGCTGCACCTGCGCGGCAAGGATATCCACTGCACCAGCGAGGACAGGGATCTTTACGCGGCCATCGACCTCGTCGCGGACAAGCTCGACCGCCAGGTCCTCAAGTACAAGGGCAAGCGCGCTGACAATGTCTGACGCGCCGCGGGCCGCGCCGGGCACACCGGACATTGGGCTATAATTCGCGCCCTCTGCTGCGCCGCCGCATCGCCGCCGACCGCCCATGAGTCTCGTCGCGAAACTGCTCCCCGCCGACAACGTCCTGCTCGACCTCCAGATCTCGAGCAAGAAGCGGCTGTTCGAGCAGGTCGGGCTGCTCTTCGAGAATCACCACGGCATCGGCCGCAGCCTCGTGTTCGACAGCCTGTTCGCGCGCGAGCGCCTCGGCTCCACGGGGCTCGGCCAGGGCGTCGCCATCCCGCACGGACGCATCAAGGGGCTGAAGGACGCGCTGGGTGCGTTCGTGCGCCTTGCCCAGGCCGTGCCCTTCGACGCACCGGACGGCAAGCCCGTGGCGCTGCTCTTCGTGCTGCTCGTTCCCGAGCAGGCGACCGAGAAGCACCTGCAGATCCTCTCGGAGCTCGCGCAGATGTTCAGCGACCGCGCGCTGCGCGAGTCCATGAAGCAAGCCCCGGATTCCGCGGCCCTGCACCAGCTGATCGCCGCATGGCAGCCCGATGCCGCAGGTCAGCGTCAAGCAGCTGCATGAGGACAACCGCGATGCGCTCGCCCTGGCGTGGCTCGCCGGGCGCGATGCCGGCACCACGCTCGAGCGCACGCCGGACACCTCGGCCGCGCTGATCGGCCACCTCAACCTCACGCATCCCAACCGCATCCAGGTCGCGGGCCGCGAGGAAGCCGCGTCGCTCGATCGGATCGCCGCCGTCCTGCTCCGCGCGGCGCCCGCCGCCGTGGTGCTCGCCGACGGCATTGCCGCCC
Organism: Burkholderiales bacterium; assembly: GCA_050246035.1. Lineage (GTDB taxonomy): Bacteria > Pseudomonadota > Gammaproteobacteria > Burkholderiales > SG8-39 > JAABQT01. Next base: position 41,839 of record JBFWWT010000018.1, read on the forward strand.
CGGCGTCGCTCGTCGAGGCAGCCGAGCGCGCGCGCACGCCCCTCTTCGCCACGCCGATCGGCGCGGGCCGCGTCATCGAGAAGCTGGCGCGCTATCTCGCCAAGGCACTCGCCGAGCGCACCGAGCGTCACGGGGTGTTCATGGACGTGCTCGGCCTCGGGGTGCTCATCACGGGCGACTCGGGCGTGGGCAAGAGCGAGCTCGGGCTGGAGCTGATCAGCCGCGGACACGGGCTGGTGGCCGACGACATCGTCGAGATCTCGCGCCTGTCCGCCGACACCCTCGAGGGACGCTGCCCCGCGCTGCTCAAGGACTTCATCGAGGTGCGCGGCCTCGGGCTGCTCGACGTGCGCACCATCTTCGGCGAGACCGCGGTGCGCCCCAAGATGCGCCTGCGCCTACTCGCGCATCTCGACAAGCCCGCACCGGGCGGCACCTCCAACGCGGCCGCCCGCCTGCCCCTCGCGGAACTCTCCGAGGAGATTCTCGGCGTCACGGTGCGCAAGGTGATCATTCCCGTGGCCGCAGGGCGCAACCTCGCCGTGCTGCTCGAAGCCGCCGTGCGCAACTACATCCTGCAGCTGCGCGGCATAGACTCCGGCGCCACGTTCGCGGCGCGCCAGCGCCGCGCGATGGACGGCGGCTGAGCGGGCGCGCGTGCAGCTCGTCCTGGTCAGCGGGCTGTCGGGCGCGGGCAAGAGCATCGCGCTCGGCGTGCTGGAGGACGGCGGCTACTACTGCGTCGACAACCTGCCTGCCACGCTGCTCATCGACGTCGCGCGCTTTCTCGCCGAGGCCGGCCACGAGCGCGCCGCCGTGAGCGTGGACGCGCGCAGCGCGGCGCTCGCCGCGCTGCCGCAGAGCATCGCGCGCCTGAAGGTCGACGGCGTCGATTGCCGGCTGCTGTTCCTCGAGGCAAGCCCGCAGACGCTGGTGCGGCGCTTCTCCGAGACCCGGCGCGGTCACCCGCTCACCTTCGAGGGCCTGACGCTGGCCGAGGCGATCGATCGCGAGCGCGCCATGCTCGGCGGCATCGCGGAGCTCGGCCACCGCATCGACACGAGCGAGTTGCAGCCCAAGGTGCTGGGCGCCTGGATCCGCGACCTCCTCGGGCTCGCCGGCGGGCGGCTCACGCTGCTGTTCGAGTCGTTCGCGTTCCGCGACGGCCTGCCGCTGGACGCGGACTGGGTGATCGACGCGCGCATGCTGCCCAACCCGCACTACGATCCGCGCCTGCGCCCGCTCACCGGCAACGACGCAGAGGTCATCGCCTTCCTCGACGCGCAGGAGCCCGTGCAGCGGCTGCTCGCCGACGTGCGCGCCTTTCTCGGCCGCTGGCTGCCCGAGGTGGTCAAGGAGAACCGCAGCTACCTCACCGTCGCGATCGGCTGCACGGGCGGGCGCCACCGCTCGGTGTACCTCGCCGAAAAGCTCGCCGCGTCCTTCGCATCCGAGTGGCGCGTGCTGGTGCGCCACCGCGGCCTGGCGCGCGCGTGAGCGGGGCGGCGCTCGGCGAGATCGCCCTCTTTCCGCTCGGCACGGTGCTGTTTCCGGGCGGCCGGCTGCCGCTGCGCATCTTCGAGAACCGGTACATGGAGATGGCGAAGGCCTGCCTGCGCGAGGACGCGCCTTTCGGCGTTTGCCTGATCCGCGAAGGCCAGGAGGTGGGCGAGCCGGCGCTGCCCGAGGATGTGGGCTGCACGGCGCGCATCGCCGAGTGGGACATGCCCCAGCTCGGCGTACTTCAGGTGGTGGCGCGCGGCGAGCGGCGCTTTCGCATCCTCGAGCGCCGGGTGCAGCGCGACGGGCTCGCGCGCGCGCGCATCGAGCTCCTCGTCGAGGTGGCCGACGCGCCGCTCGAGCCCCGCGACCTCTGCGCGCGCGTGCTGCGCAAGGCGCTCGAGGCCGCGGGCGAAGGCCTCGTCGAGCCGCCGCTGCGCTACGACTCCGCCGACTGGGTGAGCGCGCGCCTCGCCGAGCTCCTGCCGCTCGCACCCGCGTCGCGCCAGCGCCTGCTGGAGATGGACGACGCGAGCGACCGCATCGAGATCCTGCGCCGCCTAATCCGCCCTGCCGTGCCGCTCTAGGGCGCGCAGCACGCCGCGCACCGGCGTGGGCACGGCGGCCTGCGGGGCCTCGGCGAGATCGAGCCACAGCCGCCCCGGCGACTCGGCGCGCGGCGGCAAGGCGCGCATCTCATAGAGCAGCGGCTGCGCACGCAGGCGAAAGTGCGTGAACCCGTGCTCGAGCGGCTCGAGCCGGCGCGCGCGCGGCGCGCGCTCGTACACCCGCGTCTCCGGGAACGTCCACAGTCCGCCCCACAGACCCGCGCCGGGCCGGCGTTCGAGCAGCACGCTGCCTGCGTGCACATAAACGTGCCAGATCGCGTGCCGCAGCGGCAGCGGCTTGCGCGCGCGCGGCGCCGGCAGCTCGGCGATGCGGCCTTCCCGGCGCGCAACGCAGCTTCGCGACACGGGGCAGCGCCCGCAGGCCGGCTTCGACCGCGTGCACACCGTGGCGCCGAGGTCCATCAGCGCCTGCGTGTAGGCACGCAGCTCGCGGCGTGGCAGCAGCTTCTCGGCGAGCTGCCATTGGGCGTCGAGCCCGGTCACGCCGAAGCGCCTCGCAAGCACCCTTTTCACGTTGCCGTCGAGAATGGCCGCGCGCCGCCCGAACGCGAACACGGCGATCGCCGCCGCGGTGGATCGCCCCACGCCCGGCAATGCGGTCAGGCCTTCGGGCGTGCGGGGAAAGCCGCCGCGCGCGACCACCGCGCGCGCGGCGGCGTGCAGGTTGCGTCCCCGCGCGTAGTACCCGAGTCCGCTCCAGAGCCGAAGCACCTCGTCGAGCGGCGCGCGGGCCAGCGACTGCACGTCCGGAAAACGCCCGAGAAACCGGGTGTAGTAGGGAATCACCGTTGCGACCTGCGTCTGCTGCAGCATGACCTCGGCGAGCCAGACGCGGTAGGGATCGCGCGTGCCCTGCCACGGCAAGTCGTGGCGCCCGTGACTGCGCTGCCAGGCGATCAGGGACGCGGCGAATCCGGGCATGCGGCATTGTAAGATTGCTCCAAGCGAGGACCCCATGAAGAACGACGCCCTGGAGATGCTGCGCCTGCACCATGCGGAACTGGTGCATATCCGGCGGGACATCCATGCCAATCCCGAGCTCGGCTTCGAGGAGACGCGCACCTCTCAGCTCGTCGCCGACAAGCTCGCCTCTTGGGGCGTCGAGGTGCATCGCGGCCTCGCAAAGACCGGCGTGGTGGGCGTGATCCGCGGCCGCAAGGACTCGGGACGCGCGATCGGCCTGCGCGCCGACATGGACTGCCTGCCGATGCAGGAGACCGGCGAAGCGCCGCACAGGTCGCGCCACCCCGGGCGCATGCACGCCTGCGGCCACGACGGGCATACCACCATGCTGCTCGGCGCCGCGCGCTATCTCGCGCAGACGCGCAGTTTCGCGGGCACCGCCGTGCTCGTCTTCCAGCCGGCCGAGGAAACCGGCGGCGGCGGGCGCGTCATGGTCGAAGAGGGCCTGTTCGAGCGCTTTCCCTGCGACGCGATCTACGCGATCCACAACTGGCCGGGCCTGCCGGTCGGGAGGATCGCGGTGCGGCCCGGCCCGATGATGGCGGCCACCGACGAGATCCGGCTGCGCGTGAGGGGGCGCGGCGGCCACGCCGCGCTGCCGCACCTCGCCGTGGACCCGGTGGTCATCGCGGCGCACGTGATCACGGCTTTGCAGACGGTGGCCAGCCGCAACGCCAATCCGGTGGACGCGCTCGTGGTCTCGATCTGCTCGATGCAGACGAGCCAGGTCGGCGCCACGAACGTGATTCCGGCGCAGGTGGAGCTGCTCGGCACGGTGCGCACCTTCACGCCCGCGATGCGCGAGCTGGCGGAGCGCCGCGTCCGCGAGGTCGCCGACGCGGTGGCGCTGGGCCTGGGCGGCAGCGCGGAAATCGAGTACCGGCGCGGCTATCCGGCCACGGTGAATAGCGAGTCAGAGGCGCGCTTCGCCGCGCAGGTCGGGGAGAAGGTGTTCGGCCGGGGCAACGTGGTGACCGACGGCGAGCCGACCATGGGCGGGGAGGACTTCGCCTACATGCTGCAGGCGCGCCCGGGGGCCTACGTGTTCCTCGGCCAGGGCGGGGCGCAGGGCGGCTGCTTTCTGCACAATCCGGCCTACGATTTCAACGACGAGGTGATTCCGCTCGGCGCCGGCTACCTCGCCGCGCTCGTCGAGGAGGCGATGCCGCTTCGCTAGCGCCTGAGCAGGCCGCGCAGCTTCTGCTCCACCTTCTCCTTCGCCTTCTCCTTCACCTCGGCCTTCTTCTCCTCGATCTTTGCCTTGGCGGCGCTCGAGGCGATCGCGCGATAGTCGATCTCGTACTTCGGCGCGTCGAACGAACCGGTGAGCTTCACCGGAATGGTGAGCCCGGCGAGATGCTCGAGGTCCGCGCCGCCCTGACCCTTGGCGGTCGCCACCACCGAGGCCTTCGCCACGTAGTCGAGCCGCGAGCGGCCGATGTCGATCTGGCCCGCCCCGCCCACGCGCACCAGCGGCGCGCGCACATCGAGGTCGTCGTTGCGCGCGACGCCGTCCTTGATGACGAAGCTCGCGCTCATCGCCGAGAAATCCGTGCGCTGCGCCGTATCGGCGGGCTGCTGCTCGGCGCTCTTGGAGCCGAACGCGGCGCGCGTCTTCCTCAGCACCTCGGTGAGGTTGACCCCCTTCAACGCGCCGTCCTTCAGCTCCACGCGCGCGGTGCCGGCGAGCGAGCGCTTCATCGCGTTCACCGTCGGTCCCGCGGCGCTCAGGTCCACCGCGACATTACCCTTGCCCTCCACCGCGTCGCGCTCCATCAGGTCCTTCACCAGGGGCCCGATCGAGACGCCGCTGAGGCTTTCCTTGAGCGACACGCGATTGCCTCGCGCCGCCAGGGTCAGCGCGCCCTCGAGAGTGCCCTGGTAGAGCTTCGCCGAGTGCGGGGCAACCTGGGCGCGCCCGTCCGCGGCGCGCACCTGCGCCTTCAGCTCCGCGATGCTCAGGCCCATGAGCTTGAGCGAGCCGATGGCGAGCTTGCCGTCGGCACGCAGGCCCTCGAGCGCGCCGAGATCCACCGGCACGTCCACCTCCACCTTGGGGCTCGCGCCCGTCGAGGGGGCGGGCTTCGCATCGGGCTGCGCGACGAGGTAGCGGTCGAGGTCGATCCGGTCCAGGCCCACGTCGAATCCGTAGTGCGGCTTGTCGAAGCCCTTCAGCGCGAGCTTCGCCTTGGCCGTGGTGTCGTCGAACTTCGCGACGAGATCCGCGTCCACCTGCTCGGTGGCGAGCCGCGCGCGCGCGTCGCCGGTTACGCCGAGGGCGATGCGGCTGAACTCGGCCGCCGCGCCGCTCACCTTCAGGTCCATGCCGGTCAGCGCATACTCCTGGCGCGCGATGCCCAGGCGATAGGTGCCTTCGAGCAGCACCTTGAGGTCGACCATCGGCAGCTTGCCGCGCACGTTCGCGGCGAGCGAAAGCCTTCCGGGCACGTCCTCGGCGATGCGCCCCGTCTTCAGGTCCAGGTCCTGCACTTCCAGCCGCTGCCCGGTGCCCTCGTCCAGGTACACGAAGCCCGCGTCGGTCAGGCTCACGCCGGCGACGTCGAACTTCACCATCGCGGCCGACGCCCCTGCGGGCGCGGGCTGCCCCCCGCCCGCGGCGCCGCCCGCCGCGCCGAGCAGGTCCTCGAAGTCGAATTTGCCGCCTTTCGCCCGGATGACGCTCGCGCGCACGCCGGCGAGGCTCACCTGGTCGACGACCACCTCGCCTCGCAGCAGCGGCAGGAGACGCACCGCCACCTGCGCCGAGTCGACGGCGGCGAAGTCGTGCTCGCTCGCTCGCCGCGACAGCGTCACCTTGCCGATCTTCGCGCCGATCGAAGGCCAGAGCGCGAGCTCGATGTCGCCGTGAAACTTCAGCGTGCGCCCGGTGCGCTCCTTCGCCAGGCGCTCGATCTCGCCCTTGTAGGCGTTCGGGTCGAAGGTCGCCACGACGATGCCGATGCCGACCGCGAGGAGGATCACGAGCGCCCCCAGCGCGACGAGCAGGATCTTCAGCCATTTCATGCCGGTTTCCTTCCCGCGATACCGAAGGGCACATGCCCCGTGGCGACGTGGCGGCCCGCCGACTCCACGTGGCCGCGCTGGTCGTCGAAGTAGAAGTCGGGCTCGAATGCCCGCAGGAACTCGCCCTTCGCCAGCCCGCCGAGGAACATCGCCTCGTCCACCGAGATCTTCCAGTGCATGAGCGTGCGCACCGCGCGCTCGTGCGCAGGGGCGCTCCTCGCAGTGACGAGCGCCGTGCGCAGCCGCATCGCGGTCTTCGCCGTTTGCAGCCGGTGCAGCGCTTCGAGCAGCGGCTTGAACGGCCCCGGCGGCAGGGGCGTGTCCATGCGGTCGATCTCGTGGCGCGTGAAGGCTTCCAGCCCGTCGGCCTGATAGACGCGCTCGGCCTCGTCGGAGAAGAGCACGGCGTCGCCGTCGAAGGCGATCCTCACCTCGTCGGCGTGGCGGCTCGCGGCCTGCGCCGACTCGGGCAGAACGCGCGCCGCGGGGATGTTCGCGTCGAGCGCGCTCATCACGTCCTGCTCGTTCGCCGAGAGAAAGAGGTTCGCGCGCAGCGCGTCCAGGTACTTGTAGGGCTGGCGCCCGCGCGTGAACACGCCGCGCTCGACGCGCAGGCCCTCGCGCTGCGCCGAGCGGAATACGCGCAGCCCGCTCACCGGGTCGTTCTTCGAGAGGATCACCACCTCGACGCGCTGCGCGTCGGGCGTGTTGAAGGCGAGCAGCTTCTGCACCAGCGGGAAGGCCACGCCGCGCTTGGCGGGCACGTCCAGCCGGCCGAACTGCAGGGTGACGTAGGCCGCCTCGCCCTCGCGCTCGAAGACGCGGTTCTCGTCCTCGAAGTCGAACAGGGCCCGGGAGGAGATGGCGACGACCAGTTTTCCGTCGAAGGTCACGGGCATGGCGGTTTGGAGCGGGTGATGGGAATCGAACCCACGTTCACAGCTTGGGAAGCTGTTGTCTTGCCATTAGACGACACCCGCAAGCTTGTGCCCAAGTGTATCATTCTCCCTATGATTCAAGTCGTTGTGAACGGCGCGGCGCGGCGCCTCGAGCGCCCGCTGGCGCTCGCCGAGCTCGTGGAGATGCTTGCGCTCACGGGAAAGAAGATCGCGGTGGAGCGCAACGGCGAGATCGTGCCGAGCAGCGCGCACGCATCCACTTTCGTCGGCGACGGCGACCGCCTGGAGATCGTCGTCGCGGTGGGGGGCGGATGAGCGATTCCCTGCTGATCGCCGGGAAGGCTTATGGTTCACGCCTGCTCATCGGCACCGGCAAGTACAAGGACTTCGCGCAGACGCGCGCCGCGGTCGAGGCGAGCGGCGCGGAGATCGTCACGGTCGCCATCCGGCGCACCAACATCGGCCAGAACGCGAACGAGCCGAGCCTGCTCGAGGCGCTGCCGCCGTCGAAGTTCACCTATCTGCCGAACACGGCCGGCTGCTACAGCGCGGACGACGCCGTGCGCACGCTGCGCCTCGCGCGCGAGCTTCTCGACGGGCACGACCTGGTGAAGCTCGAGGTGCTGGGCGACCCGCACACGCTCTACCCCAACATGCCGGAAACGCTCGTCGCCACGAAGCAGCTGGTCAAGGAAGGCTTCAAGGTGATGGTGTACTGCTCGGACGACCCGATCCAGGCGAAGATGCTCGAGGAAGCCGGGTGCGTCGCGATCATGCCGCTCGCCTCGCTTATCGGCTCGGGCATGGGCATCCTGAACCCGTGGAACGTGCAGCTCGTGATCGACGCCGTGACGCTGCCGGTCATCGTCGATGCAGGCGTGGGCACCGCGTCGGATGCCGCGATCGCCATGGAGCTCGGCTGCGACGGCGTGCTCATGAATACCGCTGTCGCCGCGGCGAAAGATCCGGTGATGATGGCGCGCGCGATGAAGAAGGCGGTGGAAGCCGGACGCGAGGCCTGGCTCGCCGGGCGCATGCCGAAGAAGCTCTACAGCGCGGCGCCCTCCTCCCCCGTCGAAGGGACGATCTCGCCTTCCCGCAGCAAGGCGGCTTGAAGCGGGGCATCCGCAGCTTCGTCCTGCGCCAGGGGCGCACGACCCCGTCGCAGCAGCGGGCGCTCGACGAGCTCACCCCGCGCTACGGCATCGAATACCGGCCGGAGACGCTGGACCCGAAGCAGGTGTTCCGGCGCGAAGCGCCGCTCGTCCTCGAGATCGGCTCGGGCATGGGGGAAACCACCGCCGCCATCGCGGCAGCGCGGCCCGACACCGATTTCATCGCCGTCGAGGTGCATGGCCCCGGCGTGGGCGGCCTGCTCAAGCGCATCGAGGAGCAGGGGTTGAAGAACCTGCGCGTCATCCGCCACGACGCGGTGGAGGTGCTCGAGCACATGATCGCGGACGGCGCGCTCGCGGGCATCCACCTCTTCTTTCCCGATCCCTGGCCGAAGAAGCGCCACCACAAGCGCCGCCTCGTGCAGCCCGGCTTCGCCGCGCTCGCCGCACGCAAGCTCGCACCGGGCGGGCATCTGCATGCGGCGACCGACTGGATGGACTACGCCGGGCACATGATGGAAGTGCTCGACGCCGAGCCGTCGCTCGAGCGCGCGCCCGGCATTGCCGAGCGGCCCGCGACAAAGTTCGAGCAGCGCGGCCTGCGCCTGGGCCACGAGGTACGCGACCTCTTCTATCGCAGGAGGATCAGTCCGAGCCGGTGAACCGCTCCAGCTTGCGCCGGTCGCGCTTGGTCGGGCGGCCCTTGAGGCCGGCGGCCGGCTCGGCGCTCCAGCGGCGCAGGTCGGCGCGCCGCTCTCGCTCAGCACGGCTCGACTCGGACTCCACGTAGAGCTTTCGCGCCTGCACCGCGGGGCCGCGCCTGTCCGATAGCGCGGCCACCTGAACCTGCCAGAGCGAGTCCGCGAGCCGGATCTCGAGCAGGTCGCCGACCTTCACGGCCTGCGCGGGCTTGGTCCGCTCCTCGTGCAGCTTGACGCGGCCGGCGGCGATCGCCGCCTGCGCCAGGCCGCGCGTCTTGAAGAAGCGCGCCGCCCAAAGCCACTTGTCGAGCCGCATCGTCAATCCAGGAACAGCTGCAGCAGCTCGTTGAGGAACAGGCGCCCGCGCGCACTCGGGCGTATGCGTAGCGGATCGTCCTCGAGCAGCCCGCGCTCTCGCGCATCCGCGAGCTTGCGCGCCACCGTCGCCGCCGGCAGTCCCGTGCGCTCCTCGAAAAGCGCCGCCGGCACGCCCTCCACCAGGCGCAGCGCGTTGAGCATGAACTCGAACGGCAATTCCTTGGCCGGGATCGCCTTCTCCACCACGCTGCCCGCCTGCGCCAGGTATTCGCGCGGCTGCTTGGCGCGCGCGTGGCGCGTCACACGGTCCGCGAACGAGACCTTGCCGTGCGCGCCCGCACCCAACCCGAGGTAGTCGCCGAACTCCCAGTAGTTCAGGTTGTGCCGGCAGCGCCGGCCCGCTCGCGCGAAGGCCGAAGTCTCGTAGTGCTCGAAGCCCGCCGCACCGAGCGTCTCCTCCACGGCAAGCTGCATGTCGGCGGTCTCGTCGTGCGCGGGAAGCGGCGGCGGCTTGCGGTAGAAGACCGTGTTCGGCTCGAGCGTGAGCTGGTAGGCCGAGAGGTGCGTCGTGCCGAACGTCAGCGCCTCGCGCACGTCCGCCTGCGCCTGCTCCAGCGTCTGCTCCGGCAATCCGTACATCAGGTCCAGATTCACGTTTTCGAACGACGCCTGCGCCATCTCGATCGCGCGACGCGCCTCGTGCGCCGAATGGATGCGCCCGAGCGCGGCCAGTTTCGCGCCGGCGAAGCTCTGAATGCCGAGCGAGAGCCGGTTCACGCCGGCCTCCCGGTAGCCGCGAAAGCGCCCGGCCTCCGCCGTGCCCGGATTGGCCTCCAGCGTCACCTCGGCGCCCGGCTCGAGCATGACCCGGGCGCGCAGCGCCGAGAGGAGCGCGTCGATCGACTCGGGCGAAAACAGGCTCGGCGTGCCCCCGCCGATGAAGACACTCGACACCCGCCGCCCCCAGACCGAGGGCAGCAGCCCCTCGAGGTCCGCGGCCAGCGCCTGCACGTACTCGCGCTCCGGCAGCTCGCCCGCGCGCTCGTGCGAGTTGAAGTCGCAGTACGGGCACTTGCGCACGCACCAGGGCAGGTGCGCGTAGATCGAAAGCGGCGGCAGCACCGCGAAGCGCACCTCGAAGGGCGCGCGCAGCACCGCGCTCACCGCAGCAGCTCCACGAGGCGCGCGGCCGCGCGCGCGCGGTGGCTGAGCCGATTCTTCTCCTCGTCGGAGAGCTCGGCGGCGGTGACGCCACGCCCGGGCACGAGGAACAGGGGGTCGTAGCCGAAGCCGTTCGCGCCGCGCATCGCGCGCGCGATGCTGCCGTCCCAGCGCCCCTCGGCGACGAGCGGCTCGGGGTCGTCCGCGCGCCGCACGAACGCCATGACGCAGCGGTAGTGGGCCTTGCGCTCCTCGCCCAGGCTCTCGAGGAGCTTCGCATTGTTGCGCGCATCTCGCGTCGCGCGGTCTCCCTCGCGCCCCGCGAAGTAGGCCGAGTGCACGCCGGGTGCGCCGCCGAGCGCGTCCACGCACAGGCCGGAGTCGTCGGCGAGCGCGGGGAGGCCGCTCGCGCGGCTCGCGTGGCGCGCCTTGGCGAGCGCGTTCTCGAGGAAGGTGTCGTGCGGCTCCTCGGCCTCCTCGATGCCGAGCTCGGCCTGCGCGATCACCTCGTGGCCGAGCGGCGCGAGCAGCGCCCGCATCTCGCGCAGCTTGCCCGGGTTGTTGGACGCGAGGACGAGCTTCACAGGCCGAGCGCGGCCCGCTGCCGCGCGACGAGCTCGCGCACGCCCAGCTCGCCGAGCGCGAGGAGCCGATCGAGCTCGGCGCGCGCGAAGGGCTCGCCCTCGGCCGTGCCCTGCACCTCGATGAAGCGACCGGACCCGGTCATCACCACGTTCATGTCCGTGTCGCAGGCGGCGTCTTCCGCGTAGTCGAGGTCGAGCAGCGCGACGCCGTCCTTCATGCCCACCGAGATCGCGGCGACGCAGTCCTTCACGGGCAGCGCCTCGATCATGCCCTCGCGCCGCATCCACGCCAGCGCGTCGTGGACGGCAACGAAGGAACCGGTGATCGCCGCGGTGCGCGTGCCGCCATCGGCCTGCAGCACGTCGCAGTCCACCTGGATCGTGCGCTCGCCCAGGCGCGCCAGGTCCACCACCGCGCGCAGCGACCGGCCGATCAGGCGCTGGATCTCCTGCGTGCGCCCCGACTGGCGCCCGCGCGCCGCCTCGCGCTCGGCGCGCGTGTGCGTGGCGCGCGGCAGCATGCCGTACTCGGCGGTGAGCCAGCCGCGGCCCTTGTCCCTGAGAAAGGCGGGCACGCGCGCTTCCACGCTGGCGGTGCAAAGCACCCGGGTGTCGCCGAACTCGACGAGCACCGAGCCTTCCGCGTGGCGCGTGTAGCCGCGCGTCATGCGCACGGGCCTCAGCTCGTCGGGTTTCCTGCCGTTCGCTCGCGTCATCGGGTCCTATTGTGCCGCTTCAGCGCTTCCTTGATCTCGGCGATCGCGCGCGCGACGTCCTCGTCGGACATGCGCAGGTAGGCATCGTCGCCGAAGTCCTGCGCCGCGGCGGGCGTCGCTGCAGGCGGGACTGCGCGCGTTTCCTCGCGAAACGGCACGGCGTCCTCGCCCCAGGCGAGCGCCACCGCGGTCACGTTGTCGCACTCGGGTCCCGCGAGCTCCTGCGCGAGCCCCGAGAGTCGCGCGATGCCCTCGGCCAGCGTGCCGCTTTCCAGCCCGGCGACGATCTGGCGCTCGGCGAGCGGCCCCCAGAAGCCGTCCGAGCACAGCAGGACGATGTCGTCGCGCTCCAGCCGCGCATGCGAGGACGGCTGGACGAGGGGCGCGCGCGCGCTGCCCAGGCATTGCACGAGGCGATTGCGCTCGGGATGCCCGGCGGACTCCTCGGGACGCAGAAGCCCCCGGTCCACCAGCTCCTGCACGAACGTGTGGTCGCGCGTGCGCACCAGCACCTCGCCTTTGCGCACCAGATACAGCCGCGAGTCCCCGACATGCGTCCAGTAGGCGCGCCCGCCCTGGACGACGCACGCGACGATGGTGGTGCGCGGCACCTCGGCGAGGCCCAGCGCCTGAGCCTCCCGCCGCAGCATGCCGTGCGCGCCGCCCACCGCGCGGTAGAGGAACAGGTCCGGGTCGGCGAGCCGCGGCGTCGCCTCCTGCCGGAAAACCGCGGCGACGTGGCGCATGGAGAGCTCGGCCGCGACCTCGCCGTGCGCGTGTCCGCCCATGCCGTCGCACAGCACCATGAGGACCGCCTCGCTCGTGCGCCAATAACCCGCCCGGTCCTCGTTGTAGGGCCGGTGCCCGACGTGCGTTTCCTGGTGGAGATCGCAGTTCATCGGCCGAGGAGCCGGGAAAGCCTGGACTTCACCTGGTCGAGCGCAGTGCCGCGGTACTCGGGCGGCTTCTCGCCGGTGAGCGCCTTTTGCAGCGCGAACACGCTCTGCGGCCGCTCGAGGTGATCGAGGCGCAGGCACCAGTCGATCGTATCGAGCAGCTCCTCGGTGAACCGCCCGGCGCCCGCACGGCGCGCGGGCACGTAGCGGTCCTTCTCCAGGCGCTCCTCGGCGGCGGGCGGGGCCTCGGCGGTGACGCAGGCGTACAGCGTCGCGCCCACCGAGTAGATGTCGCTCCAGGGGCCGAGCTTCGCGCGGTCGGTCTGCTGCTCGGGCGAGGCGAAGCCGGGCGTGTACATGGGCGGCAGCGCCGGCGCCTCGCCGGCAAGCATCTGGCGCGCGGCGCCGAAATCGATGAGCAGCGGCGTGCCGTCGCCGCGCAGGTAGACGTTGCCCGGCTTGAGGTCGAGATGGAGCAGCTTGTTGGAGTGCACCTCGCGCAGGCCGTTCAGCAGGCTCGCGAACGTGGCGCGGATCCAGTCCTCCTTGAGCGCGCCGCCACGCGCGTGGATGTGCTGCTGGAGCGACCGGCCGCGCTCGTAGCGCATGACGATGTACACGGTCTCGTTGGCGCGGAAGAAGTTGAGCACGCGCACGACGTTGGGATGATCGAGCGTGGCGAGCGCGCGGCCCTCCTCGAAGAAGCACTTCAGGCCGTAGCGGAAGGCCGCCGCGTGCGCCTCGGGCACCACCGGCTCGGCGCGCGCGCCGGTGCGCAGCGCGAGGGTCGCCGGGAGATACTCCTTGATGGCCACCGGCGCGTCGTTCTCGTCGTGCGCCAGGTACACGATCGAGAAACCGCCGTGCGCGAGCACGCGCAGGATGCGATAGCCAAGCAACTGATGCCCTTCCGGCAACGGCTGGTTGGCTTGGGCGGACATCTCCCCTATGATACAAGCTTCGCATCGCGCGCCTTCCTGCGATCGGCTCCCTTGATCCACAGCATGACCGGTTACGCGCTCGCTTCGGCCGAGCACCCGCGCGGCGCGCTCAGCCTCGAGCTGCGCTCGGTCAACTCCCGCTTTCTCGACCTGCAGTTCCGCGTGCCCGAGGAGCTGCGCGCCCTCGAGCCGCTGCTGCGCGAGGCGGTCAGCGCGCGCATCGCGCGCGGCAAGGTCGACTGCCGCCTCGCGTTCGCGCCCGGAGCGGCGGCCGTACCGTCGCTCGATGCGAACGCCCTCGCGGCGCTGCGCGCGCTCGAGCGCCAGGCGCGCGAGGCATTCCCGGCGGCGGCGCCCCTCAGCGCGGCCGAGGTCCTGCGCTGGCCGGGCGTGCTCGCCGAGCGCTCGCTCGAGGAGGTCGAGCTGCGCTCGACGGCCGCCGCGCTCGCCGCGCGCGCGGTGGAGGAACTCTGCGCCGCCCGCGCGCGGGAAGGCGCGCGCCTCGCTGCGGCGCTCGCCGGCATCGTGCGGGGCATGCGCGAGCGCATCGCGCAGGTCGCCCCGCTCGTCCCCGCGGCGAACGCGGCCTACCAGAAGCGGCTCGCCGAGCGGCTGCAGGAGGCGCTCGGCTCAGCCGACGACGAGCGCGTGCGCGCGGAGCTCGCGGTGTTCGCCGTGAAGACCGACGTCGCGGAGGAACTGCAGCGCCTCGCCGCGCACGTCGACGAGGTCGAGCGCGTGCTGGCGGCGGGCGGCGCGGCGGGCAAGCGCCTGGACTTCCTCGCCCAGGAGCTCAACCGCGAGGCGAACACGCTCGCCTCGAAGGCGGCGACACGCGAGATCGCCGATTGCGCCCTGGAGCTCAAGCTTCTCGTCGAGCAGCTGCGCGAGCAGGTGCAGAACATCGAATGACGACGGGCCTGCTTTTCGTCGTCACCGCGCCCTCCGGGGCCGGCAAGTCCTCGCTCATCCGCGCCCT
>JBFWWT010000019.1:0-50765 GCA_050246035.1 Burkholderiales bacterium
AACTCCGGCTCCATGCTGTCGCCCAGCACGCGCAGCGCGTAGGGCTCGAGCTCGCTGCAGGCGCTCTCAGCCATCGTCGTCGGGACGCTTCCTGTAGAACTCGACCACCTGCCCGGCGCGAGACGGCTCGTCGGCATAGCGCGGGCGCGCCGAAGCATCGCGGCCGGCCTCCGCCGCCAGCTCGCGCTCGCGCGCGCTGATGAGCGCAAGGCACTGCCGCATGTCCTCGATGGTGGAGTCGGACAATGGATGGCGCATGCCCTGCGGCGTCGCGGTGTCGCGGATGACGCCGGCGAGCGTGAGCTTCATCGCGCGCAGGATGCGCTCTTCCTTCGTCAGCTCCGGCTCGCTCATAGGTCCGACCACATGCGGATGAGGTTGAAGTAGGCGGCGTTCACCTGCGCGGTCTCCTCGGCGTCGGGCGAGCGCTGAAGCAGCTTCTCGCGCGCCAGGTTCAGCCCGTAGAGCAGCTCGCGCCGCGCCGCGTCGCGCACCACGCTCTGCACCCAGGTGACCGCCACCAGGCGCTCGCCGCGCGTCACCGGGCTCACGTGGTGCAGCGTGCCCGCCGGGTAGAGCACCGCGTCGCCCGCCGGCAGCTTCACGCGCCGCTCGCTCTGCGCGTCGCGGATCACGAGCTCCCCGCCATCGTACTCCTCGGGCGCGCCGAGAAACACCGTCACCGCGACGTCCGAGCGGTACATCACGCCGCCCGTGCCCATGATCGGGTCGTCGAGGTGCTCGCCGTACTCCATGCCCGGTGCGTAGCGGATGTAGAGCGGCGTGGCGGCGTGCAGCGGCAGCGCGCCGTTGCGATACGCGGGATGGCGCGCGAGGTTGCCCATCACCATCTGGTCGAGCCGCTCGAGCGCCGCCGCGCCGCGCTCGGCCTCTTCGTTGCGCTTCACGCGCCGCGCGGCCGCGCCCGCGGAAGCCTTGCCGTCCGCGAACTTCACGCCCGCGAGCCACTCGCGCGCGAGCGCCACCTCATCGGGCTTCAGGACGCGGGAAAGCGTGAGGAGCATGGCCTCAGGCGAAGCAGACCCAGGTGGTGGCAATGTACTTCACGCCCTGCTCGAGCGTGACGCCGCGATGCACGTGCGTCCAGAAGGGCGGAAAGAGCGCGAGCTTGCCCTCTTCCGGCCGCAGCTTCACGCCCTGCAGCGGGAACTCGGTCTCGCCGCCCGGGCCCGGCACGTCGTTCAGGTACCAGATCGCGACCAGCTGGCGCTGGCTGAACTCGCCCGGCCCCGCGTCCACGTGCCAGTGGTAGTACTCGCCGGGCAGCGTGCGCTGCAGGTTGTAGCCGAGGTCCTTGAACGCGTTCGCCGCGAAGTACGGGAACTCCAGGCCGAAGGCGTTCACCGCGGCCGCGAGCTGCTGCGAAAGCGTCCGGTCGATGTCCGCCCAGGCCTCGCGCCCGCTGATGTGCAGGTCGGTCGAGCGCTTGACCGCGGGCGCTTCCTCGGCTCCGGCGCCGATGCGCCCGGCCACGTGCTCGGCGGCGCTCGCCTCGAAGCGCCGGATCGCCTCGCGGCAGAGGTCGGCGGGCAGCGCCCGCTCGAGCTCGTAGATGAAGCTCATCGGCTTCACCTCGCGGATGCGCGTGCCGGCGAGCGTCATCGCGTCAATCGTAGAGCAGCTCGGTGTTCTGCATCTCGCCCTCGGTGTCGATGCTCACGCCGGTCGCCCCCGGCATGCGAAGCGCGATGTATGAGGCCATAAGCATCGCCGTGGCCTCGTTGCCCTGCGTGAGGCCGGTGAGCAGCCGGTCGGCCGCGATCTGGCAGCGCTGCAGCCGGTCGGGATGCTCGACGAATACGCGGCTCATCTGCCAGCCGCGATCCATGTCGGCATCCAGCTTGTCGTGGAACCCGCGCGCGCCCTCGAGCAGGGCTTCCGGCACCTCGACCGCATAGACCTGCTCGCCGACGATCACTTTGAAACGCATGCGCCATTTATTACCATAGGCGGATGGACAAGCTTTACTACGACACCATCGACCGCATGCAGAAAGGCAACGTCGACCCGGAGTACGTCATCGGCTGGGCGTCGGGCTTCCTGCACAACCCGAAGCGCGAGGAGCAGCGCGTGAGCGAGGCCTACGAGGCGGGCTACGCGCACGGCGCGGAGAAGAACGCCGCCGGCTTCGAGGCCTGGGTCAGGAAGTAGCGCGCGCGCGCCACTTCGCGGCCTCGGCCGCGTCCGGCGCGACGCCCACGCCCTTCTCGTACATCGTCGCCAGCATCGACTGCGAGCCCGCGAGTCCCTGCTCGGCGGCGAGGCGAAACCACTTCACGGCTTCCGCGGGGTCGGCCTTGGTGCACTCGCCCTGGAAGTACATGAAGCCCATGCCGTGCTGCGCGAGCGAGTAGCCCTGCTCGGCGGCGGCGCGCATCCACTTGACGGCGCTGGCGCAGTTCTTCACCACGCCCAGGCCCACCTGGGCCATCACCGCGACGCGGTACTGCGCCTGCGGCTCGCCGCGCTCGGCGAGCGGCATGAGCAGCTGCATGGCGCGCGCGAACTCCTTCGCCTCGAAGGCGGCGACGCCGCTGGCCAGCTCCATATCGAGTCCTGACATGTCGTGCTCCCGCCGCTATTATTCCATCGAACATGGCCATCATCAGCAGCCGCCCGCAGGTCGGCCTGATCAAGACGCGCTGGCGCAAGAAGGGCCCGCGCACGCTCGCCGACCGCGCCGGCGTGATCGGCGCGAACGTCTGGAAGATGGCCGTCGAGTTCTTCCGGCACCTGGAGAAGGACGGCTTTCGCTTCGGCTCCGACCGCCTGGTGACCGACGTGCTCACCGAGTTCATCGCCTTCCTCGTGCAGCTCGTGGACCGCGCGGTGTACGCACGCCTGCCCGAAGCCGATCGCGCCGCCCTGCTCTCCGAGGTGGTGCGCCACCTCGCCGCCACCATGGAGAACAACCAGATGGACCTCTTCGGGCCGGGCGAGTACCGCAAGCCGTTCATCGACGCGATGAACGCGCGCTCCGCGGAGTACGCGGAGTTCGAGTACCGCGACGGCGAGCCCGGCTACGACTGCCTGCGCTACTTCGCCAGCCGCGTGTCGGACGCCATGGCCGCGGGCGACAACCGCTGGGTGACCGAGCAGATGATCGACGTCGAGGCGCCCGAGATGGTGCGCCTCGCCAGGAAGCTCGTCGAGCAGGCGCTCGAGGCGAAGCCCGCCTAGAGCCGGGCGCGCGCCTCGGCGAGCCAGCGCTCGGCGCCTTCGGCCGCCACCCGCGCCAGGCGCCGCAGGGAGCCTCCCGCCGCGAACGCCTCGTAGGCCTCGAGCGCCTCGGGAAAGAGCTCGCGCCGCGGCGCGTCGAAGGTCGCGAAGTGGAAGTGCAGCGCCGGCCGGTTCTCGCGCGCGATCAGCGCCGGCAGCGTCACCAGGCAGTCGGCGAGCAGGTCGCGCACCGCGCGCGCCTCGGTCTCGGCGCCCGCGCTCTGCGGCGATGCGAGCATGTCTTCCCACGCCGGGCCGAGCAGCTCGCCGGCGCGCGCCTCGCCGATCTCGTGCAGGATCATGCTCTCGATCTCGTTCCCGGCCATGCGCGCGAGCGCGCCTTCCGGGTCGGCGACGAAATCGTAGCCGGCGAGCGCGCGCGCCATGCGGTTGCCGGCCTTGCGCCACTGCCATTCCTCGATCTTCTCCCACAGGTAGCGCCGCACCGACTCCTGGCGCACGTAGATCGTGCGCCCCTGCAGCATCGCCGGCGGCGCGGCGAGCTCGCGCGCGTACTCGCAGGACGACACGATCACGCGCAGCCCCTCGCGTTCCTCCACCCGCGCGAGCGCGCCGAGGAAGAACACGGGCTTGCCGAAGCGGCCGTACCCCGCGCTGTACACGGCGCCGCGCGGCAGGAGCTCGCGGTTGGCGGCCTCCGCCGCCATCGGATCGGCCTCGCCCGCCTCGAGCGGCAGCCCCCGGAACGGCTCGGCCTCCAGCGCGCGCCATTGCGCCTCGCGCGCGCTCAGCCAGTCGCCGAGCTCGGCGCGCGGCAGCGCGCGCGTGAGCGGCAGCTCCTGCTCCCAGCGGTAGAACTCCCGCATCTTGAGCAGGAAAGTGCACATCCCGTAGTCGCCCGCGTGGCGCGCATCCGATATGTCGCAGTTGCGCTGCACGGCGTCGGCGAGCTCGGGAAGATTGCGCAGCGGCATCATGGCGCGTATATATGGCGACTCTAGCATCGCGCGCCGCATTCCCCGCATGGCCAGGACCGCACGACCGAAAGCCCACGTCACGCTCGACATGAAGGGCGCGGCCTGCCCCGGTCCCATGCTCGGCGCGCGGCGCGTGCTGGACGACCTGCTGCCGGGCGAGGTGCTGCTGCTCGTGTCGGACTGCCCGGCGACGCGCGACGACCTGCACGCCTGGCCGCGCTACGCGGACGTCGAGATCCTGAAGAGCGAAAAGCGCGCGCGCGGCGTGACCGCCTATTACATCCGCAAGGGCGGCGGCCACCGCGTCTCGCCCAACGCCGTGCTCGACATGCGCGGCGCGACCTGCCCGGGACCGGTGCTGGAGGCGAAGAAGCTGCTCAAGCGCCTGAAGCCCGGCCAGGTGCTGCAGCTGGTGAGCGACTGCCCCGGCATCCGCGCCGACGTGCGCAGCTGGGTCAAGGCGACCGGGCTGGAGCTTGCCGATGCGCGCGAGCGCGCGCCCGGCGAGTACGAGTTCCACATCCGGAGGCGTTGAGCCATGAGCCTGATCGACGAAATCGTCCGCGGCGGACAGGGCGGGCGGGACGCGCGCTTCCCGCACGCGCCGGAGGGCTGGACGCCGGCGCTCGCGCAGGAGAAGGCGCGGCAAGAGGGCCTCGAGCTGGGCGAGGCGCACTGGGCGACGGTGCGCGCGCTGCAGGAGTACTTCGCGCGCCACGAGCCCACCGGCATCAACCTGCGCGGGCTGCACGACGCGCTCGACGAGAAGTTCCACCGCGAAGGCGGCATCCGGCGCCTGTACCTGCTCTTCCCGGGCGGGCCGGTGGCGCAGGGCTGCCGCGTCGCGGGCCTGAAGGCGCCGGCGGGCGCCGTCGACCGGGGCTTCGGCAGCGTCGCCTAGGCGCGCCTCACCAGTCGAGGTAGAAGCCCGCGACGCCCAGGCGCCGCAAGCGCTGGTGCAGCGCCTTGTCGTTGATGCGCGCAGGCGAGCCGTGGACGTAGACCGGCAGGCCGAGCGCCGTCAGGCGCTCGTGGTGCCTCGCGAAGAAGTCGTCGGGCACGGTCAGCGCGTGCAGCCGTCCGGCGATCGCGGCGATGTCGCCGAGCCAGGCCTCGGGTTGCCGCAAGTTCATCTTGTACACGGTGAGGATGATCCGGCGGTAGCCGAAGCGCTCGAGCAGCGCGACGTCGGCCGGCGAATAGGCCTGTGGCGCGATGCGGGGAAAGAGGCCCGTGTCCTTCAGCGCGCGCGCCATCGGCGCGAGGCCATACTTCGTGTCCGAGACGATCACCAGATCCGGATGGCGCGCCGCCAGGCGCTCGAGAAACGGGATCGTGATCGCCGTGTAAGGGCGCAGCGACCTCGCCTTGAACTCCGCGTACGTGGGCGGCAGCGGCGCCTGGAAACCTGTCTGGCGCTTCCAGTGCTGCCAGTCGTGGGTGCCGACCCACACGCCGTCGCGCGTGCGCGCGAAGTCGATCTCGAACACGCGCGCGCCCGCCGCGAGGTGCGCGCGCATCGCTTCCTCGCTGTTCGTGTAGGCGACGCCGTCGATGCCGCCGCCCGCGTGCGCGATGAACAGGCAGCACTCGCGCGCGACGATGTCGTGGTGGTACGCGGGCTCCGCGGCGCAGGGCAGCGCCGGCGCCGCGACGGCGAGCAGCGCGAGCAGCCTGCCCATCACGTGGCGGGCCCGAGCATGCGCCGGATCGCTTCGGGGGGAAAGCGCGCGCTGCGATGCACGATGAACTGCGTGCGGAAACGGCCGTCGCGCCCGGCAAAGAGGCAGGTGCGGAACTCGGGCAGCCCGCGATCCTTGGAGGTGCAGGGCGCGACCAGCACGAACGGCCGGCCGTCGAGCTCGCGCACCAGCTCGTCGGCCGCGACGCCCGCCCGCGGAAACCGCATGACCGTCTGCAGCCCTGCGTCCAGCTCGAGGAGCGCGGGCGTGCCGAACGACCGCCCGTCGATGCTCAGCATGCGTTTCTCCGCGTCCACCTCGAGGAAGCGCTCGATGCGCGGAAATGCCCAGAAGCGCGTCATCGGCTCGCGCCAGGCGTCGAGCCTGTCCCGCGCATGCCGCGCGCGCGCGAGGGCGGCCGCGTCCGCCGCCGCGAGGTTGGCGCCCAGGCCGATCTCCGCGTCGTAGCCGAGAAAGGACATCACGGTGGGCGCGACATCGAGCAACGATCCCGGCGTCGCGATGCGCTGACCAGCGCTGCGGACCGGATCGAGCACCATGAAGAGGTTGCGGCGCGGCTTGCTCTTCAGCCGCTCGTAGGCGGTGTTGCGCATGGCGAGGTGATCCGAGGCGATCACGATCACGGTTTCCCTGCCCCAGGGCGCCGCGCGGATCCGCCGCACGAACTCGCCGAGCAGCCGGTCGGTGCAGTGCACCGCGTTCAGGATCGGATTGGCGCCGTCGCCGTACGGGATGGACGCGCAGCTTCGCGAGACGTGGCCGCTCGGGTGGTGCGTGTCGAGCGTCAGGAGAAAGAGCGCGAACCGGCCGCCGGCGCGGCCGAGCTCGGAGAGCCGCCCGTAGGCAAGCTCGAGCAGCGCATCGTCGTACAGGCCCCAGGCGTTGAAATACTTCGGGTCCGACAGCCGCGGCACGAGCTCGCCCCGGCCGGCGACCTCGTCGAAGCCGTGCGTCGCGTAGAACTTGCCCTTGCCGGCAAAGCGCAGGTGCGCGCCGCCGTAGAACGCGAGCCGGTAGCCGTCGCGCTTGAGCAGGTCGCCCATGCAGGTCGCCGCGGGCATGAACGCGTCCATGCCGGTCATGGCGTTGCCGTCGGCGGGCGTGAACAGCGGGATGCCGCACTGGCTGGCGACCATGCCGGCGATGGTCCAGCTGGCGCCGGCGACCTGCTCGATGCCGGTGAACGATACCGATTCGCGCTCGAGCGCGCGCAGCTCGGGCAGCAGCCCCGGAAACAGCCCCTCGTCGAAGTAATTGCGCTCCAGGCCCTCGGCGTAGACGTAGACGAGATTGCGCCGCGCCCCCGTCGCGGCCGCGCGCGGCTCGCGGTAGTGGCGCTCGAACTCGGCCGCCAGCGCCCGGTCGCGCGGGCTTTCGGCGACCGCGCTCGCCGGCGCGAGGTCCGGCAGCACTTGCAGCAGCGCGGCGCTCGCCGGCTGCAGCGCCACCGACGCGCAAAGGCTGAGCAGCGCCAGCGGATTGCCGAGGAAGTCGAGCGCGCCGGCGCCGCGCACGCGCCGGCGCGTCACCCACCACAGCACCGCCACGCTCAGCGCCACGGCCGCGAGCGCCGCGACGATCAGCCCGGCGTACTCGCCGAATCCGGCGCCGGCCAGCCCGTAGCGCAGGTGATAGATCACGGCCTCGTTGACGCCCTCGGCGGTGAAGTAGTCCGCGACGTAATGCGCCACCGCCAGCAGCAGCGACGCGACCGCGAGGACGAGGACGCCCGCCGTCATGGCGGGCCGGCGCGGACTGAGGACGAGCAGCCCCAGCCCGAGGAGGAGCAGCGCGGCGGACAGCGAGATCTGGGCGCCCGGGGTGAGACCCATCGGCCCAGATTACCTCAAGCGGCGCGCGCCGCTACTTGCGCTTCATGAAGAAGGTGAATTCCTTGTCGCCCTCGGACTGAGAAAGCAGCTCGTTGCCGGTCTGCTTGGAGAAGGCCTGGAAGTCCTTCACCGAGCCGGGGTCGGTGGCGACGATCTTCAGCACCTGGCCGGACTGCATGTCGTTCAGCGCCTTCTTGGCGCGCAGGATGGGAAGCGGGCAGTTCAGCCCGCGGGCGTCGAGTTCTTTGTCGAAGTTCATGAAGGAATCCTAGTCCACCGTCGAGCGGATGTCATCAGCCGAAGCGCGCGAGCAGCTCGGCCACCTTGCCCGCGCGCTCGTCGCGCCCGCGCTCGCCGCTCGGCGGCTCCTGCCGGATCATGCAGGACACCATCTCGTAGAAGGCGCGGTCGAGCGCCTTCCTCGCGGCGGCGAGCTGCTGCGCGATCGCTTCGCAGGGCTCGTCCTCGCCGATCATGCGGCGCACCGCGCGCACCTGGCCTTCGATGCGCGCGAGGCGCACGTCCATCGCCTTCTTCGCTTCCGGATCGTGCATGGTCGGGTCGGTCATGCGCGCGACTATACACGGCGGGGTATGGGACAGCCAGTTTTCACTCTTGTGCGTCGCCGCATAAGGAAAAGTCCCTGTCGCCATCAGAGGAAATATTTGGCGCATACTCCTCGAGGGTATTACCGTGCACGCCAAGGAGCCGCCATGTCCGACGCAAGCGATCTCGACCGCCTGATCAACGAACGCCTCGACGCCCTGCTGCCGAAGAAGCTGGAGGAGCTGCGCGAGAGGAAGACGCCCTCGATGACGCTCATCGCCACCAAGGGCACGCTCGACTGGGCCTACCCGCCCTTCATCCTCGCCTCGACCGCCGCGGCGCTGGGCTGGAACGTGTCCATGTTCTTCACCTTCTACGGCCTGGGGCTGCTGAGGAAGGACCTGAGCGACCTCAAGGTGAGCCCGCTCGGCAACCCCGGCATGCCGATGAAGATGCCGTTCGGCCCCGAGTGGTTCAAGGGCATCAACTGGAACATCCCGAACGCGGTGCAGTCCATCGTGCCCGGCTTCGAGACCATGGCCACCACGCTGATGAAGCAGACCATCCACAACAAGGGCGTCGCCGGCGTGGAAGAGCTGCGCCAGGCCTGCATCGAGGGCGGCGTGAATCTCATCGGCTGCCAGATGACCGTGGACCTGTTCGGCTACAAGCCCGAGGACTTCATCGCCGAAGTGAAAGAGTACTGCGGCGCCGCGACCTTCCTGCCGATGGCGCGCGACGCGGACGTGAGCCTGTTCATCTGAAAGGGAGAATCATGAGGAAGCCCCTGCTCGCCGCGACGATCGCCGCGGCGCTCGTTCCCGGCGCGGCATTCGCCACCGACGGATACTTCTCGCACGGCTACGGCATGAAGGCGAAGGGCCGCGGCGGCGCGTCCACCGCGATGGCCACCGACGCCTTCGGCGGCGCGGTGAACCCGGCGACGATGGTATACGCCGGCAGCCGCACCGAGCTCGGCGTGGACGTGTTCCAGCCGGACCGGTCGGCGCGGCGCGTGGGCAGCGCCGGCGGGACGGGCTTTCTCGACGGCGCGGCCGACGGCAACGAGGCGGGCGCGTTCCTCATCCCCGAGTTCGCGTACAACCGGCTGATCCGGCCCGATGTGTCGCTCGGGGTAACGGTCTACGGCAACGGCGGCATGAACACCGAGTACGCGAGCGGCCAGCTCGACCAGGGCGTGTGCATGGGCGGCGCGCCCACCGGCGTGCCGGCGAACCTGCTGTGCGGCTCGGGCAAGCTCGGCGTGGACCTGATGCAGCTCATCATCGCGCCCACGGTGGCGCGCAAGTTCACCAACGGCCACGCCCTCGGCATCGCGCCGCTCATCGCCTACCAGCGCTTCAAGGCCTACGGCCTGCAGCCGTTCGCGCAGATCTCCTCCGACCCGGCCAACCTGACGAACAACGGCTACGACGACTCCTGGGGCGTCGGCATCCGCTTCGGCTACTACGCCGAGCTCACGCCCGCCTTCGCCATCGGCGCGGCGTACTCGACGAAGATCGCCATGTCGGAGTTCGACAAGTACCGGGGCCTGTTCGCCGAGCAGGGCGACTTCGACATCCCGGAGAACTACAGCATCGGCGTCGCCTTCAAGCTCTCGCCCCGGCTCACCCTCGCGGGCGACTACCAGCGTATCAACTACAGCGGCATCGCCTCGGTCGGCAATCCGAGCAACCAGCCGAACTGCGCGCCGAATCCGCCGTTCGGGCCGGGTGCGGGCGCGGACTGCCTCGGCGCGAGCGGCTCGAGCATCGGCTTCGGCTGGGACGACGTGAACGTGTTCAAGCTCGGCCTCGAGTACCAGTGGAGCCCGAAGCTTCTGCTGCGCGCGGGCTACAATGTGACCGACAATCCGATCCAGGCGCGCGACGTGACCTTCAACATCCTCGCTCCCGGCGTGGTGACGGACCACCTGACGCTCGGCTTCACCTACACGATGGCCGGTGGCTCCGAGCTCACGATGGCCTACATGCACGCGTTCAAGGAGTCCGTCTCGGGACCGGCGAGCAACCCCTACTTCCCGGTCGGCGGCACCGAGACCATCGAGATGAGCCAGGACTCGATCGGCATCGCCTGGAGCTGGAAGTACTAGCCGGCGCCCCGCCGCGCGCCGTCCTCCTCGACCTGGACGGCACGCTCCTCGACACCGCGCCGGACCTCGCCGCCGCGGTGAACGCCATGCTCGCCGGGCAGGGGCTCGCGCCCCTGCCCGAGCCGACCGTGCGCGACTTCATCGGCCAGGGCATCGCGCGGCTCGTCGAGCGCAGCCTCGTCGCCGCGGGGCTCGCGCTGCCCTGCGCGACGCTCGAGCCCGCGCTGCGCAGCTTCGGCGCGCACTACGCGCGCCTCAATGGCCGCGCGAGCCGGCCGTTTCCCGGCGTACCCGAAGCCCTGGAGCGCATGCGCGCGGCGTCGCTCAAGCTCGCCTGCGTCACCAACAAGGCTGCCGCGTTCACCGCGCCGCTCCTCGAGAAAGCAGGCCTGGCGCGCCACTTCGACGCGGTGTCCACCGCCGACCAGGCCGGCGCGCGCAAGCCGGATCCGGCCCCGTTCCTGCACGCCTGCCGGCTGCTCGGCGTCGCGCCGGCCGAGGCGGTGGCGATCGGCGACTCCGCGAACGACGCCGACGGCGCGCGCGCGGCGGGCTGCCGGGTGCTGCTCGTCAGCTACGGCTACAGCGAGGGGCGCGACGTGCGCTCGATCGAGTCCGACGGCGTCGTGGCGTCCCTGCAGGCCGCAGCAGACCTGCTGATCCGCCCATAAGAAGTTTCGCTGCGCGCGCGGGCGGGCCATGAGCATGATGTGGCCTTTCCTGGAGGAGGGAAACACCATGAAGACATTCGCCGCCGTTCTGCTTGCCGCCGCGATGGCCATCGCGCCGGCCGTCTCCCATGCCGACAAGTCCGGCCGCCAGCACCTCGTGATCCAGGTGAGCGACGGCGATCCCGCGAAGTGGAACCTCGCGCTGAACAACGCGGAGAACGTGCAGCAGGCGCTCGGCAAGGACAACGTCGACATCGAGATCATCGCCTACGGGCCGGGCCTCGGCATGCTGAAGGCCGATTCCAAGGTCTCCGCCCGGCTGAACGGGGCGCTCGATTCCAGCGTCGGCCTCATCGCTTGCGGAACGACCATGAAGAAAGCGAAGCTCACCGAGGCCGATCTCGCCTCCGGCGTGAAGGTCGTGCCCGCGGGCGTGATCCACATCATGCAGCGCCAGCGCGAAGGCTGGAACTACGTAAGGCCCTGAGCTAGTCGAGCCCCAGCGCCTCCCTGGCGATGCTGTCGAGGAGGCGCTCGACCTCCTTCAGAGCCGCCTGCGACGCGGCGGCGCCATCGGGCCGCCACGGCCGCCGGTACGCGACCGTCACGGTCTTCGGGTCCGCAGCCGTGGCGTACACCATGATGCTGTAGGGACACAGCGCCGCGTTCGCGGGATCGGCCTCCATGGTCTTCCTCGAGAGCGCCGCGCTGCAGAAGACGAAGGCCTGCGCGTCCGCATACAGCTTGCGCGCCGAGCCGACGTCGCCGCCCGTGCGCTCGAGCATGCGGTTGACGAAGGAGTGGTAGTCGATCACCAGCCCCTTGCCCTCGATCGCGAGCTTCAGGTCGTCGCGCACCTCCTCGAACCTCGCGCGCCTCGAATACGATACGATGGGATGGGGATCCGCCATGTCGCTCTCCTCTAGGTCCGCCGCCGCGCTGCTCGCCATTGTCTCCCTTTCCGCGGCGGCGCAGGCGCCGTGGACGAGCACCGTCTACCCGCAGGACCAGGACAAGTGGTGGTGGGACGACGCCTGGTGGGAGCGCGGCCGCATGCCGGCGGCGGCCGGCTTCGAGCTCGCCACGCGCGAGGCCGCCTACCGCAGCGGCGACGTCGAAGTGCCGGTGGAAATCCATGTGCCGAAGGGTGCGGGCCGCTTTCCGGCGGTTGTCTTCCTCCACGGCCGTCGCGGCATCGATCCGGTGACGCGCCTCGCGCCCCTGCGGCTCGCGGCGCGCGGCTTCACCGTGGTGGTGCCGGATCTCTACGCCGGGCGCTTCATCGCGCCCTATCCCGTCCGTCACGACGCGGCGCTGGAAGAGGACGCCGCGCGCGCGATCGATTTCGCCCTCTCCCTTCCCGAAGCGCGCGGGCAGCAGAAGACCTGTGTCGTCTCGCACACGCGCGGCGGCTACTACGCCCTCAAGGCGCTGGTGACGAAGGCTCGCCAGGCGAAGACCGCGTGCTACGTCTCCTACTATCCGCACTGGCAGCACCCCGAGGCGCCCGAGCCCGAGCAGGTGTACCGCTACGCCCCCGAGATCGACGCGCTCGCCTTGCCCGTGCTCGTCTTCATGGGCGAGCACGAGCAGTACCAGCGCGCGCGGCCGATCCTCGCCGGCATCGAGCTGCTGCAAGAGAAGGGCCGCGACGCGCGCGTCATCGTCTACCCCGGCGTCGGACGCGCGTTCGACTTCCGGCCGC
This sequence comes from Burkholderiales bacterium, assembly GCA_050246035.1. Taxonomy (GTDB): domain Bacteria; phylum Pseudomonadota; class Gammaproteobacteria; order Burkholderiales; family SG8-39; genus JAABQT01. Next base: position 12,749 of record JBFWWT010000019.1, read on the forward strand.
GCGAGGTGCGCACCTTCGCCGACGACCTCGCCGCGCAGGATGCGCTGCGGCGCGCGGCCGAGTTCATCCGGAGGCACCTGCCATGAAACCCCTTCGCATCCTCAGATGGCTCGCGCTCGCGGCGCTCCTCGCCAGCACGAGCGCCTTCGCGCAGGTCGCCAAGGTCGTCTGGCACGTCGACTTCGCCGATGCGCGGCGCCTGAGCGCCATGATCCAGAACGTGAACAACATGGTGACCACCTACCAGGGGAACCTCGACGATTACGACGTGCGCATCGTGTTCCTCGCGGGCGGCATCCGCTTCCTCACCAACGACCCGCTGAAGGGCACGCCGTTCGAGGAGGACGCCGGCTTCCGCGCGGCGCGCGCCGACCTGATCACGCGGCTGCAGCAGCTGCGCACGCTCCACCAGGTGAAGCTCGAGCTCTGCGAGATCACGCGCGAGCAGCTCAACCTGCCCAAAGAGAAGATCATCGAGGGCGTCGCGCCGGTGCGCTCGGGCGTGGTGCGCATCGCCGAGCTGCAGGCGAAGGGCTACGCCTACCTCAAGGTCGAGTAGGCTCTGCCCTGAAAGCGCGGTCTGCCAAGTCGCCGTAGAAGCGGCGGCAGATCCGATACCGCCGCTCCTGGTCGTCGAGACCCTCAGGGAGCGAGGCTTCAACGAGCTGGCGCGCAGTCTCGAACATGTCCGCGCACATCCGCACGCGGTCCGCAGGCGAAAGCGCTTCGAAGCGCTCGCGAAGCAAGCGGCGAAATTCAGGTGTCGTGTCGTTCATTCAGGGCTGTCTCAAGCAGCTGAGACACCGACAGCTCGGCCGCATGAGCGCGAAGATAGGCTACGTCAACCATTGACGCAAGCAGGGAACGGACATCCCGCATCTGCAGCTCCGATCCGGATTCCTTCGCCCATGCGAGCTTGGAGAGGATCAGGTCCTCCCGGCTGACGATCCACGACTTGAACCCTGGCAAATCGACGCGAGCCCGGCGCTCGAACTCGCGCCTCCGGTAGTCGGTGTCCTTGCGCACGATGAAATCCAGCTTCACGAGCTTGTCGAGGTGCAGGACATTGAACATCGTGCGCCCTTCGATCGCGCGCCCGACGTCTTCCTCGGAAACGTAGTAGTCGTACGCAAAGAGCGACGTCACTGCCCTCGGATCCCGCTCGCCAAGCTCGACCACGATGTCCACGTCGCGGGTCATGCGCGGCTCGGCGTAGTAGCTCAGCGCGACGGAGCCTGTCAGCATGTACGCGATTCCTGCGTCCTCCAGTCTACGGATGGCATCCTGCAGGACTTCAAGCTCGGCGCTCATGGCGCCTATCCTAGCGCGCTCGATCCCTCACGCGATCGCCTGGTAGTACAGGTTCTGGGGGTGCTTCGCCTCGGCGAAGAAGTACCAGCGCTCGGCGAGCAGCCCGGCGTACTGCGCGAGGAAGGCGAGCAGCGGCAGCCCCGCGAGCAGCAGCAGCGCCGGGACCGGAAACACGAGGACGAGGCACGTCCAGCGCGTCGCGCGCACCACCTCGCGCGGGCGCCCGTGGAAGAACTCGCGCGTATTGAACGAGCCGCCCATGGCGCCCTGCGCGATCTGAACGATCCTCGGGTGCTTCACGCCGATCGCGCTCGCGAGCGTGGACTTCGGCCGCAGCCGCGCGTTGCGCCACAGGGAGCCGAGCCGGCCGAGGTATGCGATTGCCCCGACGCCGAGCGCAGCGAGCGAATACGGCCGCTCGAGCGACGGCTCCAGCCAGGCGGCGAGCGCCGCCGCGAGCGTGAGCCCCGAGGCGCTGCCGAGCAAGATGAAGTTCACGACGGTAAGCGGCGTGCGCCACTCCTGCAGGAACGGCAGGCAAGCGTAGATCATGCCGGTGCACACGAAGAGCGCGAGGCAGGCGGCGGCGCCGAGCGCCCCCAGCGCGACGTTTCCCGTCCAGCCGTAGGCCGCGGCGAGCGCCATGAACGCGGGCAGCGCGATCACCTCGCGCGAGAGCCACGAGGTGCGCCACATGGCCGCCGAGCGCCAGGCGCGCTCCGGGCGGCCGAGATGGAAGAACGAGGCGAGCAGTCCCGCGCCGAGCAGCGCGAGCACGAAGACCGACCCGACGAGCAGCAACCGCCCCGCAACCCGCGCCGCGAAGAGCGCGAGGTAAAGCCCCTGCCCTGCCCCGATGAGCGTGGTGAGGAAGATCACCGACCAGGCCGGGTGCATCGCCTACCAGCTCGTCACGTCGTCGAGCGCCGGCTCGTCGCTCGCCGGCCGCGGCAGCTTGCCGTCGACTTTCAGCGGGTTGTCGTGGCGCACGAGCTCGTCGGGGTGCAGGCGCTTCTCCGTCTTGCGCCGCGGCAGATAATGGTTCGCGGGCTGGGTGCCCCACTCGGGCATGAGCGCGTAGCCGCCCTGCTCGCGGATGGCGCGCGAAGCCTCCGACTCCGGATCGTGGATGTCGCCGAACAGGCGCGCACTCGTCGGGCAGGCGAGCACGCACGCGGGCTTGCGCTCGGCCTCGGGCAGCTTTGCGTCGTAGATGCGGTCCACGCACAAGGTGCACTTCTTCATCACCTTCTGCTGCTCGTCGATCTCGCGCGCGCCGTACGGGCAGGCCCAGGAGCAGTACTTGCAGCCGATGCACTTGTCGTAGTCGACGAGCACGATGCCGTCCTCGGCACGCTTGTAGGAGGCGCCGGTCGGGCACACCGGCACGCAGGGCGGGTCCTCGCAGTGCAGGCAGGACTTGGGAAAGTGCACGGTTTCCGTCTTCGGATACTCGCCCACCTCGAAGGTCTGCACGCGATTGAAGAAGGTGCCCGTGGGATCGGCGCCGTAGGCGTTCTGGTCGGAGAGCGGCCCTGCCGAGCCTTGCGTGTTCCACTCCTTGCAGCTCGTCACGCAGGCGTGGCAGCCCACGCACACGTTCAGGTCGATGACGAGCGCGAGCTGCTTCGTCGTCATGCCGGGGAGATTCTCACGCGCACGTCGTACCAGCCCGCCTGGCCGGTGACCGGATCGGAGTTGGAGCTGCCGTCGGGCAGCGCCTCCGAGATCACGTGGTTGAGGATGAAACCCTTGGAGAACTCGTTCGATCCCGGCGCGAGCGCCCAGGCGCCCTCGTGCTTGCCGATCGCGTTCCAGGTCCACACCGTGCCCGGCTCGACCGCCTCGCTGTAGCGGCTCATGCAGCGCACGCTTCCCCAGGGCGACTCCACCCTCATCCACGCGCCGTCCTCGATGCCGCTCGCCTTTGCGGTGCGCGGGTTGACGAAGAGATAGTTGTGCGCGTGGATCTGGCGCAGCCACGCGTTCTGCGAGTCCCAGGAGTGGTACATGGCCATCGGCCGCTGGGTGATCGCGGCGAGCGGATACGTCTCCGCGTCGGTGAGTTGCGCTTCGAGCGGCGCGTACCAGAAGGGCAGCGGGTCGAAGTATCGCTCGACGCGAGCGGCGAGCTCGGGCGGCGGGCGGCGGCCGGGCCAGCGCCCCTGCGCGGCGAGGCGGAACTTCTGCAGCACCTCAGAGTACAAGTGCACGAGGATCGGCTCCCCGTAGCGCCGCAGCCGCATGCGCTGCGCCCATTCCATGTAGCCGCGATTCCAGTTGCGCATGTACGCATAGGACGGCGGCAGCCGGTAGTGGAAGACGCAGTCGTTCTTCTCGTACATCTCCCACTGCTTCGGATTGGGCTCGCCCAGCAGCGATTTCGAGCCGTCGGCGCCGCGCCAGCCGGCGAGAAAGCCGATGCCCGAGCCGGGCTCGGTCTCGTGGCGCACGATGAACTCGGGGTAGTCGCGGTACTTGCGCCGCCCCTCGCCGTCGACGAACGCGGGCAGGCCGAGGCGGCTCGCGAGCTCGATCAGCACCTCCTGGAAGGGCTTGCACTCGCCCTTGGGCGGCACCACCGGAATGCGCACCGAGTCCACCGGCCCGTCGAACTCCGAGATCGGCCGGTCGAGCATCGACATCACGTCGTGGCGCTCGAGGTAGGTGGTGTCGGGCAGCACGAGGTCTGCGAACGCGACCATCTCGGAGCGGAAGGCGTCGCACACGACGAGGAACGGGATCTTGTACTCGCCGTCGGCGCCGCGATCGTTCAGCATGCGGCGCACTTCCGTCGTGTTCATGGTCGAGTTCCACGCCATGTTCGCCATGAAGATCATCAGCGTGTCGAGGCGGTAAGGGTCGCCCTTCCACGCGTTGGTGATCACGTTGTGCATCAGGCCGTGCACCGAGAGCGGATACTCCCAGGAAAAGCCCTTGTCGATGCGCACCGGGCGCCCTTCCGCGTCGACGAACAGGTCCTCGGGCGAGCCGGGCCAGCCGAGCGCGAGGCCCGCGAGCGGCGTGTCCGGCTGCACGCCCTCGGGCCCCGTCGGCGTCTTCGCCGACGGCGGAATGGCGCGCGGGAACGGCGCCTTGTGCCGGAAGCCGCCCGGGCGGTCGATGGTGCCGAGCAGGCTCATGAGAATGCCGAGCGCGCGCACGGTGTGGAATCCGTTCGAGTGCGCCGCGAGCCCGCGCATGGCGTGAAAGGCGACCGGGTTGCCGGTCACCGTTTGATGCTCGTTGCCCCAGCAGTCGGTCCAGGCGATGGGCAGCTCGATTCTCTCGTCGCGCGCGGTGATGCCCATCTCGTGCGCGAGGCGCCGGATGGTCGCCGCCGGAATGCCGGTGATCCCTTCGGCCCACTCCGGCGTGTGCGCGCGCAGCCGCTCGGCGAGGAGCTGGAACGCGGGCTGCACGCGCGTGCCGTCGGCGAGCGTGAACTCGCCGAAGAGATGGGGATCGGCGTCCGGCGTGTGCGTGAGCACGGCGCGTCGCGAGTGCCGGTCCCACCACAGCTGGTTCTGCGGATAGAGCGGATTGCCCGGGTCGCTGTCCTCGTCGGTGGCGAGCAGGCCGTGGCGCGGCGAGGCGGGGTCGGTGACCACGAGCTGCCCGCCGTTCGTGTAGCGCGCGACGAACTCGCGGTCGTAGAGCCCCTGCGCGACGAGCTCGTGGTTGAGCGCGAGCAGCAGCGCGCCGTCGGTGCCGGGGCGGATCGGGATCCACTCGTCGGCGATCGCCGAGTAGCCGGTGCGCACCGGATTGACGGAGATGAAGCGCCCGCCGTCGCGCTTGAACTTCGAGATCGCGATCTTGAGCGGATTGGAGTGGTGGTCCTCGGCGGTGCCGAGCATGACGAAGAGCTTCGCGCGCTCGAGGTCGGGCCCGCCGAACTCCCAGAACGAGCCGCCGATCGTGTAGATCATCCCGGCGGCCATGTTCACGGAGCAAAAGCCCCCGTGCGCGGCGTAGTTCGGCGTGCCGAACTGGCGCGCGAAGAGGCCCGTGAGCGCCTGCATCTGGTCGCGCCCGGTGAAGAGGGCGAAGCGCTTCGGATCGGTGCCGCGGATGCGGCGCAGGCGCTCCTCGAGCATCGCGAATGCCTCGTCCCACGAGATCGGCTCGAACTCGCCCGCGCCGCGCTCGGCGCCGCGCTTGCGCCTGAGCGGGCGCGTGAGTCGCGCGGGCGACTCCTGCTTCATGATGCCGCTCGCGCCCTTCGCGCAGATCACGCCCTGGTTGAGCGGATGCGCGGGATTGCCCTCGATATAGCGCACCTTGCCGCCATCCACGTGCACGCGGATGCCGCAGCGGCAAGCGCACATGTAGCAGGTCGTCGTCTTGATGGTCGTCGGCAAGGCGGCCATTGTCCCGCCTGGCGCGGCGCGCGGCCAGCCAGAGAATCTTATGGGCTAATATCCGCCGCGTGAAAATCTGCATCCTCTCCGACAGCCATGATCGCGCCGACGCGCTGGCGCAGGCCGTGCACGAGGCCAAGGCCGCGGGCGCCGGGGCCGTGGTCCACTGCGGCGACCTGATCGGCGCGCAGACCGTGAAGCCCGCGCTCGCCGCGGGGCTGCCGGTGCACCTGATACACGGCAACAATATCGGCGACACGCAGGCGGCGCACCGGCAGTCGCGCGCGAGCAACGGCCTGCTGCAGTACCACGGCGCCGACGCGCGCCTCGAGCTCGCCGGGCGGCGCGTGTTCGTCGTGCACTACGACGACTACGGCTATGCCATGGCCTGCACGGGCGACTGGGATCTGGTCTGCTGCGGGCACTCGCACAAGGCCGAGGCGCGCAAGTTGACGGGCGTCAACGGCAAAGAGACCTGGCTGGTGAATCCGGGCACCGTGGCGGGACTCGCCGCGCCCGCGACCTGGGTGCTGGGCGATCTCGCCGCGATGCGCTTCGAGATCCGCACATTGAAGGCCTCTATAAGCACATAGCGAACACTATGGCGCCTTGCCTCGGGCGCCCCTTAAAATCCTCGCCCGGACCGGCGAGGAGACCGACAAAATGTTCAGCATCAACCCGTTTGCCGCGCTTTGGGCATCCCTTTCGCCCGCTCTCATGCAGGCCTACGTCGTGCTCATGGTCGTCCTGGTGATCGCGGGGACGCTGTTCGACGTCGTGCACAAGGGCAGCGCGAAGTACTTCTTCCAGAACATGAAGGCGAAGGCGAAGCGCGCGAAGCCCCTCGGCGGCGGCGAGCTCGTCTCCATCGCCGTGCAGACCGCCGTGGTCGACGTGCTCGCCTCCGGGGAGTTCTGCAACCCGCGCCGGCGCATCGCGCACCTGCTCGGCATGTACGGTTTCGTGCTCTACGTGCTCGCCACCGCCGTCCTGGTGTTCGACACTTCGGCAGCCGCGATCTGGACGCAGCTCTGGTGGCTCGGCGCGCTGATGATCTGCGTCGGCGGCTACTGGTTCTGGTTCTTCATCCGCGTGGACGTCGCCGCCGAGGGCCGCTCGCCCTTGCGCTTCGTGCAGGCCGACCTCTTCATCCTGTCGCTCCTGGCCAGCGCGACGCTCGGCCTCGCGTGGGCGGCGGCGGGCGGCGGCGCCGGGGTGCTGTTCGGCCTGTACCTCCTCGCCACGACGGTGCTCTTCGCCGGCGTGCCCTGGTCGAAGTTCGCGCACATGTTCTTCAAGCCCGCGGCCGCCTTCGAGAAGAGAATTGCCAAGGCCGACGGCACGGCCGAGAACCTGCCGACGCAGACCCGCGACGACCCCGAACAGCAGAAACGGCACTCCATGGAGCTGCTGCAGAACGCGCCGATGGACATGGGGCTCGGCATCAAGCGCGAAGCGCCCCGCCACTACTAGGAGAGCCGGACCCATGCCTACCTTCGTGTACATGACGAGGTGCGACGGATGCGGACACTGCGTCGACATCTGCCCCTCGGACATCATGCACATCGACGAGACCTATCGTCGCGCCTACAACATCGAGCCGAACATGTGCTGGGAGTGCTACTCCTGCGTGAAGGCCTGCCCGCAGCATGCGATCGACGTGCGCGGCTACGCCGACTTCGCGCCGCTCGGCCACAGCGTGCGCGTGCACCGCGACGAGCAGAAGGGCACGATCGCCTGGAAGATCAAGTTCAGGAACGGCACGGAGAAGAACTTCCTCTCGCCCATCACCACCAAGCCCTGGGGAACGGCGATCCCCAAGCTCGCCGAGGTGCAGGGGCCGAGCCAGGAGATGCGCGCGAGCCAGCTGCTGTACAACGAGCCGAAATGGATCCGCATGGATGAAGGCGGCCTGCGCACGCTCGAGGACGCCGGCCTCAAGTTGAAGAAAGGCGTGTACTACTGATGGCTTACAAGACGATCATCGAAGACGGCATCGACATCCTCGTCGTCGGCGCGGGCCTGGGCGGCACCGGCGCCGCCTGGGAGGCGAGATTCTGGGGACAGGACAAGAAGATCGTCATCGCCGAGAAGGCCAACATCGATCGCTCGGGCGCGGTCGCGCAGGGCCTGTATGCGATCAACTGCTACATGGGCACCCGCTGGGGCGAGAACCAGCCCGAAGACCACGTCCGCTACGCCCGCATCGACCTGATGGGACTGGTGCGCGAGGACCTGCTCTTCGACATGGCGCGCCACGTCGACTCCACCGTGCACCAGTTCGAGGAATGGGGCCTGCCGATCATGAAGGACCCGAAGACCGGGCGCTACCTGCGCGAAGGGCGCTGGCAGATCATGATCCACGGCGAGTCCTACAAGCCGATCGTGGCCGAGGCCGCGAAGAAGTCCGCGGACAAGGTGTTCAACCGCATCTGCGTCACGCACCTGCTGATGGACGAAGCCAGGCCCAACCGGGTCGCCGGCGCCGTCGGCTTCAACGTGCGCACGGGCAACTACCACGTCTTCAGGTCGAAGACCGTGATCTGCGGCGCGGGCGGCGCCTCCAACATCTTCAAGCCGCGCTCGGTGGGCGAAGGCTCGGGCCGCACCTGGTACGCGCCCTGGTCGTCCGCGTCCGCCTACGGGCTCATGATCAATGCCGGCGCCAAGATGACGCAGATGGAGAACCGCATCGTGCTGGCGCGCTTCAAGGACGGCTACGGTCCGGTCGGCGCCTACTTCCTGCACCTGAAGACCTATACGCAGAACTGCCTGGGCGAGGAGTACGAGTCGAAGTGGTTCCCCGCGCTGCAGCAGATGGTCGGCAAGGAGTACCTCGATCCGGAAGCCTCGCACCTGACCCACCGGCCGATCCCGACCTGCCTGCGCAACCACTGCATCATCCAGGAAGTGAACGCGGGCCGCGGCCCCATCCACATGGTGACGATGCGCGCCTTCCAGGATCCGCACCTCGAAGAGGTGGGCTGGGAGAACTTCCTCGGCATGACCGTCGGCCAGGCGGTGCTGTGGGCCGCGACCGACGTCGATCCCAAGAACGAGAATCCCGAGCTCACCACCTCCGAGCCCTACGTCATGGGCTCGCATGCGACCGGCTCGGGCGCCTGGTGCTCGGGCCCCGAGGACGTCTCGCCGCCCGAGTATTTCTGGGGCTACAACCGCATGACGACGGTCGAGGGCCTGTTCGGGGCCGGCGACGCGGTCGGCGGCACGCCGCACGCCTTCTCCTCCGGCTCCTTCACGGAAGGGCGCCTCGCCGCGAAGGCCGCCTGCCAGTACATCGACGACGGCAAGGCCGAGGGCATCGTCGTGTCGGACGCGCAGATCGAGCGTCGCAAGCAGGAGATCTACAAGCCCCTGGAGCACTACCGCATCTACCGCAATGCGATCGTGGCGGGCAGCGTCAACCCGCACTACATCAACCCCGAGCAGGGCCTGGACCGCCTGCAGAAGCTGATGGACGAGTATTGCGGCGGGGTGACCGTGAACTACATGACGAACGAGAAGCTCCTGCACATCGGCCTGAAGAAGCTGAAGATCATGGAGGAGGACCTCGAGAGCCTCGCCGCGAAGGACATCCACGAGCTGCTGCGCGCCTGGGAGCTGAAGCACCGCCATCGCGCCGCGGAGTGCGTGACCCACCACACGCTGTTCCGCAAGGAGACGCGCTGGCCGGGGTACTACTACCGCGGCGACTACATGAAGGTGGACGACGCGAACTGGCACGTGCTCACCGTCTCGCGCCGCGATCCGCAGACCGGCGAGTACACCATGGAGAAGGCGCCTTGCTATCACCTGGTCTCGGACAAGGAGTAGCGGCGCGCCCCGGGCGCGAGCTCGTGAACATCGCCGACAAGACCGACGCAGAGATCTTCGCCCTCGCCGAGCCTCTGTGGCGCGGGCTGCTCAAGGCGTCGAACGAGGGCAAGTATGGAGAGTTCGCGAAGAACTTCTCCAGCTCGCTCGCGCTTTCCATGGACCAGGTCGCCCTGAACCACCAGTTCGCGCACAGCGAGCTGGCGAGAAGCCTGAGCGACGACGTCGACGCGCTCGGCATCATCCGCCGGGGCGAGCACGTGACGGTGCTCTACCGGCAGCGCAGCACGAAGAAGCCGGGCGAGTGGCTCGGCCGGCTCGTCCTCGGCTACGAGAACGGCAAGGTCAGGATCTTCGGTGCCTCCATCTTCTGAAACCGTCCGCACCGGCAAGTTCGTCGAGCTCACCTACAAGGTGACCGACCGGAAGTCGGGGCACGTGCTCACCACGGTCGAGTTCCCGCTCGGCTACGTGCACGGGCACAACGAGATCCTGGCCCCTTCCGTGCACCGGGAGCTGGAAGGCAAGGCCGCCGGCGACGTCATCGAGGTGCCGATCGACGGCAACCGGATCTTCGGCCCCCGGGACGAGTCGCTCGTCTTCACCGACCGCATCGAGAACGTCCCCGAGGAGTACCGGCAGGTCGGCACCTCCATCCTCATGGAGAACGACCGGGGCCAGACGCGCAGCTTCCTCGTCACGCGCGTGGACGACGAGACGCTGACGGTCGACGGCAACAATCCGCTGTGCGGCCGGGAAGTCGTCTTCACCCTCGAGATCCTGGGCGTGCGCGACGCGACCGATGATGAGACGAAGGCCGGCGGCGCGATCGACACCGGCCCGCAGATCGACCCGACTTTGATGAAACCCGTTTGAGGAGAGGTGACCCATGAGCGATGAGAAGAAGCCGGCGCCCGCCAAGGTTCCCGACGGCCACGCGCGTTTCGTGACCACGCGCCAGTTGCCGCCGAACGCGAAGGGCTTCGTCGGCTACGAGACCGTCTGGGAGCCGTTCCAGAAGGAAGCCGAGTACCAGACGCCGAAAAAGCCGTAGGGGCCCGGGTAGCCGAGGGGCGCTGCCTTATGGGGCACGCCCCTTTTTTTATGCTTCAATAGCCCATGGCCGACCGCCGCCTGCAGGTCTTCCACGCCGTCGCGAAGCACCTCTCCTTCACCAAGGCGGCGGAAGCGCTGTTCATGACCCAGCCGGCGGTCACCTTCCAGATCCGCCAGCTCGAGGAGCACTTCAACACGCGGCTCTTCGACCGCGCGCACGGGCGCATCGCGCTCACGCCCGCCGGGCAGCTCGCGCTCGAGTACGCCGAGAAGATCCTCGGCATGTCGGCCGAGCTCGACACGCGCCTGAAGGAGATGAGCGGGCAGGTCTCGGGGCCCCTGCTCATCGGCGCGAGCATGACGGTGGCCGAGTACCTGCTGCCGCAGGTGCTCGGCGAGTTCAAGTCGCGCCACCCCGGGGTGGTGCCGCGCCTGTTCGTCGCCAACTCGGAGGCGGTGCAGGCGCGCATCGCCGAGCGCACCCTGGATCTCGGCTTCATCGAGGGCGAATCGCACCTGCCCTCGCTCGTCACGGACATCGTCTGCGACGACGAGCTTCAGGTGATCTGCGCGCCCGGTCATCCGCTGGCGAAGCTGAAGGCGGTGGCGCCGAAGCTGCTCGCGGAGCACGCCTACATCAGCCGCGAGCCGGGCTCGGGCACGCGCGAGGTGATCGACCTCTACCTGCAGAAGGCGGGCGTGGCGCCCGACGCCCTGCAGGTGGTGATGGAGCTCGGCAGCCCCGAGGCCCTGAAGGGGCTGGCGGCCACGGGCCTGGGTTTCGCCATCATGTCGCGTGCCACGGTCGCCAAGGAGACGCAGATCGGCGCGCTGGCGGCCGTGCCTCTGGCGCCGCCCCTGACGCGGCACTTTTCGGTGGTCTATCCGAAGGAGCGCTTCCACTCCCGCCTGGTGAACGGCTTCGTGCAGTTCGCCAAGGAGCGCGTCGCCGCCCTGCAGGGCGGCGTCTGAGTCAGCGCGCGGCGGCCTTCTCGCCGAGCGAGGCGTAGTACTCGCGCAGCACTTCCAGCACCTCGGGCCGCGAGAACTCGGCCGGCACCGGGCTGCCTTCCGAGAGCCACTTCCTCAGCTGCGTGCCCGAGACCTGCAGGCGGTCGGCGTCCGAGTGCGCGCAGGTGCGCCCCGAGGCCATGCCGCCGCACTGGTAGCACCAGAAGGTGAGATCCATCTTGAGCGGCTGGGTCTCGAGCGCCCCCGCCGGGATCTCGTCGAAGATCCTGTGCGCGTCGAAGGGCCCGTAGTAGCTGCCGACGCCCGCGTGGTCGCGGCCGACGATCTGGTGCGAGCAGCCGTAGTTCTGGCGGAAAAGCGCGTGCAGCAGCGCCTCGCGCGGCCCCGCGTAGCGCATGTCGAGGGGATAGCCCGCCTGCACCACGGTGCCGGGGCGGAAGTAATTCGCCATGAGCACGCCGATGGCGCGCGTGCGCACCTCCGCCGGGATGTCGCCGGGCTTGAGCGCGCCGAGCAGCGAGTGCACCAGCACGCCGTCGCAGGTCTCGATCGCCACCTTGGCGAGGTACTCGTGCGAGCGGTGCATGGGATTGCGCGTCTGGAACGCGGCCACGCGCGACCAGCCCAGGCGCTCGAACTCCGCGCGCGTCTCCGCGGGCGTCATGAACAGGTATCCGTACTTCGCCTTGAAGCCGCCGTCGGAGAGCACCGTCACCGGGCCGGCGAGGTTCACGTCGCCCTGCTGCATGACGAGCTTCACGCCGGGGTGCTCGAGCTCGGTGGTCTTGAACACCGACATGCACTCGTGCGCCTTGTCGATGCGGTACTTCTCGCTGACGCGCATCGTGGCGAGCACCGCGTCGCTGTCGGGGTCGACCAGGGCGATCTCCGCGCCCGTCCTGATGCCGTCGGCGACCCCTTCGTCGGTCGAGAGCGTGATGGGGATCGGCCAGAAGAGCCCGGAGGCCATGCAGTAGCCGTCGCACACGCCCTCCCAGTCGGCGCGCGTCATGAAGCCCTCGAGCGGCGTGAAGCCGCCGATGCCGAGCATGATGAGGTCGCCCTTCTCGCGCGAAGACACGCGCAACCTGGGCAGGGAGGCGGCGCGCTTGCGCTCTTCCGCGAGCGCCGCGCCGGCGAGCATCAGCGGCTTGAGCGCGCCGCCGCCGTGGGGCTTGACCAGTCCGGGCATAGGGCGAGCATTGTCCGCAGGGGCGGCACCCGCGGGCAACCCCCTCCTGTTGATCCGGCGATAAGCCCGTCTGATCCTCGCTGCGCCGCGCTCTGGTGCAGAATCGGCCCATGCAAAGACGAGAATTCCTGAGACTGCTCTCCATCGCCGCGGCGGCGGGCGCCACGCTGCGCCCGGGCGCGAGCGCCGCGCAGGCCGCCGACGAGCTCTACGAGCTGCCGCCCTTCGGCAACCTGTCGCTGCTGCACATGACCGATTCGCATGCGCAGCTCGTGCCGGTCTACTTCCGCGAGCCGGTGGGTGCCGACTTCGGCGCGAAGCACGGCATCGCGCCGGGCACGGCCCGCGCGCACGCGTTCACGCATGTGGACTTCGCCGCCGCCGCGCGCCGCTACGGCAAGGTGGGCGGCTACGCGCACATGGCGACGCTCGTGAAGCGCGTGCGCGCCTCGCGCCCGCACGCGCTGCTGCTGGACGGCGGCGACACCTGGCAGGGCTCGGCCACCGCGCTGTGGACGGACGGCGCCGACATGATCGGCGCGCAGAAGCGCCTCGGCGTGGACCTGATGACCGCGCACTGGGAGTTCACCTACGGCGCGAAACGCGTGGAGCAGGCGGTGAAGGGCGGCGAGCTCGCGCCCATCGAGTTCCTCGCGCAGAACGTGAAGACCCTGGATTTCGAGGACCCGGTGTTCAAGCCTTACACGCTGCGCACGATGAACGGCGTGCCCGTCGCCATCATCGGCCAGGCCTTCCCGTACACGCCGATCGCCAACCCGCGCTACATGGTCGCGGACTGGACCTTCGGCATCCAGGAAGAACGGCTGCAATCGCTCATCGACGAAGTGCGCGGCAAGGGCGCGCAGGCGGTGGTGCTCCTGTCGCACAATGGCCTGGAGGTGGACCTGAAGCTCGCCTCGCGCGTGCGCGGCCTGGACGCCATCCTCGGCGGCCACACGCACGACGGCATACCCACGCCCTTCGTGGTGGGCAAGACGCTGGTGACCAACGCCGGCTCCAGCGCCAAGTTCCTGGGCGTGCTCGACCTGGAGGTGAAGGGCGGCGCCGTTTCCGGCTACCGCTACCGGTTGCTGCCCGTGTTCTCCAACCTGCTGCCCGCCGACGCGGCGATGGCACGCTACATCGAGGGCGTGCGCGCGCCCTACCAGACGAAGCTCGAGGAGAAGCTCGCGGTCACCGAGGGGCTGCTCTACCGGCGCGGCACGTACAACGGCACCTGGGACGAGCTGCTCGTCGAGGCGCTGATCGCCGAGAAGAACGCCGACCTCGCCTTCTCGCCGGGCTTTCGCTGGGGCTCGACGCTCCTGCCGGGCGACGCGATCACCTTCGAGCACCTGATGGACCAGACCGCCATCACTTATGGGCAATCGACGCTGAACGAGCTCACCGGCGAGCAGATCAAGGAAATCCTCGAGGATATCGCCGACAACGCCTTCAATCCGGACCCTTACCGGCAGCAGGGCGGCGACATGGTGCGCGTGGGCGGCATGACCTACGCGTGCAACGAGGGCGCCGCCGTTGGCGCGCGCATCTCCGACATGCGGCTCGGAGGGCGGCCGATGCAGGCCGGCAAGCGCTACAAGGTGGCCGGCTGGGCGCCGGTCGCCGAAGGGGCGACCGGCGATCCCGTCTGGGAGGTGGCGGCGCGCTACCTGCGCGGGAAGCGCAGCATCGCGCCGCTCGTGCCGAGCCGGCCGCGGCTCGTTACTGGTTGACCGGCGAGGCCGGGTCCATCAGCAGCGCGGTCAGGTCCTTCATCTGCTGCTCGGTGAGCGTGCCCGAGTGGCCGAAGCGCGGCATCTCCGAGCAGACGCTGTAGGCCTTCGCGTTGTAGATCTTGGCGTAGGCGTAGCGCTGGACGTCCGCCCCGTAGCCGCGCAGCTTGCCGAACTGGTACAGGCTCGGCCCGATCGTGCCGAAGGAGGTCGTCGCCGGCCCGATCTGGTGGCAGTTGTAGCAGCTGCCGCCATTGGGCTCGCCGCGCGAGGTCTTGCCCGGCTTGTCGTTCCAGGCCATGCCGCGGCCGCGCTGCGCGATCTTCTCGCCTTCCTTCCAGTTGCCGATCAGCTTGCCGTCGGCGGGCCACTTGACCGTGGCGTACTGCGCCTTCTGCAGCCGCTCGGCCACTTCCTTCGGCGGGTTGTTCTCGTACCTGTTGCAGGCCGCCTGCAGCTCGTCCTGGTTCAGCCGGTCCATGCCGGCGATGCCGCGGGCGTGAAAGTCGCGCTTCATCATGGCGACCGCGTCCTTGTGCACGCCGCCGGGCCCCGTCGCGCAAGAGGCGAGGAGCGCGCTGCCGCCGGCCAGGATTGCAAGAGTCTTGAGGTTCATGGCTTGGCTCCTAGCGCTTGATGCCCGGGCCCCTGTACTCGTGGCCGCTGGCGTTGACGGTGAGGTAGGTGAGCAGGAGGCTCAGCGTCTCCGAGGCGTACCCCGGCTCGGGAAGGCGCTGCTGCCGGAAGCAGTCGTTCAGGCGCCACTGCAGCGAGTGCATCACGCCGCCGGTCATGCGGTAGCCCGGCCAGCTCTGCACGGCCGCGATGGCCTTCGCGGGATCCTTGAAGTTGGGCAGCAGCTGCGTGCGGATGCGCTTCTTGCCCTCCAGGCCGTGGCAGCTCGCGCAGGCGAAGTCCCAGGGCCCGCCGCGGAAGTCGAAGATCTCCTTGCCGAGCGCGTAGGCCTCCTTTTCCTTCGCGTGGCGCTGCGGCGGCGCGAACTTCATGCCCGCCGACTGCGCCGCCACGTAGGTGACGATCGACACCGGGTCCGGCGTGCGCGTCGCGCTGCTGAAGGGCGCCTTGGCGAGATCCTCGTACTTGTAGCCCTGCAGGGTGATCATGCAGTGCACGATGCGCGCCTCCGCGTCCATGACGCGGTCGACGTCGGCGAAGTAGCGCGGCATCTGCACGTAGGCGCCCTTCACCACTCCGGGTCCGAGGCCGAGGTCGCACTTCTCGAGCGAGACCTTGTTCGGCCCGCCCGGCTTCTTCCACAGCTCCTCGCCCTTCACCTCCCAGAGCTCCGCGGGATTGTCCTGCTCCAGCACGGCGCGGAACTTCTCGAACTCGGCGTTGACCTCGTCCTCCGTCTGCGCCGCCGCCGGCAGCCAGGGCGCGGCCGCGAGCGCCGCAGCGAGCCCCACCATGAGCGCGTGTCTCATCTTGATCTCCTCCATCCAGTCAAACTCGAGCGATCGGGGCTTCTGCGGCCCCGGTGCGCCTATCGTCAGGAACCGCCCCGGACCGTGGTCTTGTCCGTGCGCGTGTCGCCGGTGTTGTCCTTCCAGGTGATCGCGATCTCGTCGCCGGACTTGGCGCCCTTCACCTTGAACGCGAACACCGGGTTGCGCGAGATCGCCTGGCTGATGTCGGCGGCGAACACCGGCTTGCCGTTCAGCGTCGCGCTGATCGACTGGATGTAGTGCAGCGGCACCACCTTGCCGCCCTGCTTGCGCGTGCCGGTCTCCATGGGATGCGCCATCAGGACGCGCACGTCGGCGACGTCGCCTTCCAGCCGGGCTCTGATCTTCATCGGGTCTGCCATGTTCTCCTCCGCTCAGCCGCCGCAGCCGCCGATGGTGACTTTCACTTCCTTGGCGGTGGTGTAGTGCTTGCCGCCCGCCGCGACCACCACGCGCACCGGCGTGGACTCGCCGATCTTCGCGCGCAGGTGCACGAAAGGCACCGCGCCGGCCGAGAAGTCGAACGTGCCCGTGTACGGGAACGGGTTCTTCTCGATGAACACCGAGATGCTCGTGGTTCCGGGAATGTTGCTCGTGATGTCGATCGGCACCACGGCGCCGTTCTCGGCGATCTCGGGCGCGCGAATGACGATGTCCCCGGATTCCTGGGCGCCGCTCATGCCGAGGGCGCGCATCGCGTCCACGGCGCTCTTCGCCTTGAAGGCGTCGTCGTTGCGCGCGGCGAGCGTCGCCAGCGGCTTGAGCAGCGCCGCGCCGAACGCCGCGGCCAGCCCGACGACTACGGTCCTGCGTGTCTGCAGCATTTCAGTTCCTCCTGCCCTTTAGTAATGGTGGATGGGCTTCGGCGCCTAGCCTACTCAATACGTCCAGTCCCGCACAAGCCGGATGCCCCCGATACTCTCATGGAAAATTGATTCGGCCCATAACGAGGGCTAATCCCCCGGCTCGTCGTCGTTGCGCATCATACGGGCGACGAGACGGCGAGCCGGGGACCGGCGCAACGCCTCGGGCAAGCTCGTTTGATCATGACCACAGGAGGAGGATGAAAATGAAAAGAGCAATCTTGCTGGCGGCCGGCCTGGCCGGCGCGGCGCTGCTGTCGGGCTGCGGCACGATGGGCGCCGACACCAACTCGACTGTTTACCCGGACAAGGTGATCTACCACGTGAACGAAGGCGAGGAGCAGGCGGCCGATGCGCTGCGCAACATCAGGAACCACCTCGAGGTCAACCCCAAGGCGAAGATCGTCGTGGTCTCGCACTCCAAGGGCGTGCGCTTCCTGAAGAAGGGCGCGCGCGACAAGAACGGGAATCCCTTCAACGTCCCGGTCGAGGAACTGAAGGAGCGCGGCGTGCAGTTCGACGTGTGCCGGATCACGCTCCAGCGTTCCAAGCAGGACCCGAAGGACTACCTGCCCGAGATCACGCTCGTGCCCTCCGGCGTGGCGGAGATCACGCGCCTGCAGCAGCGCGAGGGCTACGCCTACCTGCGGCCCTAGCGGCATCGCCCGCACCGCCGGCGGCGACCCGCCGCCGGCGGCCCCTCCGGGGATCGGGGAACTTTCCGCGCCGCTTCGCGGTCTGGCGCGAAGTAGATAGTTTGCGATAATGCGGGCCCTTCGCAGCCCCTACCCGCCCCGATGATCCGCATCGAAAGCCTCGTCAAGGCCTTCGGCGCCAAGCGCGCCGTGGACGGCATCAGCTTCGCCGTCGAGCGCGGCGAGGTGCTGGGCTTCCTCGGCCCGAACGGCGCCGGCAAGTCCACGACCATGCGCATGATCACGGGCTACCTCGAGCCGACGAGCGGGCGCGTGACCGTCGGCGGCCACGACGTCGTCGAAGCCCCGCTGGAGGCCAAGCGCCTGATCGGCTACCTGCCGGAGGCCGCGCCCTCGTATCCCGACATGACGGTCGAGGGCTTCCTGGAATTCGCCGCGCGCATGCGCGGCCTCGGGGGCGAGGCTCGCAAGCGGGCGATCGCCCGGGTGGTCGAGCTGTGTTTCCTGTCGTCGGTCCTCTTCCAGTCGATCGACACGCTCTCCAAGGGCTACCGGCACCGCACCTGCCTCGCGCAGGCGCTGATCCACGACCCCGACGTCCTCATCCTCGACGAGCCCACCGACGGGCTCGACCCGAACCAGAAGCACGAGGTGCGCAACGTCATCCGCGAGCTCGGCCGGACCAAGGCGATCATCTTCTCGACGCACATCCTCGAGGAGGTCGACGCCGTGTGCAATCGCGCCATCATCATCGACCGCGGGCGCATCGTGGCGAGCGGCACGCCGGACGAGCTCGGCCGGCCGCTCGACGAGGTGTTCCGCCGCCTCACGCTGCCCGATACGGTGAAGAAATGAGCGCCTGGCACGCGATCCGCACCATCGCCGCGCGCGAGCTTTCCGCGTACTTCACTTCGCCCGTGGCCTACGTATTCCTGGTGATCTTCCTGCTGCTCACGGGCTTTCTCACCTTCACGGCCGGCGGCTTCTTCGAGCGGGGCGAGGCGAGCCTCGCGGCCTTCTTCGGCTGGCATCCGTGGGTGTACCTCGTGCTCGTGCCCGCGGTCGGCATGCGGCTGTGGGCCGAGGAGCGCCGTGCGGGGACGCTCGAGCTCCTGCTCACGCTGCCCGTCACCGCCTGGCAGGCGATCCTCGGCAAGTTCTTCGCTTCATGGGCCTTCCTCGCCATCGCGCTCGCGCTCACCTTCCCGGTGCTCGTCACGGTGAACGTGCTGGGCGAGCCCGACAACGGCCAGATCCTGGCGGGCTACCTCGGCAGCCTCTTCCTCGCCGGAGCCTACCTCGCCGTCACCTGCATGACCTCCGCGATGACGCGCAACCAGGTGGTCGCCTTCATCCTCGCGGTGGTCATCTGCCTGTTCCTCATCCTTGCCGGATTCGCGCCGGTCACCGGGCTGCTGGAACGCTGGGCGAGCCCGGCCTTCGTCGACACGGTGGCCGCGTTCTCCGTGGTCACGCACTTCGACGGCTTCCAGCGCGGCGTCATCGACTCGCGCGACGTGGTCTTCTTCCTCTCGGTGATGGGTTTCTCGCTCTTCGCCACCGGCGTGCTGCTGCGCAACCGATGATGCGGCTCTCGAAGAAGCACGAGGCGCTCCTGTACTCCGCGGTCGGGCTCGCGGCGCTCTTTTTCCTGCTGGTGGCGCTCAACTATCTCGCCGCGGCGGCCTCGGCGCGCGTCGACCTCACCGAGGGCAAGCTCTACACGCTCGCCGACGGCACGAAGAAGGTGCTGCGCGGGCTGGACTCTCCCGTGCGCGTGAAGCTCTACATCACCTCCGGCGAGGCGATGCCCGTGCCGCTGCGCAGCTTCGCGCAGCGCGCCGTGGACCTCGTCGAGGAGTTCCGCGCGGTCGCCGGCCCGAACCTGGTGATCGAGCGCTATGACCCGAGGCCCGACAGCGAGGCGGAGGATGCCGCGCAGCTCGACGGCGTGGAGCCGCAGACCCTCGGCACGGGCGAGCAGTTCTACCTCGGCCTGGCGGTGACACGGCTCGATCGCAAGCAGGCGATCCCGGTGCTCGCGCCGGCGCGCGAGACGCTGCTCGAGTACGACCTGGTGAGGGCGATCGCGCGCGTGGCAAGCGCCGAGCGCCCGAGGATCGGCCTGATGAGCGCGCTGCCCGTGCTCGGCCAGCAGTACAACCCGTACACGCGGCAGAGCGCCGAGCCCTGGGTGCTCGCGAACGAGCTGCGGCGCGACTTCGACGTGCGCCAGATCAACATGACGGCCGCGGCGATCGACCCGGACATCAGCGTCCTGCTGCTCATCCATCCGCGCGACATCGGCGAGGCCGCCGAGTACGCGCTCGACCAGTTCGTGCTGCGCGGCGGCAAGCTCATCGCGTTCGTCGATCCCTATGCGTACTTCGACCAGCTGCCCATGCCCATGCCGGGCATGCCGCCGCAGGTCACCAGCTCGACGCTGCCGCGCCTGTTCAAGGCCTGGGGCGTGAGCATGGCGCCGGACAAGGTGGTCGCCGACGTGGTGTTCGCCTCGGGCCAGGGCCAGCGCTACACGCCGACCGTGCTGACCCTGAACCGCACCGCCTTCGACCGCGACGACGTGGTGATGAGCCAGGTCGAGACGCTGCTCTACGCCTTCGGCGGCGCCTTCGAGGCGAAGCCCGCGGAGGGGCTGGCGGCGACGGTGCTCGCGCGGAGCTCGCCCAGCAACATGCTGGTGGACGGCGCGAAGGCGACCGCCGCCGGCGAGGAGGCCACGCGCGACTTCGTACCGAGCGGGACGGCGCGGCCGCTCGCCCTGCGCCTCGCCGGGCGTTTCCGCACCGCGTTCCCGGAGGGCCGCCCGAAAGGCGACGGGGCGAAACCGGCGGCGGGAGACGCGCCGCACCTGGCGCAATCGGCGCGCGACAACGCCGTGGTGCTGGTCGCCGACGTCGACATGCTGCAGGACGGCGCGGCGGTGGACGTGCAGGAGGTGTTCGGCCGCCGGATCGTCGTGCCCTCGAACGGCAACCTCGCCTTCGCCCTCGGCCTGGTGGAGCAGCTCGCGGCCGACGAGAGCCTGCTCTCGCTCAAGAGCCGCGTGTCGGCGTTCCGCCCGCTCACGGTGGTGCGCGAGATGGAGGCCGAGGCGCAGCTGCAGTACTTCGGCAAGATCAAGGAGCTCGAGGACGAGCTGCAACGGACCAACGCCGCGCTGCAAAAGCTCGAGGGGGGCGCGCCCCAGGGATCGGCCAAGGGCGCGCAGATCCTCACGCCCGGGCAGCAGGCCGAGCTCGACCGCTTCCGCAAGAAGGTGGCCGAGACGCGTCTCGCGCTCAAGGAACTGCGCAGGGACCTGCGCCACGACGCCGAGCGCCTGGTGTTCCTCACCAAGGTGGCGAACATCGCGCTCATGCCCCTCCTCGTCGCGCTCGCCGGACTGCTCGTCGCGCTCGCGCGCCGGCGCCGGCAGGCGAGGCTCGCGGCCGCATGAACGCGCGCCTCGCCGCGGTGCTCGTGGTGCTGCTCGCCGTGCTCGGCGGCAGCGCGCTGCTCGTCTACCAGCAGGAGCGCACGCAGCGCCCCCCGGCGGCGGGGCAGCTCGGCCAGCCCGTGCTCCCCGGGCTGCAGGCGGCCGACATCGCGGCCATCGTGATCCGCGAGGGCAAGAGCACGCTCACCCTGCAGCGCCGGAACGAGGCCTGGACGATCGCCGAGCGCGCGGGCTTCCCGGCGGACCTCGAGCAGGTGCGCCGGCTGGTGCTCGCCGTCCTCGGCCTGAAGGTCGGGCAGACGGAGACGATCGGCGAGCAGGACCGCGCTCGCCTCAAGCTCGACGGCTCGGGTGCGCGGCTCGAGTTCCGCGGCGCCGACGGCAAGATGCTGGCGACGCTCGTCGTCGGCAGCAAGTACTTCAAGCGCGAGCCGCGCAACCCCGAGCGCGAAGCGGGCGATGGCCGCTTCGTGCTCCTGCCCGACGCGCCGCAGACCGCCTTCGTCGTCGCCGATCCCCTGCCGCTCGCCACCGCGGCGAGCGCCCCGTGGGCCGCGAAGACCGGGTTCGGCGCGGAGAAGGTGCGCAGCATGGAAGTGGCGTATCCGGGCGGCCACAAGTGGCGGATCGAGCGCGAGCGCGACGACGCGGACTGGAAGCTCACCCCGCTCTACGCCGGCGAGAAAGTGGACGTGATCCGCGCCAACTCGGCCTCGTACTCCCTGAACCGCGTCGAGATCGCCGACGTCGCGCGGCCCGGCCTGGGCACGAACGAGACGGGACTCGACAAGCCGGTCACCGTGGTCGCCGCGACCTTCGACGGCCTGACCTACACGCTCAAGCTCGGCAAGGCGCGCGGCGAGGACCTGTACGCGATGCTCTGGATCTCGGGCGAGCCCCGGGCCGCCGGGCCCGACGCCGCCGAGCGCGCCAAGCAGCTCGCGGCGCGGCTGCCGCAGGAGCGTGCGCTCGCCGGCAACGTGCTGCTCATCGCACGCTCGAAGTTCGAGGATGTTCTGAAGAAACGCGCGGAAATGCTGGAGCGCAAGGCTCCGGCAAAGAAGTAGCCCGCGCCGGCCCGTCCCGCATTAGCATAGTCGGCCGGAGGGGGCCGGCTTGGGCAGGCATCTCATCAAGCACCTGCGCACCATCGCGCTCGTCGGCCAGGCGGGCAGCGGCAAGACCTCGCTCGCCGAGGCCATGCTCGCGCGTGCGGGGGCGATTCCCTCCGCCGGCGCCGTCGAGCGCGGCACCACGGTCTGCGACTACACGCCGCAGGAAAGGCAGCTCCAGCATTCGCTCAAGCTCGCGGTGGCGAGCTTCGAGATGCCGGGCGGCGAGGCGCCGACCGTCGTGCACCTGCTCGACACCCCGGGCTATCCCGACTTCCTCGGCCATTCGCTGCCCGCGCTCGCCGCCGTGGAGACCGCGGCCATCGTGATCAACGCGCAGAACGGCATCGAGATGATGACCGGGCGCTTCCTGCAGTGGGCGGCGCGGCGGGGCCTGGACCGGCTGATCGTCGTCAACAGGATAGACGCCGAGGGCGTCGATCTCGAGCGGCTCCTCGGCGAGATCCAGGAGGCCTTCGGCAAGGAGTGCCTGCCGATCAACCTGCCCGCGGCCGGGGCGACGAAGGTGTCCGACTGCTTCTTCGCGCCCTCGGGCGAGGCCGATTTCTCCTCGGTGGAGGCCGCACACCGCGCGCTCGTCGACCAGGTGGTCGAGGTCGACGAGAAGCTGATGGCCGAGTACCTGGAGAAGGGCGAGATCGAGCCCGAGGCGCTGCACGAGCCGCTGGAAGCCGCGATGCGCGAGGGGCACCTCGTGCCGGTGGTGTTCTGCTCGGCGAAGACCGGCGCGGGGGTGGCGGAGCTCCTCGACGTGATCGTGAAGCTGCTGCCCAACCCCGCCGAAGGCAACCCGCCCGTGTACCTCAGCGTGCCGGCCGACGGCGGCGCGCCCGCGGAGCTGCGCGCGGTGCCCGATCCGTCGCGACACGCGATCGCGCACGTGTTCAAGGTCGAGATCGACCCGTACGTCGGGCGCCTCGCCGTGTTCCGCGTGCACCAGGGGCGCCTCACGCCGGGCATGCAGCTCTACGTGGGCGAGGCGCGAAAGCCGATCAAGCCGGGGCACCTCTATCTGCTGCGCGGGAAGACGCAGGTCGAGGTGAGCGAGGCGGTGCCGGGCGACATCTGCGCCATCGCCAAGGTGGACGACATCCTGTTCGACCACATCCTGCACGATTCGCCCGAGGACGCGCACATCCACGCGCGGCCCCTGGAGCTGCCCACGCCGGTCTTCGGGCTCGCGCTCCTGCCGAAGAAGCGCGGCGACGAGCAGAAGATCTCCGACGTCCTGCACCGGCTGGTCGCCGAGGACCCGTGCCTGCGCATCGAGCACAACGCGCAGGCGAACGAGACGGTGATGCGCGGGCTCGGCGAGCTGCACCTGCGCACGACGCTGGAGCGCATCGCGCTCCAGCACAAGCTGGAGCTCGATACGCGGCCGCCCTCGATTCCGTACCGCGAGACGATCGCCGCGCGCGCCGATGGGCACAGCCGCCACAAGAAGCAGACCGGCGGCGCGGGGCAGTTCGGGGAGGTGTTCCTGAAAGTGGAGCCGCTGCCGCGCGGCAAGGGCTTCGAGTTCGTCGACCAGGTGAAGGGCGGCGCGATCCCCAACCAGTTCATCCCATCGGTCGAGAAGGGCGTGCGCGCGGTGCTCGACTCCGGTTTCGTCGCCGGCTTTCCCATCCAGGACGTGCGCGTCATCGTCTACGACGGCAAGAGCCACCCGGTGGACTCCAAGGACGTCGCCTTCATGTCGGCGGGCAGGAAGGCCTTCCTGGACGCGCTCGGCAAGGCGCGCCCCATCGTCCTCGAGCCGATCGTGAACGTGAACATCGTCGCGCCCGAGGCGAAGATGGGCGACATCGCCGGCGAGCTCTCCGGGCACCGCGGCCAGATCAGGGGCTCGGACACGCCGCGCCCCGGGACGGTGCAGATCAGCGCGCAGGCGCCGCTTTCGGAAATGGAGCAGTTTCCCGCGCGCCTGAAGTCGATCACCGCGGGCCACGGCTCCTATGCGCTCGAATTCAGCCACTACGAGCCCGCCCCGCCCCAGCTGCAGCAAAAGCTCGTCGCCGCGCACAAGCCCGCCGCGCACGAGGATTAATCGGGGACGGACCTCAATTGCGCGGGCCGGCCATTGCCCGCGCGCCGGTGCTGTGCTACTAAGCGTCCTCCATGCGCCGCCTCGCTCTCGCCTTCGTTTTCGTCGTTGCCGCCGCGGGCGCGCACGCCGAGGCGCCACAGCCGAGCGTCGTGATGTACGCAACCGACTGGTGCGGCTACTGCGCGAAGGCGCGCGCCTACTTCGCGAAGAACGGCATCGCCTACGTCGAGCGTGACGTGGAGAAGTCCGCGCAGGCGGCGGCCGAGTTCCGGCGCCAGGGCGGGCGCGGCGTGCCGCTCATCTTCGTCGGGCGCGAGCGCCTCGACGGCTTCAACGAGCTCGCCTTCGAGTTCGCGCACGCGCGCGCCGCGCGCTGAGCATGAGCCAGGGCTGGCAGCCGAGCGCGCGGGTACCCGACCCGGCGGTGGTCGCCCTGGACGACGCATTCAACCGCTACCGCCTGCCGCTCGCCAAGATCGAGCGCCTCGCCACGGGCCTGACGCGCTGGGCCGAGGGCCCGGTGTACTTCGGCGATCAGCGCTGCCTCGTCTGGAGCGACGTGCCCGGCGACTGCATGTGGCGCTGGGACGAGACCACGGGCGCGGTCGGCGTCTGGCGCAAGCCCTCGGGCCACGCGAACGGCAACACGCGCGACCGGCAAGGGCGGCTCGTCACCTGCGAGCACGGCGGGCGGCGCGTCTCGCGCACCGAGCCCGACGGCGCGATCGTGACGCTCGCCGACCGGTTCGAGGGCAAGCGGCTCAACTCGCCGAACGACGTCGTCTGCAAGGCCGACGGCTCGATCTGGTTCACCGACCCGAGCTTCGGCATCCTCGGCTGGTACGAAGGCGCCAAGGCGGACGCGGAGTTGCCGACGAACGTGTATCGGCTCGATCCCTCGGGCGAGTTCGCCGTGGTCGCCGAGGGCATCAATCAGCCGAACGGCCTCGCGTTCTCGCCGGACGAGTCCGTCCTCTACATCGTCGAGTCGCGTTCGGTGCCGCGAAAGATCCTCGCCTATGACGTGACGGGCGGCCGGTCGCTTTCCAACCGCCGCGTGCTGATCGACGCGGGACCCAAAGGCACGCCCGACGGCTTTCGCGTGGACGTGGACGGCAACCTCTGGTGCGGCTGGGGAATGGGCGAAGCGGGCCTCGACGGCGTGCACGTCTTCAATCCCGACGGGCGCTTCATCGGGCGTATCGACCTGCCCGAGCGCTGCGCGAACGTCTGCTTCGGGGGCCTGCACCGCGACCGCCTCTTCATGGCGGCGACGACCTCGCTCTACGCCCTCTACGTCAACACGCAGGGCGTGGGCTATTAGGGGACGGACCTCAATTTCCTCATTTGCGAGCCGTTCGCAAGAGAGGAAATTGAGGTCCGTCCCCAATTAGAGCTCGATGACGCCCTTGCCCGAGGCCTGCTGGTCGAAGACCTTGTAGGCCTCGTCGGCCTGGTCGAGCTTCCAGCGGTGGGTGAAGATGCGATCGAGGTCGATGCGGTTGTCGGCGACGAAGCGCGCGCACTCGCCCATGCCCATGGCGCTGAAGGTCCACGAGCCTACCAGCGTGAGCTGCTTGCGCAGCATGTCGCGCGAGACGTCGAGGGTGACGTCGCCCCCTTCGCCCACGAAGCACACCGTGCCCCAGGTCTTCGCCGCGCGCACCGCCTGCACGCGCGCGGCTGCCACGCCCGTGCAGTCGAGCGCGAGATCCACGCCCTCGCCCTTCGTCATTTCCTTCAGCGCTTTCTCGGGGTCTTCCTTCGACGCATCGATCACGGCATCGGCGCCGAACTGCTTCGCGAGCGCGAGCCGCTCGGCGTTCGCCTCCACCGCGATCACGCGCGCGCCCATCTTCGTGCCGATGAGCGTCGCGCTGATGCCGACCGGCCCCTGGCCGAACACGGCGAGCGTGGCGCCGCCCGCGAGATGCATGCGCCGCAACGCCCCGTAGGCGGTGCCGGTGCCGCAGGCGACCGCCGCGCCCTCCGAGAACGACAGCTCCTCGGGCATCGGTACGATGGTGCGCACGGGCACCTTCAGGTACTCGGCGTGCCCGCCGTGCGCGGTGACGCCGTACACGGTGATGCCCGCGCGGCAAAGCTGCGACCAGCCCAGGCGGCAGTGCGGGCACACGCCGCAGCCCGCGTAATGATGGTCCATGACGCGCAGGCCGTTCGGCGCCTCGCGCTCGGAGACGCCGGGCCCGCGCGCGACCACCTCGCCGCAGGGCTCGTGCCCGGCGATGAAGGGCTCGGCGTCGCCGCCCAGGCCGAGCGCCTTCTGCGCCTCGCCCGGCGGCGAGCGGTAGAACTTGAGGTCCGAGCCGCACATGCCCGAGGCGCGCATGCGCAGCACCACTTCGCCCGGGCCGGGCGTGGGGTCGGGGAAACTGCGAATCTCGATCCTGCGATTGCCGAGGAACACCGCGCCGCGCATGGTCAGCTCATCGTCCTGTCGATTCGGTTGGGGGAACCCGGAGCCGCTCGCGCTGCCGGCCCTGGGCATCGAAGTTGGTCGGGTCCAGCCAGCGCTCGTAGGCGTCGCGGATCGCCGGCCACTCGCGATCGAGCATCGAGAACCACGCGGTGTCGCGGTTGGCGCCCTTGGTCCACATGTGCTGGCGGAATACGCCCTCGAACGTGAAGCCGAAGCGCCGCGCCGCCGCCTTCGAGGGCTCGTTGCGGTCGTTGCACTTCCACTCGAAGCGCCGGTAGCCGAGCGCCTCGAAGACGTACTTCGCCGCGAGGTAGAGCGCCTCGGTGGCGACGCGCGTGCGCCGGATCGCGGGGCCCCACAGGATGTTGCCGATCTCGATCACGCCGTGCTCGGGCGTGATGCGCATGAGCGTCTGGCGGCCGCCGGCGACGCTGGTGGCCCGGTCGACGACGGCGTGAAACAGCGGATCCTCGGATTTCATGCGCGCGTCGATCCAGGCGAGCAGGTCTGCGCGATCCTTCGGCGGCACGTCGAAGAGGTAGTCGAAGCTCTTCGCTTCGGCCGAGGCCGCGAGCAGGCCGTCCGCGTGCACGCGGGCGAGCGGCTCGAGCCGCGCATATCGGCCCTCGAGCACGACGCGCGCGGGGCGCGGGCAAGGCAGCTTCGGGGTCACGAAAGGGCTTCCAGGATGCCGCGAATGTACCCGATGGCGCGCGCCGCCGCGCCCGGCCCGTCGGGCACGTAGTCGAAAGGCTGCACGGCGATGTCGCCCGCATAGCCGTGGCGCCTGAGGGACGCGAACAGCGGCGCGAAGCGCTGCTCGCCCTGGCCGGGCCCGCGCCGGTTGCGATCGTTCACCTGCACGTGGGCGATCATGCCCTGCGGCAGCCAGCGGTCGACGAGCGCGGCGAGCGGCGCGGTCTCCATGCGCGCCGCCGCGCTGCAATCGAGCATGCTCCTCACGGCGCGGCTGCCGATCGCCTCCGCCATGCGCGCGGCCTCCTCCAGCGTGTTGATGAGCGGCGTCTGCTCGAGGGCGAGCGGCTCGATGCAGTAGACCACGCCCGCCTTCTCCGCGCGCTCGGCGACCGCCGCGAAGCACGCCTGGGCGCGCGCCATCGCGTCGGCGCGCGACTCGCCCGCTTCCAGGCGCCGCTGCTGCGCCGAGCCGTGCACGAGATAGCGCCCGCCCAGCTCCGCGCAGTGGTCGACGAGCGCGCGCATCACGTCCACCGTGCGGCGGCGCACGGCCTCGTCGCGCGCGGAGATGGACAGCCCCGCGGGGCGCGCGAGCAGCCAGTGCAGGCCGGTGACGGCGACGCCCGCGTCGGCCGCCGCGGCGCGCGCCGCGGCGAGCTGCGCGCTACCCAGGCGATGCGGCTCGTCCGACAGCGTGTAGGGGGCGACCTCCAGGCCGTCGTAGCCGAGCTTGGCCGCGTACTCGCATTGCTGCGGGAACGGCATGGGCGCGATCACCTCGTTGCACAGCGCGATGCGCACGCCGCTAGGCTCGCGCGGCCGGCGAGAGTCGGGCGATCGGCTGGTCGAGGTCGTTGCCGGCGCGCTCGAAGCCCTTGCGCCAGTCTTCGATGTGGCGCCGCGCCCAGAGGCGCGCGAGCTCCACGTCGCGCTTGCGGATCGCCTCGAGCAGCATGCGGTGGGCGTGCAGCAGGCGCGGCGCTCCCTCCTTCACCTTGCGCAGCACCATTTCAGTGGTCGGCTGGATGAGCAGGTCCGAGGGCTCGCGCGCGAGCTGCAGCACGCGATTGCCGGAGGCCCGGCCGATCAGCGCGTGGAACTCGGCATCGAGCGCCGCCACCGCCACAGGGTCCCCGAGCACCCCCGCGGTGCGCTCGACGTTGGCCTGCATCGCGCGCACGAGCTCGGGCGTCGCGTGCCGCGCGGCCCCCTCGATGGTCGCGAGCTGCAACGCCATCGCCGCCTCGTACAGCTCGCGAAAGGTGACCGCGTGCAGGATCAGGGCGCGCGAGCTGCGCGTCGCCAGCCGCTCGTAGTGCGGCAGCGCGACGGTGAGGCGCCGGTTCGCCTGCCGCTGGACGATGCCGTCCTGCTCGAGCAGCCGTATGCCCTCGCGCACGGTGGAGCGGTTCACGCCGAAGAGTCTGCCCAGCTCGGCCTCGGTGCCGATCGGCTCCCCGGGGCGGATCCCCCCCGCGAGGATGCGCCGCTCGATGGCTTCCGCCACGAGCCGGTAGGCCGGCGCGCGACGGATGCGCCGGAACTCTTCGACGAGCTCGGTCATCTGGATTCTTGACTGATCGCGAGACATCGTCCGACAATCCGACACAAGTTGCAATAGCGCCCGATGAGGCGCAGCGGGCAAGACCCACAGGAGGAGGGAGCAATCGACCCGATTGCTGCAAAGGCGTTGCTGCGCGTGGAGAACGTCGGTGTCCGCTTCGGCGGCATCGTCGCGCTCGACGGCGTGTCCTTCGATGTCGAGGCCGGGCGCATCGTCGGGCTCATCGGCCCCAATGGCGCGGGCAAGACGACGCTGTTCAATTGCCTGTCGCGCCTCTACGAGTGCGGCAGCGGCGACATCGTGTTCAACGGCGCCTCGCTCCTGTCGGTGCCCAAGCATGGCATCGCCGAGCTCGGCATCGGCCGCACGTTCCAGAATCTCGCGCTCTTTCGCACCATGACGGTGATGGAGAACGTCATGGTCGGCCACCATTGCCGCACGAAGAGCGGCTTCCTGTTCAATGCGCTGCGCCTGCCGCTCGTCGCGCACGAGGAATCGGCGACGCTGGAGAAGGCGCGATCGCTGATCCGCTTCCTCGGGCTGGAGCCCGTCGCCCAGGCGCGCGTCGCCGACCTGCCCTTCGGCACCGCCAAGCGCGTCGAGCTCGCGCGCGCCCTGGCGAGCGATCCGAAGCTGCTGCTGCTCGACGAGCCGGCGAGCGGACTCAACCACGAGGAAGTGGGCGAGCTCGGCGCGCTCATCCAGGAGATCCGCGACCGCCTCGGCCTCACCGTGCTCCTCGTCGAGCACCACATGAGCCTGGTGATGAGCATCTCCGATCGCGTGGTGGCGCTCAACTTCGGCCGCAAGATCGCCGAGGGCACGCCTGCCGAGGTGCAGGCGCATCCCGAGGTGATCCAGGCCTACCTCGGCGGAGGCGCGCACTGATGGCGGCGCTCCTCCAGGTTTCCGGGCTGCACGCCGCCTACGGGCCCACACGGGTGCTGCACGGCATCGACTTCGCCATGGAGGAGGGTTCGATCACCACGCTGCTCGGCGCGAACGGCGCGGGCAAGACCACCACCCTGCGCGCGCTCTGCGGCATGGTGAAGACGCGGGGACAGGTGAGCTTCGGCGGCGAGCGCATCGACGGCCGGGCGACCGAGGACATCGTGCGCCGGGGCATCGCGCACGTGCCCGACGGCCGCGGCACGTTCGTCAACCTCACCACGGAAGAAAACCTCGTGCTCGGCGCCTATACGCGCCGCGACCGCGCGGGCGTCGCGGCGGATCTCGAGCGCATGTACGGATACTTCCCGCGGCTCAAGGAGCGGCGCGACCAGCAGGCCGGCACCCTCTCGGGCGGCGAGCAGCAGATGCTCGCGGTGTCGCGCGCGCTGATGCTCAAGCCGCGCCTCATGCTGCTCGACGAGCCCTCCTTCGGTCTCGCGCCGCTCATCGTGCAGGAGCTGTTCCAGATCCTGCGCACCGTGAACGAGAAGGAGCGCGTGAGCATGCTGGTCGTGGAACAGAACGCGGCGATGGCGCTCGGGCTCGCCGACCGCGCCTACCTCATCGAGACCGGGCGCATCGTGCTCTCGGGCACCGCCGACGAGATCAAGCAGAACGACGCGGTGCGCCGCTCGTATCTGGGCTACTGAGGACCGCAGACATGGACGCCTTCCTCCACCAGGTGCTCGCGGGGCTCGCCACCGGCGGCATCTACGCGAGCCTCGCGCTCGCGCTCGTCATGATCTACCAGGCCACGCACCTGGTGAACTTCGCGCAAGGCGAGATGGCGATGTTCGCCACCTACTTCGCCTGGAGCCTGATCAACGCGGGCATGCCCTACTGGCCCGCGTTCCTGCTGACGGTGGTCTTCGCCTTCGTCCTCGGCGTGGTCATCGAGCGCATCGTCATCCGCCCGGTGGAGAACGCGCCGGTGCTCGCGGTGGTGGTGGTGTTCATCGCCCTGCTCGTCATCCTGAACAGCGTCACCGGCTGGATCTTCAGCTACACGATCAAGACCTTCCCGAGCCCGTTCCCGGCCGAGCCGATCTTCGGCAGCTACGTCACCTCGCACCAGGGCGGCGCGATCGGCATCACGCTCGTGGTGCTGCTGCTGCTCTACCTCTTCTTCCGCTTCACGCCGCTCGGGCTCGCCATGCGCGCCGCCGCGCAGAACCCGGACTCGGCGCGCCTGGTGGGCGTGCGCGTGGGCTGGATGCTCGCGCTCGGCTGGGGCCTGGCGGCCGCCGTCGGCGGCGTCGCCGGGATGATGGTGGCGCCGATCGTGTTCCTCGACCCGAACATGATGGGCGGGGTGCTGCTCTACGCCTTCGCCGCGGCGCTCGTCGGCGGCATCGACAACCCCGCGGGCGCCGTGTTCGGCGGCTTTCTCGTCGGCGTGCTGGAAAACGTGCTCGGCGCCTTCGTCATCGGCAACGAGCTCAAGCTGGCGGTGGCGCTGGTGATCATCATCGGCGTGCTGGTCGTGAGGCCCTCCGGCTTCTTCGGCAAGGTCCTGGTGACGCGCGTATGAGCCGCCGCCAGATCGTCCTCGTCGCCGTCGTGCTGCTCGCGGCCTGCGCGCTGCCCTTCTTCGTCAGCAGCTACCGCACCTTCCAGCTGACCATGGCGCTCGTGTACTCGATCGCGCTGCTCGGCCTGAACATGCTCACCGGCTACAACGGCCAGATCTCGCTCGGCCACGGCGCCTTCTACGCCATCGGCGCCTACTCGGCGGCGATCCTCATGGACCAGTACGGCGTGCCGTACTGGGCCACCATCCCCGTCGCGGCCGCCGTATGCCTGGCCGCGGGATTCCTGTTCGGCCTGCCCGCGCTGCGGCTGGAGGGCCTGTACCTCGCGCTCGCCACCTTCGCGCTCGCCGTCTCGCTGCCCGCGCTGCTCAAGTACCACCATCTCGAGCCGTGGACCGGCGGCGTGCAGGGCATCGTCATCCTCAAGCCCGACCCGCCCTTCGGCCTGCCGATCGACGCGGACCAATGGCTGTACTTCTTCACGCTCGCCGTCACCGCGCTGATGTTCCTGCTCGCCTGGAACATCCTGCGGGGGCGCATGGGGCGCGCCATGACGGCGATCCGCGACCAGCACATCGCCGCCGAGGCGATGGGCATCCACACCGCGATGGTGAAGTCGCTCACTTTCGGCATCTCGGCCATGTACACGGGGATCGCCGGGGCGCTCGGCGCGATCGCCATCCAGTTCGTCGCGCCCGACAGCTTCAACATCTTCGTGTCGATCGTGTTCCTGGTCGGCATCGTCATCGGCGGGCTCGCCTCGATCAGCGGGGCGATCTACGGGGCGCTGTTCATCCAGTTCGTGCCCAACATCGCCGATGCCATCTCGAAGGCCGCCCCCTGGGCGATCTTCGGCATTTTCCTGCTCGGCTTCGTGTACCTGATGCCGATGGGAGTCGCAGGCGCCGTGCGCATGGCCGTAGCCCGGCTGACGCGGAAGGCGCAGAATCGAGGTCCAATGTCATGAGGAGGAGGCAGCCATGAAACTGAAGCACGCATCGATCACCGCCATCCTGGCCGCCGCGCTCGCGTCGCCGGCGGCCCTCGCGCAGAAGAAGTACGACCCGGGCGCGAGCGATACCACCATCAAGGTCGGCCACATCAACCCCTACAGCGGCCCGGCGTCGGCCTACGGCACGATCGGCAAGACGATCGCCGCCTACTGGAAGATGATCAACGACCAGGGCGGCGTGAACGGCCGCAAGATCGAGTTCATCTCCTACGACGACGGCTACAGCCCGCCGAAGACGGTGGAGATGGCGCGGCGGCTCGTGGAGCAGGACCAGGTCCTGTTCATCTTCCAGCCGCTCGGCACCCCGCCGAACAGCGCGATCCACAAGTACATGAACGCGAAGAAGGTGCCGCACCTGTTCGTCGCCACGGGCGCGACCAAGTGGAACGATCCGAAGCGCTTTCCCTGGACCATGGGCTGGCAGCCGAACTACCAGACCGAGGGGCGCATCTACGCCGAGCACATCCTGAAGAACAACCCGAAGGCGAAGATCGGCGTTCTGTACCAGAACGACGACTACGGCAAGGACTACCTCCAGGGCTTCAAGGACGGCCTGGGTGACAAGGTGGGGATGATCGTGCGCGAGGTGTCCTACGAGGTGACCGATCCGACGGTCGACTCGCAGATCGTGCAGCTGCAGGCCTCGGGCGCGGACACCTTCTTCAACATCACCACGCCCAAGTTCGCCGCGCAGGCGATCCGCAAGGCCTACGACACCGGCTGGAAGCCGACGCACTACGTGAACAACGTGTCGGCGCAGATCGGCTCGGTGCTCAAGCCCGCCGGCTTCGAGAAATCCGTCGGCCTGATCTCGACGCAGTACCTGAAGGATCCGGACGACGCGCAGTTCACGAACGATCCGGCGATCAAGGCCTGGCGCGAATTCATGCGCAAGTACTATCCCGAGGGCAATCTGCACGACGCCTCGAACGTGTACGGCCACGCGGTCGCGGAGACCATGCACCAGGTGCTCAAGCAGGCCGGCAACAACCTGACGCGCGCCAACATCATGAAGCAGGCGGCGAGCCTGAACAACTTCAGGTCCGAGCTGATGCTGCCGGGCATCCGCGTCAACACGAGCGCGACCGACTTCGCGCCGATCGAATCGGAGCAGCTCATCCGCTTCGACGGGCAGCGCTGGCAGCGCTTCGGTCCGATCCTCGGCCGCTAGCGGCGGGCGCCGCGCGACACGAAGGCGGGCGCGGAAGCGCCCGCCTTTTTTATTCCCGGAACAGCGCCTTGCCCCAGGCCGCGTCCCAGTCCTGGCCGAGGACGTCGGTCTCGCGCCCGTCGGCCTCGTAGAAGCGGTTGGGGATCTGGAAGATGGCGAGCATCAGCCCCCCCTGCGGGCCGCCCCAGGCCTCATGGCGACTGCCCGCCGGGCGCCAGACGAACTCGCCCGCCTTGCACTCGCCCTCGCCGCACACGAGGCTGCCCTCGAGCACGTAGGTCTGCTCGATCAGCACGTGCTCGTGGTCGGGAAGCCGCGCGCCCGGCGCCATGCGCATGAGCAGCGTGACGACGCCGCTCTCGCGATCGACGAGCAGCGTCTTCGTCTCCACGCCGGGGAAGCGCGTCGGCTCCCAGGGCAGCGCGGCGACCTCGACGAAGCGCGAGGCGAGCGGCGGCAGCGTCGCGTGCCCGATGGCCTTCGGTGTCAGTGCGCCCATGGGCGCTATCCTATAATCAGGCGGCCCATGCGCGTCAAGCCGTTCGCCCTGTCGAATGCCTGAGTCCCCGGTCCTCGTCGCCGCGCACGAGGGCGTCGCCACCCTCACCCTCAACCGCCCGCGCGCGCTGAACGCGCTCAATCGCGAGCTGACGCTCGCGCTGCGGGAGGCGGTGTTCGCCGCCGAGCACGACCCGCAGGTGCGCTGCCTCGTGATCCGCGGCGGCGAGCACTTCATGGCGGGCGGCGACCTCAAGCACTTCAGCGAGCTCGTCGCCTCGCGCCCGGCGCCGCAGCTGCGCACGGACTTCGAGGGCTTCATCCACGAGGTGCACGCGCTCGTGCTCAGCCTGCGGCGCATGCCCAAGCCCGTGGTGGCGAGCGTGAGCGGCGCGGCCGCCGGCTTCGGCATGAGCCTGATGATGGCCTGCGACCTCGCGCTCGCCGCGGACAACGCCTATTTCACGCTCGCCTACAGCCTGATCGGCGCCACGCCCGACGGCGGCTCGACCTACGCGCTGCCGCGCAGCGTTGGCCAGAAGAAGGCGATGGAGATCGCGCTGCTCGGCGATCGCTTCGACGCCGCGACCGCCGAGCGCCTCGGGCTCGTCAATCGCGTGGTGCCGGCCGCGGCGCTGGAGGCCGAGACGCAGAAGCTCGCCGCGCGCCTCGCCGCGGGGCCGGCGCTCGTCTACGGGCGCACCAAGGCGCTCGTCAACCGCTCCCTCGAGCACACGCTCGAGTCGCAGCTGCAGCGCGAGGCCGAGGCCTTCGCGCAGAGCGCGTCCGAGCCCGACTTCGCCGAGGGCCTGCGCGCCTTCCTCGAGAAGCGAAAACCCCGGTGGCGGCGGTAGGGGCGGCCGCGCCGATCGAGTTCCGGCCGGACGCGCCCGGGTTCCTGCGCGATCCGTTCCCGCTCTTCGCGAGGCTGCGCGCCGAGGATCCGGTGCACTGGAGCCCGCGACTCAAGGCCTGGGTGCTCACGCGCTACGACGACGTGCGCGCCGTGCTCCTCGACCGCGAGATGTCCTCGGACCGCCTGCGGCCCTTCTTCGCCGCGCTGCCCGGCCCGGAGAGCGCGCGCATCGGCGAGATCATCCGCTACCTCGGCCACTGGATGGTGTTCCGCGATCCGCCCGAGCACACGCGGCTGCGCCGGCTCACCTCGAAGGTGTTCCACCTGCAGTCGATGAACGGCATGCGGCCACAGGCCGAGGCGCTCTCCGCCTGGCTCCTCGAGCGCATCGGCGGGCGGCGCGAGATCGACTTCGTCGCCGATTTCGCCGGGCCGCTGCCCGCGCTCGTCATCATGGCGATGCTCGGCGTGCCGCGCGAGGCGCTCGCGCGGGTGAAGCAGCTCTCGGACGAGATGGCGCTTTTCATCGGCAGCTCGCGCATGTCGCCGGAGAAATACGACATCGCCGAGCGCGCGACGCGCGAGATGGCGGGCTTCTTCCGCGAGCTGATCGAGGAGCGCCGGCGCGCGCCGCGCGAGGACCTGCTCTCGCAGCTCGTGCGCCTGGAGGACGGCGGCGACCGCCTCACGGAGGACGAGCTCGTGGCGAGCTGCATCCTGCTCCTCTTCGCGGGGCACGAGACGACGACCAACCACATCGCGAACGGCCTGCTCGCGCTGCTCCGCTTTCCCGAGGCGCTCGAGGCGCTGCGCGCGGACCCGGCGCTCGCGCCGCGCGCGGTCGAGGAGCTGCTGCGCTACGACGGCCCGAGCGGGGCGCAGGTGCGCGTGGTCAAGGTCGCGCAGGCGCTGCGCGGGCGCACGCTCGCGCCCGGCGAGCGCGTCTTTCTCATGCTGAACGCCGCCAATCGCGACCCGGAGGCCTACGCGGATCCCGACCGCCTGGACTTCGAGCGCGCCGGGCCGGCGCACCTCACCTTCGGCTTCGGCCTGCACATCTGCCTGGGCTTTCCGCTCGCGCGCATGGAGGGACAGGTCGCGCTGCCCGCGGTGCTCGCGCACTGGAAGCGCATCGAGCTCGCGCAGCCGCAACAACGCCTGGAGTGGCTCAACTCCATGGTGTTTCGCGGCATGAAGTCGCTGCCGCTGCGCGTGGCCTGACGCGATGAGCCAGGCGCCGGAGGTCCGGCTCGGCCCGGTCACCGTCTACCTCGGCGAGAAGTCCGGCAAGTATCCCGACGGCAACCAGGTCGTCGTGCGCGGCGGCGACACGCTCGCCGCCTTCGACACCCCGCTCGTCGCCAATCGCCTGGGCACGGAGCTGCTGGAGGCGGATCTCGTCATCCTCGGCCACGTGCACGAGGATCACATCGCCGGCCTGCACCGGCTCATCGGGGTGCCGCTCCACGTGCACGAGGCGGACGTGCAGGCCGCGCGCAGCTGGCAGGGGCTCGCCCGCCACTACGGCTATGCGCCGCCGGTGCTCGCGGGCATGCGCGAGAAGATCGAGCGCGAGTTCCATTACGTGCCGCGGCCCGACGCCGTGGCCTACGCCGACGGCGCGCGCTGGGACCTGGGCGGCGGCGTGAGCGTGCGCGCGCTGCACATGCCCGGGCACACGAGCGGGCACTGCGTGCTGCTCGTCGAGCCCGAGGGCGTCGCCTTCATCGGCGACATCGACCTCTCCTCCTTCGGCCCGTACTACGGCGACGCGACCTCCAGCCTGGAGGCGTTTCGCCGCACTCTCGAGGCGGTGAAGGACGTGCCGGCGCGCGCCTGGGTCACCTCGCACCACAAGGGCGTGATCACCGAGCGCGCGACCTTCCTCGCCCTGCTCGCCGCGTTCGCGGCGAAGCTGGATGCGCGCGAGGAGGCGATCGCCGCCCACCTGCGGCAGCGCCCGTCGACCCTGGACGAGCTGGTCGAGCACCGCTTCGTCTATCCGCGGCACCTGGACGACCTCTACTACGCGGACGCCGAGCGGCGCACCATCTCGCAGCACCTGGCATCGCTCGCGCACGCCGGGCGCGCGGTGGAAGAAGACGGGCGCTGGCGGATGCGCTAGTCGCGGTGCTCGCCCACCCGCACGATCTTCATCGTGTTGGTGCCGCCCGCCTTGCCGATCGGCTCGCCGATGGTGAGCACGATGTGGTCGCCGTCCTTCACCACGCCGTGCTCGACCAGCACCTTCTCGGCCTCGCGCAGCAGCTCCTCGCGGTCGTGGCCGACGTACTTCACCATGAGCGGATAGACGTCGCGGAACAGCGCGCAGCGGTAGCGCGTGGAAGTCTGCGAGGTGAGCGCGTAGATCGGCACGCCGCAGTTGAGGCGGCTCATCCACAGCGCCGTCGCCCCGGACTCGGTGAGCGACGCGATCGCCTTCACCTTGAGGTGGAACGCGGTGAACAGCGCCGCCATGGCGATGGACTGGTCCACGCGCGTGAAGACGCGGTTGAGGAAATCCTGCTCCAGGCTGATCGACTGCGTCTGCTCGGCCTCCACGCAGATGCGATCCATGGCCTCGATCGTCTGCACGGGAAACCTGCCGCTCGCCGACTCCGCCGAGAGCATCACCGCGTCGGTGCCGTCGAGCACCGCGTTGGCGACGTCGGATACTTCCGCGCGCGTCGGGATCGGGCTGTCGATCATCGACTCCATCATCTGCGTGGCGGTGATGGTGAGCTTGTTGTGCTCGCGCGCCAGGCGGATCATGCGCTTTTGCAGCGCGGGCACCGCGGCGTCCCCGACCTCGACCGCGAGGTCGCCGCGCGCCACCATGATGCCGTCGCAGGCGCTCATGATGCTCACCAGCGCGTCGTGCTTCACTGCCTCGGCGCGCTCGATCTTCGCGATCAGCATCGCCTTGCCGCCCGCCGCGCGCAGCAGCTCCCTCGCCATGTACATGTCGGCGCCCGACTTCGGGAACGACACCGCGAGAAAATCGGCGTTGATCTTCGCCGCCGTGCGGATGTCGTCCATGTCCTTGGGCGTGAGCGCCGCGGCGGTGAGGCCGCCACCCTGGCGGTTGATGCCCTTGTTGTTGCTGAGCGTGCCGCCGTGGCGCACCACGGTCTGCACCTCGTCGCCGCGCACCG
Organism: Burkholderiales bacterium; assembly: GCA_050246035.1. Classification (GTDB taxonomy): domain Bacteria; phylum Pseudomonadota; class Gammaproteobacteria; order Burkholderiales; family SG8-39; genus JAABQT01. Next base: position 50,717 of record JBFWWT010000019.1, read on the forward strand.
CGGTCACCTCGAGGACGATCTTGCCGTCGTCCAGGAGCAGCACCGCGCC
>JBFWWT010000020.1:0-48591 GCA_050246035.1 Burkholderiales bacterium
GCGCTCGCGATCTGGAACACGGGCGTCCAGTACCACCTCTGGCATGCGCTCGCGCTCGTTCTCACCGGCTTGTGCGCGAGCGCCTTCGCCGACAGCGTCTGGTTGCGCGCATCGGGCTGGCTTTTCCTCGCGGGCGTTGCGCTCTTCTCGGGCAGCCTTTATGCGCTCGCCCTGGGCGCACCGAAGTGGCTGGGCGCCGTCGCGCCACTGGGCGGCACGGCGCTGATCCTCGGCTGGCTGGCGCTCGTCGTGGCCCTCGCCCGCGGCTGAGTAGGCTAGTCGGACACGACGACCAAGTAGTCGGAAAAGGGCCATGCGCCCAGCGCGCGTCGCAGCGCGTAGCGATGGCCAGCCTCCGGCACCTCGATGAGCACGCCCGGCGGGCGCTGCTCGCGCACCAGGCGCGCGAGCTCCACCTGCAGCTGGACGCGCCCGACGCAGCACGGACAGGCGCTGGGGCGCAGCACGGCCCAGCCCGGCTCCGGCTCGGCGCCGCACGGCGCGAGCTTCACCGGCACGCGGCTCACTTGCGCCAGAACGCCGGCGTGAGGACCACCAGCAGCGTGAACAGCTCCAGGCGCCCGAGCAGCATCGCGAACGAGCACACCCAGGTCTGGAAGTCGTTCAGCACGGCGTAGGTCGAGCTCGGACCCACCCCCGCCAGCCCCGGGCCTGTATTGTTCATGGACGCCACCGCCGCCGAGAACGCCGTCACCACGTCTGCCCCGCTCACGGTGAGCAGCAGCGTGAACAGGATGATGCACGAGACGTACACGAACACGTAGGCGAGGACCGCGAAGACGACGTTGTTCTCGATCAGCTGCCCGCCCAGCTTCACCGGATTCGCGATCCGCGGGTGGATGATGCGCAGCAGCTCGCGGAAGATCTGCTTGAACAGGATCAACGCCCGGATCATCTTCATGCCACCGCCCGTCGAGCCCGAAGAGCTCGCGAAGCTGCACAGGAAAAGCATGAGCAGCGGCGCGAAAATCGGCCAGGCGTTGAAATCGACGCTCGCGTAGCCGGTGGTCGTCGCGATCGAAACCACGTTGAAGGCCGCGTAGCGCAGCGCGGTGCCGAAGTCGGGATAGATCCGGGACCACTGCAGGTACACGGCCACGACGAACACCGCCAGCCCGACGACGAGAAGGAGCACTTTTGCCTCGGGATCGACGCGATACACGCGCAGCGAGCGCCGGTGCCAGGCGAGGAAATGCGTGGCGAAGTTGATCGCCGCGAGCAGCATGAACACGATCGCTACCGCCTCGATGCGCGGCGAGTCCCAGTAGGCGTAGCTCGCGTCGTGCGTGGAGAAACCGCCCAGGCCAACCGTGGTGAAGGCGTGCATGAACGCGTCGAACCCGCCCATGCCCGCCCAGTAGTAAGCGAGGCCGCAGGCGACCGTCAGCCCGAAATACACGAGCCACAGGCCCTTCGCGGTCTCGGCGATGCGCGGGGTGAGCTTGGTGTCTTTCATGGGCGTCGGCGTCTCCGCCTTGAACAACTGCGAGCCGCCGACGCCGAGGAGCGGCATGATCGCCACCGCGAGAACGATGACGCCCATGCCGCCGAGCCAGATCATGAGGCCACGCCACAGGTTGATCGACGGCGGCAGGAAGTCCAGCCCCGAGAGCACCGTGGCACCGCTCGCGGTGAGGCCCGAGGCCGCCTCGAAGTAGGCGTCGGTAAACGACAGGCCCGGGAGCTGCACGAGCAGCGGCAGCGTGGCGAAGGCCGGCAGCACCGTCCACACGAGCGCGACGAGCAGAAAGCCGTCGCGCACCTGCAGCTCGCGCCGCGCGCGACGCGTCGCCGCCCACAGGGCGATGCCGGCGACGAGCGTCGCGCCCACCGACCAGAGGTAAGCGTCGTGCGCACCGTCCTCGATCGCGAGGGAAAAGCCGAGCGGCAGGAGCATGTAGGCCGCGAACAGCACCAGCACCAGCGAGAGCAGGTGCAGGACGGCGAAGGGGCGCACGGGGCGGGCCGGCCTACAGGAATCGAGCGCCGACCTGGAACAGCCTCTCCACGCGCGGCAGGGTGCGCTTGTCGGTGACGAAGACAATCACGTGGTCTTCCGCCTCGATGCGCGTGTCGCCGTGCGCCATGAGCACCTTGCCGTCGCGCACCACTGCGCCGATGGTCGCGCCCGGGGGCAGGTCGATCTCGCGCACCAGGCGCCCCGTCACCCGGCAGGACTCGCGGTCGCCGTGCACCACCGCTTCGAGCGCCTCGGCCGCGCCGCGGCGCAGGGAATGCACCGCGACCACGTCGCCGCGACGCACGTGCGCCAGCAGCTTGCCGATGGTCGCCTGCGCCGGCGAGATGGCGATGTCGATCTGGCCGCTCTGCACGAGGTCGACGTAGCTGCGGCGGTTGATGAGCGATACCACGCGCCGCGCACCCATCCTCTTGGCGAGCAGGCTGCTCATGATGTTGTTCTCGTCGTCGTTGGTCACGGCGACGAACAGGTCCATCTCGCCGATGTTCTCCTGCTCGAGCAGCTCCTCGTCGGTCGCGTCGCCGTTCAGCACCAGCGCCTGGTTGACGCGCGCGGCGAGGAACTCGCAGCGACGCTTGTTGTGCTCGATCAAGCGCACCGAATAGTCCCGCTCCAGCGCGCGCGCCAGGCGCAGGCCGATGTTGCCGCCGCCTGCGACCATGACGCGCTTCACCGGCTGGTCCATGCGCCGCAGCTCGTGCATGACCTTGCGGATGTGGTCGGCCGCCGCGAGGCAGAACACCTCGTCGCCGTCCTCGATCACGGTATCGCCCTCCGGGCGGATGGCCCGATCGCGCCGGAAGATGGCCACGATGCGCGTGTCGATGCTCGGCATGTGGGCCCGGATCTCCTTCACCGGGCGGCCGACCATCGGCCCGCCGGCATAGGCACGCACCGCCACCAGGCTCACCTTGCCGCCGGCGAAGTCGAGCACCTGCAGCGCCTCCGGGAACTCCACCAGCTTCACGATGTACTCGGTCAGCACCTGCTCCGGGCAGATGGCGAGATCGACGTCAAAGCCGTCGGGCCCGAGGATCAGCTTGTTGTCGAGAAATGCGTTGGCGCGCACGCGCGCCACGCGCCGCGGCACGTTGAACATGCGCGCCGCGAGCTTGCAGGCGACCAGGTTGGTCTCGTCGGACTGCGTCACCGCGATGAGCAGGTCGGCGTCCTCGATGCCCGCCTCCTGCAGCACCGACGGGTGCGCCGCGCTGCCCGCGACCGTGCGCAGGTCGAAGCGGTCCTGCAGGCCGCGCAGGCGCGCCGGATCGAGATCCACGACCGTGATGTCGTTCTGCTCGGAAACGAGGCTCTCGGCAACCGAACTGCCAACCTGCCCTGCGCCGAGAATGACGATCTTCACGCGGCTGCCGTTTTCATGGATGGGCGCCGCATTCTATGCCGATTCAGCCTTCGTCGCGCCGCCCGACGGCCAGGCCGAGCGCCTTCAGCTTCCGGTAGAGATGCGTGCGCTCCAGGCCGCACTTTTCCGCCACGCGCGACATGCTGCCGTTTTCGGCGGCGAGCAGATGCTCGAAGTAGGCACGCTCGAAGGCTTCGCGCGCCTCGCGATAGGGCTGGCCGAGCGGCACCGAGAGCGCCGACTCCGGCTTCGCTTGCGCCGCGAGCACGCGTTCCACGTCGGTCGCGCCGATCTCTTCCTCCAGCGCGCTAAGCGCGAGGTTCTTCACCACGTGCTCGAGCTCGGCCAGGTTGCCCGGCCAGCGATGGTGCCGTAACGCGTTCAGCGCCGCGATGGAGAAGCGCCGCGGCGGGCAGGCACGCGCCTCCAGAAGCTGCGCGAGCATCTGCGCCGCAAGATCGGGCACGTCCTCGGCAAACTCTCGCAGCGCCGGCAGCCGCAGCACAAGCTCGCCAAGCCGGGACGCCAGCGCGGCATCGAACGCATGGCGCTCGACGAGCGTTTTCGCGTCCACCGGGGAGAACGATACGATGCGCGTCTTGTGCTTGTCCGCGCGCGCCTGCAGGAAGTCGAGGCTCTTCTGCTCACTGCGCTGCAAGCGCGCGAGATCGGGCAGGAAAAGGATGCCGCCCGCGGCGCGCGCGAGCAGATCGCTGGAGGCTTCCGCCAGCAGGCAGGCGGCATCGAGGAACGGCGCGCCGGGTGCCGCAAGCTGGCGCGCGAAGATTTCCGGCATCATGCCCGCCTCGCCGCGCAGCATGAGCGGCGCGCCCGTCTGCGCGAGCTGCGCCAGGCGCTTGCGCAGCTCGGTGAGGGCCGGTGAGCGGCCCAGCGTGGCAAGCGACAGCGGGGGCGGCGCGGCGAGCTCCTGATGCCGCAGCGCGCGTTTCACCGTGGCGAGGAGCCGCTGCAGCGCGATGGGCTTCTCCAGATAGTCGAGCGCGCCGATGCGCGTGGCCTCGACCGCTGTCTCGATCGTGCCGTGGCCCGACATCATCACCACCGGCATCGTCAACTGGCCGCTCGCCGACCACTCGCGTAGCAGCGTGATGCCGTCGGTATCCGGCATCCAGATGTCGAGCAGCACCAGGTCCGGCCGGTTCGCGTCGCGCAGGCGCCGCGCGGCGCCCGCGCTGTCCGCGAGCAGCACGGAGTGACCTTCGTCGGCCAGGATCTCGGAAAGCAGCTCACGGATGCCGATCTCGTCGTCGACAATGAGGACCTGTGCCACTTCCGCCTCAGGCCGCTTCCGCGAGCGGCAGCAGCACGCTCACCGAGGCGCCGCGCTCGGGCCGGTTCTCGATGGCGATCGTGCCGTGATGCTCGTCGATGATCTTCTTCACGATGGCGAGGCCCAGACCCGTGCCACGCGGCTTGGTGGTCACGTAGGGCTCGAAAATGCGCGCCATCAGTTGCTCGGGGAAGCCGTCGCCGTTGTCGGTGACCGACAGGCGCACGCGGTCGCCGCCCGCGAGCTCCGTGCGCACCTCGACCACGGCCCGGGCGCGGGGCTCCTTGCGGTTCTCCAGCGCGTCCTGCGCGTTCTGCACCAGGTTGTGAATCACCTGTCGCATCTGCGCCGCGTCGGCCCAGACGGGCGGCAGATCGGGAGCCAGCCGCTTGGTGATCGGCACGCGCGAAGTCTCGTAGAGCGCCAGCACGTCCGCGATCAGGGCGTTCAGATCGAGTCCGGTCGGCATCGGCGCCGGCAGCCGGGCGTAGTCGCCGAAGTCGTCGACCATGGACTTGAGTGCGGTCACCTGGTTGACGATGGTCTGGGTGCTGCGCTTCAGGATTTCCGCGTCTTCCGGCGAGAGCCGTCCCTCGAGCTTCATCTCGAGGCGCTCGGCCGAGAGCTGGATCGGCGTCAGCGGGTTCTTGATTTCGTGCGCGAGGCGCCGCGCGACCTCGGCCCAGGCGGTCGCGCGCTGTGCATGGACGAGCTGCGTGATGTCGTCGAAGACCAGAACATAGCCGCCTTCGGTCGCGCCGGGCAGCGCCGCTCCGCGGGCGAGCAGCGTCTTGCCGCTGCCCTTGGGCGAGAGCTCGAGCTGCCAGGTGCGCTCGCCGTGGCTGGCGAAGGCCGCGTGCACCGCCTCGGCGAAGGGCGCGAGCGCGCCGCTCCAGGCCCCGAGCGACCGGCCGGCCATCGCGCCCAGCTCCTCGCCGAGGATGGCGGCCGCGCCGTAGTTGGATATGGACAGGCGCAGCTCACGGTCGAAAACCAGCACGCCCGCGGTCAGATTGGCAAGGATGTTCTCGAGGGAGGCCTTGGCAGTCTCCAGCGCCACGCGGTTCGACTCCACGACGTTGCGCGCCTCGTCGAGCTGGCGCGTCATGGAATTGAACGACTCGGTGAGTACACCGAGCTCGTCGCGGCTCGTCACCGGCGGACGTTGGGAAAAATCGCCGCGCGCCACCGCCTGCGTGGCGCGGGCCAGGTTCGCCAGCGGCGCCGACAGTCGCGCAGAGAGGATGGCGGCAAGAGACACGGCAACAAAAAGCGCCATCAGCAGGGCGAGCGTCAGGGTGACCAGGTAGATGCGCCGCAGCCCCTGCCGCGACAGGGCCAGCTCGCGATAGTCGCGATACGCCACTTCCACTGCCTGCGCGCTACGCGCCAGATTCGGAGGCACGACTTGACGCAGCTGCAGGAAGCGCGCCCCTTCGTCGAGCGCGAGACCGCCCACCGGCATGACCACGCGCAGGGCGATCGAAGAGCCGTCGGCGGCGTCGATCGTCGCGTAGCCCTGCGCCGAGCGCGCCTGGCGGAGCATTTGCGCGCTCGGCAGCTCCGGCAAGAAGCGCGAGAGCTCTTCGGTCGCGCTCGCCAGCAGCGTGCCGCCCGCGCCAAGCAGCACCACTTCCTGCGCGCCGGCTTGCTCGCGCAGCCGATTGAGAATCATCACCTGTTGCGCTGGCGAGCGATCGGTCAGCTCCAGCGCCATGGAGCGCGCCTGCGACTGCAATTCCGCCATCATGCGATCGACGACCGTCTGTCCGAGGTTGATACCACCTTCCAACGCCGCATCCACCTTGACATCGAACCAGGACTCGATGCTCCGCGTGAGGAACTGCACCGAAACCGTATAGACGAGGGCGCCGGGCACCACGGCGATCAGGGCGAACAGCACCAGGAAGCGCAGCATGAGACGCGAGCCGAATGCGCGCATCCGGTATTGACGCAGTATGCCCGCCAGCTGGTAGGCGACGAGCGCGGCGAGTGCGAAGGCAAGTGCTGCATTCAATCCGAGCAGAAGCGGGTAGTGCCTCGCGAAGAGCGTGGCGTCCGCCGCGCTCGCGGTCGCCAGCAGGAAGAGCAGAATGCCGGCAAGGGCGGTGCCGACGATGAGCAGGGTCTTCATCGCGCGTCCGACCGCCGTGCCGGCGACGGCTGGAAAATGAACTGCTTCCACGGCGATTCCAGATGCAGTTCCCGGTTGGTAAGCGCGCTCACCTGCAGGGGCCTGGGCAGCTGTGCCGCATCCAGCCGCATGCGCACCGCGGCTTCGTATTCGTCCATGGTCAGACGCACGGAGCGCTCCACGACCAGCCAGTTACGCAGGCGGCGCATGACATCCAGTGCCTCTGCCAGCGTGGGGAAGCTTTGGTGCAGCGCACCGCTCGTCAGGCGGTACTGACGCGACAGCGCGTGGTACGAAAGCCGCCAGTGAATGCGCCGCGACGCGGTGGCCTCGTCGAACCACCACCAGCGCGGGCGGCGAAGCTCAAACTCGACCACGAAGTGCAGCGGCACCCCGTTCGCCACGGCCTCCTCGAGGCGATCGCCCAGCTCGAAACTGAAGTCCGCGCTGAGCAGCAAGCCTTCTTCCGAGACGGCGAGGCGCGCGTCGACGACGTCGATCTCGTCTGCGCCGGCATGCATTGCCGCGGCGCACGCGAGCCCCAGCAGAAATCTAGAGCAGGCGAGGACGATGCGCATGGCGCGCCGGGTCAGCCGGCCTTTTCTAGCAGGCCGTAGAAGAAACCGTCGTTCTCTGCGCTCGGCAGCAGGTATGCCGCAGCGCCGCTCGGCAGCGGGCACCGTCGTGCTTGCGGGTTGCGCGCGCAAAACGCGTCCAGCACGGCGTCGTTCTCCTCGCTGAAAACCGAGCAAGTGACATACAGCAATTTACCACCGGGCTGGAGCACACGCCAAAGGGCTTCGAGGATCGCGGCTTGGCGCTGCGAGAATCCGCGCAAGTCATCTTCCCGGCGCAGCCACTTGATGTCGGGGTGGCGCCGGGCCACCCCCGAGCCCGAGCAAGGCACGTCGGCGAGAACGCGATCGAAGCCCCGCCCGTCCCACCATTGCTCGAGCGCGACGCAGTCCGCATTGCGCACGTGCGCGGACAGGCCCAGACGCGAGAGTGCCGGCGAGATGCTCGCCGCGCGCACTGGATCCGCGTCGAGGGCCGTCATGTCGACGTCCGCGACTTCCAGGACGTGTGCGCACTTGCCGCCCGGCGCGGCGCAAGCGTCGAGCACGCGCTGGCCGGACTCGGGCGCTAGCAGCGGGGCGCAGCGTTGCGCCCCCGCGTCCTGCACCGACACCAGCCCCTCGGCAAACCCCGGCAGGCGCTCCACGGGAACCGGCCTGTCCAGCAGCAGCGCCTGACCGCCCAGATGACGTGCCGGAAGTCCTTCCGCGTCCAGGCGATCGGCGTACTCGGAAAGCCGGATTCGGCGCCGGTTCACGCGCAGGCACATGGGCGGATGCGTGTTGCCCGCCTGGAGAATTCCGGTCCACTCGCCCGAATGGTCGCGCTTCACCGCCTCGATCCACCAGCGCGGATGCTGATAGCGCGCTTCCTCGTCCGCGGCGATGCGCTCCTCGAGCGCCTCGCGCGAGCGCAAGTAGCCGCGCAGCACCGCATTGACATAGCCGCGCGCTGGCCACTGCTCGATGAGCGCGCACGCTCGCACTGCCTGGTCGACCGCTGTGTAGGACGTGTAGCGTCCGCTATCCAGGGCATATAGCGCGCACCACAACAATGCCTGCACGAGCGGCGCCGGCTCGCCTTTGCGCGACAGCGCCCGCACCAGTGCCGGCGATCGGCCGTATCGGCGCAGCGTGCCATAGCACAGGTCGAGCAGTGCACCCTGTCCTGCGCGGCGCTCGATCGCGTCGTCTAGGCTGCGCCCCGCCGCGACGGCCGCGACCGCGCGCGCCGCGGCAGCCAGCGCTGGCGCGAGGTCGGCACTCCGGTTCATTGCAGGCGCTCGCCTGGCGAAATGGCGGTTCCCCTCAGGAAATCGCCCGCAGGCAGGCGCTTGCCGCCTGCTCTTTGCAGTTCGGTCACGAGCAGCGCCCCTTCGCCGCAGGCGACGAGCACCCCCTGCAGCCCGACCTGGAGGACATGGCCCGCCACGCCGCGTCCCGGTTGGGCCATCGCTCGCCAGATCTTGAGCGACTCTCCCCGAAGAAGGGTTGTCGCACCGGGTGCAGGCCGCAGCGCTCGCACTTGCCGCTCCAAGTCGATAGCGCTGCGAGCCCAATCTATCTCGGCTTCGCGCTTGTCGATCTTGCGCGCATAGGTTATGCCTTGCTGCGGTTGAGGCACCTGCTGCAGTCGCCCGGCCGCGGCGTCGGCGAGCGCCGCCACGATCATGCGGGCACCCAGCGCCGCGAGCCTGTCGTGCAACGTCTGCGCGTCGTCGTCCGGGGCAATCGCCAGGCGCATCTGCGACAGCATGGGTCCAGTGTCCAGGCCCGCGTCCATTCGCATGATGGTGATGCCGGTTTCGCGATCTCCGGCAAGCAGCGCGCGCTGAATGGGCGCCGCGCCGCGCCAGCGCGGCAGCAGCGACGCGTGGATATTCAGGGCACCACCCGGCGCAACCTCGAGGACCGCCTGCGGAAGGATCAGCCCATAGGCGGCGACCACCAGACGCTCGGGCTTTGCCGCGGCGATGCGCGCCTGCGCCGACGGCTCGCGCAGCGACTCGGGCTGGAAAACGCTGAGCCCTCGCGACAGCGCGAGCCGCTTGACGGCGCTCGGCGCCGGCCGCAGGCCGCGACCCGCCGGTCGATCCGGCTGCGTCAGAACGAGCGCGACCTCGTGTCCAGCGTCGAGCAACGCGGCCAGCGCGCGCTCGGCGAATTCCGGGGTGCCCGCGAAGACGAGGCGCAGGAAAGCTCTAGGCGGTCTTACGCAGCTGCTTGGCGAGCTTCGCGCGCACGCGCTGCTGCTTGAGCTGCGAGAGGTACTCCACGAAGACCTTGCCCTTCAGGTGATCCATCTCGTGCTGGATGCACACCGCGAGCAGGCCCTGGGCCTCGAGCGTGAACGAGTTGCCGTTCTGATCATAGGCGCGCACCTTGACGCGCTCGGCGCGCTCGATCGTATCGTAGACGCCGGGCACGGACAGGCATCCTTCTTCGATGTCGGAGACGCCGTATGCCTCCACGATCTCGGGATTGACCAGCACGACCAGCGAATCGTGGCGCTCCGACACGTCGACGACGATGACCTGCTTGTGAACATCGACTTGCGTCGCAGCGAGGCCCACACCGGGCGCCGCATACATGGTTTCGGCCATGTCGCGCACCAGCTTCTTCAGCGACTCGTCGAAAACAGTCACCGGGGCGGCAACCTTGTGCAGCCGGGCGTCAGGGTAGCGGAGGATGTTCAGGAGGGCCATCGACAGTGCAATTAGTGTTGCAAATTGAACAAATTAGATACAGAATCTCAAGCGTCGGCTAAACAATCTGCGGTTTGTGCTACATTTGGATGGCAAAGGGGCATTTCAAGCCCGCCCGGGAACACGGATAAGGTTCGGGGGCACCATGCACGACCAGTTGCGTCAGTTTATCACAGCGCTCGTTTTCGCCCTTACCGGACTGGCCTTGGTGGCGGCGACCGCGCAAACCCCGCCGATCCCCCAAAGCCCGATCGCCTTCAAGGCCGACGCGCCGGATCGCTATGTCGTGGTGCGCGGCGATACGCTCTGGGACATCGCAGAGCGCTTCACCGACTCGCCCTGGCGATGGCCCGAGATCTGGAACTTCAATCGCGAGCAGATCCGTAATCCGCACTGGATCTTTCCGGGCGATGTCGTCTTGCTCGACCGCGTGACGGGAACGCTGTCCATCGCGGGTGCCGACGGCAGGCCCCGTACACCGGGCGGCGGCGACGCGGCGGCAGAGGCGACGCGCAGCGCCGGCGCTGGCGCTGGCGCGAGTTCTGGGGTCGGGGCACAGCCGGGTGGCGTCGTCGGCACCGTCAAGATGGTGCCCCGTATCCGGGCCGAGTCCACCGCGCGCGACGCCATTCCCAGCATCCCGCCGAGCGCCATCGAGCCTTTCCTGTCGCGTCCGCTGGTCATCGAGCCGGACGGACTGGATAACGCACCCACGATCATCGCTACCGAGGAAAACCGGGTCATCATCGAGGCGGGCAATCGTGCCTACGTGCGCGGCATCGGCGATTCCAAGGAAGAGAGTTGGTACGTCTACCGCAAAGGCGGGCCGCTGGTCGATCCGGATACCAACGTCACGCTCGGCTATGAAGCCATTTATCTGGGCACGGCGCGAGTGACGCGCTCCGGCGAGCCGGCCACCGTCCAGCTGACGACGGTCACCCAAGAGGTGACCAAGGGAGACAAGCTTCTGCCGGTGGGCGTGCCGGAGGTGCCCAAGTACGCGCCGCATTCGCCGGCCGTCTTCATGCAGGGCCGCGTCATCGGCATTTACGGCGGCCTCGGCAAGGTCGGCGAGGCCGGACCGCTGTCGGTCGTGACTCTGAATCGGGGCCGCGCCGACGGAGTCGAGGTCGGGCACGTTTTCGCGATGTACCGGCCGGGACCCGTGATCACGGACGCCTCGCACAAGGTAGGCGGGAAGGCCTCGACCTATAAGCTTCCCGACGAACGCTATGGCCTCGCCTTCGTGTTCCGCCTCTATGACCGCGTGTCTTACGCGCTGGTCATGAGGGTATCGCGCCCGGTGAATCCTCTGGATGTGGTGCAGACGCCCTGATCGCCCGCGAGGGCGCCCGCGGGCCCATCCCGTCGCGCCAGCGGGATGATCGCGGACGCGGGGCTCGCAGGCTGGCTGCGTCTGACGCTGACGCCCGGCCTCGGCGCCACCGCAATCCGAAGTCTCCTCGGACAGTTCGGGCTACCGGAAAACGTTCTCGCCGCGCCGCGCGCGCAACTTGAGCGCGTGGCGGGCAACGCGGCAGCCGCCCTGCTGCGCCCGGGGGAAACAGACGCGGCGGTGCAGCGGGCCCTGCACTGGGCAGGGGAGCCCGGCCACGCCGTGGTCACGCTCGCCGATGCGCACTATCCCAGGCTGTTGCTGGAAATTCCCGACCCGCCGCCGCTGCTCTACGCCGTGGGTCGCCTGGAGCTGCTCAACCGAACCTCTCTCGCGGTCGTCGGCAGCCGGAATGCCACGGCGCAGGGCGCGCGCAATGCCGAGGAGTTCGCGCGCGCATTCAGCACGGCAGGCCTCACCATCGTTTCCGGCCTCGCCGCCGGCATCGACGCGGCCGCGCATCGCGGCGGCCTCGCCGCGGCCGGCTCGACCATCGCCGTGCTCGGCACTGGCGTGGACAACATCTATCCGCGGCAGAATGCGGTGCTCGCCGAGCGCATCACGGATACCGGGCTCCTGATTTCCGAGCTGCCGCTCGGCAGTGCGGCCGTTGCTCACCACTTTCCGCGCCGCAATCGCCTGATCAGCGGCCTGTCGGTCGGCTGCCTCGTGGTCGAGGCGGCGCTGGCGTCGGGCTCGCTCATCACGGCGCGCTCCGCAGCCGAGCAAGGGCGGGAGGTATTCGCGATTCCCGGCTCAATACATTCTCCGCTGTCCAAGGGTTGTCACGCGCTCATCAAGCAGGGGGCCAAGCTGGTGGAGTCGGCGCAGGATGTAATGGCGGAACTGGGCGCCATTCAGAGCGCTCCCCAGCCGAGTACAACAGTGCATGGGCCCGAGCACCCGCTGCTCGCGCATATGGGCTTCGACCCGGTCGATGTCGATGCGCTCTGCGCACGGTGCGGCATGCCGGCGGACCAGGTGAGCGCCCAGCTGCTGCGCCTGGAGCTCGAGGGTCGTGTCGCGGTGCTAGCGGGCGGCACATACCAGCGTCTCAGTTGAGGGTCAACCAGGAGAAGAAAAACATGTTCGACATCCTCGTGTACGTGTTCGAGAATTACCGCCAGACCGACGTATCCAGCGACCCCGAGCGCGTGGCCGAGCGGCTCTCGGCGGCGGGCTTCGACGACGCGGAGATCAACGCCGCGCTGCACTGGCTGGCCGGCGTCGTGCGGGCGCCCCAGCGCGCGGTCGCGCCACTACCGGCGCGCAGCGATGCATTTCGCGTGTTCGCGCCCAAGGAGCTCGCGAAGCTCGACGCCGAGTGCCGCGGCCTGCTCCTGCAGCTGGAGCACGCCGGCATCCTCTCGGCTCAGGATCGCGAGCACGTCGTGGAGCGGGCCCTGGCCACCGGAGACCATTCCCTGTCGCTCGATCAGCTGAGGCTCATCATCCTCATGGTGCTGTGGAACCAGGAGGCGCCGGCGAGCCATCTGCTCGCCGAGGAACTGCTGTCCGCGCGTAGCTCGCGCGAGCCGAGCTGACGCGAGCCTCGCGCGCGCCTGCGCTCGCGCACGCGCGTGTACGCGCGTAGGCTGCTCGGGGCGCGGTTGAAAGCCCGTGATCTTTGCGGGTATGCTCTGCGGCCTTTCGCACCGCATGGGCAAGAAACTCATCATCGCCGAGAAGCCTTCCGTCGCCGCCGACATCGCGCGCGCGCTGGGCGGCTTCACGCGCAAGGCGGACTACTTCGAAAGCGACGACTACGTGCTGTCGTCGGCGGTCGGCCACCTGCTCGAGCTCGCCGTGCCGGAAGGCTACGAGGTCAAGCGCGGCAAGTGGTCCTTCGCCCACCTGCCGGTGATTCCGCCGCGCTTCGAGCTCGCGCCCATCGACCGCGGCGCCGAGCGCCTGAACCTCCTGCTGCGCCTGCTCAAGCGCAAGGACGTCGACGGACTGATCAACGCCTGCGATGCTGGCCGCGAGGGCGAGCTGATTTTCAGATACATCGTGCAGCACGCGCGCGCGAAGAAGCCGATCGAACGGCTCTGGCTGCAATCGATGACGCCCGCGGCGATCCGCGAGGGCTTCTCGCGGCTGCGCGCAGATCGCGAGCTCCTGCCGCTCGCCGACGCCGCGAAGAGCCGCTCCGAGGCGGACTGGCTGGTGGGCGTCAACGGCACGCGTGCGATGACCGCCTTCAATTCCAAGGAAGGCGGCTTCTACCTCACGACGGTGGGACGCGTGCAGACGCCGACCCTCACCATCCTGGTCGAACGCGAAGAGCGCATCCGAGAGTTCAAGCCGCGCGACTACTGGGAGGTACACGCGCGCTTCGGCGCGCAGGCCGGCGAGTACGCGGGCCGCTGGTTCGACACCGCGTTCAAGAAGGACGAGGACGCGGAGCGCAAGCCCGAGCGCCTGTGGCGCGCCGCGGACGCGGAAGGCATCGTGGCCGCCTGCCAAGGCAAGGCGGGCACGGTGAGCGAGGAGACCAAGCCGACGACGCAGGCTTCGCCGCTGCTCTTTGACCTTACCAGCCTGCAGCGCGAGGCCAACGGCCGTTTCGGTTTTTCCGCTCGCGGCACTCTCGCGCTCGCTCAGGCTCTCTATGAGCGGCACAAGGTGCTCACCTATCCGCGAACGGACTCGCGCGCCCTCCCCGAGGACTACCTCGCCACGGTGAAGAAGACGATGGACGTGCTTGCGGGAGAGCGCGATTACGCGCCTTTCGCCAAGGCCGTGCTCAAGAACGGCTGGGTAAAGCCCAATCGGCGCGTGTTCGACAACAGCAAGATATCCGATCACTTCGCCATCATCCCGACGCTGCAGGCGCCGAAGAACCTGAACGAGGCCGAGCGCAAGCTCTATGACCTGGTGGTGCGGCGCTTTCTCGCCATCTTCCATCCGTCGGCGGAATTTCTGCAGACGACGCGCATCACCCAGGTCGACGAGCACCATTTCCGCACTGACGGCAAGGTCCTGCAGAGCCCGGGTTGGCTCGCCGTGTACGGGCGCAGCGCACAGGACGAGGGCGAAACCTTGCCGCCCGTGACCGCCGGCGATAAGGTCAAGACGGTCGAGGTCGCGGCGAGCGCTCACCAGACCAAGCCGCCGCCGCGCTATAGCGAGGCGACGCTCCTCTCGGCGATGGAAGGCGCGGGCAAACTCGTGGAAGACGACGAACTGCGCGCGGCAATGGAGGCGAAGGGCCTGGGCACCCCGGCCACGCGGGCGGCGATCATCGAGGGATTGATCCGCGAAGACTACGTGCACCGCAACGGCCGCGAGCTCGTGCCGACGCCGAAGGCGTTCTCGCTGCTGTTCGCGCTCAGGCATTTCGGCGTGAACGAGATCACCTCGCCCGAGCTGACCGGGGACTGGGAGTTCAAGCTCAAGCAGATGGAACGCGGGCAGCTCAAGCGCGAAGAGTTCATGGAGCACATCGAGCAGGTCACGCGCGACCTGGTGGAGCGCATCCGCGGCGGCGACATCCCCGACGAGGCCTTCGCTACCGTGCCTGCGCCTTGCCCCAAATGCGGCGGCATGGTGCAGGAGAACTACCGAAAGTTCCAGTGTCAGAAGTGCGAGTTCGCGCTCTGGAAGGTTACCTCCGGGCGCGAGTGGTCACCGGAGGAGGTGGCCGAGCTGATCACCAAGCGCTATGTCGGTCCGGTCACGGGCTTTCGCAGCCGCATGGGCAAGCCCTTTGCCGCCGGCGTGCGCCTGAACGACGAATACCGCACGGAGTTCGACTTCGGGCAGAGCGACGCCGCGGGCGAAGGCGATGCGCCGCCGGATTTTTCCGGGCAGGAGAGCCTCGGCGCCTGCCCAAAGTGCGGCGCGCGCGTGTTCGAGCACGGTGTCGCCTACGTATGCGAAAAGGCGGTGGGGCCGGAGCGCAGTTGCGACTTCCGCTCCGGCAAGATTATCCTGCAGCAGCCCGTGGAGCGCGCGCAGATGCAGAAGCTCCTCGCCACCGGCCGCACCGACCTGCTCACGCGGTTCATTTCCAAGAAGGGCCGCCCTTTCAAGGCGTTCCTGGCGAAGACGCCCGGCGGCCGGATCGGCTTCGAGTTCCAGGCGCGCGCGCCCAAGCCCGGCGCCAAGGCACCGGTGCAGGCGCAGCCGGCCGAAATCAAGCCACTGAAGAAGGCGCCGGCGTCCAAGTCGGCGCCGGCGAAAAGCGCTAGACGTCCAGGTTCCGCACGCCGAGCGCGTTCATCTCGATGAAGGCGCGGCGAGGCTCGACCTCGTCGCCCATCAGCTTGGTGAAAATCTCGTCGGCCGCGATACCGTCCTCGATCTGCACCTTGAGCAGGCGCCGCGTCGCCGGGTCCATCGTCGTCTCCCAGAGCTGCGTCGGGTTCATCTCGCCGAGTCCCTTGTAGCGCTGCAGCACCATGGTTTTCTGCACCTCGGCGAGCAGCCAGTGCATCGCCTCGGCGAAGTCCTTGACCGGCTGCTTGCGCTCGCCGCGCTGCACGAAAGCGCCGACGCCCACGAGCCCCCGCAGCAGCTCCGCCGTCGAGCGGATCTGCGCGTAGTCTCCCGAGAGCACGAACTCGCTGTCGATCGCGCTAACACGCACGTTGCCGTGCCGCGTGCGCTCGATGCGCAGCTGGTAGCGCTCGGTCTTCGGATCGAAGTGGGCATGCACGTGCACGCCATTTCCAGGCATCGCCGAGGACAGCGCCTGCGCCGAGTCCTCCGCGAGGTCGCGACGCGACAGGTCCACCTGCACTCCGCGCAGCAGCGCCTGCAGCGCATCGCGGTCGACCACGCGCGACACCCGGTCGATGACGGCTTCGGCAAGCAGGTAGGACTTCGCCAGCTCGGCGAGCGCCTCCCCCTGGATCGGCGCGCGGTTCGACGTTGGTGCGAGCGACGCATCGACCAGCGCCTGGCGCAGCAGGAACTCGTTGAGTTCGTGCTCGTCCTTGAGGTAGCGCTCTTCCTTTCCAAGCTTGGCCTTGAACAGCGGCGGCTGCGCGATATAGATGTGGCCGCGCTCGACGAGTTCGGGCATCTGCCGGTAGAAGAACGTGAGCAGCAGGGTGCGGATATGCGAGCCGTCCACGTCCGCGTCCGTCATGATGATGATCCGGTGATAGCGCAGCTTCTCCGGGTTGTGCTCCTCCTTGCCGATGCCGCAGCCGAGCGCCGTGATGAGGGTCGCGATCTCCGCGGAAGACAGCAGCTTGTCGAAACGCGCGCGCTCCACGTTGAGGATCTTGCCTTTCAGCGGCAGGATGGCCTGGAAGCGCCGATCGCGCCCCTGCTTGGCCGACCCGCCCGCCGAGTCGCCCTCCACGAGATAGAGCTCGCACTGCGCCGGGTCGCGTTCCTGGCAGTCAGCGAGCTTGCCGGGCAGGCCGACGCCATCGAGCACGCCCTTGCGCCGCGTCATCTCGCGCGCCTTGCGCGCCGCCTCGCGCGCGCGCGCGGCGTCCACGATCTTGGAGGTGATGATGCGCGCGTCCTGCGGCCGCTCCTCCAGGAACTGGCGCAGTTTCTCGGCCACCACTTCCTCCACCACCGGCCGCACCTCGGAAGACACGAGCTTTTCCTTGGTCTGCGAGGAGAACTTGGGCTCCGGCACCTTCACCGAGAGCACGCACGCCAGGCCCTCGCGCATGTCGTCGCCGGTGGTTTCCACCCTGGCCTTCTTGGCGAGCTCGGTTTCCTCGATGTAGCGATTGAGCACGCGCGTCATCGCGGCGCGCAGGCCGGTGAGGTGGGTGCCGCCGTCTTTCTGCGGGATGTTGTTGGTGAAGCAGATCACGTTCTCCTGGTAGGAGTCGTTCCACTGCATCGCTACATCCACGCCGATGCCGTCCTTGTCCCCCTGCGCGCTGAAGACGTTGGGGTGCAGCACGGTCTTCGCGCGATTCATGTATTCGACGAACCCCTTCACGCCGCCGGCGAAGGCGAAATCCTCCTCCTTGCCGATGCGCTGGTCGACCAGGACGATACGCACGCCGTTGTTGAGGAAGGACAGCTCGCGCAAGCGGCGGGCGAGGATATCGTAGTGAAAATCCACGTTGCCGAAGATCTGCCGCGAAGCAAGGAAGTGCACTTCCGTGCCCCGCTTCTCGCTCGTACCCGTCACGCGCAGCGGTGCCGTGGGCACCCCGTCGGCGAACTCCATCTGGTGCACCTTGCCATCCCGCCAGATGGTGAGCCGCAGCCAGCTGGAGAGCGCGTTCACGACGGAGACCCCCACGCCGTGCAGTCCCCCGGAGACCTTGTAGGTATTCGAGTCGAACTTGCCGCCCGCATGCAGCTCGGTCATCACGATCTCGGCGGCCGAGCGCTTGAGCTCGTCGTCTTCCTTCACTCCCGTCGGAATGCCGCGCCCGTTGTCCAGCACCGAAACCGAATTATCGGTGTGGATGGTGACGACGATCTCGTCGCAGAAGCCCGCCAAGGCCTCGTCGACGGCGTTATCCACCACCTCGAAAACCATGTGGTGCAGCCCCGTGCCGTCGGAAGTGTCGCCGATATACATGCCGGGGCGCTTGCGCACGGCTTCCAGGCCCTTCAGGACCTTGATGCTGTCGGAGCCGTATTCGTTCGCGTCCGGCAGGTGCTGTTCGGGATCTTCCACTATCGCTTCCTTCCTGGGGTGCTCAAATGCGCATCGGCATGACAACGTACTTGAACTCCGGCTCCGACGGGAACTGCAGCAGTGCGCTGGAGGCCGCGTCGCCGAAGTGACACTCCACCTCGCTACCCGGCACGTTGTTCAGCACGTCGAGCAGGTAGTTCACGTTGAAGCCGATATCGAGCGCATCACCGCTGTACTGCACTTCCAGCTCCTCCTGCGCCTCTTCCTGCTCCGCATTCGACGACACGATCTTCAGGCTGCCGTCGGTCAGTACCCAGCGTACGCCGCGGAACTTCTCGTTCGACAGGATCGCCGCGCGCTGCAGGGACTGGCGCAGCACCTCGCGGTCGAGCTGCACGCGATTCTTGTGCTGCGTGGGTATGACGCGGGTGTAGTCGGGGAACTTGCCGTCGACCAGCTTGGAGACCAGCTCGATCGAGCCGAAGCCGAACGCGGCCTGAGTGCCGGAGAGCTCGACGCCCACCTCGTCGTCGCTGTCGGCGAGGAGTTTCGAGAGCTCGAGCACGGTCTTGCGCGGCACGATCACTTCCACCCGCGGCAGGCTCGCGGGCAACGTCATCGCCGCGTAGGCGAGGCGATGGCCGTCTGTGGCCACGAGTCGCAGCTCCTTGTCCTCCACGAGGAACAGCAGCCCGTTCAGGTAATAGCGGATGTCCTGCTGTGCCATCGCGTACTGCACCAGCCCGAGCATCCTGCGCAAGGCCTTCTGCGGCAGCGAGAACCGAGCTGCTTCCCCGCCCGGCTTCGCGAGCCGCGGGAAGTCCTCCGCCGGCAGCGTCTGCAGCGTGAAGCGGCTCTTGCCCGCCTTCACCACCACGCGCTTGTCCTGTGGCTGCACGCTCACCTCGGTGCCCCCCGGCAGAGAGCGCAGGATGTCCAGCAGCTTGCGAGCGCCGACCGTGACCGGCTTGGCCTCGGCGCCCGCAGCGAGGCTGGAGCGAGCCGTGATCTGGATCTCGATGTCCGTGGCGAGGAACGAGAGTGTTCCGCCGACCCGGTCGATGAGAACGTTCGACAGGATCGGCAGCGTATGGCGACGCTCGATGATGCCGCTGACCGCCGACAGCGGTGCAAGAAGCTCGTCGCACTTCGCTTTGATCAAGGCCATTAAATATTCCTAGTAGTAGTTAATAGGATGGGCCTGGTTGTCCCCGTCACCCGAAATTTCCAGCGCGTACAGGCGCTTGCCCTGACGCTGGCGCCGGGAAAAGCTGTGGACGGCGTGTGCGCGCAAGTGGATCAAATCGCGACTCGCGCCGTCGGTTCCGGTTACCCACATCTCGCACAGCCGATATCCACAGGCTGTTCATCCCTTCAGTACCTGCTCGAGGACGAGGTAGTCGCGATTCAGCACGGAGTCCTTCTTGCGCAGCGTGGAGATGGTGCGACAGGCATGCAATACGGTCGTATGGTCCCGATTCCCGAATGCCTCGCCGATCTCCGGCAGGCTCATGGGCGTCAGGTCCTTGGCCAGCGACATGGCGACCTGGCGCGGCCGCGCCACATTGCGGCTGCGCTTCTTGGAGTGCATGTCGGAGATCTTGATCTTGAAATATTCGGCGACCGTCTTCTGGATGCCATCGACGCTGATCTGGCGGCTCGCCACGTTCAGGATGTCGCGCAGCGCGTCCTTGGCGAGCTCGAGCGTGATCTCGCGACCGTTGAATCGGGCGTAAGCGAGCACTTTCTTCAGCGCGCCTTCGAGTTCGCGCACGTTGGAGCGTATGTGCTTGGCGATGAAGAACGCGATCTCCTCGGAAATCTGCGCGGCCTCCGCCTCGGCCTTCTTCAGGACGATCGCCACGCGCATTTCCAGCTCCGGGGGCTCGATCGCGACCGTCAGGCCCCAGCCGAAGCGCGAGATCAACCTCTCCTCCATGCCCGCGATCTCCTTGGGATAGGTATCGCAGGAGATCACGATCTGCTTATGCGCCTCTACCAGCGCGTTAAAGGCGTAGAAGAACTCCTCCTGCGTCCGGCCCTTGTTGGAGAAGAACTGGATGTCGTCGATGAGCAGGAGGTCGAGAGAGTGGTAGTAGCGCTTGAATTCGTCGAAGGACTTCTGCTGGTAGGCGCGCACGACGTCGGTGACGTACTGCTCGGCGTGCGTGTAGCGGATGCGCGACTGCGGGCGCTGCTCGGCGAGGTGATTGCCGATCGCCTGCAGCAGGTGCGTCTTGCCCAGCCCCACGCCTCCGTAGATGAACAGCGGGTTGTAGGAAATGCCTGGGTTCTCCGCGACCTGGATGGCGGCGGCGCGCGCGAGCTGGTTCGCCTTGCCGGTCACGAAAGTGTCGAAGGTAAACAGCCGGTTGAGCCGAGCGCGCTCCAACGCCGGGGGCGCAGATGCTGCCTCGCGAGGAGCGGGCGCGCGGGGCGCGGCCTCGCCGCCACGCGCGAGCACCAGGCGGACGCCGAGCTCCCGGCCACTCGTCTCGGCCACCAGGCGCTCGATGCGCGCGGCGAAACGCTCACGTACCAGCTCGAGGACGAATCGATTCGGCGCCGAGAGCACGAGCGCGCCGGGGTGCTCCGCGTCGGGGCCGGCGGCGAGCGGACGGATCCACGTGTTGAACTGCTGCGCGGGAAGCTCCTGCTCCAGGCGGCGCAGGCAGGCGTCCCAAAGGCTTTCCATGTTTTTTGCGATCTCGCGCGAGCGCGTTGTCGGGGCTTCGCCGGGGCCGCGCCTTGCGCGCCGGCAATGGTCGGATCTTACCGCGTCCCCGCACGGTTATCCACAGGCGCAGCGCGCACGCGAAGACGATTGACAATGCGATGCCGCGCAGGCTCTAATACCGCCCTTTTTCGCAGCAGGCATGCCGATGAAGCGCACCTATCAGCCGTCCAAGACACGCCGCGCGCGGCGACATGGTTTTCTCGTCCGCAGCCGGACCCGGGGCGGTCGCGCGGTGCTGCGCGCCCGGCGTGCCCGCGGGCGCAAGCGGCTCGCGCTCTAGGCTGACGGGAGCGTGCCGGCTCGCCGCGGGCCCGCTCGATGCGGCTTCGGGGCGGAGCGCAGGTTGTCGCGCAGCGCCGACTTCGAGCAGCTGCTCGCGCGGGGCACTCGCCGCAGCATTTCCGGCTACACCTTCTACTTGGCGCGCCGGGCGGAAGGCCCGGCGCGGCTGGGGATTCTCGTGTCGCGCAGGCATGCGACGAAGGCAACGGAGCGCAACAGGATCAAGCGGTGCATACGCGAAGCTTTCCGTCTGGAGCAGGCACGCCTCGGCGCGCTCGACATTCTGATTCGGCCGCCCTACGGCGCGCGAGCCTCCGCCGACATGCTCGCACGCCTGAGAGAACTGCTCGGCAGGCTGGCGTCATGACGAGCGCGTTGCGCTGGGTGATCCGCGGCTATCGCTATGTGGTGAGCCCGCTCCTCGGCCCGAGCTGCCGCTTCCACCCGAGCTGCTCGCAGTACGCCGATGAGGCGCTCGAGCGCCACGGCCTGCTGCGCGGGGGATGGCTCGCCGCGCGCCGGCTGTGCCGGTGCGGGCCCTGGCACCCCGGCGGATACGACCCGGTGCCCGAGCGCAGGCGCGGATAGAGGGCGACGCGAACCGACATGGATATCCAGAGACTCATCCTCTTCTTCATATTCAGCTTTTCACTGCTGCTGCTGTGGGACGCGTGGCAGAAAGAGCAGCAGCCCAGGCCTGCGCCTGCAGTCACCGCGCCATCCGCGCCCGGCGTGCCGACGCCGGCGGCGCCGCTCTCGCCCGCCGCGTCCTCGCCGACCCCGGCAGCCGCCGCGCCTGCTGCGTCGGTACCCGGCGCGACCGCGGCGACCGTGCAAGGCGAGAAAGTTCGCGTCTCCACCGATCTCGTCGAGGCCGAGATCGACACGCTCGGCGCGACGCTGACACGCCTGGAACTGCGCAGGCACAAGGACGTGAAGGATGCGGCGAAGAACTTCGTCCTGCTCGGACCCGAGCATGCCTACAGCGCGCAAAGCGGCCTGATCGGCGAGGACATGCCCAACCACCGCAGCCTCTGGCGCGTATTGCCGGGCGAGCGCACGCTCGGCGCGGGCTCGGATCGTTTGCAGGTGCGCTTCGCCGCCGACGGCCCGGGCGGCGTGACGGTGGAGAAGGTGTACACGTTCCGACGCAACAGCTACCTTGTCGATGTCGCCTTCGAGCTGAAGAACGCGGGCAGCGCGCCGCTCTCGGCATACGCGTACTACCAGGTCGTGCGCGACGGCCGCGCGCCGGTGCACGAGAGCCGGATGATGTACGTCTATACCGGGCCGGTTTACTACACCGCGGAAGGTGCGTTCAACAAGGTGCAGTTCTCGGATCTGGACAAGGACAAGGCGAGCCTGCCGAAGAATGCGACCGACGGCTGGGTCGGCATGATGCAGCATTACTTCGTTTCGGCCTGGCTGCCGCCGGAGAAAGCGCCGCGGGAGTTCTATGCGCGCAAGCTTCCCGACGGCCTGTACGCCGCGGGCGTGATCGTGGCCACGCCGCCGGCCGCGCCGAACGGCACCGCGAGCGTCGCCGTGCAGCTGTTCTCCGGTCCGCAGGAGCAGAACCGCCTGAAGCAGGCGGCGCCGGGCCTGGACCTCGTAGTCGACTACGGCTGGCTGGCGATCATCGCCTGGCCGCTCTTTGCGGTGCTCGAGTTCTTCCACCGCTGGACGGGCAACTGGGGCGTGGCGATCATCCTGCTCACCGTGCTCATCAAGCTCGTGTTTTTCCCGCTGTCGGCCGCGAGCTACAAGTCGATGGCGAAGATGAAGCTCGTCACGCCGCGGCTCACGAAGATCCGCGAGATGTACGCGAACGACCGCGCGCGCATGAACCAGGCGATGATGGAGCTGTACAAGACGGAGAAGATCAACCCGCTCGGCGGCTGCTTTCCGATCCTCGTGCAGATCCCGGTGTTCATCGCGCTCTACTGGGTGCTGCTTGCGGCGATCGAGCTGCGCCACGCGCCTTTCATCCTGTGGATCGAGGATCTCTCGGCGCAGGACCCCTACTACGTGCTGCCCATCCTGATGGCGGCCTCGATGGTGCTGCAGACGCGCATGAATCCGGTGCCGCCCGACCCGGTGCAGGCGAAGGTGATGAAGTTCATGCCCTACGTCTTCAGCGTGTTCTTCTTCTTCTTCCCGGCCGGGCTCGTGCTGTACTGGCTGGTCAACAACCTCCTATCCATCGCCCAGCAATGGCAGATCCAGCGCATGTTCGAGCGCGACAAGACTGCCCATGCCAAGCGCTGACGCCGCGCCTCCGGCGCCGGAGACCATCGCCGCCATCGCCACGCCGCCCGGCCGCGGCGCGATCGGCGTCGTGCGCGTCTCGGGCGCGCGCGTCCCGGAGCTCGCGCAGCGGCTGCTCGGCCGCCTGCCGTCGCCGCGAGCGGCTACGCGGCTGACCGCGCGCGACGCGCATGGCGAGCCGCTCGACGAAGGGCTCGCGCTTTATTTCCCTGCGCCGCATTCCTATACGGGGGAGCACGTCCTGGAGTTCCAGGGGCATGGCGGGGCGGTCGTGCTGCAATCGGTGCTTGCCGCGTTCCTCGCCGCCGGCGCGCAACCGGCCGAGCCGGGCGAGTTCACGCGGCGTGCTTTCCTGAACGGCCGGCTCGACCTCGCGCAGGCCGAGGGGGTCGCCGATTTGATCGACGCGGCGAGCCGGGAGGCCGCGCGCTCGGCGCTGCGCTCCCTGCGCGGCGAGTTCTCCGCGGCGGTGCAGGCGCTGCTTGGCGAGCTCGTCGAATTGCGAGCGCTCACCGAGGCGATGCTCGACTTCCCTGAGGAGGAAGTCGACGCACTGCATCGCGCGGAAGCGGCGTCGCGCCTCGCGCGGGTGCGCGAGTCCCTCGCTTCGGTTGTGGGGCGCAGCCGCCAGGGCAGCTTGCTGCGCGGCGGCGTGCACGTCGTGCTGGCCGGGCGACCGAACGTCGGCAAGTCGAGCCTGATGAATCGCCTCGCGGGCGAGGAGCGCGCGATCGTCACGGAGATTCCCGGCACGACGCGCGACGCGCTGCGCGAGTCCATCCTCATCGAGGGTGTGCCGATCGTGGTGATCGACACCGCGGGCCTGCGCGCCTCTGCCGATCCGGTCGAGCGCCTCGGCATCGAGCGTACGCACCAGGAGCTCGAACGCGCAGACCTGGCGATCGTGGTCTTCGAGGCGGGCGAGGCGCACGCGCCGCTCGCGGCGCTGCCCGCGGGCGTAGCGCGCATCGAGGTGTACAACAAGGCCGACCTCGCACCCGGCTTCGTGCCGCCCGCCGACGGCCTCGCGGTTTCCGCCAGGACGGGCGCCGGACTGGACGCGCTGCGCAGACGAATCCTCGAGGAAGTCGGCTGGCGCCCGGCCGGCGAATCGGTGTTCATGGCGCGTGAGCGCCACCTTCTGGCATTGCGCGAGGCCGCCGCGCAGCTCGAGGCGGCTGCGCTCGAGTTGCCGCGCTGGGAGCTGTTCGCAGAGCGCCTGCGCCTCGCGCATGCGGCGCTGGGAGCGATCGTCGGCGAATTCACCGCGGACGAGCTGCTCGGCGAGATCTTCGGCCGCTTCTGCATCGGCAAGTAGTAGCGAACACCTTGATCGGGCGAAGTTTTTTTTCATCGCCCGATCAAATTCCATCAGGTTAGAATCTTCTCCCCAACACAAGACGACGGCCCCGCTTCGGGCCGTTTTGCTTTCAGGAGTTCAGGCAGATGAACGCCCCAGGCACGACGCACAAGGACCTGTCGCAGGCTCCCGACTGGGTGCGGCACGCGGGATTGCGGCAATGGGTGTCGGAGATCGCCCGCCTTGCCAAGCCCGAGCGCATCGTCTGGTGCGACGGGTCGCAAGCCGAGTACGACCGCCTGTGCGCGGAGCTCGTGAGTGCCGGTACTTTCGTCAGGCTGAACGAGAAGCTGCGGCCCGGAAGCTATCTCGCGCGCTCGCATCCGAGCGACGTCGCGCGCATGGAGGATCGCACCTTCATCTGCAGTGCGACGCGCGAGCAGGCCGGCCCCACCAACAACTGGATCGATCCGCGCGAGATGCGCACGACGCTCCAGCGCCTCTTCGACGGCTGCATGCGCGGCCGCACCATGTACGTGATGCCGTTCTCGATGGGACCGATCGGCTCGCACATCGCGCAGATCGGCGTGGAGATCTCGGACTCGGCCTACGTCGCGGTGAACATGCGCATCATGACGCGCATGGGCCGCGCGGTCGCCGAGTGGCTCGGTGAAGACGGCGATTTCGTGCCGTGCGTGCACTCGGTCGGCGCGCCGCTCGCGCCGGGCGAGAAGGACGTGCCCTGGCCGAGCAACGAGCAGGAGAAGTGGATCGTTCATTTTCCCGAGACGCGCGAAATCTGGTCCTACGGCTCGGGCTACGGGGGCAATGCCCTGCTCGGCAAGAAGTGCCTCGCGCTGCGCATCGCGTCCGTCATGGCGCGGGACGAAGGCTGGCTCGCCGAGCACATGCTGATCCTCGGCGTGGAATCGCCCGAGGGCCAGAAGTCTTACGTCGCTGCGGCGTTCCCGAGCGCCTGCGGCAAGACGAACTTCGCCATGCTCATTCCGCCGCCCGCTTATCGCGGCTGGAAGGTGACGACCATCGGCGAAGACATCGCGTGGATCAAGCCCGGGCATGACGGCCGCTTCTACGCCATCAATCCCGAGGCCGGCTTCTTCGGGGTCGCGCCGGGCACCTCGCAGGCCACCAACGCCAATGCGATGAAGATGCTCTCGGCCAACGTCATTTTCACCAATGTCGCGCTCACGCCGGAGGGCGACGTGTGGTGGGAAGGCATGACCGACACGCCGCCGGCGCGGCTCATCGACTGGCAGGGCAGGGAGTGGACGCCGGGCTGCGGGCGGGTCGCTGCGCATCCCAACTCGCGCTTCACGGTGGCGGCGGCGCAGTGCCCGTCCATCGACCCGAAGTGGGAGGACGCCGGCGGCGTCCCGATCTCGGCGTTCCTGTTCGGCGGCCGGCGCTCGAGCACCGTGCCGCTCGTGGTCGAGGCGCCGTCCTGGGAGGACGGCGTGTACATGGCGGCGACGCTGGGCTCGGAGACGACCGCGGCCATTACGGGCAAGGTCGGGGTCGTGCGGCGCGACCCGATGGCGATGCTTGCCTTCTGCGGCTACAACGTCGGCGACTACTTCGCGCATTGGCTGAAGATGGGCAGCAGCGTGCATCACGCGCCGCGCATTTTTCGCGTCAACTGGTTCCGCAAGGACGCCAACGGGAAATTCATCTGGCCCGGCTTCGGCGAGAACATGCGCGTGCTCGAATGGGTGGTCGGACGCTGTCACGGCACCAAGCACGGTGTGAACACCGCGCTCGGCATCATCCCGCGCTTCGAGGACCTGAACTGGGACGGATTGCAGAAGTTCACGCGCGCGCAGTACGACGAGATCTCCGGCGTGGACGCCGTCGCGTGGCAGACGGAGGTGGCTTCGCACGACGAGCTGCTCGGCAGGCTCGGCCGGCAGTTGCCGCCCGCGCTGGCGCAGTGCCGCTCGCAGCTGCACGGCAAGCTCGCCGCCTGACGTGAGCCGCGTCTTCCACCGCGACCCCCGGCAGGACTATCCGGTCGCGGTGCGGGGCGAGGGCGCTTATCTCATCGATCGTGACGGGCGGCGATATCTCGATGCCTCGGGCGGCGCCGCGGTATCGTGCCTCGGGCATTCCGACGAATCGGTGGTGCGCGCCATTCAGGCGCAGCTCGAGAAGCTGCCCTTCGCGCATACCTCCTTCTTCACCAACGAGCCGCTGGAGGCTCTCGCCGACACATTGATCTCGCATGCCCCGGCCCCACTGGAGATGGCGTACTTCGTCTCCGGGGGATCGGAGGCGATCGAGGCTGCGCTCAAGCTTGCGCGCCAGTACTTCGTGGAAAAGGGCGAGCCGCAGCGCCGCTACCTGATCGGGCGTCGGCAGTCTTATCACGGCAATACGCTCGGCGCGCTTGCTGTCGGCGGCAATGCGTGGCGGCGCCGCCAGTTCCAGCCCCTGCTTATCGAGGCGAGCCACGTCTCGCCCTGTTACGCATATCGCGACCAGGGGCAGGGGGAACCGGACGTGGCCTATGGCGAGCGCCTGGCGGCCGAGCTGGAGGCGGAGATCCAGAGGCTAGGCGCCGACCAGGTAATCGCGTTCGTGGCCGAAACGGTTGTTGGGGCGACGCTGGGCGCAGTACCGCCGGTGGCCGGCTATTTCCGTCGCGTGCGCGAGGTCTGCGACCGGCACGGGGTGCTCCTCATCCTCGACGAAGTGATGTGCGGCATGGGCCGCTGCGGCACGCTCTACGCTTTCGAGCAGGAAGGAGTAGTGCCCGACCTGGTGACGGTCGCGAAGGGACTCGGCGCCGGCTACCAGCCCATCGGCGCGACCCTGGTGGCGAGCCCCATCTACGACACCATCCGCGCCGGCAGCGGCTTCTTTCAGCACGGCCACACCTATCTCGGCCACGCCGCGGCCTGCGCCGGGGCGCTTGCGGTGCAGCGACGCCTGCACGAGGACGGCTTGCTCGCGGCGGTCGCGCCGCTCGGTACGCGCCTGGCGCAGAAGCTCCGTGCCGCGTTTGACGGCCACCCGCATGTCGGCGACATCCGCGGACGAGGGCTGTTCTGGGGCCTCGAGCTCGTCGCCGATCGCGCGAGCAAGGCGCCGTTCGACCCGAAGCTCCGGGTGCATGCGCGCCTCAAGCAGGCTGCGCTGCGCGCCGGGCTGCTCTGCTATCCGATGGGCGGGACGCTGGACGGCGTGCGCGGCGATCACGTGCTGCTCGCGCCGCCGTTCATCGTCGGCGAGCGCGAGCTCGACGAGCTGGTCGGCAAGCTGGGCGAGGCTCTGGATGTCGCGCTCAAGGCGACGGTTGCCGCCTAGCGGCGCCTTCCGCTAAGCTAGCCGGGCTAATTCCTGAGGAGAGCACACCATGCGCAATCTCACTGCGCTCGCAGCAGGCCTGCTTGTCGCCGGCGCCGTCGCGCCCGCGGCCCAGGCCCAGCAGAAGTACATCACCATCGGCACGGGCGGCGTCACCGGCGTGTATTACCCGGCGGGCGGCGCGATCTGCCGCCTCGTCAACAAGGACCGCGCCAAGCACGGCATCCGCTGCTCGGTCGAGTCCACCGGAGGCTCCGTGTTCAACATCAACACCATCAAGGCGGGCGAGCTCGACATGGGTGTGGCCCAGTCGGACGTGCACTACAACGCCGCCATGGGCAAGGGCCAGTTCAAAGAGCCTTTCAAGGAGCTGCGCGCCGTGTTCGCGCTGCATCCGGAGCCGGTGACGGTCGTGGTGCGCAAGGAATCCGGCGTCAACAGTTTCGCCGATCTCAAGGGCAAGAAGTTCAACGTCGGCAACCCGGGCTCGGGCACGCGCGCGACGCTGGATGAGCTGATCGGCGCCATGGGCTGGAATCTTTCCGCTTTCTCGCTCGCTTCCGAGCTGAAGGCCGACGAGCACGGGCCGGCGCTGTGCGACGGCAAGATTGACGGCTTCTTCTATCTCGTTGGCCATCCGTCGGCCAACATCCAGGACCCGACCACCGTGTGCGGCGCGAAGCTGGTATCGGTCACCGGGCCTGCGGTGGACAAGCTGGTGAAGGCCAATCCGTATTACGCCTACGCCACCATCCCGGGCGGGCTGTATCCGGGCAACCCGCAGGACACCAAGACCTACGGTGTGCTCGCCACCGTGGTGTCGTCGTCCAAGGTGCCGGCGGATACGGTCTATACCGTCGTGAAGGCCGTGTTCGACAATTTCGACGAGTTCAAGAAGCTGCACCCGGCGTTCCAGGTGCTCAAGCCCGAGAACATGGTGAAGGACGGGCTCTCGGCGCCGCTGCACGACGGCGCGGCGCGCTACTACCGGGAAAAAGGCTGGATCCGGTAGGCCCGGCTCCGGCATAGCGCGGCAAAAGGGGCGAAACCCGGGTTTCGCCCCTTTTTCTTTTGGGGAGGGCAGCGATGGCGAGCAAACCGCAGGCCGGCAGTCGCGAGTTGCAGGAACTGGTGGCAGACAGCGACACGGGCGGGCGATCGGTCGCAGGGCTCGCGGGCGGGCTCATCTTCGCGGTCGCGGTCGCGTGGTCGGTCTTTCAGCTCTGGTACGCCTCGCCGCTGCCGTTCGCGTTCGGCTGGGGCATCCTGAACGATACCGAGGCGCGCTCGCTTCATCTGGGCGTGGCGCTGCTGCTCGCCTACCTGTGCTATCCGGCGGCGCGTACAGCGTCGCAGCGTGGGCGCATCCCCTGGTTCGACTGGGTTCTGGCGATCGGCGCTGCGGTCGCCGGGTCCTACTTCCTCCTCTTCTACGCCGAGCTCGCCACGCGCCCCGGGCAACCGAACCTGCAGGACCTCGTCGTGGCCTCGGCCGGCATCGTGCTGCTGCTCGAGGCGACGCGGCGCGCCGTGGGCCTGCCGATGACGATTCTCGCCGGCGTGTTCCTTGGCTACACCCTGCTCGGCCAGTACCTGCCGGACGTGATCGCGCACAAGGGCGCGTCGTGGGAGCGATTGCTCGTGCACCAGTGGCTGACGACGGAAGGCGTGTTCGGCGTCGCCCTCGGCGTGTCGGTCGGCTACATCTTCATCTTCGTGCTGTTCGGCTCGCTGCTCGACAAGGCGGGCGCCGGCAACTACATGATGCAAGTGTCATTCGCCATGCTCGGCCACCTGCGCGGCGGTCCCGCCAAGGTGGCGGTCGTGTCATCGGGATTGAACGGCCTCATTTCCGGCTCTTCGGTGTCCAACGTGGTCTCGGGCGGCATCTTCACCATTCCGCTGATGAGCAAGGCGGGCTACGGCGGCGTGAAGGCCGGTGCGATCGAGACGGCGTCCTCCGTCAACGGACAGATCATGCCGCCCGTCATGGGCGCAGCCGCGTTCCTCATGGTCGAGTACGTGGGCATTCCGTACACCGACGTCATCAAGCACGCATTCCTGCCCGCGCTGATCTCCTACATCGCGCTCTTCTACATCGTGCACCTCGAAGCGCTCAAGCTCGGCCTCGAGCCCACGGCGCAGGCGCGCGCGCGGCCCTTCCACCAGAAGCTGACCGCGTGGGGTCTCGGCGTTTCTGGCACGATCGTCGTGTGCAGCGTCATCTACTGGATCGCCGAAGGCGCGAAGAACCTGTTCGGGCCCGTCGCGGCGCCCTGGGTACTGGCGGCGCTGCTCGCGGCGCTCTACGTGTACACATTGTGGGTGGCGGCGCGCTGCCCCGACCTGCCGCAGGACATCGACGTCGACAATCCGGTGCTGCCCGATACCTGGCCGACGGTGAAGGCGGGGCTGCATTTCCTCATTCCCATCGGCGTGCTCATCTGGTGCCTGATGATCGAGGAGCTCTCGCCCGCGCTTTCCGCGTTCTGGGCGACGGCCATGCTCATCGGGCTCATGGCGACGCAGCGACCGCTGACGGCGCTGTTCCGTGCCAAGGGCGAATGGGCCACCGAGACTCGGCGCGGATTGCTCGATGTGGTCGGCGGGCTGAACGACGGGGCGCGCAACATGATCTCGATCGGCATCGCCACCGCGACCGCGGGAATCATCGTCGGCGGCATCACGCTCACGGGGCTGGGCTTTCGCATGACCGACTTCGTCGAGGTCGTGTCGCAGGGCAACGTGTTCTTCATGCTGCTGTTCACCGCCTTCGTGTGCCTGGTGCTGGGGCTCGGCGTGCCGACGACCGCGAACTACATCCTGGTGGCGACGCTCATGGCGCCGGTGATCGTCGAGCTCGGGGCGCAGTCCGGGCTGGTGATCCCGCTGATCGCGGTGCACCTGTTCGTCTTCTACTACGGGATCATGGGCGACATCACGCCGCCCGTAGGGCTTGCAACCTTCGCGGCGGCGGCGATCTCGGGCGAGGACGCGATCAAGACCGGATTGCAGGGCTCGGTCTATGCCTTGCGCACCGTGGTGCTGCCGTTCGTGTTCGTGTTCAACCCCATGCTGCTACTGATCGACGTGCGCAGCTGGTGGGAGGTGGGGCTCGTGGCCCTGGCGGCCACCATGGCGTCGCTCGCGTTCTCGGCAGCGACGCTGGGCTGGTTCCACACGCGGTGCCGATGGTGGGAGATCGTGCTGCTGCTCGCGGGAACGTTCGCGCTGTTCCGCCCCGACTTCTTCATGGACCGGCTCTACGCGCCGTACACCGAGGTGCCGGCGAAGGAGATCTTTCGCATCGCCGGCGAGCTGGGCGAGAAGGAACGTCTGGTGCTCGTCATCAAGGGCACCACGATCGAGGGCGAAGACGTACGCAAGACCGTCGCCGTCCAGCTCGCGGAGCCCGGCGATGGCCGCAAGCGTCTCGCCGCCGCGGGTCTCACGATCAGCGCCTTCGGCGGGGATGTACGCGTGGCGGCCGTGCGCTTCGGCAGCCGCGCGCGCAAGTCGGGCTTCCAGCAGGGCTTCGAGGTGGACGCGGTCAAAGTGCCGACGGACCGGCCCTCGGAGCACTGGGTCTACCTGCCCGCGCTCGCGCTCATCGCGCTCGTCTATTTCCTGCAACGCGCCAGAGTGCGCAGGACAGACTCCGGCTAGAGTCGCCGAAGAAATGCGAACGCGAGGGCGGCGGCGGCGCAGGCAGCCGCGCCGCCGGTGAGGAAGACGAGCGCGGAGCTTGACCGCTCCAGTATAAGTCCGCCCGCCGCGAGACCCAGGCCTACCCCGGTCAGCAGGCAGGACGTGGACCAGGTGAAGGCCTCGGTGGCGTACTGGGCCGGCGCGGTTCTCGCGACGAGCATTGATTGAATGATGAGCGCGGGTGCCATCACGATACCGGCGAGGATGCCGAAGGCCGTGAAGGCAATGGTGCCGCGGATCAGCGCTAGCAGGGCTACGCCTACGCCCATCAGCAGCAGCATGAGAGCAAACTGCACAGGCAGCGACAGGCGCCAGCTGCGGCTCCCGTAGGCGAGGCCGCCGGCCGCACTGCCCACGCTCATCAATCCGAGGATCAGCCCCGCGAGCGCGGGCCTTCCCTCCTCCGCGGCGAACGCGGTAACGCCGATCTCCAGCAGGCCGAAGGCGATCGAATACGCGAGGATTACGATGAGCAGCGGCATGAATCCGGGCACGGACAACGGCCCGATGAGGCTCGGCGATTGGCGCTCGGCGAGTCGCCAGTGCGAAAGGGCCGGGGAGCGCAGGAACATCAGCGTGCCGGCGAGGCCGCAGAGCGCAGCGAAGAGCACTGCTGCGTCGGCGGCGAAGTATGCAACGAACAGCGCGACGAGTACGGGGCCCACGATGAAGATCGTCTCGATGAGCACCGACTCGAGCGAGTATGCAATGGCAAGCTGCGATTCCTCGGTGAGCCGCTGTCGCATGAAGGTGCGCAGGCTGACGGTGATGGGCGGAAAGGTCGCCCCGGCCAGGGCGGCAAAGAGGAAGGCCGTCCATTGGGGCGCGCTCAGCCGCAAGCCCGCGACGAGCGCGACGAGCGCGAGCGGGAAGACGCACGCGCTGAAGAGCAGCACGCCACGCGGTCCGGAGCGATCGATGAGCCGTCCGAGCACGGGCGCCATCCCCGCGAGGCCGGCGAGGTAGCAGGCGGCGACCGCCCCTGCCACGCCGAAGGAGGAGCTTGCAGCCTGCGTTGCAAGCAGGATAGCCAGGCCCAGGATGCCGATCGGCATACGTCCGATGACTGATGCGACGATCGCCTTTCGGAGCTCTGCGCGTTCGAGGAGCGCTGCGTAGCGCGAGAGTGAGATCACGGGGGCGGCGATTGTCTCATGAGGGTCAGGCATGTTGCAGCGCAGCAATGCTGTAAGTTACTCATGTTCCACGTGGAACACACCTGATGACGGACCTCCCGTCTGGTTCCACGTGGAACATTCACGTATGATCCGCCCACCCTCGAATCGACCCCCGGATGCAGTTTCCAAACGAGTTCGACGTCATTGTGGTTGGCGGTGGCCACGCCGGAACCGAAGCCGCGCTCGCCGCTGCGCGCATGGGATGCCCGACCCTGCTGCTCACGCATAGCATCGAAACGCTCGGCCAGATGTCGTGCAATCCGTCCATCGGGGGAATCGGCAAGGGTCACCTCGTCAAGGAAATCGACGCGTTGGGGGGCGCAATGGCGCTCGCCGCCGATGAGGCGGGCATCCAATTCCGGACGTTGAATGCGTCGAAGGGGCCCGCTGTTCGCGCGACTCGCGCCCAAGCCGATCGGGTACTGTACCGACGGGCGATTCGCAGGCGGCTCGAGAGCCAACCCGGGTTGACATTGTTTCAGCAGGGGGTGGATGACATCATCCTCGAGAGCGGGCGCGCTGTCGGGGTCGTGACCCAGCTTGGAGTCCGCTTCCGTGGCCGAGCGATCGTCCTGACCGCAGGCACTTTTCTGGCGGGCCGGATCCACGTCGGCCTCGAGAATTTCGAAGCTGGGCGGGCAGGCGATCCCGCATCGACTACCTTGGCGGCGCGGCTTCGGGAGATGCAATTACCGGTCGGGCGCCTGAAAACAGGCACCCCGCCGCGCCTCGACGGCCGTACGATCGATTTCTCGGTGATCGAGGAACAGCCGGGCGACAGCCCGGAGCCGGTGTTCTCGTTCATGGGGGACCGGGGGATGCATCCGGCGCAGCGACCCTGCTGGATCACCCATACGAACGAAATGACCCATGCGGCGATCCGGCGGGGGCTCGACCGCTCGCCCATGTATACCGGAGTGATCCAGGGCATCGGCCCCCGCTACTGCCCGTCGATCGAAGACAAGATCCACCGCTTCGCCGGCAAGACGAGCCATCAGATCTTTCTCGAACCCGAGGGGCTCGAGACGCAGGAGATCTATCCGAACGGGATCTCGACCAGTCTGCCCTTCGACGTCCAGCTCGAGCTCGTGCGGAGCATTCGGGGGCTCGAGCAGGCCCATATTCTTCGTCCCGGCTACGCGATCGAGTATGACTACTTCGATCCGCGAAACCTCAAGTCTTCCCTCGAGACAAAGTCGGTCTCCGGCCTCTACTTCGCTGGCCAGATCAACGGCACCACCGGCTACGAGGAAGCAGCGGCGCAAGGTTTGCTCGCAGGCATCAACGCGGGGCTTCAGGTGCGCGGGGAGGCACCCTGGTGCCCGAGGCGGGACGAGGCGTATCTCGGCGTGCTCGTGGACGACCTCGTGACTCGCGGCGTCTCCGAGCCCTATCGCATGTTTACCAGCCGCGCGGAGTACCGGCTGCAGCTGCGCGAGGACAACGCAGATCTGCGACTGACCGAGACCGGCCGGCGCCTCGGCGTCGTCGAGGATGCTCGCTGGACGGCGTTCAGCCGCAAGCGCGAGGCCATCGAAACCGAGAAGGCACGCCTCGAGCGCACCTGGATCAGTCCTAAGAACGTCGACGGGGAGGCGGCGGCACGGGTCCTCGGCCAGCCGCTGGAGCGCGAGTACAACTTGTCGTCCCTTCTGCGGCGACCGGAAGTCAGTTATCGCTCACTTATGTCATTGGCCTTTTCCGATAAAGGCGTTGAAGACCCTGTCATCGCCGAGCAGGTTGAGATCCAAGCCAAGTACGACGGCTACGTACGGCGGCAGCGGGAGGAAGTGCAGCGCCGCGCTGCGCAGGAAGGCACACGCCTGCCAGCCGACCTGGATTACGCGACGGTTCGCGGCCTGTCCAAGGAGGTTCAGCAGAAGTTGCAGCATCACCGCCCCGAGACCCTGGGCCAGGCCGGCCGCATTTCTGGCGTAACGCCGGCCGCGATCGCACTGCTGCAGGTGCATTTGAAGAAGCGCGCGGCACCGCCGCAAAAGCAGCGTGCATGAGCCGCGCGACCTGCTGGAGCGCGGGCTCGCGACGCTCGCTGTGCCGATGCCGCCGGATGCAGTCGAGCAACTGCTCGCGTATCTCGCGCTTCTGCAGAAGTGGAACCGGACTTACAACCTGACGGCGATCCGCGATCCCGGAAAAATGGTCACGCATCATCTGCTCGATTCGCTCGCCGTTGTGCCCCATCTGCCGGCAGGAAGCCTTGCGGACGTAGGCGCAGGCGCTGGGCTGCCCGGCATTCCGCTCGCCGTCGTGCAGCCGACGCGCCCCGTCACGCTCAACGAAGCTAGCGAGAAGAAGGCAGCGTTTCTGCGTCAAGCCGCGATCGAGCTCAAGCTCCCCAATGTCGAGGTGTGCGCGGGCCGCGCAGAAGCGTGGCGACCGGCTCAACCGTTCTCCTGCGTGATCTCGCGTGCCTTCGCGGAACTCGCGCAGTTCGTGGCGGTGTGCCGGCACCTTGTGGCACCGGGCGGCGTGCTTGCCGCGATGAAGGGTGCGCTGTCGCGCGCCGAGTTCGAGCGCGTGCCTCCGGGCGTCGACTGCAGCGAAGTGCATCGGTTGCGTGTTCCCCTGCTCGAGGCCGAGCGACACCTCGTCCTGTGCCGCTGCCCGTCATGAGCGACGCGCGCATCTTCGCCGTGGTCAACCAGAAGGGCGGGGTGGGCAAGACGACCACCAGCGTCAATCTCGCCGCGGCCCTGGCGCGCGCGGGACATCGCATCCTGCTCATCGACCTCGATCCGCAGGGCAACGCCACCATGGGCAGCGGCATCGACAAGCGCGCTGCCCAGCGCACGGTCTATCACGTGCTGCTCGGGCTGGGCGAAGTCTCGCGCATCCGGCTGCGATCGCAGGCGGGCGACTACGACCTGCTGCCCGCCAACCGCGAACTCGCCGGCGCGGAGGTCGAGCTGGTCGAGCTCAACCACCGCGAAACCCGCCTGAAGTCGGCACTGGCGAGCGTGCGCGGCGACTACGAGTTCATCTTCATCGACTGCCCGCCATCGCTTTCGCTGCTGACGCTGAACGGTCTCGTCGCCGCGCAGCAGGTGCTCATTCCCATGCAGTGCGAGTACTACGCGCTCGAGGGACTTTCGGATCTGGTCGGGACCGTCAAGCGCGTACGCGCTCATCTCAATCCGCGCCTGGAGATCGGCGGCCTCGTGCGAACCATGTTCGACGCGCGCAACAGTCTCGCGCAACAGGTTTCCGCCCAGCTCGAGGCACATTTCGCCGACAAGGTCTTCAGAACGCTCGTGCCGCGCAACGTGCGCCTCGCGGAGGCGCCGAGCTACGGCAAGCCGGCGGTTGTCTGGGATCCGGAGTCGAAGGGCGCCCAGGCCTATGTCGCCCTCGCGCGCGAATTGCTGGCGCGCGAAGGTATCGGCGAGCCGGCGGCGATCGAGCCGGCCAGCGAAGGGGAACATGAACAGCAAACGTAAGGCATTGGGCCGTGGCCTCGACGCTCTGCTTGGAGGCGAGCCCTCGGCAACGCAAGACACCCTCACCACGCTTCCGGTGGGCCGAATTCGTCCGGGGCGCTATCAGCCGCGCACGAGGATGGACCAGGAGGCGCTCGCTGAGCTCGCCGCCTCCATCCAGGCGCAGGGCCTGATGCAGCCCGTGCTGGTGCGGCCGGTCGACGGCGATCGCTACGAACTCATCGCCGGGGAACGGCGATGGCGCGCGGCCCAGCTCGCCGGATTGCAGGAGATTCCCGCGCTCGTGCGCGAAGTGGCCGACGAGTCGGCGCTGGCGATGTCGCTCATCGAGAACATTCAGCGCGAGAACCTCAATCCGATGGAGGAGGCCGCGGGACTCCAGCGCCTCGCCGACGAGTTCCGCATGACCCACGAGCAGGTCGCCGAAGCGGTCGGGCGTTCGCGCAGCGCGACCACCAACCTGCTGCGGCTGCTCAAGCTGCCCAAGCCCGTGCAGGGCATGGTCATGGAGGGTGTGCTCGAGATGGGCCATGCGCGTGCGCTGCTTGCCCTGGACGGGGCACGCCAGATCGAGGCGGCCAACCGTATTGCCGCCCGCGGGCTATCCGTGCGCGAGGCCGAGGCGCTCGTTACGAGCCTGCTGCGCGGGCAAGGCGCGCGACGCGCGCGCAGGACCGATCGCGACCTCGTGCGGCTCGAGGAAGAGGTCTCTAGCCGGCTCGGCACGACGGTGCAGATTCGCGCCGGGCGCAAAGGTACCGGCAAGATCGTCGTGCACTACTCGAGCCTGGATCACCTGGATCAGCTGCTGAAGAAGCTCCGGTGAAACGGGGCCGATGCTGCAGCGCAATGCGTTGACCTTTGTCCGCGCAAGCCGTTAAAATCCCGCGGCTTTGCGGGGGTCTTGGACGATGAACGCCGGTCCGCGGTCCCTGGGTAAGCCGATCCGCACCGTCTTGCGGTGGCAGCTGATCGTCACCGCTGCCTTCATGCTCGGCGGCGGGCTGCTGGCGGGGATGGACGGGGCGCTGTCTGCGGCCCTCGGGGGCGCGATCAGCGTCAGCGCCGGCTACGCATCCGCGGTGGTGGCGTCGAAGGGCAGGAGGCAGTCCGCAGGGGAGGTCCTGATCGGCGCGCTGGTGGCCGAGGGCGTGAAGATCGGCCTCATCGTGCTCCTGCTGTGGCTGGTGCTCGCGACCTACGCCAAGGTCGTGGCGCCGGTGTTTTTCGGATCGTTGCTGGCGACGGTCCTGGTTTTCGGCA
The DNA here is from genome assembly GCA_050246035.1 of Burkholderiales bacterium. Classification (GTDB taxonomy): domain Bacteria; phylum Pseudomonadota; class Gammaproteobacteria; order Burkholderiales; family SG8-39; genus JAABQT01. The sequence goes on from JBFWWT010000020.1 coordinate 37,556, forward strand.
TGGCGTTTTTTGTGCGCGAGTACGACTGAGAAACGAATGGCAGCCGGCAAAGACTTCAACGCCACGGATTACATCCAGCACCACCTCACCTTCCTCACGAAGCCGGTGGGCGACGGCGGCTTCTGGTCCCTGAACGTCGATACCGTGATCACCTCGATCCTGATCGGCGTGCTGGCGATGGGCGCGATCTGGTGGGTGGTGCGCGGCGCGACCGCCGGTGTGCCGAACCGGCGCCAGGCGTTCGTCGAGATGCTGATCGAGTTCATCGACGACCAGGTGAAGAGCATCTTCCACCACGGAGACCGCAACAAGTTCGTCGCGCCCGCGGCGCTCACGGTGTTCGTCTGGGTGCTGGTGATGAACGCCATGGACTTCCTGCCGATCGACATCATCGTCGCGCCGCTCGAGTGGGCCGGCCTGCACGCCTGGCGCCCGGTGCCCACGGCGGACGTGAACACCACCTTCGCGCTCGCGCTGTCGGTGTGGTTGCTCATGATCTGGTTCTCCATCGCCGCCAAGGGCCTGGGCGGCTGGATCCACGAGCTTTTCTGCGCGCCCTTCGGCAAGAACCCGCTGCTGTGGCCCGCCAACCTGATGCTCAACGCGATCGAGTACGTGTCCAAGCCGCTTTCGCACGCGCTGCGACTGTTCGGCAACATGTACGCGGGCGAGATCATCTTCCTGCTCCTGTGGCTGCTCGCGGCGACCGGCGTGTTCGGCTCGCTGGTCGCGGTGGTCTTCGGCCTGGGCTGGGCGATCTTCCACATCCTGATCGTCGTACTGCAGGCCTACATCTTCATGATGCTGACCGTGGTGTACATCGCGATGGCCCACGATCACCATTGATCCCGGTATCGATTCGACTTCCCGCCTAGAAAGGAAAGCACAATGGAGAAACTTCAGTTGCTGGCGATGATCCAGGCCTACACGGGCATCGGCATCGGCCTGATGATCGGCGTGGGCGCGGCCGGCGCCTGCATCGGCATCGGCATCATGTCGAGCAAGTTCCTCGAAGCGGCCGCGCGCCAGCCCGAGCTCACCAACTCGCTGCAGGTCAAAGTGTTCCTGCTGCTCGGCCTGATCGACGCCTCGTTCATCATCGGCGTCGGCCTCGCCATGATGTTCGCCTTCGCCAATCCCCTGCTCGCCGTCATCCAGTAGCGCCGCCGCGCTCGCAGGGGGTTCGCCATGAGCTTCAATCTCACGCTGATCGCCCAGGCGCTCACCTTCGCCCTGTTCATCTGGTTCACGGTGAAGGTGGTCTGGCCGTTCATGCTGCGCGCCATCGAGGCGCGGCAGAAGACGATCGCCGACGGTCTCGCCGCCGCCGAGCAGGGGCACAAGTCGCTCGAGCGCGCGCAGCGCGACGCCGACCAGGCGGTGCATCAGGCGCGCGCGCGCGCGACCGAGATCCTGGCGCAGGCCGAGAAGCGCTCGGTGCAGATGGTGGAGGAAGCCAAGCAGGCCGCGCGCTCGGAGTCCGAGCGCGAGAAGGCCGCCGCCAAGGCCGAAATCCAGCAGGAGGCCTCGCGCGCACGCGAGCAGCTGCGCGACCAGGTCGCCGCGCTCGCCGTGGCGGGCGCCGAGAAGATCCTGCGGCGCGAGGTCGACGCCAAAGCGCACGCCGAGCTCCTCGAGAGCATCAAGAAGCAGCTCTAGGCATGGCCGAGCCCAGCACCATCGCACGCCCCTACGCCGAAGCCGCGTTCCGGCTCGCCGACGAATCGGGCAAGCTCGCGGAGTGGTCGGCGGCGCTCGCCAACCTCGCCGCGGTGGCGGCCGATGCGCGCGTGCGCGCGGCGGCGGGCGATCCGAACCTCTCGGCGGCGCAGGCGGCCGGCCTGTTCATCTCCATCCTCGCCGGCAAGCTGCCGGCGGGCGGCGAGAACTTCGTGCGCGTGCTGGCGGACAACGGGCGGCTCGAGCTGCTCGGCGAGATCCGCGCGCAGTACGAGGCGCTGAAGAACGACCGTGAAGGCGTGATCGAGGCCGAGGTGATCTCGGCCTTCGAGATGGACGGCGCGCAGCTCGCCGACCTGGTGGCGCGCCTGGAGAGAAAGAGCGGTCGCAAGGTGAAGGCGCGCGTCAGCGTGGACAAGGCGCTGATCGGCGGCGTCAAAGTCTTGCTCGGCGACAAGGTCATCGACGGCTCCGCGCGCGCGCAGCTCGGCGCGCTCGAGGCCGCACTGAAAGCTTAAGGAGCAGTCATGCAACTCAATCCGTCCGAAATCTCGGAGCTGATCAAGAGCCGCATCCAGAACCTGGACGCCGGCGCGCAGATGCGCACCCAGGGCACCGTGGTGTCCGTGACCGACGGCATCTGCCGCATCCACGGCCTTTCGGACGTGATGCAGGGCGAGATGCTCGAGTTCCCGAAAAACACCTTCGGACTCGCGCTCAACCTCGAGCGCGACTCCGTGGGCGCGGTGATCCTGGGCGAGTACGAGCACATCACCGAGGGCGACACGGTGAAGTGCACCGGCCGCATCCTGTCGGTGCCCGTCGGCCCCGAGCTCCTCGGGCGCGTGGTCAACTCCCTCGGCCAGCCGATCGACGGCAAGGGGCCGATCAACGCCAAGCTCACCGACGTGATCGAGAAGGTGGCGCCCGGCGTGATCGCGCGCCAGTCGGTCTCCCAGCCGGTGCAGACCGGCCTCAAGGCGATCGACGCCATGGTGCCGGTCGGCCGCGGCCAGCGCGAGCTCATCATCGGCGACCGCCAGACCGGCAAGACGGCGGTCGCGGTGGATACCATTATCAACCAGAAGGGCAAGGACCTGTTCTGCGTATACGTGGCGATCGGGCAGAAGGCTTCGACCATCGCCAACGTGGTGCGCAAGCTCGAGGAGCACGGCGCGATGGAGTACACCATCGTGGTCGCCGCCTCGGCCTCCGAGTCCGCGGCCATGCAGTACATCGCGCCCTACTCGGGCTGCACGATGGGCGAGTACTTCCGCGACCGCGGGCAGGACGCGCTCATCATCTACGACGACCTGACCAAGCAGGCCTGGGCGTACCGCCAGATCTCGCTGCTGCTGCGCCGCCCGCCGGGACGCGAGGCGTACCCCGGGGACGTGTTCTACCTGCACTCGCGCCTGCTGGAGCGCGCCGCGCGCGTGAATCCGGACTACGTCGAGAAGTTCACCGAAGGCAAGGTGAAGGGCAAGACCGGCTCGCTCACCGCGCTGCCGGTGATCGAGACGCAGGCGGGCGACGTGACCGCGTTCGTGCCGACCAACGTGATCTCCATCACCGACGGCCAGATCTTCCTGGAGACGGACCTCTTCAACGCCGGCATCCGCCCGGCGATCAACGCCGGCATCTCGGTGTCGCGCGTGGGCGGCGCGGCGCAGACCAAGATCATGAAGAGGAAGGACACGGGCGGCGGCGTGCGCCTCGCGCTCGCGCAGTACCGCGAGCTCGCGGCGTTCGCGCAGTTCGCCTCCGACCTCGACGCCGCCACGCGCAAGCAGCTCGACCGCGGCCGCATGGTCACCGAGCTCATGAAGCAGCCGCAGTACCAGCCGCTGCAGGTCTGGGAGATGGCGCTGACCCTCTTCGCGGTCAACAACGACTATTTCGACGACATCGACGTGAAGAAGGCGCTGGCGGCGGAGAAGTCCCTGCGCGACTACGTCAAGGGCAAGTACGCCGACCTGGTGAAGCGCGTGGAAGAGAAGAAGGAACTCTCCGGCGACGACGAGAAGGCGCTGAAGGCCGCGATCGAGGACTGGAAGAAGAACGGCTCGTACTGAGCGCGCCATGCCCGGCACCAAGGAAATCCGCGTCAAGATCAGGAGTGTGCAGAACACTCGCAAGATCACCAAGGCCATGGAGATGGTCGCCGCCTCCAAGATGAGGAAAGCCCAGGAGCGCATGCGCATGGCGCGGCCCTACGGCGAGAAAATCCGCACGGTCGCCGCGCACATCAGCCACGCCAATCCGGAGTACCGCCATCCGTTCCTCGTGGAGCGCGACAGCGTGAAGCGCGTGGGCCTGATCGTCATCACCACCGACAAGGGCCTGTGCGGCGCGCTGAACACCAACCTCCTGCGCCTGGTGCTCGGCGAATACAAGCGCTGGCAGGCCGAGGGCGAAGAAATCGACGTGTGCTGCATCGGCAACAAGGGCCTGGGCTTCATGCAGCGCATCGGCGCCCACGTCGTCTCGCAGGCGGTGCAGATCGGCGATCGCCCGCAGATGGAGAAGCTGATTGGCACCGTCAAGGTGATGCTGGACGGCTACACCGAGGATCGCTTCGACCGGCTGATGATCGCCTATACGCGCTTCATCAACACCATGAAGCAGGAGCCGGTGATCGAGCAGCTGCTGCCGCTCTCGGGCGAGCGCCTGGGCGCGCCGGAGACGGTGTGGGACTACCTCTACGAGCCCGAGGCGAAAGCGGTGCTCGACCAGGTGATGACCCGTTACATCGAGGCGATCATCCTGCAGGCAGTGGCCGAGAACATGGCCTCCGAGCAGTCGGCGCGCATGGTGGCGATGAAGGCGGCCTCCGACAACGCCGCCACGCTCATCGACGAGCTGACGCTCATCTACAACAAGAACCGCCAGGCGGGCATCACCAAGGAGCTTTCGGAAATCGTGGGCGGCGCGGCCGCCGTGTAAAGGAAAGACATGGCACAAGCACAAGGCACCATCGTTCAATGCATCGGCGCGGTGATCGACATCGAGTTTCCGCGCGAGTCGATGCCCGGCATCTATGAGGCGCTGGTTCTCGAGGACTCCGGGGAAGCTTCGCTCGCCGAGAAGGGCCTGACCTTCGAGGTCGAGCAGCAGCTCGGCGACGGCGTGGTGCGCTGCATCGCGCTCGGCGGCTCCGACGGACTGCGCCGCGGCATGAAGGTGAAGGCGACCGGCGCGCCGATCTCGGTGCCGGTGGGCCAGGGCACGCTCGGGCGCATCATGGATGTGCTCGGCCGGCCGATCGACGACGTCGGCCCGATCAAGTCCGAGGCGCGCCGCTCGATTCACCAGATGGCGCCCAAATTCGACGAGCTGAGCCCGTCCGTGGAGCTGCTCGAGACCGGCATCAAGGTCATCGACCTGATCTGCCCGTTCGCCAAGGGCGGCAAGATCGGCCTGTTCGGGGGGGCGGGCGTGGGCAAGACGGTGAACATGCTCGAGCTCATCAACAACATCGCCACGCAGCACTCGGGCCTGTCGGTGTTCGCCGGCGTGGGCGAGCGCACGCGCGAGGGTAACGACTTCTACCATGAGATGATCGAGGCCGGCGTCGTGAAGACCGACAACCTGCCCGAGTCGAAGGTGGCCATGGTATTCGGGCAGATGAACGAGCCGCCCGGCAACCGCCTGCGCGTGGGCCTCACCGGCCTCACCATGGCGGAAGCGTTTCGCGACGAGGGGCGCGACATCCTCTTCTTCGTCGACAACATCTACCGCTTCACGCTCGCGGGCACCGAGGTCTCGGCGCTGCTCGGGCGCATGCCCTCGGCCGTGGGCTACCAGCCGACGCTCGCCGAGGAGATGGGGCGCTTGCAGGAGCGCATCACCTCCACCAAGACGGGGTCCATCACCTCGATCCAGGCCGTGTATGTGCCGGCCGACGACCTGACCGATCCCTCGCCCGCGACGACCTTCGGCCACCTCGACGCGACCGTCGTGCTCTCGCGCGACATCGCCTCGCTCGGCATCTACCCGGCAGTCGACCCGCTCGACTCGACCTCGCGTCAGGTGGATCCGAACACCATCGGCGAGGAGCACTACAGCACCACGCGCGCCGTGCAGGCGACACTGCAGCGCTACAAGGAGCTGCGCGACATCATCGCGATTCTCGGCATGGACGAGCTCTCGCCCGAGGACAAGCTGGCCGTGTCGCGCGCGCGCAAGATCCAGCGCTTCCTCTCGCAGCCGTTCACGGTGGCGCAGAACTTCACCGGGCAGCCCGGCAAGTACGTCTCGCTCAAGGACACGATCAAGGGCTTCCGGATGATCGTCGAGGGCGAGTGCGACAGCCTGCCCGAGCAGGCGTTCTACATGGTCGGGCCCATCGAAGAGGCGTTCGAGAAGGCGAAGACCCTGCAGTAATGGCCGCCGCCACCATCCACGTCGACGTCGTCAGCGCCGAGGAGTCGATCTTCTCGGGCGAGGCGGAGTTCGTCGTCCTGCCCGGCGAGTCGGGCGAGCTCGGCATCTATCCGCGCCACGCGCCGCTCATCACGCGCATCAGGCCCGGCGCCGTGCGCATCACGCCCGCGGGCGGCGGCGAAGAGCAGCTGATCTTCGTCGCCGGCGGCGTGCTCGAGGTGCAGCCCAAGGTGATCACCGTGCTCGCCGACACCGCAATCCGCGGCAAGGACCTCGACGAGGCGAAGGCGAGCGAGGCCCTGAAGAAGGCCGAGGAAGCGCGCGCCAAGGCGCAGGACAAGCAGGAGATCGCCGCCGTCGAGGGCGAGCTCGCCCTGCTCGCGGCCCAGCTCGCCGCGATCCGCAAGCTGCGCAAGCGCTGAGCCCAGCGCCCGTGCGCGCCTCGACCGCCGCCCGCATCGCCTTCGCGCTGTGCGTCGGCTTCGCGGCGACCCTCGGCCCGGCACGCGCCGATTACCAGCCGTCCGTCGGCCAGGAGGGCAAGGACGTCGTCTGGGTGCCCACGCCCGACGCGCTGGTCGAGAAGATGCTCGACGTGGCGAAGGTCACCCCGGGCGACTTCGTCATCGATCTCGGCTCCGGTGACGGGCGTACGGTCATCGCCGCGGCGCGCCGCGGCGCGCGCGCCCTGGGCGTCGAGTACAACCCGGAAATGGTCGCGCTTTCACGGCGCAATGCGCAGGACGCGGGGGTGACCGCGCGCGCGAGCTTCGTCAAGGCGGATCTGTTCGAGATGGATCTCTCGCGGGCCACCGTGATCACCATGTTCCTCCTGCCGGAGATCAACCTGAAGCTGCGCCCGAGGATCCTGGGGCTGCGGCCGGGCACCCGGGTCGTCTCCAACACCTTCACCATGGGCGAATGGGCGGCCGACGAAACGGCGGTCCTGGGCGACGACGCGGGCTGCCAGGCCTCCTGGTGCACGGCGCATCTGTGGATCGTGCCGGCGCGCGTCGCCGGGCGCCATGACACGCCGCACGGCGAGCTGACGTTGAAGCAGGATTTTCAGATGCTCTCCGGCACGCTGCGCGCCGGCGGCCGGACGCTTGCCGTCAGCGGCAAGGTGCGCGGCAACGACTTCACCCTGACCACCGGCCGGCGCGAGTTCACCGGCCGGCTCAATGGCGGGCAGCTCGAGCTGCGCTGAGTCGAGCGGCGCTCGCCCGGGCGCCCGCGTGGGACTGTTGCTTGCGGGCAGCCTGTGCCTGCTGCCCTTCCTGATTCCGTATCACCAGCCGCCGCTCCTCAGCTTCCACGCCGAGTGGCTTGCCGGGGCCCTCGGCGTGACGGCTGCGCTCGCGTTCCTTGCCGGCCGTGGCGCACGATCGCAAGCGGCACTTCCAGCGTCCGCGCTGTGGCTCCTGGCCTTTGCCGCGTACCTCCTGCTTCGCGCGGCGCTCGGAGATCCCGCGTATCCGCAGGCCGCGCTCCTCGGAGCAGCGTACGTGCTGTTCGCTGTGCTTCTCGTGCAACTGGGCGCGCAGCTTGCGTCGGTGCATGGCGCGGAACGCGTTGCCGCCGTCCTCGCTGCCTGCATACTTGCGGGCGCGCTCGCGAACGCGGCGGCCGGCGTGCTGCAGTCGTACGGGCGCCCGGCGCTGCTCGAGGACTTCGTCGCCGAGCTGCGCGGTGCGCGCGCCTACGGCAACATCGCGCAGGTCAATCTGTATGCGCACTACCTCGCGCTCGGCCAGGCGGCGCTGATCCTGCTCTGGCCGCAACGGCGGTCGCGGCAGGCACTCGCGGTCGGGGCGCTCGCCCTGCTCGCGCTGGGCAGCGCGCTCTCCGGCTCGCGCAGCGCCCTGCTCTATGCCGGGTGGTTCGCGGTGCTTGCTACGCTCGTCCCCATCCCTCAACGGCGTGCCGCGTACCTCGTCGCGGGTGCCGTGGCGGTCGCGCACGTTGCCGTCCCTTGGATCGAAGCCGGACTCGGTCTTGGGCCGCCCGGCGCAGGCACGCTCGAGCGCGTGATGGGCGTGCCCGGCGAGCCGGCCACGCCGCGCTGGGGCATCTACGGCGTGGCCCTGAAAGTCTTCGCCGCGGCACCGACCCTGGGTGCGGGCTGGGGCGAGTTCGCGGGCGCCGCATTCGCGCAAGGGCTCGCGCCGTCGCTCACTCAAGTCGGCGAGGTGTGGACCTCGCCCCACAATCTGCCGCTGCAGTTGCTGGCAGAGTCGGGAGCCCCCGGCGCCGTTCTGGTGCTGGGTGCCCTGTGGTTCTGGGCGGCGCCTCTTGCACGCCGGCTGCAGGTGCACGCATCGCGCTCGCTCTGGTGGATGACTGCCGCCGTCGGTGTGGCGTTGCTGCACTCGCTCGTCGAGTATCCGCTGTGGAATGCGCATTTCCTCGGCGCAGCTGCGCTCCTGCTCGGCGCGAGCGCGCAGGCGCCGTCCGGACGGCGAGGCGCGTGGATCGGGGCGATTGCCGCGGGCGCCCTGCTGGTGGTGGTGCTCGCGTCGACGCTGCGAGACTACGTCCGGCTCGATACCGCGCGCGTCACCGGAACGACGGCCACGATGGCGAGCCCTGCGCAGGCTGCACGCGACGCGCGCACGATGCAAGAGCTGGCCGGGGGGTTGCTCGGGCCTGTGGCCGAGCTGTGGATCGTCCTCGGTGCGCCTCTCGATCGCGAGGGCCTGGTGCAGAAGCTCGCAATGAGCCAGCGCGTCGCCCGGTACTGGCCCGCGCACGACGTGCTCGTGCGTCGCGCGGTATGGCTCGCGCTGGCCGGCGACGCGGCGGGCGCGAGTGCATTGCTGGGGCGCGCTCTCGCCTCGTTCCCGCAGCGCCGGGCCCACACCATCGAGCTCCTCGAGCAGGCGCGCGAGGTCGACGCCGGGACCATAGGCCCGTTGCTGGCGCTCGCCGCGAGCCGGGCTGCCGAAGCAGGCGAGCGGGGAAGGGCGGCTAGAGGAGGAGGCTAGCCCCGCGTCCCGCGCTCGCCGCCGCGGTTCAGTGGAGCGGGTACACCGATGCGATCATGGTCTGCGCAGCCGGTGCACGCACGGGCGTGTCAGGAACGCCCGCCGCCGCCGGCGTGGCGGGACCCGCGAGCAGTAGCGCGATTCCCGCGAGCGTGATCGCGGCGATCATGCCCGCGATCGCGCCAAGCGCCACCAGGGCGGCGAGGTCGATGCCGATGCGCCAGGTAAGGGCCGTGCCAATTTCGTCTTGCATGCGCGATCTCCCGTGTAGGTGTTCGCGCATTGCACCCGCGCGGCCCGGCGCCGCGGGGACCGGCTGCGGGCAAGCCGGCGATCAATTCTGGCAATCCAGGGGCAGGCGGCGCGGTCGCGGCAGCGATCCGCTATAGTCGTTTGACCCCATGCCGCTTGCCTCTGCCCGAAATCCCTTCACGCGCGCGCGCAAGCTCGCGCTTGCGATTACCGCGCTCGCCTATGCGGCAGGCGCCGCGGCGCTCTACGGCGCGATCGACGACAATGCCCTGGGCGCGGCGCTGTCGCTGCCCGCGTCGCTCCTCGCCGCGCTGCTCGGCCTGTCCCTCGCGAGCTACGCGCTGCGCGCCTGGCGCTGGATCTACCTCACCGGGGCGTTGGGTCTGCGCGTGGCGCCCGCGGCCAACCTCGTCTACTACCTCGCCGGCTACAGCCTGACGCCCACCCCGGGCAAGGCGGGGGAAGCGATCCGGCTGTGGCTGCTCAAGCGCGCGCATGGCGTCTCCATTGCGCGCTCCCTGCCGCTCATGCTCGCCGATATCGCCGTCGACCTGTGGGCGGTTCTCCTTCTGGCAGCGGCATGCATGGCGGGGTTTGCGCAGTTTCGCTGGCAAGGTGCGCTGCTCGCCGCACTCGTGGCGGCCCTGTCCGTGCCGCTGCTGTATCCGCGCCGATTCCGGCCGCTCCTGAATGCCGGATATCGTGCGGTGCCGAGGGCCGGGCGCACGCTCGCACGCATCCGGCAGTTGATGAACGCCATGGGCGAGCTGAGCGGCTGGCGAACCTACGGGCTGACGCTGCTGCCGACGCTCGCCGCCTGGCTCGCGCTTGGCGCGGCGTTCCACCTCCTGCTCGAGCACCTCGGGACCGGCGTGGGGTTCGCGAGCGCAGTGTTCGTCTTCAGCTTCAGCACGCTCGTCGGCAGCGCCAGCATGCTGCCGGGCGGACTGGGCAGCACCGAGGCGAGCCTCGTGCTGCTGCTACGCTTTCTCGGCGTGGATCTGGGCACGGCAATCGCCGCGACCGCGATCATTCGCCTCACGACACTATGGTTCGCCGTCGCCATCGGTCTTGCCATGATGCCGCTTGCGGCTAAGACTGCCGCGACACCCCAGCCCGCGCTATGAGTCGCCGCATCGTGCTCGTCGAGGACGATCCCGCCATCCGCGCCAACTACAGCGACGCGCTGCGCAAGCACGGCTTCGAGATTTCCGCCTACGCCGGCCGCGACGAGGCGCTGGCGGCCATGCGCGCGCGCCTGCCCGACCTCGCGATCATCGACATCGGTCTGGGCAGCGACGCCGACGCGGGGTTCACGCTGTGCCGTGAGCTGCGCGCGCTCTCCGCCAGCCTGCCGATCCTCTTCCTTACCGCCCGCGACAGCGACTTCGACGTCGTCGCCGGCTTGCGCCTCGGCGCGGACGACTACCTCACCAAGGACATCAGCCTGCCGCACTTGCTCGCGCGCATCGGCGCGCTGTTCCGCCGCGCGGAGCTCGCGCGCGAGGCGCCGGCGCAGGAGGAAGCTCTCGTGCGCGGCGACCTCTCGATCGACTTGAAGCGCTTCAGCGTCGCCTGGCGCGGCCGGCCCGTGCCCCTGACGCTCACAGAGTTCTGGATGGTGCACGCGCTCGCCAGGCACCCGGGCCATGTGAAGAGCCGCGAGCAGCTGATGCGCGAGGCGAAACTCGTCGTCGACGATGCCACCGTGACCTCGCACGTGAAGCGCATCCG
>JBFWWT010000021.1:0-39646 GCA_050246035.1 Burkholderiales bacterium
CTCGAACAGGTGCACGTCCTGCTCGTTCTTCAGCAGCGCGCCGTGCAGCGGCGGGATGATGGTCTTGCGATCCTGCGAGCGCAGCGCCTCCGGCGGGATGTCCTCGGCAAGGAGCAGCTTCAGCCAGTCGAGCAGCTCCGAGGTAGAGGGCTTCTTCTTCAGGCCGGGCACCTCGCGCACCTCGAAGAACACTTCCATCGCCTCGCGCAGCAACGACTTCTTCAGCTTCGGGAAATGCACCTGGACGATCTGCTCCATCGTCTCCTTGTCCGGGAAGCGGATGTAGTGGAAGAAGCAGCGGCGCAGGAAGGCGTCGGGCAGCTCCTTTTCGTTGTTCGAGGTGATGAATACGATCGGCCGCGTCCGCGCCTTGACGAGCTCCTTCGTCTCGTAGACGTAGAACTCCATGCGGTCGAGCTCGCGCAGCAGGTCGTTCGGGAACTCGATGTCGGCCTTGTCGATCTCGTCGATGAGCAGCACCACCGGCTGCTCGGAGGAGAACGCCTGCCAGAGCATGCCCTTGACGATGTAGTTGTGGATGTCCTTGACGCGCTCGTCGCCGAGCTGCGAGTCGCGCAGCCGGCTCACCGCGTCGTACTCGTACAGTCCCTGCTGCGCTTTGGTGGTGGACTTGATGTGCCACTCGAGCAGCGGCACGCCCAGGCTCTTCGCGACCTGCACCGCGAGCATCGTCTTGCCGGTGCCCGGCTCGCCCTTCACCAGCAGGGGCCGCTGCAGCGCGATCGCCGCGTTGACCGCGAGCTTCAGATCCTCGGTGGCGACGTACTCGGTCGAACCTGAGAAACGCATGCACTGCCCTCTTCGAAAATCGCATTATAATCGGCCGGTCTCTCGCTACCCCAACCCATACAAACAACATGCTCGCTCGCTCAATTCTTGCCGCCGCCCTCGTCGCCGGCAGCGGCGCCGCGGCTGCGCAGAAGCCCGCGGTGCCCGTGCACGACAAGGTTTCGATGTGCACCGGCTGCCACGGCATCCCCGGCTACAAGACCGCGTACCCGGTCGTCTACCACGTGCCGAAGATCGGCGGGCAGACGCCGGCCTACCTCGCCAACGCGCTTAAGGCCTACCGCGCGGGCGAGCGCTGGCACCCCTCGATGCGAGGCATCGCGGCGAGCCTCTCGGACGACGACATCGCGCAGCTCGCGGATTACTACGGAGGCGCAAAATGAGCCGCCTCCTGATCGCCATCCTCGCCTGCGGCCTTGCCGGCGCGGCGCACGCCGCGGGCAACGCCGAAGCGGGCAAGCAGAAAGCCTCCCAGGTCTGCGCCGCCTGCCACGGCGCCGAGGGCGACAAGCCCGCCGCGCCCGAGAACCCGATCCTCGCCGGGCAGCATTACGACTACCTGGTGAAGGCGCTGCAGGACTACAAGTCCGGCAAGCGCAACAACGCCGTCATGAAGGGCTTCGCCGGGTCGCTGTCGACGCAGGACATCGAGGACATCGCGGCCTGGTTCGCGAGCCGCAAGTCGGGGCTGCACAGCCAGCGCTAGGCGCGGGTCTTGTCCTTGTAGGCGCACAGGTCCCGGATCGGGCAATCCGGGCAGCGCGGCTTGCGCGCGAGGCACACGTAGCGCCCGTGCAGGATCAGCCAGTGGTGCGCGTGCCGGCGGTATTCCTCGGGCACCGCCTTCAGCAGCTTCGCCTCGACCTCCTCGGGGTTCTTCCCGGGCGCCAGGCCCGTGCGGTTCGCGACGCGGAAGATGTGCGTGTCCACCGCGATGGTCGGCTCGCCGAAAGCGACGTTCAGCACCACGTTCGCGGTCTTGCGGCCCACCCCCGGGAGCGCCTGCAGCGCCTCGCGCTCGCGCGGCACCTCGCCGTCGTGGCGTTCGAGGAGGATGCGCGACAGCGCGATCACGTTCTTCGCCTTGGTGCGGTACAGGCCGATGGTGCGGATGTAATCGGCGAGCCTTTGCTCGCCGAGCGCCGCCATCGCGCGCGGCGTGCCCGCGACGGGAAACAGCCTCGCCGTGGCGAGGTTCACCGACCGGTCGGTCGCCTGCGCGGAGAGGACGACGGCGACGAGCAGCTGGTAGGGCGTGCCGAAGTCGAGCTCGCTCTTCGGCTCGGGATTCGCCGCGCGCAGCCGGCGAAAGAGTTCCTCGCGCTTCGCGGGGCTCATCGCCGCTTCGCGAGAGCCGCGGCGAGCACGGCGCGCCGGCGCGCCGGATCGCTCGCCGGCATTGCCGCGAGCCGCGCGAGGCGCCGCTTGCGCGCGGCGGCGCGCGCCTTCGCCGCGCGCGCATCGGCGGCGGTCCAGGGGGCCGGCGCGGGCACCATGTCGATGCAGTCCACGGGGCAGGGCGGCAGGCACAGGTCGCATCCCACGCAGAGCTCCGCGACCACGGTGTGCATGAAGCCGCGCGCGCCGACGATCGCATCCACCGGGCAGGCGTCGATGCAGCGCGCGCAGCCGATGCAGCGCGCCTCGTCGACGAGGGCGACGGCGGCGCGCTTCACAGCGGGTGGCAGGGGCGACCCGTGTCGCGCGCGAGCTTCTCGTGCACGACCTTCCCGGCCCGCGCCTGGAAGCCGGTGGCGAGCGCGGGCGACATCCTGCCGCCGGCGAGCTCGAGCAGCCAGGGCAGGCTCGCGTGCTCCAGCGCGAGGCTCGCCGTGCGCGCGCAGGCCGAAGGCATGTTCGGCACGCAGTAGTGCACCACGCCCTCCTCGACGAAAATCGGCGCGCTGTGCTTGGTGGGGCGCGAAGTCTCGGCGATGCCGCCCTGGTCGATGCCGACATCGACGAGCGCGGAGCCGCGGCGCATGCCGCGCAGCATGGCGCGGGAGACGAGTTTAGGCGAGAGGCTTCCCGGCACGAGCACGGCGCCGATCACGAGATCGGCGTCGGCGACCTCCGGCGCCGCGGTGGAAAAGCGCGCCTCGGGGTAGCGCGCGCGCAGCGCCGCGAGGTGCTTCTCGCTCCTTGCGTAGACGGACACCTGCGCGCCCATGCCATGCGCCACGGCGAGGGCGTTCGAGCCGACGCTGCCCGCCCCGATGATCACGACCTTGCCCGGCGGCACGCCGTCCACCCCGGGCAGCAGCACGCCGCTGCCGCCCTGGTGCTTCTGCAGGCACCACGCGCCGACCTGCACGGCGAGGCGCCCGGCGATCTTCGACATGGGCTTGAGGATGGGCAGGCTGCCGTCGGCTTCGCCCACGGTCTCGAAGGCGACGTAGGTGGCCCCGGACTGGAGCGCGGCCTCGAGCAGCGCCTTGTCGGGCGCGAAATGCTGGAAGCAGAAAACGATCTGCCCGGGTCGTGGCCGGGCGTACTCGGCCGGTTGCAGCTCCTTCACCTTGACGACGAGCTCGACCTCCCAGGGATCGCCCGGCCGCGCCCCCGCGCGCTGATAGTCCTCGTCGGCGAAGCCGCTGTCGGCGCCGGCGCCGGCCTGCACGGTGACCGCGTGGCCCGCGCGCACCGCCGCCGCCACGCCGGCGGGCGTCAGGCCGACGCGGAACTCGCCGTCCTTGATCTCTTTTGGCAGGCCGATATGCATTCGGCGACCAGCTCCGGGCCTCGATAGACGAGGCCAGTGTACAACTGCACGAGCGAGGCGCCCGCGTCGAGCTTCTCCCCCGCGTGCTCGCCGCGCAGGATGCCGCCGACGCCGACGAGCGCCGCCTCGCCCTTCAGCGCGGCGGCGAGCGCGGCGAGCGTGGCGGTGGCGCGCGCGCGAATCGGCGCGCCCGACAGGCCGCCGGATTCCGCGGCGTGGGGCAGGCCCACGACGCCTTCGCGCGACACCGACGTATTGGTGGCGATCACGCCGTCCACGCCGTGGCGGCGCACCGCGTCGGCGATGCCCTGCACCTGCGCGGGCTCGAGGTCGGGCGCCACCTTGAGCGCGAGCGGCACGCGCCGGCCATGGCGCTCGGTGAGGCGCGCGCGCAGCGCGGCCAGCCGCGCGAGCAGCGCATCGAGCGCCTCGTCGCGCTGCAGCTCGCGCAGGTTCTTCGTGTTGGGCGAGGACACGTTGATGGTCACGTAGTCGGCGCGCGCGTACACGCGCTCGAGGCAGGCCTCGTAGTCCTCGGCGGCGCGCTCGATCGGCGTGTCGGCGTTCTTGCCGATGTTGATGCCGAGCACGCCGCGCCAGCGCGCCCGCGACAGGTTGTCCATGAAGACGTCGAGCCCCGCGCTGTTGAAGCCCATGCGGTTGATGAGCGCTTCCGCCCGCGGCAGGCGGAAAAGGCGCGGTCGCGGGCTGCCGGGCTGCGGGCGCGGCGTGACGGTGCCCACCTCGAGGAAGCCGAAGCCCAGCCGGGCGAGGGCGTCGACGTGCGCCGCGTTCTTGTCCAGGCCCGCGGCGAGCCCGACCGCGTTCGGGAACGCCAGGCCCATCGCGCGCACCGGCGCGCCGGGCAGGCGCGGCACGCGCAGCAGTCCGAGGCGCAGCGGCGCGTCGGCGAGGCCGAGCGTCAGCTCGTGCGCGAGCTCCGGGTCGAGGCGAAAGAGCAGCGGCCGCGCCAGCGCATAGAGCATCCGCTAGAAGCGCATGCGCGCGAGGTCCGGCCCGGACAGGCGCCGCCAGCCGCCGCCGGTGAAGCCCTCGATCGGCATGAAGCGCGCCTTGTAGGCCATCTTCGGGCTCTCGCGGATCCAGTAGCCGAGGTAGAGGTAGGGCAGCCCCAGCGCGCGGCAGGCCTCGATCTGCCAGAGGACGTTGTAGGTGCCGTAGCTCGCGCCGCGGCGCTCGGGCTCGAAGAAGGTGTAAACCGAGGACAGCCCGTCGGGCAGGTAGTCGACGATCGACACCATGACGAGCTGGCCCTGGTCGCGGAACTCCACGAGGCGCGTGTCGACGCGGCTCTGCAGCAGGAAGTGCGAGTACTGGTCGCGGCTGTCGTTGTCCATGCCGCCGCCGGAGTGGCGCCGCGACTGGTAGCGCAGGTAAAGCGCATAGTGCTCGAGGCGGAACTTGAGCGGCTGCAGCTGCGCGGTGAGCCCCGCGTGCTCCTTCCAGGCGCGGCGCTGCGAGCGGTTGGCCACGAACTCGCCCGCCGGGATGCGCACCGGCACGCAGGCGCGGCAGCTGTCGCAATGCGGGCGGTAGGTGAAGATGCCGCTGCGGCGGAAGCCCGACTTGACGAGGTCGCCGTAGAGCTCGGTGTTGATCAGGTGCGAGGGCGTGGCCACCTGCGAGCGCGCCATGCGCTCGGGCAGGTAGCTGCAGGGATAGGGCGCCGTGACGTAGAACTGCAGTACCGCATGCGGCAGGTCATTCAGCCGGGACATCGGTGGTCGTCTCTCGCGTCCATTTCCCAGGGGCCTCGTCGTAGTGTACCAACGCCGCCAACTCGCGCAAAAAGGCCCGGCGCGGGATTTCGCGCGCGCCGAGCGCCGCGAGCAGCGGCGTCCTCACCTGGCAGTCGACGAGCGGCATGCCGCGGCGGCGGAGCTCGGCGACCAGCGCGACCAGCGCCACCTTGGAGGCGTCGGTGGCGCGCGAGAACATGGACTCGCCGTAGAACATGCGCCCGAGCGCCACGCCGTACAGGCCGCCCACCAGCTCGCCGCCGCGCCAGGTCTCGAAGGAGTGCGCGTGCCCGGCCCGGTGCAGGGCAAGATAGGCCTTGCGCATGTCCTCGCCGAGCCAGGTGCCGCCGCCGTCGGCGCGCGGGCCCGCGCAGCCGGCGAGCACCTCGCGGAACGCCGTGTCGATGCGCACCACGTAGCCCTTGTTGCGCAGGTTCTTGCCGAGCGAGCGGCTCACCTTCAGCTCGTCGCAGTACAGCACCATGCGCGGGTCGGGCGACCACCACAGGATCGGCTCGCCGCCCGAGTACCAGGGGAAGATGCCGCGGCGGTAGGCCTCGAGCAGGCGCGCGACGGAGAGGTCGCCGCCCGCGGCGAGCAGGCCGTTCGGCTCCTTGAGCGCGCTTTCGACCGGCGGGAACGGCTCGCCGGCGGCGAGCCATTTCAGCACTTCACCTGCTGGCGGCAGTAGTCTTCCAGCGCGGTCACCGGCGCGCTGCCCGAGACAGCGCGGCGCAGCGCGCCGCCACCTTCCAGCGCCAGTCGGAACGCGTACTTCTCGAAGAACGCGTCGAACATTTCCCCGCCGAGCGTGCCCACCGCGGTCAGCTCGTCGCTCGCCGCGTCGTGCTCGAGCAGGATCGCGGCGAGGGGCTGCGGCGCAGGGCCGGCGAGCACGCGGCCGCCCTGGGCCGGATCGTACTGGCTGTGCTCGGAGCAGCAGTGGATCACCTCGCCGAGCTTGTTGCGCGCGCTCTTCTCGGCGCGGAAGCTGATGAAGCTGATGTCGCGCGTGGGATAGGTGAGCTTGTGCGCGCAGATCGCCGAGTAGGCGACGACCGAGCGCGCGGCGCCGACGCCGCCGCGCCACTCGTAATCGCGCCCGTCCTCTGTCTTCAGCCGCGCGGCGGCCGCGGCCGGCCGCCCGAGGTTGAGCAGAAAGCACGGCGTGGACGCGTAGGGGTAGTGGAAGATCAGGTTCTGGCGCACCGGCAGGGCCCGGGCGCGCAGCGGCGCGCCGCCTTCGCCCACCAGCTTCGCGCGCGCATAGAAGCGCGGCCGCGCGTCGGCCGCGATCGCCGGCGCGCCCGTGGCGGCCGCCGTGGCGGCGCAGAGCTTGATGAACTCGCGCCGGCGCACTACAGGTTGTAGCCCTTTTCGTTGTGCAGCACGGTGTCCAGGCCTTCCGTTTCCTCCTCGCTGCCGACGCGCAGGCCGGCGAGGGCGTCGGTCAGCTTGAGCAGGATCCAGGTCAGCACGCCGCACCATAGCGCCGTCGCGGCCACGCCCACGAGCTGCACGCCGAGCTGGCTTGCGATCGTCGCGCCCTCGGGCAGTCCGGCGCCGCCCAGCGAGGCGGCGACGAACACGCCGGTGAGCAGCGTGCCGAGGACGCCGCCCACGCCGTGCACCGGGAACACGTCCAGCGAGTCGTCGATGCGGAGCGAGCGCTTGATGTAATTGGTGGCCGCGAAGCAGACCACGCCCGCCGCCGCGCCGATGACGATCGCGCCCATCGGTCCGACGAAGCCCGAGGCCGGCGTGATGGTGCCGAGGCCTGCCACCATGCCGGTGACGATGCCGAGCACCGAGGGCTTGCCATAGCGCAGCCACTCGCACACGAGCCAGGCGAGCGAGCCGGTCGCCGCGCCGATGTGCGTGACGAGCATCGCCATGCCCGCCGTGCCGTCGGCGGCGAGCGCGCTGCCCGCGTTGAACCCGAACCAGCCGACCCACAGCATGCAGGCGCCGGTGACGACCATCGTCATGTTGTGCGGCGGCATCGGCGTGTCGGGAAAGCCCTTGCGCGGGCCGAGCACGAGCGCGCACACGAGCGCCGCGAGGCCCGCGTTGAGGTGCACCACGAGGCCGCCGGCGAAGTCCATGACCCCCAGCTTCGCCAGCCAGCCGCCGCCCCAGACCCAGTGCGCGATCGGGCAGTAGACGAGGAGCAGCCACAGCATGCTGAACAGCAGCATGCCGCCGAAGCGCACGCGCTCGGCGTAGGCGCCGACGACGAGCGCCGGCGTGATGACGGCGAAGGTGAGCTGGAACATCGCGAACACCGTCTCGGGGATGGTGCCGGACACCGAGTCCCTGCCCACCCCGGCGAGAAAGGCCTTGCCGAAGCCGCCGTAGAAGGCGTTCGCGCCGCCGCCGTCGCCGAACGTCAGGCTGTAGCCGACGGCCACCCACACGAGCGTCGCCGCGCAGGCGATCGCGAAGCACTGCATGAGCACCGAGAGCACGTTCTTCGCGCGCACCAGGCCGGCGTAGAACAGCGCCAGCCCCGGCAGCGTCATGAACAGGACGAGCACCGATGCGGTGATCATCCAGGCGGTGTTGGCGGGATCGAGCTTCGCGTCGGCGGCCGAGGCGAGCGGCGCAAAGGCGAGCAGCGGGACGAGCAGCGCTTTCTTCATGGTGCCTCCCCCTCGTTTTCGCGGCATTCTAGCCGAGCGGCAGGTCCTCGGCGTGGAAGCCGAAGGCACCCGCCGCGCGGTCGGCGAACCAGCGCTTGAGCGTGATGCCCACGGTGCGGAAGGCGATGTCCTTCCAGGGCACCCGCGCCTCCTCGACCAGCGCCACCTCCAGGCTTTCTTCTCCGGGCTTGAACTCGAGGTCCGCGAGGCGCGCGCGGTAGAACAGGTGCACCTGGTTCACGCGCGGCACGGCGATCATGCTGAAGGGCGGCCCGAGCTCGATGCGCGCGCCGGCTTCCTCCAGGGTCTCGCGCAGCGCCGCCTGGCCGGGCGTCTCGTCGTTCTCCATGAAGCCGGCCGGCAGGGTCCAGTAGCCGTAGCGCGGCTCGATCGCCCGGCGGCAGATGAGGATGCGCCCCTCGTGCTCCGGGATCGCGCCCACCACCAGCTTGGGGTTCTGGTAGTGGATCTCGCCGCAGGCGTCGCACACCCAGCGCGGCAGGTTGTCGCCGGGCGGCACGCGCCGCGCGAGCGGCGCGGCGCAGTTGGAGCAGAACTTCATTCGCCGACGAGGTCGCCGAGGCCGCCGACGATCGCGTCCGGTGCGAAGCCCAGGCGGTCCACCGGCGCCTGGCCCCGGTTGATCCAGTGCACGCGAAAGCCGAAGGATTTCGCGCCGAGCGCGTCCCAGCAGTTCGACGACACGAAGCCGATCTCGTCCTTCGCCACGCCGAGCCGGTCCACCGCGAGCTGGTAGACCTCGGGCGCGGGCTTGTACACCTTGAGCGGATCCACGCTCAGCACCGCGTCGAATGTCAGGCCCGAGTGCTGCACGAGCGGCTCGAGCATGTCGGGCGAGCCGTTCGACAGGATGGCGGTGCGGGTCCTGAACTGCGCGAGCGCCTTCGGCACGTCGGGGTAGGCCGCGAGGCGCAGGTACGCCTGCATGAGCGACTCGGTCGTCGCCGCGTCGAGCGCGAGCTCCATCGCCTCGCAGGCGTAGCCGAGCGCCTCGCGCGTCACCTGCGAGAAGGGCGCGTAGCGCCGCATCAGGCTCCTCTGCCAGGTGTACTCGAGCTGTTTCGCGCGCCAGAGCTGCGAGAGCGCCGCGCCCTTGCCGGGCCAGAGCGCGTCGCACCGGCGCACGACCGAATGCACGTCGAACAAGGTGCCGTAGGCGTCGAAGACGAGGGCTTTGGGGGTCATGGCCGAAGTATAGAATGCGCGCCATGGCGAACCGCTACGACGAGCTCTACGCGGCCCACCGCTGGCAGGTGCCCGAGCGCTACAACATGGCCGAGGCCTGCTGCGGCCGCTGGGCGCCGGACCGCGCGCGCTTCGCGCTGTACTGGGAGGACGAGTCGGGCGCGAGTGCCGCCTACACCTTCTGGGACGTGCAGCGCGAGGCGAACCGCCTGTCCAACGCGCTCGCCGGCCTCGGCGTGCAGCGCGGCGACCGCGTGGCGCTCCTGCTGCCGCAGCGCCCCGAGACGGCGATCGCCTACATCGCAATCTTCCAGATGGGCGCGATCGCGGTGCCGCTGTCGCACCTCTTCGGCCCGGACGCGCTCGAGTACCGCATGGAGCACGCGGAGGTGAGCGTCGCCATCGTCGAGCCGACGACGATCGCGAACCTGTGGGCGGCGAAGCCGAAGCTCTCGCACCTGCGCCACGTGATCGGCGTGGGCGGCGCGCGCGAGGCGGGCGTGCACGCCTGGGAAGACCTGCTCGCGAAATCGAGCGCGCGCTTCGCGAGCGTCGACACGCGCGCCGAGGACCCCTCGCTCATCATCTACACGAGCGGCACGACCGGGCCGCCCAAGGGCGCGCTCAAGCCCCATCGCATCCTTCTCGGCAACGTGCCCGGCTTCGTCCACTCGCACGACTACTTTCCGGTGCCTGGAGATATTTTCTGGTCGCCCGCCGACTGGGCGTGGACCGGCGGCCTGATGGACGCGCTGCTGCCGGCGTGGATGTTCGGCATCCCGATCCTCGGCTACCGCGGGCGCTTCGACGCCGAGCGCGCCTACTACCTGCTGGAGAAGTACGGCATCCGCAACTCGTTCCTCTTTCCCACCGCGCTCAAGCTCATGATGAAGGCGGTGCCCGAGCCGAAGGGGAAGTACGCGCTCAACCTGCGCTCGATCATGAGCGCGGGCGAGTCGGTGGGCGTCACCGTGATCGAGTGGGCGCGCGAGCAGCTCGGCGTCACCATCAACGAGATGTTCGGCCAGACCGAGATCAACTACGTGGTCGGCAACTGCCAGGCCGCCTGGCCGGTGAAGCCCGGCTCCATCGGCCGGCCCTACCCCGGGCACCGCGTGGCGGTGATCGACGACAAGGGCAACGAGGTGCCGCGCGGCGAGCTGGGCGAGATCGCGGTGCACCGCGAGTGCAATGGCCAGCGCGATCCCGTGCATTTCCTGGAGTACTGGAAGAACCCGAAGGCGACGGAGGAAAAGTACGTCGACGGCTGGGGCTGCACCGGCGACCAGGGGCGCATGGACGAGGACGGCTACCTCTGGTACCAGGGACGCTCGGACGACGTCATCAAGAGCTCGGGCTATCGCATCGGGCCGGCGGAGATCGAGAATTGCCTGGTGAAGCATCCGGCGGTGGCGAACGCCGCGGTGATCGGCAAGCCCGACGCCACGCGCGGCGCGGTGGTCAAGGCCTTCATCGTGCTGCAGCCGGGGCAGAAGGCCTCCAAGGCGCTGGAAGAGGACATCCAGCAGCACGTGCGCGGGCGCCTCGCGCCCTACGAGTACCCGAAGGAGATCGAGTTCATCGACGCGCTGCCCATGACCACCACGGGCAAGGTGCAGAGAAAAGAGCTGCGCAAGCGCGAAGAAGCGCGCGGGTGAAGCGCGTCCTGCTGGTCGGCGGCGGGCACGCGCATGCCTGGGTGCTGCGCGCGGGCGTGCCGGGCGACGTGACCCTGGTCACGCCGTACCCGCACCATACCTATTCCGGCATGCTGCCGGGATTCGTCGCCGGGCACTATGCGGCGGACGAGATCCGCCTCGACGTCGCGGCGCTCGCCGCGCGTGCGGGCGTGAGGCTGGTGCTCGGGCGCGTCGTGGCGCTGGATGCCGCGCGGCGCATCGCGCGGCTCGAGGACGGCGCCGAGCTCGCCTACGACATCGCCTCGCTCGACGTGGGTTCGGAGGCGGGCGCGCCGCCCGGCGCGCTCGCGGCGAAGCCCTTCGAGCCGTTCATGGCGCGCTGGCTCGAGGTGAAGGATCGCGTGCGCTCGATCGCCGTGGTCGGCGGCGGCGCCGCCGGCGTCGAGGTGTCCATGGCGATGGCGCACGCCACGCGCGCGCGCGTGACGCTCTTTTCCGACCGGCCGATGTTCCGCCCGGGGCTCGCGCGGCGCATCGCGCGCCAGCTCGAGGCGCGCGGCGTCGCGCTGCGCAAGTCGGCGTACGAAGGCGAAGCGACCGACCTGGTGGTCTGGACCGCGGGCGCGCGCGCGCTGCCGTGGCTCGCGACGAGCGGCCTCGCGGTGGACGAGCGCGGCTTCGTGCTCGTGGACGAGCGCCTGCGCAGCGTCTCGCACCCGGAGGTGCACGCGGCGGGCGACTGCGCGACGCTGCGCGACGCGCCGCACCCCAGGTCCGGCGTGTACGCGGTGCGCCACGCGCCCGTGCTCGCGGCGAACCTGCGCGGCGAGGCGCGACGCTTCGCGCCGCAGCGGCGCGCGCTCGCGCTGCTGTCCTGCGGGCGGCGCTACGCGATCGCCGACTGGGGCGGGATGAGCTGGGAGGGCGCCTGGGTGTGGCGCTGGAAAGATCGCATCGACCGCAAGTGGGTCGAGGGCTTCAGGCGCTAGGTCGCGCGGCGACGAGGAGCTTGCCGTCGGCCTCGACGGCGGTTTCGCCATGCTGATTGCGGCATGTGCAGCGCAGCACGACGATGCCGCCCTTGTGCTTCGGCTTGTCGAGCTTGTCGGTCACCGTCCAATCGCTGGTGAGCGTATCGCCGGGGCGCACCGGCGCCTTGAAGCGGCAGGCGTGCTCGAGATAGGCGAGCGCGGTGCCGGAGAAGTACATTCCTACGGGCGCGGCGACGAGCGCGCTCGTGAACGGCCCGTGCAGGATGCGCGTGCCGAACATCGACTTCTTCGCGAACGCCTCGTCCACGTGCAGGGGATTGAAATCGCCGAACATTCCCGAGCCGAGCACGAGGTGCGTCTCGGTCACGGTGAGGCTCGTGGCGAAGCGCTCGCCGATCGCCACCTCGTCGTACCATTTTCCGGGGAACATGGCCTATTATGCGGTGTTGGCGCCAATGAGGTTTAGAATCGGGCTGCCGGACGGGGGATGGCGGATCGACGAAGGCCCCGGCCCGCACGTCGTCTTCGACGCAACTGGAGGAGGAAATCACATGATGAAGCGCATCATCTCGCTGCTCGCCGCCGCACTGCTCGCGGCATTGGGCACCAGCGCCGTCGCGCAGAAGGACATCCGCTGGGGAACCTCGGCAGTCGGCTCCTCGGGCCACAAGGCCCTGGTGGTGCTGGCCGAGGTCCTCAACAAGGAGTGGACCGGCTACCGCGTGACCGTGCAGCCCACGCCCGGCGCCATCGTCAGCGTGAAAGGCTACGCGACCGGCCAGTTCGACGGCTACTACGGCGCCGACATCGCCTTCTACGAGCTCGCCAACGACACGAACCGCTTCAAGGGCTTCAAGTCGGCGATGAAGCGCCAGCCCGTGCAGTCGTTCTGGGCGTTCACGGTCGAGGTCGGCAGCGCGGTGCGCGCGGAAGACCGCGGCAAGTTCAAGAGCTGGAAGGACCTCGCCGGCAAGCCCGTGTTCACGGGTCCGCTGCCCTGGGACACGCGCGCGCAGCTCGAGCGCGCCTACGCCGCGCTCGGCGTGAAGCACAACTACCGACAGGTGGACCTGTCCGCGGCGGGGTCGCTGCTCGCCGGCGGCGGCATCGACGGCTTCATCATCTACACGAACGGCGAGGCGACCACGGCGCCGTGGATCACGGAGGCCTCGCTCGCGAGCGACTGGGCGGCGCTCAACCCGAGCGCGGACGAGATCGCCGCGCTGAAGAAGGCCGGCTTCGCCGTCACCGAGGTCAGCCCTTCCGCGTTCCGGCGCGACGTGCACGCCGACAAGGTCGTGCTGCTGCCGTTCTACTACGGCTTCCACGTCGGCATGGAAGTGTCGGCCGACGACGTGTACCGCTTCCTGAAGGTCGTGGAGAAGAACGTGGCGGCGCTCGCCAAGTCGGACCCGGGCTTCTCGCAGATCGCGGCGGACATGGCGGGCATGCAGCGGAAGGGCGTGGAAGCGGCGGCCAACCTCGTCGAGATCCACCCCGGGCTCGCGCGCTACATGCGCGAGAAGGGCGTCTGGGACGCGAAGTGGGATTCGCGGGTCGCGAAGTAAGTCGCGCCCGGATCCAATCGAGCTGAAGACGAGGGGACGGGCGGCGAGGCCGCCCGTCCCCTTCGCTTGTCGAAGGAGCGCATTCTTCCGATGACCGAAGCCGCCCCGCCGCTCGGCCGGCGCATCGCCGGGTGGCTGTACACGCTGGTGGCGATCCTGTTCTTCGCCTATCTCCTCGGCTACTACTGGACGAGCGAGGGCGGGCCGACGCTGCTTGCCGTCACGCTGGTGCCGGTCTGCTTCGTGCTCTTCACGCTCGAGGAGGTGCACAAAGGCGAGTTCTACCCGGGGCTGCCCGCGGCGCTCGGCTACGCGCTCGCCGCGGTGTACGTGCTGTTTTCGTTCGCCGTGGCCGCCTACATGTTCGTCGAGTACGAGCAGATCGGCACGGTGCGCGCCGGCTTCTGGAACGCGACCGACCTCACGCTGGGCGCGCTGATGGCGCTGCTGGTGCTGGAGTATTCGCGCCGCCACCACCCCGCGCTCTTCGTGCTCAACGTGCTGCTCATCGTCTACGCGGTGTACGGCAAGCACGTGCCCGGCATGTTCTTCCATCCGGGCATGTCCTGGGAGCGCATCGCGAGCTCAATGAGCGTCGAGATGTCCACCGGCATCTTCTCCAACCTGCCGCAGCTCGCGCTCACCCTGATCGGCTCGTTCATCCTCGTGCTGGCGGTGCTGCGCGCCTACGGCGCGATCGACTCCATCCTGCGCGGCTCCAAGCAGATCGCGGTGCGCTCGCCCCACGCGCTGCCCCAGTCCGCGGTGCTCGGCTCGATGGGCGTGGGCACCGTGAGCGGCAGCGGCGCGGCGAACGCGATCACCGTCGGCTCGGCGACCATACCCGCGATGATCGGCGCGGGCATGCCACGCGCCACCGCCGCCGCCATCGAGACGGCGTCCTCGCTCGGCGGGCAGCTGATGCCGCCGGTGATGGGCATCGCGGCGTTCCTCATGGCCGAGTTCCTCGGCCGCAGCTACTTCGACGTGGTCGCCCGCGGCTACGCGCCGGCCATCATCTACTACGTGGGCGTGAGCGTGTCGGTCTACCTGCTGTCCACGCGCTACCGCGCGCGCCTCAACGTCTTCCAGGCCGAGCGCATGGCGTGGACCGACTGGATGAATCTCGCGGCCTTCGCCGGCGTGGTCGCCGGACTGATCGGCCTGATGGGCATCCTGCACCTCGCGCCGATGTTCGCGGCGCTGTACGTGTTCATCGCCATCGGCGCGCTGCTCACCGCCGCGCACGTGGTCGCCGCGCTGCGCGCGCGGGCGCAGGGCTGGCGCGAATTCCTCGCCCGTCTGCACCGCTTCGTGCAGTACTACGCCAGCATGACCTCGGAGCTCACGCTGCTGCTCGCCACCCTGTCCATCATGACCGGCGCGCTCGTGATCACCGGCGTGCCCACCAAGATCGGCTCGCTGCTCATTGCCGCCGCCGGCATCAACCTCGCGGCCATGGTGCTGGTCGCCTTCTTCTTCGGCGCGCTGCTCGGCACGGGGCTGCCGCCGGCGCCCACCTACATCATCACCGCGCTCGTGGTCGCGCCGCCCATGGTGTCGATCGGCGTCAATCCCTGGGTGGTGCACTTCTTCGCCTTCTTCCTCGCGGTGTGGGGGGAGGTGACGCCGCCCACCTCGGTCTCGGCGGCGGTGACGGCGAAGATCGCCGACGCCTCCTTCGCGCAGACGCTGTTTCGCGCGATCACCATCTGCGTGTCGCTGTTCGTCCTCATGGCGGGCGTGTTCACGCGGCCCGAGCTGGTGATGGAGCCGGGGCTCGCGCAGCTCGGCGCCATGGCGCTGCTGCTCGCGACCACGATCGGCGTCAGCTTCAGCCTGCAGGCGCAGTTCGCCGACGGGCGCGGACTCGACCTGGCGCTGCGCGTGGTGCTGGCCGCCGCCGCCATGGTCGTGCTCTTCCATCCCGACCGCGCCGTGGCGGTGGCCGCCTGCGCGCCGATCGCGGCATTCGTCGGCTACTGGTGGCTGCGGCGGCGCCCGCTGCAGCGGCAGGCGCCCGCCGACTAGCAGTACGTCGCGATTCGGCCCGGCTTGCGGGTCCCGGGGCTCAGTACTGAGAGCTGAAGCGGCTCGGCAGCTGGAAACGCTCCTCCATGCGCACGCCGCGCACGTACGCCTTCTGCATGTAGTCGAGCACGGCGAGCGAAACGCCCTCGGCGTGCAGCTTCACGATCTCCGAGGCGGTCAGCGGATAGAAGCCGCTCGAACGCCGCAGCTTGGCGATGATCTGGGCGTCGGAATCGCCGGCCTTGGACATGGCGATGATGTCCTCCACCTGGTAGCGGCTGTAGGCCGGCGTGGCGGGATAGTCGGTGGTCGTCGTGCACCCCGCAACGAGGGCAGCGGCGGCCAGGGCGGTGACGGCAAGCGGCAGCTTCACGACGGGTCTCCTGGAATCGAAAGCCTGTGCAACGACAGACCGGGAGCGGCGGGAAAAGTTCAGGCATCCGGCGGCGGCGCGTTTGTGCATACAATCGCCCCACTCGACGACTTGTGCCCGTGCATGCAAATGGCGCCCCAGAGACGAATCGAACGTCCGACCTGCCCCTTAGGAGGGGGCTGCTCTATCCACTGAGCTACCGGGGCGCGACCGGGATTCTACCCTTGAGAGCCTTCCTCTCCGGCTTGCTGGCGCTGTGCGCGCTGCCGGCGCTCGGCCAGTCGTGGGACGATGGCGCCGTGCCGTTCGTGGTCACGCCGCCCGAGATCGTCGAGCGCATGCTGCGCCTCGCCGAGGTGGGGCCGGGCGACACGCTGGTCGATCTGGGCTCGGGCGACGGGCGCATCGTCATCGCCGCCGCGCGCCGCGGTGCGCGCGCCTTCGGCGTCGACCTCGATCCCGCGCTCGTCAAGCTCGCGACCGAGAACGCGGCGAAGGCGGGCGTCGCGGCCCGCGCGCGCTTCGAGGTGCGCGACCTGTTCGAGACGGACCTCTCGCAGGCGAGCGTGGTCGCGTTCTACCTGTTGCCCGAGGTCAACGCCAGGCTCCTGCCGAAGCTGCTCGCGCTCAGGCCCGGCACGCGCATCGTCTCGCACGACGGCGGCATCGGCGACTGGGAGAGCGACGAGCGGCTCGAGCTGCGCGTGCCCGAGAAGCCGGTCGGCGTGGACGGCCAGTCGCGCGTCGAGCTCTGGGTCGTGCCCGCCGACGCGCGCGGGCGCTGGACGGGCGAGATCCCGGGCCACGGCGGGCGCTGGACGTTCGACATCGCCCAGCGCCACCAGGCGCTCGAGGTCGCCGTTGGCACCGGTGGCCGTGACCTGCTCGTGCGCGCGAGCCGGTTGCGCGGCACCGAGCTGAAGATCGTGGTGACGGGCGTCGTAGGCGCCCACGCCTGGAACCATTTGTTCGCCGGGCGTGTCGACGGCGGGCGCATCGAGGGTACGCTCACGGTTTCGGACGGCAACCAGACAAGGAGCTTTCCATGGACGGCGCAAAGGCGGCCGTAGCGGGCGCGGTGCCGCGCCCGCTGCTGTCGGCGTTCGACGGCGTGATGCTGGTGATCGGCATGGTGGTCGGGGCGGGCATCTTCAAGACGCCGTCCATCGTCGCCGCCAACGTCTCGAGCGGGATGGAGTTCGCCCTCGTGTGGATAGCGGGCGGCGTCGCCTCGCTGTGCGGCGCGCTCGTGTACGCCGAGCTCTCCGGGCGTTTTCCGGAAACCGGCGGCGAGTACCGCTTCCTCGAGCGCGCCTACGGGCGCGGCGCCTCGTTCGTGTTCGCCTGGTCGCGCATGACGGTGGTGCAGACCGGCGCGATTGCCGCGGTGGCCTTCGTCTTCGGCGACTACGCGCAGCAGATCCTGCCCCTCGGCTCGAAGGGCGCGGCGCTGTACGCCGCGCTCAGCGTCGTGGCGCTGACCGCGCTCAACCTCGCCGGCACGACGCAGGGCAAGAACGCGCAGAAGGTGCTGAGCGCCGCGCTCGTCATCGCGCTCGCCGCGATCGCCCTCGCGGGGCTCTCGAGCGGCGCGGCGCCGCCGTCGCCCGCCGAGCCGGGCCCGAGCAACCTGGGCCTCGCGATGATCTTCGTGCTGCTCACCTACGGCGGCTGGAACGAGGCGGCCTACATCGCCGGCGAGGTGCGCGATCCCCGCCGCAACATGCTGCGCATCCTGGTGGCCGGCATCCTCGCCATCACCGTGCTGTACCTGGTGGTGAACCTGGCGTACTTCCGCGCGCTCGGGCTCGGCGGCCTGCGCGACTCCCAGGCGGTCGCGGCCGACGTGCTGCGCCTGGCGGCCGGCGAGGGCGGCGCGAAGGCGATCGCGTTCATCGTCTGCGTGGCGGCGCTCACGACCATGAACGCCGCCATCCTCACCGGCGCGCGCACCAACTACGCCTTCGGGCGCGACGAGCCGCTGTTCGGCTTCCTCGGCCGCTGGCGCGAGGCGGGAAGCACGCCGGCCAACGCGCTCGTCGCCCAGGCGGCGCTCACGCTCGCGCTGGTGCTCGCCGCCTCGTTCACGCCCGACGGCTTCACCTCGATGGTCGCCTACACCACGCCGGTGTTCTGGACCTTCTTCCTCGGCTGCGGCGTCGCGCTGATCGTGTTCCGCGCGCGCGAAGGCCGCGCCGCCGCGTTCAACGTGCCGCTGTATCCGCTCGTGCCGCTCGTGTTCTGTGCCACCTGCGCCTACATGCTGTACTCGAGCGTCAACTACGTGCGCTTCGCCGTGAGCTTCGGCTCCGCGGTGCTCGCCGGCATCGCGGTGATGGCGCTCGGCATCCCGTTGTACTTCCTCGCGCGGCGCCGATGACCCTCACCGAGCTGCGCTACATCGTGGCGGTCGCGCGCGAGCGGCACTTCGGCCGCGCCGCCGAGACCTGCTTCGTGTCGCAGCCGACGCTGTCGGTCGCGATCAAGAAGCTCGAAGAGGAGCTGGGCGTGGTGCTGTTCGAGCGCGGCCCCGGCGAGGTGACGGTGACCCCCGTGGGGAGCCGCGTGGTGGAGCAGGCGCAGCGCGTGCTGGAGGAGGCCGCGCGCGTGAAGGACCTCGCGCAGGCCGCCAAGGACCCGCTTGCCGGCCCCTTGCGCCTGGGCGCGATCTACACCATCGGGCCGTACCTGCTGCCGAAGCTCATCCCGGTGCTGCGCCGGAAGGCGCCGACCATGCAGCTCCTCATCCAGGAGAACTACACGCACAAGCTCGCCGAGGCGCTCAAGCAGGGCGAGGCGGACGTGATCGTGGTCGCGCTGCCGTTCGCCGAGCCGGGCGTGGCGACGCGCGCGGTGTACGACGAACCCTTCGTCGTCGCGCTGCCTCAAGGGCATCCGCTCGAGAAGAAGAAGTCCATCTCCGCCGACGAGCTCACGCGCGAGAGCCTGCTGCTGCTCGGCACCGGGCACTGCTTCCGCGACCAGGTGCTGGACCTTTGCTCCACGGTGCAGCGCGGCCCGCGCGGGCCGCTCGCGCGCTCGCTGGAGGGCGGGTCGCTCGAGACCATCCGCCAGATGGTGGCGAGCGGGGTGGGCGTCACCGTGCTGCCCGCGTCCTCGGTGCCGGCGGGCGAGGCCGCGAGCGAGCTCATCCGCGTGCGGCCGTTCGCGCGCCCGGTGCCCGACCGGCGCGTGGTGCTCGCCTGGCGCAAGAGCTTCCCGCGCCCGCAGGCGGTCGAGGCCCTGCGCCAGGCGATCCTCGAATGCGACCTGCCGCAGGTGACGATGCTGCGCTAATTGGGGACGGACCCCAATTGGCGCCCCAATTGGCGCCAGTTGGCATGCGCGGGCGTGAGACGCTGCCCCTGAATATTTCATGCGGAACTGTTGCGCCCGGGATTGCTGCGCCGCGATAGACTCCGGCGCATGAGAACGCCTCCCCTGCGCAGCCCTACGGCGGTCCTCATCGCCTGCTGCATCATCCTGTGCATCGGCTTCGGCGTGCGCTCGGGCTTCGGCCTGTTCCTGCAGCCGATGAGCCTGGAAAACGGCTGGGGGCGAGAGACGTTCTCGCTCGCGATGGCGGTGCAGAACCTGCTGTGGGGAATCTTCGGTCCGTTCGCGGGCGGCGTTGCCGATCGCTACGGCGCGGGCAGGGTGGTGGTCGCGTGCGGCATCGCCTACGTGCTGGGCCTCGTGGTCATGGCCTTCACCGAGACGCCGCTCGCGCTGCACGTGGGTTCGGGATTCCTGGTCGGGCTGGCGCTCTCGGGCACGACGTTCGCGACGATCCTCGCCGTCATCGGCCGCGTGACGCCGCCGGAGAAGCGCAGCACCGCCCTCGGCATCGCGACCGCGGCGGGCTCCTTCGGGCAGTTCGCCATCCTGCCGATCACGCAGCTGCTCATTTCGAGCTTCGACTGGCGCTACGCGCTGCTCGGCCTGGCGGGGATCGCGGCGCTCATGGTGCCGCT
Organism: Burkholderiales bacterium; assembly: GCA_050246035.1. GTDB lineage: Bacteria > Pseudomonadota > Gammaproteobacteria > Burkholderiales > SG8-39 > JAABQT01. Next base: position 19,719 of record JBFWWT010000021.1, read on the forward strand.
CGCCTTCTTCGCGCGAGGCAGGGGCGCGCCGCACGCCGGGCCCGAGCAGTCGCTCGGCGGGGCGCTGCACGAGGCGATGCGCGAGCGCGGCTTCCACCTGCTGTTCTGGGGCTACTTCGTTTGCGGGTTCCACATCTCCATGCTCACCGTGCACCTGCCGTCCTACGTCACCGACAACGGCCTGCGCCCGGAGCACGGCATGACCGCGCTCGCGCTCATCGGCCTGTGCAACATGATCGGCTCGTTCACCGCGGGCTGGCTCGGCGGGCGCTTCAGCAAGAAGTACCTGCTGTCGCTCATCTACACGGCGCGCGCGATCGCCATCACGGTGCTGATCTCGTTCCCGCTCAGCCCGCTCACGTTGTACGCTTTCGCGGTGGTCATCGGCTTCCTCTGGCTGTCCACGGTGCCGCTCACCAACGGTCTCGTCGGCCAGATCTTCGGCATGCGCTACGCCGGCATGCTCGCCGGCGTGGTGTTCTTCGGCCACCAGATCGGCAGCTTCATCGGCGTGTGGCTCGCCGGCTGGCTCTACGACCAGACCGGCACCTATAACGGCGCGCTCGTCATCTCCATCGGCCTGGGCGTGTTTGCCGCGCTGGTCAACCTGCCGGTCAACGAAAAGCCGCTGGCGGACAGGCGCCCGGCCGCCGCCGCCGCATGAAGGCCTGGAAGTGGCTCGGGATTGTCGTGCTGGCGGGGGCGAGCGCCGCGATCTTCGCTGCCTACCGCAGGCCGGACGCCGTCATTTCGCTATCTAACGCGTTTCTGGCCCTTTGCGGCTTAAAGTGAAGCCGGGGAAGGCTGCGGCGACCCTGGCCGTCGGCCGTCTCGGGCGAAGCTACAATGGCAAGCGAGGCCACTTTTCCTGAACAGGAAGGAACGATGAGAACCTATCGAACCGCAGTTCTGGTCGCAATGATCGCCGGTGTCACCGGCTGCGCCAGCCCGCAGCGCGACACGGTCGCCGTCAACGCTTCGGGCGGTACCGCGCAGAACGCCTACGGACGCGTCGACGTTCGTGCCGGCGCGGTTCCGCCGCTGGTTCATCCGGAGCCCATCGTCGTCATGCCGATCTCCAAGGAGAGCGAGCCGGTCTACATGCACCTGCCGCTGGAGCAGGTGGAGAAATGGCCGATGTTCTGCCACCGCTACCACGCCTGCAACGCGCCCGTGTACTTCGTGAAGTCGGAGGCGTACGAGGCGGAGGAGAAGGCCGCGGCCGCAGGCAAGCGCAAGAGCAGCCGGTACCGCGTCGACTAGCCGTTCGCGGGCCTCGGCCAGATCGCATTCGAGCGTGAGCAGACGCTCGGTGCGGTCGATGCGGCCGTTCCGGGTCTTCCTGGCTGGCGGTGGCCGGACGTCGTGACGGACTGCGCGAAGCCGCCTTCCACCGCAGCACCCTCGGCGTGGGTCGTGCGCTGGGCCGCGCTCATGGCGCGCGGCCCTGTGCTCGACCTCGCCTGCGGCGGCGGGCGGCACGCGCTTCATCTCCTGTCACTGGGCCACGACGTGACCGCGGTGGATCGCGAGCCGCAGGACATCCCGGGCGTTCGCTTCATCCGCGCCGATCTCGAGGACGGCAGCCCCTGGCCGCTCGGCGAAGCGCGCTTCCAGGGGATCGTGGTCGCCAACTACCTGCACCGGCCACTCTTCGCGCGCATCGCGCAGGCGCTCGCGCCGGGCGGCGTGCTCGTCTACGAGACCTTCATGCGAGGCAACGAGCGCTTCGGCAAGCCTTCCAACCCGGCGTTCCTGCTCGCGCCCGGGGAACTGTGGGCGGCCTTCGGCGGTCTGCACGTCATCGCTTTCGAGCAAGGCCGCGCGGAGCGGCCCAGGCCCGCCCAGGTACAGCGGATCTGCGCCGTGCGACCGGCAAACGGATAAAATCGCGGCACCACCGCGCTGCAAGGAGCCACGCCCATGATCACCGGAAGCCTCGTCGCCATCGTCACGCCGATGCAGGTCGACGGCCGCCTCGACATGGCCCGCTTTCGCGAGCTGATCGACTGGCACGTCGCCGAGGGCACCGACGGCATCGTCGTCGTCGGCACCACGGGCGAGTCGCCCACCGTGGACTTCGACGAGCACAAGGAGCTGATCCGCGTGGCGGTGGACCACGCCAAGGGCCGCATCCCGGTGATCGCCGGCACGGGCGGCAACTCCACCGCGGAAGCCGTCGAGCTCACCGAGTCGGCGAAGAAGGCCGGCGCCACGGCCTGTCTCTCGGTGGTGCCCTACTACAACAAGCCGACGCAGGAGGGCCTCTACCAGCACTTCCGCAAGGTCGCCGAGAGCGCAGGCCTGCCGATGATCCTCTACAACGTGCCCGGGCGCACGGTCGCCGACCTGCAGAACGACACGGTCATGCGCCTCGCGCAGGTGCCGGGCATCATCGGCATCAAGGACGCGACCGCGAACATCGAGCGCGGCACCGACCTCGTGAAGCGCGCGCCGCGCGGGTTCGCCGTCTACAGCGGCGAGGACGCGACCGCGCTCGCCCTCATCCTGCTCGGCGGCCAGGGCGTGATCTCCGTCACCGCCAACGTCGCCCCGCGCCTCATGCACGAGATGTGCGCCGCGGCGCTCGTCGGCGACGTGAAGAAGGCGCGCGACATCAACCTGCGCCTGCTCGGCCTGCACCAGAAGCTGTTCGTCGAGGCCAATCCGATCCCGGTGAAATGGGCCCTCGCGCAGATGGGGCGCATCGAGCCGGGGCTGCGCCTGCCGCTCACGCCGCTCGCCGAGCGGTTCCATGACACCGTGCGCGGCGCGCTCGCCGAGGCGGGCATCGCGATTCCCGGGCTGCGCGTGGTGGAAAAGCGCGCATGAGGCGACGCGCGGCAGCCGCGGCGCTCCTCGCGCTGGCGGTCGCGGGCTGCAGCAGCACCGACGGCTACCGCGACGGCGCGAGCCGCATCGAGTACAAGACCGCGCAGAAGCTGCCGCCGCTCGACGTCCCGCCGGATCTCACCGCGCCGGGGCGCGAGGGCCGCTTCGACGTGCCCGAGCCGGGCCGCGGCGCGACGACGCTGTCGGGCTACCAGGCGGGGCTCGCCCAGCAGCAGCCGCGCGCCGGCGCGGAGCCGGTCCTGCCCGCGGTCGAGGGCGTGCGCGTGGCGCGCGACGGCGACCAGCGCTGGCTGGTGGTGAACCAGCCGCCCGAGGCGCTCTGGCCGATGCTGAAGACCTTCTGGCAGGAGAACGGCCTGCTCATCGCGCGCGAGGTGCCCGAGGCGGGCGTGATGGAGACCGGCTGGTCGGAGAACCGCGCGAAGATTCCCGACAGCTGGATCCGGCGCACGCTCGGCTCGCTCATCGAGCCGCTGCAATCGACGGCCGAGCGCGACAAGTACCGCACGCGCCTCGAACCCGCGGCGGGCGGCGGCACCGAGATCTACATCAGCCACCGGGGGCTCGCCGAGGTCTACGTGAACCAGGAAGGGCTGCAGACGGCCTGGCAGCCTCGTCCGGGCGACCCGGGGCTCGAGGCCGAGTTCCTGCGCCGGCTGATGGTGCGCCTCGGCGTGCCCAAGGAAGAGGCGCAGTCGAAGCTCGCGTCGGCGCCGCAGGCCCCGGCTCGCGCCGAGCTGATCACGGGCGCGGGCGGCGAGACGCGGCTGGAGGTGCGCGAGCCCTTCGATCGCGCCTGGCGCCGCGTCGGCCTGGCGCTCGACCGCGTGGGCTTCACGGTGGAGGACCGCGACCGGCAGAACGGCGTGTACTTCGTGCGCTACGTCGACCCCGAGGTCGAGGCCCAGGCAGGCGAGGACAAGGGACTGCTCTCGCGCCTGGCGTTCTGGCGCGACGACAAGGTCGCAGTCAAGGCCGAGCAGTACCGCGTGACCGTCGTCGCCGGCGGCGAGTCGAGCGGTGTCGTGGTGCAGGACCGCAAGGGCGAGCCCGAGCGCTCGGGCACGGCGAAGCGCATCCTCTCGCTCCTGCACGAGCAGCTGAAGTAGTGCGCTTCGCGTCGCTCGCGAGCGGCAGCAAGGGCAATTGCCTGGTCGCGGAGGCCGGCGGCAGCCGCGTACTGATCGATTGCGGCCTGGCGCCGCGCGAGACCGAGCGGCGCCTGGCGCGCCTCGGCCTCGAGCCCGGCGGCCTCGACGCGATCCTCGTCACCCACGAGCACGACGACCATGCCGGCCACGCCTACGCGTTCGCCGCCAGGCACGCGCTGCCCGTCTACCTCACGCACGGCACGCGGCGCGCGCAGGAGGAATCGGCCAAGTCGGCCGAGAGCGTCGAGCTGCGCCTGATCGAGGACCGCGAGCCCTTTGCCGTCGGCGCGATTCGCGTCGAGCCGGTCACCGTGCCGCACGACGCGCGCGAGCCCGTGCAGTTCGTGCTCGGCGACGGCGCGCGGCGCCTCGCCGTGCTCACCGACCTCGGCGCGCCGACCGCGCACGTCGAGGCAAAGCTCTCGGGCTGCGACGCGCTCGTCCTGGAGACGAACCACGATCGAGACATGCTCTGGAACGGCGGCTACCCGAAGTGGCTGAAGGAGCGCATCGGCGGCCCTTTCGGCCACCTCGACAACGCGGCCGCCGCGCGCCTGCTCGGCGCGATCGACCGCTCGAAGCTCAAGCACGTGATCGCCGCGCACCTCTCGGCGCAGAACAACACCGCCGCCCTCGCGCGCGAGGCGCTCGCCGGGGCGCTGGGCTGCGCCGAGGACTGGGTGGGCGTGGCTACCCAGGATGAAGGCTTTGGCTGGCGGGATCTGTAAGACGCCCAGGCTGGCGTCAGCGCGGGGTTGGCTTTTCAATGCATCTCGCCTTTTCTGTCCGGAAGATTCACCCGGACAGAAAAGGCGAGACCGTTTTTAGCCGCGAGCGCGGTGCGCTGACGCCGGCGAGAGCGCCTGACCGAAGGCCCTACAACCCCAGCGTCGCCGCCGACACGCCCGGAAACGACGCCGACCAGATCTCCTGGAAGCGCCCGCGCATGGCGAGCGCCTCGGTGTCGTCGTACAGGCCGAGCGCGCCGCGATAGAAGCGCGCCACGGGCCGTCGCACGTAATGGCGCTCGTCCATCACGAGGAAGCCGTCCTGGATGTCGCGGATCTCCTCGTGCGTGCGGTGGATCTGGATGGCGTGCGAGAAGCGCGCGAGCAGCGTCATCATGCGCGGGCAATCGCGCGTCACGTGCTCGGGGTCGTGCAGCGCGATGTAAAGGCGGTGCGTGCGGCTCGCGACGAGGAAGGCTCGCACTCGCTCGATGCGCTCGGGCGCGTTCAGGCGCAGCGCGGCGAGGTCGGGATCGAACACGCGCAGCTCGCGCCCCGGAGCCTCGAGCAGCCGGTCCACCGCGCGCTGGAAGTCGGCCTCGCCGTCGAAGGGCACGTACTCGGTCTGCGGTTCCTCGGTCACGGCGCGCGCTCCAGGTGCAGGTAGCCCGACAAATACCAGCCGTAGGCGGTCTTCGCAAGCGCGGCGGGCAGGCGGCCGCGGCGCCGGTCGGCGAGGCGCCGCAACGCGGGCCGCAGCGGCAGGCTCTCGCCGTTCACGAAGCAGCGCGCGCCGCGATACAGCATCTGCGTGCGCCGATCGAGCACCGCCTCGCTGCGCACGAGGCGACGCGCGAACGCGGCGCGCGCGAGGGGACGGCGCGGCGGCGCGAAGACCACGTGCGGCTTGAGGGCGGTGAGATGGCGGCCGAGCGCGTCCTCCACGTCGCCGCGCGTCCAGCGGATGCGCCCGAGCACCGCGGCCGCGTGCGCCGCCATGCGCTTCGGGATCTCGGCGCCGCGCCGCGCCGGCCGCAGGTCCGGATCGCGGTAGTCCGCGCGCGGCAATCCGCGCTCGTGCAGGTAATCGAGGAAGGCCGCGGCGAGCTCGGCTCCCTGCGGCGCGCGCAGGCCGACCGAGCAGGTGAGGCAATCGTCGAGCGCGATGCCGTCGTGTCCCCAGCCGGGCGGCAGGTAGAGGAGGTCGCCGGGCTCGGCGAGCAGCTCTTCCTCCGGCTCGAAATCGGCGATGAGCCGCAGCGGCGCGCCCGCCACGGCGTGGAACGCGCGCCGGCGCGCGAGGCGCCAGTGGCGCCGGCCCTCGCCCTGCACGAGAAAGACGTCGTAGGAGTCGAAGTGCGGGCCGACGCCGCCGCCGGGCGCCGCCCAGCTCACCATGACGTCGTCCAGGCGCGCCTGCGGCAGGAAGTCGAACGCGCGCAGCAGCCGGTCGGCCGCCGCGAGGTGCAGGTTCACGCCGCTGACGAGCAGGGTCGAGCTGCGCTGCAGCGCGGCGCACTCGAGCGGGCCGTGCTCGACCGTCCAGCGCGCGCCGCGGCGGCGCACGAGGCGCGACTCCACGTCGGCGCGCGCGGCGAGCCGCGCGAGCTGCGCGCGCGTGGCGACGCCGCGAAAGCCGGGCAGCGCGCCGCGCACGAAAAGCGGGCGCTTCTGCCAGTGGCAGCGCAAAAATTCCCGCGCGGACAAGCCCCCTAGCGGCGGAACTTTCATCATTGGATTATATGAGCGCGTGGCGCGCGCTCGCCGCGCGCCGCGCTTGCGGAGGCGCAATCGATGTGCTTTAGAATCGGCCGCAACGGAACGCGCCATGCTGCAGACCGGACAAGCCGCGCCTACTTTCACCCTGCCGGACGCCGACATGCAGGCGGTGAGCCTGTCGGCGTTCAAGGGGCGCAAGCACGTGGTGCTGTACTTCTATCCGCGCGACGGCACGCCCGGCTGCATCCTGGAGGCCTCGGAGTTCACCGACCACGAGGACCAGTTCCACAAGCACGATTGCGTGATCCTCGGCGTATCGCGCGACGACTGCCTCGCCCACGCCGCCTTCCGCGACAAGCACGGCCTGTCCATCAACCTGCTCTCCGACCCCGAGGGCGAGGTCTGCCGCCAATACGGCGTGCTGCAGGAGAAGGAGACCGAGGGCGTGCGCCGCGAGTGCCTGGTGCGCTCGACCTTCGTCATCGACAAGCACGGCGTGCTGCGTCACGTGCACTACGGCGTCAACCCGCGCGGGCACGCGACCGAGATCTACGACGTCGTCAAGCGCCTGAAGTCCTGAGGGGCTATCATCCCGCCGTGGGGGAAGGGGCGCGGCGATGATGGAAGTCCTGTCCTACGGCGTCGGCACGCTGATCGCGTTCGCGGTCATCCTCGCGCTCGTCTTCCTGTTCATCAGCGACATCACGCAGAAGAAGCACGGGGTGCTGCGCAACTACCCCGTGGTCGGGCACCTGCGCTACTTCTTCGAGCAGCTGGGCGAGTACTTCCGGCAGTACTTCTTCTCCGGCGACCGCGAGGAGATGCCGTTCAACCGCGCCACGCGCGCCTGGGTGTATCGCCTCGCCAAGAACGAGGGCGGCACGGTGGGCTTCGGCTCGACCTACGACCTGCACCAGCCGGGCGCGCTCATCTTCGTCAACCATCCCTTCCCCGTGCTGGAGGAGGAGCGCCTGCCCACGCCCGCGCTCGCGCTGGGCGAGGGCTATTGCCGCGAGCCGTTCGTCGCGCGCTCCATCGTCAACGTGAGCGGCATGAGCTACGGCGCGATCTCGGCGCCGGCCGTGCGCTCGCTCGCGCGCGGCGCGGCGGTTGCCGGGTGCTGGATGGACACCGGCGAAGGCGGCCTCTCGCCCTACCACCTCGAGGGCGGCTGCGACCTCGTCATGCAGATCGGCACGGCGAAGTACGGCGTGCGCGACGCGCAGGGCAACCTGTCGGCGGAGCGCCTGCTCGAGCTCGCCAGGGTCGCGAAGGCCTTCGAGATCAAGCTCTCCCAGGGCGCGAAGCCCGGCAAGGGCGGCGTGCTGCCGGGGCGCAAGGTCACCGCCGAAATCGCGCAGATCCGCGGCATCCCCGAGGGGCGCGACTCGATCAGCCCGAACCGGCACCGCGACATCTCCAACGTGCAGGAGCTGCTCGAGCGCATCGCCTGGATGCGCGACCTCACCGGCCGGCCGGTGGGCGTGAAGACCGCGATCGGCGGCTGGCGCTTCATGAACGAGCTGGGCGAGCTCGTGCAGAAGAAGGGCCTGGAGTTCGCGCCCGACTTCATGGTGATCGACGGCGGCGAGGGCGGCTCGGGCGCGGCGCCGCAGGCGCTCGCCGACCACATGAGCCTTTCCATCGACGAGGCGCTGCCGCGCGTGGTGGACGCGTTGATCGAGACGGGCTTGCGCGGCCGCGTGCGCGTGGTCGCCTCGGGCAAGATCATCACCTCGGCGCGCGCCGCCTGGGCGCTCGCGGTCGGCGCGGACTTCGTGAACACCGCACGCGGCTTCATGTTCGCGCTCGGCTGCATCCAGGCGCTGCGCTGCCACACCAATACCTGCCCGACGGGGGTGACCACGCACAATCGCCGCCTGCAGCGCGCCCTGGTGGTGGAGGAGAAGTACCTGCGCGTGGCGAACTACGCCATGAACCTGAACCGCGAGATCGACATGATCGCGCACAGCTGCGGCGTGCGGCACGCGCGCGAGCTGCGGCGCGAGCACGTGCGCATCGTGCAGGCCAACCAGCAATCCACGGCCCTCAACATGCTCTATCCGTATCCCGAGGCGCGCGCGCGCGTGCGCGCCGCATGAGGCGCCGGCTGCTCGGGCTGCTGCTCGCCGCCGCCGCGACGGCGGCGCTCGCGCTCACGCCGCAGGCCGAGGAGTTCATCGCGATCACCGCGAAGCTCGAGCCGGTGCAGTGCGAAAAGCGCAAGCTGCGGCGCGCCATCGTGCTCGCGGGCGTGGAGAAGCGCTTTGCGGACGAAAAGAAGCTGCGCGCGCGCTTCGCCGAGCTCGACGCCGACCCCGAGATCGCGCGGCTGGAGAAGCGCCTCGCCGTGCTCCAGGCGCGCGTGCTCGACGCCCAGGGCCGCCCGCGCAACCGCGAGGACCTCGAGGCCATCAGCCTGCAGCAGCGCAAGGCCTTCTACGAGTGCGAGTAATTGGGGACGGACCTCAAATTTCGCTTGGCGAAATTTGAGGTCCGTCCCCAATTAGCCAGCTGTTCCAGATGCGGCGGGCGGGGTCGAGGAGTTCGGTGGCGGTGAGGCCGACGCCGTGGCCAGCGGCGTCGGCGGCGCAGCCGTGCAGGTGCACGCCGAGGACGAGCGCCGCCTCGCCGGTGAGGCGCTGCGCGAGGAGCGCGCCGAGGATGCCCGAGAGCACGTCGCCCATGCCGGCGGAAGCCATGCCGGGGTTGCCGCTCGTGTTGATGAACCAGTGCCCGTCGCGCGCGACGATCACGCTGCCGTTGCCCTTGAGCACGACGTGCGCGTTCAGGTTCTCGCCGATCCGCCGCGCCGCGGCCACGCGGTCGCGCTGCACTTCGGCGGCCGGCTGCGCGAGCAGGCGGCCGGCCTCGCCCGGATGCGGGGTGAGCAGCGTCTCGGCCTTGCGCCGCGCGCAGGCCGCGCGCAGGTCGGTGTTCTCGGCGATGAGGTTGAGCGCGTCGGCGTCGAGCACGCACGGGATGTCGCTCGCGAGCACCGCGGCCACGAGCGCCTCCGCGCGCTCGCTGCCGCCCAGCCCCGGCCCGGCAACCACGGCGTCGAGATCCTGGCCGAGCGCGTCGTCGGGGTGGCGCAGCATCAGCTCGGGCGCGCCGGGGTCGAGCGTCATCTCCTCGAGCGTGCCGACGTAGACGCGCCCCGCGCCGAGCTTGAGCGCCGCGCGCCCGGCGAGCAGCGCCGCGCCCGTCATCCCCGCGGCGCCGCCGAGGACGGCGAGCGAGCCCGCGGCTCCCTTGTGGAAGTTGCGCGGCCGCCCCTTGAGCGCGTCGGCGAAGAGCGCCGGTTGCGCCACCCAGGCGCCAGGGCGCGCGAGCTTCTTCAGGTCGAGGTCGAGCCCGGCGACCGAGACCTGGCCACAGTAGTCAGGGCCATCCAGCGTCAGCAATCCCGGCTTGAGGGCGATGAACGTGATCGTGTGCGTGGCGCGCACCGCGCGGCCCAGCTCACGCCCGGTGTCCGACTGGATGCCGCTCGGGACGTCGAGCGCGAGCCGCGGGCAGTCCTGGGCATTGGCGTAGTCGACGAGCTTGGCGTAGTCACCTTCGACGTCACGCGCTAGGCCGATACCGAAAAGGCCGTCGACGACCAGCCCCCAGCGCCTGTCCACGGGCAGGGTCGCCGCCTCGGCCGCGCCCGCGAGCGTGACGCGAAAGAACTTCTGCCCGAGGATCTCGGCGACGATCCTCGCGTCGCCGCCGTTGTTGCCGGGACCCGCGAGCACCAGCACGTCCTTCGCGTCGTCGCGGCACAGCCGCGCGGCCAGCTCCGCGGCGGCGGCGCCGGCGCGCTGCATGAGCGGCTCGCCCTTCGCCGCCTGCTCGATGCGGCGGATGTCTTCGGTGAGGTAGATGGGCTGCGGCATGGTCAATTAGGGACTGTCCCCAATTAGATGTTACTTCTGCGTTACGCCGAGGACGGCGTCGGGGAGCCAGGTGGCGAGCCCCGGGAAGGCGGTGATGAGCGCGATCGCCACCAGCATCATCAAGAAGAAGGGGATCGCGGCGAGCGCGACGTAGTTCGCCTCGCGCCGGGCCATGGTCTGCAGCACGAACAGGTTGAAGCCCACCGGCGGCGTGATCTGCGCGATCTCCACCAGGATGACGATGAAGATGCCGAACCAGATGAGGTCGAACCCGGCCGCCTCGATCATCGGCAGCACGATCGAGGTGGTGAGCACGATCATGGATATGCCGTCGATCGCCATGCCGAGCAGCAGGTAAATGACCGCCAGCACGAGGATGAGCATGTAGGGGCTGAACTGCGAGGCTGCCACCCACTCGGCGAGCGCGCGCGGGATGCCGGTGAAGGCCATGCACGAGGAGAGCATCGAGGCGCCCGCGAGGATGAACAGGATCATGCAGGACAGGCGCGTCGCGCCCATCAGGCTGGTGAGGAAGCTCTCGCGCGTGAGCGAGCCGCTCCACCAGGCGATGGCGAGCGAGCCGAGCACGCCGAAGGCCGCGGCCTCCGTGGCGGTGGCCACGCCCGTGAACATGACGCCCATGATGAAGGCGATGAGCAGCAGCACGGGGATCAGGTTGCGCGCCTGGCGCACGCGCTCGGCGAGGGGCATCTTCTCGGTCGCGGGCGGCGTCTTGCCCGGGTTGGCGAGCGCCCAGACGACGATGTAGCCGGAAAAGAGCGCCACCAGCACCATGCCCGGCAGCACGCCGGCGAGGAACATCTTCAGGATCGAGACCTCGGCGGCCACCGCGTACACGATCATGATGATCGAGGGCGGGATGAGGAGCCCGAGCGTGCCCGCGCCGCACAGCGACCCGACGCTGGTCTTTTCGTCGTAGCCGCGCTTGGCGAGCTCGGGCAGCGCCACCTTGCCGATGGTGGCCACGGTCGCCGCCGACGAGCCGCACACCGCGGCGAAGATGGCGCAGCCGAAGATGTTCACGTGCATCAGGCGCCCGGGCAGCCAGCCGAGCCAGGGCGACAGGCCCTTGAACATCTCCTCCGAGAGCCGCGTGCGGAAGAGGATCTCCCCCATCCACACGAACATGGGCAGCGCGGCGAGCGTCCAGGACGCGCTCGAGCCCCAGTAGGCCTGGAACAGGTTGACGGCCGGCGGGCTGGTGGTGAAGAACTGCAGGCCGATCCACGCCACGACGCTCATCGCCATGGCGATCCACAGGCCGCCGGCGAGCAGCGCGAGCAGGGCGGCGAGCAGGATCGCGCCGACCGCGAGAGTGCCCATCAGGGCGCTTCCTCGAGCTCAGCGCCCGCGCGGTGCGCCTGCTCGGCGCGGCGGTACGCCGGCGTGCCGCCGGCGGCGAGCACGACGAACTCGTCCAGCACGGAGACGAAGAAGATGAGCGCGCCGGCCACGAAGCTCATCTGCGGGATCCAGATCGGGATCTGGATCAGGCCCTGCGCCACCTCCTCGAACGCCCAGCTCTCGTAGACGAAGCTCGCGGCGGCCCAGAGGATGTAGCCGGTCACGAGCACGGCGAGGCCGAGCGCGCCGAGCTCGGCGCGCCGGCGCAGCGTCGGCGAGAGCCGGTCGATCAGCAGGCCCACGCGCACCAGCTCGCCGTGGCGGAAGGTGGCGGCGAGCGCGAGGAAGGCGCTCGCCGCGCACAGCCAGGCGACGATATCGTCGGCGCCGCGCAGGAGCAGGCCGGCCTCGCGCATGGCGGCCTGCGCGAGCATCACCAGCGCGATGCTCGCCAGGCACGCCGCCGCGATCCAGGCGGCGGCAGCGTAGAGGCGGTCGAGAAACCGCCTCAAGCTATTTTCTATAGGCTTTGAGGATCGCCTGGCCGTCGGCGCCGGCCGTCTTTTCCCACTCGGCGGCCATCTGCGCGCCGATCTTCGCGAAGGCCGCCTTCATGGCCGCGTCGGGCTCGTGCAGCGTCATGCCGTTCTTCGCGAGCAGGTCGTCGCCGTCCTTCTCGCGCTTCTTCGACATCTCCCAGCCGCGCGGCTCGGCGGCCTTGGCCGCCGCGAGCACCGCGCTCTGCTGCGCCTTGGGCAGGCGCTTGAAGGCGCGCGTATTCACCACCACCACGTTCTTCGGGTGGAAGGCGCTCGTCTTGTAGTAGTGCTTGACGAATTCCCAGGCCTTGGTCGAGGTGCCGGTGGCCGAGGAGGTGATCATGGCGTGCACGGCGCCGGTGGCGAACATCTGCGGGATCTCGGGCACCTGGATCACCGTCGGGCTCGCGCCGAGCAGCTCGGCGAGGCGCGCGGTGAGCGGCGAGTAGGTGCGGAACTTGGTGCCCTTCAGGTCGTCGACCGACTTGAGCGGCTCCTTGGTGTAGATCCCCTGGCCGGGCCAGGGCACCGAGTAGAGCAGCGTCAGGCCGCGCGCGGCGAGCTTCTTCTCCAGGAGCGGCTTCTGCGCCCGGTAGAACTTCATCGCGTTGTCGTAGCCGGTGGCGACGAACGGCACGTTGTCGGCGGCGAACACCGGGTCCTCGTTGCCGAACTGGCCGAGCAGGAACTCGGCGATCGGCACCTGCCCGGTGGACACGGCGCGCAGGATGTCCGGGTGCTTGATGAGCGAGCCGGTGGCGTGCACCTTGATCTCCAGCGCGCCGCTGGTGCGCTTGGCCACGTCCTCGACGAACATGACGACGTTGCGGGTGTGGAACTCGCCGTCGGAGTAGGGCGTGGGCATGTCCCACTTGGTTTGCGCCTGCGCCAGGCCGAAGGCGGCCGTGGCGGCGATCAGTACCGCGAGTCTGGATTTCATTCTTTCCCCTGGGATGGTTCGGTGAGAAGAGCCGCGACATGATCGGCCAACGCGAGCGAGGCTGTCAATCCGGGCGACTCGATGCCGAACAGGTTCACCAGGCCCGGCACGCCGTGCGCGCGCGGCCCCTGCACGACGAAATCGGCGGCCGGCTCGCCCGGGCCCGAGATCTTCGGGCGGATGCCGGCGTAGGCCGGGGCGAGCGCGCCCTCGGGCAGCCCAGGCCAGTAGCGGCGGATCGCCGCGTAGAAGCGCTCGGCGCGGCGCGGGTCGACCGCATAGTCGATTCTCTCCACCCATTCCACGTCCGGACCGAAGCGCGCCTGCCCGGCGAGGTCGAGCGTGACGTGCACGCCGAGACCGCCCGGCTCCGGCACCGGATAGACGAGCCGCGAGAAGGGGGCGCGGCGCGCAAGGCTGTAGTAGTTGCCCTTGGCATAGCGCTCGCGCGGCGCCTTGCCCGCCGGATAGCCCTCGATCGCGCGCGCGAGGCTCGGCGCGCGCAGGCCGGCGCTGTTCACCACCGCCCGCGCGAGGATCGGCTCTGCGCCCCCGACGTGCAGCTCGATGCCCTCGGCGCGCACGACGCCGTGCTGCAGAGGGCTCTTGAGCGCGAGCATGGCGCCCGCGTTCTCGGCGTCGCCGAGGTAGGCGAGCATGAGCGCGTGGCTGTCGACGATGCCCGTGGAGGGCGAGTGCAGCGCGTCGGCGCAGCGCACCTCGGGCTCCAGCGCAATGGCCGCCGCCGCGCCGATGCGCTCGACGTCCGCCACGCCGTTCGCGTGCGCGCGCGAGAGAATCGCTTCGAGCTCAGGCACCTGCGCCGCGTCGGCGGCGACGATCAGCTTGCCGCAGCGCCGGTGCGGCACGCCGCGCTCGGCGCAATAGGCGTACAGGCGCTCGCGCCCCGCGACGCAGGCGCGCGCCTTGAGCGAACCCTTCGGGTAGTAGATGCCCGCGTGGATCACTTCGGAGTTGCGCGAGCTCGTGTGCGTGCCGATCGCGTCCTCGGCTTCCAGGATCACCACCTCGCGCCCGGCGAGCGCGCGCGCGCGCGCGACCGCGAGGCCCACGATCCCGGCTCCGACGACTACGGTATCGACGCGATCCAAGTTAGGATGCGATTCTAATGGCACGCAAGGACATCGCCGTTCTGGGCGCGGGCATCGTCGGCCTGTGCGTCGCGCTGCACCTGCAGAAGCGCGGACGCGCGGTGGCGCTCGTGGATCGCCGCGGCGCCGCGGAGGAAACCTCGTTCGGCAACGCGGGCCTCATCCAGCGCGAAGGCGTCTTCCCGTACGGCTTTCCGCACGACTTCGGCGCGCTCCTGCGCTACGGCATGAATCGCACCATCGACGCGCACTACCACCCGAGCGCGCTGCCGCGGCTCGCGCCTTTCCTCGCCCAGTACTGGAAGCATTCCAAGCCCGCGCGCCACGCCGAGGTGGCGCGCGTCTACGCGAAGCTGATCGAGCATTGCGTCGCCGAGCACGAGGCGCTGGTCGAGGAGGCGGGCGCGCAGGACCTCGTCGTGCGCGGCGGCTGGATGAAGGTGTTCCGCACCGCGCGCGAGCGCGACCGGCGCTTCGCCGAGGCCGAAGGCTGGGCGAAGGACTTCGGCGTCGAGCATCGCCAGCTCGACGCGAAGGCGCTGCAGGAGGCCGAGCCGTTCCTCGCGCCGGTGCTCGCCGGCGCGATCCACTGGACGCAGCCCATCCGCACGCTCGACCCGCACGGGCTCGGCCAGGCCTACCTGCGCCGCTTCGAGGCGCTCGGCGGCGAGTTCCTGCAGGGCAACGCGGCCACGCTCGAGGCGGAAGGCAAGGGCTGGCGCCTGCGCACGGCGCGCGGCGTGCTCGAGGCGGACGGGGCGGTGGTCACGCTCGGGCCCTGGGCCGACGTCGTGACGCGCGCGCTCGGCTACGACCTGCCGCTCGCCGTGAAGCGCGGCTACCACATGCACTACCGCGCGGCGGGCGAGGCGCGGCTCAACCTGCCGATCCTCGACGTCGAGCGCGGCTACTTCCTCGGGCCGGTCTCTCGCGGGCTGCGCCTCACTACCGGCGCAGAGTTCGCGCTGCGCGATGCGCCGCGCACGCCCGTGCAACTCGCGCGCGCCGAGCCTATCGCGCGCGAGCTCTTTCCCTTGGCGGAGCGGCTCGACGTCGAGCCGTGGATGGGCGCGCGCCCGTGCACGCCGGACATGCTGCCGGTGATCGGGCCCGCGCCGCGGCATGGCAATCTCTGGTTCGCCTTCGGCCACGCGCACCACGGGCTCACGCTCGCCGCGGTCACGGGGCGGCTGGTGGCGGAGCTGGCGACGGGGGAGGCGCCGTTCGTGGATCCCGGGCCGTATTCGGCGGCGAGGTTCGGGCGATGAGGTGGCAATTCTGGATCGACCGCGGCGGCACGTTCACCGACCTCGTCGCGCGCAAGCCCGACGGCTCGCTCGCGACGCTGAAGCTCCTCTCGGAGAACCCCGAGCGCTATCGGGACGCGGCGCTCGCCGGCATCCGCCAGCTGCTCGAGCTTTCCCCGCAGGCGCCCATCCCGGGCGAGAAGATCGAGGCGGTGAAGATGGGGACGACCGTCGCGACGAATGCGCTGCTGGAGCGTAAAGGAGAGAAGACGGTCCTCTTCATTACCGCGGGATTCAAGGACGCACTTCGCATCGCCTACCAGAATCGCCCCAGGATTTTCGAGCGGAACATCGTCCTGCCGGAGTTGCTGTACGCGGGCGTGGTCGAGGTTCAAGAGCGGATCGGCGCGCGCGGCGAAGTCATCCTCCCGCTGGACGAGGCGCGAGCGCGCGCCGATCTGGAGAAGTGCTATCGGGACGGGTTTCGGTCCATCGCCATCGTGCTGATGCACGGGTATCGGCACCACCAGCACGAGGAAAGGCTGGCTGCGCTCGCGAAGGAGGTCGGCTTTCCCCAGATCTCGGTTTCGCACCTGACCAGCCCGCTGATGAAGCTCATCGGCCGCGGCGACACCACGGTGGTCGACGCCTACCTCTCGCCGATCCTCAGGCGCTACGTGGATACTGTCGCCGCCGAGCTCGAAGGCGTGCGGCTGCTCTTCATGCAGTCGAACGGCGGCCTCACGGACGCGCGGCGCTTCCACGGCAAGGATTCGATTCTCTCGGGGCCCGCGGGCGGGATCGTGGGCGCGGTGCGCACGTCGCTGCAGGCCGGGTTCGAGCGGATCATCGGCTTCGACATGGGTGGCACCTCCACCGACGTGTCGCACTACGCGGGGGAGTTCGAGCGCGAGTTCGAGACGCTGGTGGCGGGCGTGAGGATGCGCGCGCCGATGATGAGCATCCACACGGTGGCGGCGGGCGGGGGATCCATCCTTCACTTCGACGGCGCGCGCTATCGCGTGGGGCCGGACTCGGCGGGGGCGAACCCCGGGCCGGCGAGCTACCGGCGCGGCGGGCCGCTCGCCGTGACCGACGCGAACGTGATGCTGGGCAAGATCCAGCCGGACTATTTCCCGCACGTCTTCGGCAAGGACGGCGACGAGCCGCTCGACGCGGGCGTCGTGCGCGAGCAGTTCGCCGAGCTCGCCAAAACCATCGGCGACGGGCGCTCGCCGGAAGCCGTGGCCGAGGGCTTCCTCCAGATCGCCGTGGGCAACATGGCGAACGCGATCAAGCACATCTCGGTGCAGCGCGGGCACGACGTCACCGAGTACACGCTGTGCTGCTTTGGCGGCGCGGCGGGGCAGCACGCGTGCCTGGTGGCGGACGCGCTCGCCATGAACCGCGTGTTCATCCATCCGCTCGCGGGCGTGCTCTCGGCCTACGGCATGGGGCTCGCGGACCAGGTGGAAATGCGGGAGAAGGCGGTGGAGGCGAGGCTGGAGGCGGCTTCGCTGGAGGCCGAGCTCCAGTCCCTCGCCGACGCCGCATCGCAGGAGCTGGTGCTCCAGGGTGTCGAGAAGTCCCGGATCCGGGTTCTGCGTCGCGTCCATCTGAAGTACGAAGGGACCGACACGGCTCTCATCGTTCCCCATGGTTCAGTGGCCGACATGAAAGCGGCGTTCGAGGCGGCTTACCGGAAACAGTTTTCCTTCCTGATGCCGGGGAAGCAGCTCATCGTCGAAGCGGTATCGGTCGAAGCGCTGAGTGCGGGGGAAGGCTTCCGCCCCTTTTCCGAAGAGCACGGAAAAGGGGCGGTCGATGCAGAACCCGATACGGTGGTGCGCATGTTCACGGGCGGGAAGTGGCACGAGACGCCGTTGTACCGGCGCGAGAAGCTGAGCCCCGGCGCCCAGGTGTCCGGCCCCGCCATCATCGCCGAGGCGAACGCGACCACGGTGGTCGAGCCCGGCTGGCGCGCGACGGTGACGAAGCTCGATCACCTCGTGCTCGATCGCGTGGTGGCCCGCGAGAAGCGCGTCGCGCTCGGCACCGAGGCCGATCCGGTGATGCTGGAGATCTTCAACAACCTGTACATGTCGATCGCCGAGCAGATGGGCCTCAGGCTGCAGAACACGGCCTACTCGGTGAATATCAAGGAGCGGCTGGATTTTTCCTGCGCGCTGTTCGACGCCGAGGGGCACCTGATCGCCAACGCGCCGCACATGCCGGTGCACCTCGGTTCGATGGGGGAATCCATCAAGACGGTAATCCGCGAGAACGCAGGGAAGATGAAGCCCGGCAACGTCTACGTGCTGAACGCGCCCTACAACGGCGGCACGCACCTGCCGGACGTCACGGTGATCACGCCCGTGTTCGACGAGAAGGGGAAGGAGATTCTCTTTTACGTCGGCTCCCGCGGGCACCACGCCGACATCGGCGGCATCACGCCCGGCTCGATGCCGCCGGATTCGAAGACGGTGGAGGAGGAGGGGGTGCTGATCGACAACTTCCTCCTCGTCGAGGAGGGGCGCTTTCGCGAGAAGGAGACGATCGCGCTGCTGCGCTCCGGACAGTACCCGGTGCGCAACGTGCAGCAGAATCTCGCCGACCTGCAGGCGCAGGTCGCGGCGAACGAGAAGGGCGTGCAGGCGCTCCGGGAGATGGTGGCGCACTTCGGGCTGGACGTCGTGCGCGCCTACATGCGGCACGTGCAGGACAACGCCGAGGAGTCGGTGCGCCGGGTGATCGGGGTGCTGAAGGACGGCGAGTTCGAGCTGCCGCTCGATAACGGCGCGAAGATCCGCGTGAAGATCTCGATCGGCGCGGACCGCAGGCGCGCGACGATCGACTTCGCCGGGACGTCGGCGCAGCTGCCGAACAACTTCAACGCGCCTTCCGCCGTGAGCATGGCGGCGGTGCTCTACGTCTTCAGGACGCTCGTGGACGACGACATCCCGCTGAATGCCGGGTGCCTCAAGCCGCTCGAGGTGCGCATTCCCGAGGGCTGCATGCTCAATCCCCGCTACCCGGCGGCGGTGGTCGCGGGCAACGTCGAGACCTCGCAGTGCGTGACCGACGCGCTCTACGGGGCGCTCGGCGTGCTTGCCGCCTCGCAGGGCACGATGAACAATTTCACCTTCGGCAACGAGCGCTACCAGTACTACGAGACGATCGCGGGGGGCTCCGGGGCGGGACCCGGCTTCGACGGCGCGGACGTGGTGCAGACGCACATGACGAACTCCCGGCTCACCGACCCCGAGGTGCTCGAGTGGCGCTTTCCCGTGCGGCTGGAGAGCTTCGAGATCCGCCACGGCTCGGGCGGCGCGGGGCGTCACCGGGGCGGGCACGGGGCGGTGCGGCGCGTGAGGTTCCTCGAGCCGATGACCGCGGCGATCCTGTCCAACCACCGCCGCGTGCCGCCGCACGGCATGGCGGGCGGCCGGCCGGGCGCGCCCGGACGCAACTACGTCCTGCGCACGGACCGCAGCCGCCTCGAGCTCGGGCCGACGGACCGCGCCGAGATGGCCGCGGGCGACGTTTTCGTGATCGAGACGCCGGGCGGCGGCGGCTATGGCGCATGAGCGACTGCTTATAATGTCGGGGCCCGCGCCGACCCCCGCCCGATGAATCCCTCCTCGATCTATTCCAAAACCGGCAAGGGCGTCCAGGAGGCTTCCGGCAAGACCAGTCACCTCTCGCGCGCCGACCGCGCGATTCTCGCGGCGATCGACGGCAAGACCACGCTCGCGCAGCTGGCGGCGAAGTTCGATCGGGCAGCCGACGACAAGTTCTTCGCCGTCATCAAGAAGATGGACGACGGCGGCTTCATCCGCGAGGTGCCCTCGGGGACGGTGCAGCGCGGCGCGGCGAACGCGCCGCGGCCGAGCGTGCCGCCGGCGGGCCCGAGCTCGCGCGCGCCCGCGGCGTCCCCTGGCGGCGGCGCGGACCTGGATTTCACGCAGATCTTCAGCGCGCCGCCGCCGATGGCAAAGCCGCCGGCCGCGCCCGCGGCGTCGAAGGCACCCCCGGCGCCGTCCAGGCCGCCGCCGCCGAGCTCCAAGGACCCGATGGCCGCGGCGCGCGAGGCCGCGGAGGCGCGGGCTCGCGCCGAGCGGGAGGCCAGGGCGAAGGCCGAGGCGGCGGAAAAGGCCGCGATGCTGAGCACGCAGCAGTTCCGCCTGGACGCCGAGATGCGCGCCAAGATCGAGCGCGAGAAGGCGATGGCGGCAGCGGCCGAGGGCAAGACGCGCGCCGAGATCGAGGCGCGCGCAAGGGCCGAGCGCGAGGCCAAGGAGCGCGCGGAGCGCGAGGCGCGCGAGAAGGCCGAGGCGGCGGAGCGGGCGCGAATCGAGGCCGAGCGCGCGGCGAAGGAAAGAGCGGAGCG
>JBFWWT010000021.1:39746-45831 GCA_050246035.1 Burkholderiales bacterium
GCGCGGGAAGCCAAGGAACGCGCCGAGCGCGAGGCGCGCGAGCGCATCGAGGC
Organism: Burkholderiales bacterium; assembly: GCA_050246035.1. GTDB lineage: Bacteria > Pseudomonadota > Gammaproteobacteria > Burkholderiales > SG8-39 > JAABQT01. The sequence continues at coordinate 39,800 of JBFWWT010000021.1, forward strand.
CGCGGAGCGCGCGCGGCGCGACGCCGCCGAGAAGGCGCGGCGCGAAGCCGAGGAGCTGCGCCAGCGCCTGGAAGAGGAGCGCCTCGCGCGCGAGCTCGCCGAGCGGCGCGCGCGCGAGGAAGCCGAGCGCACCAAGCGCGAGCTGGAGGAGCGCAAGCGGCGCGAGGAGGAAGAGCGCAAGGCGCGCGAGGAAGCCGAAGCGCTGCGCCAGAAGCTCGAGGAGGAGAGGAAGGCGCGCGAGGAGGCCGAGCGCAAGGCGCGCGAGGAGCGCGAGCGGCGCGAGCGCGAGCGCCTGGCCGAGCTGCAGCGGCTGCAGGAGGAGGAGGACCGGCGCCGGCGCGAGGAGGAGGAGCAGGCCCGCGCGGCCGAGGATGCCGAGCGCAAGGCGCGCGAGGAAGTCGAGCGCAGGGAGGCCGAGGAGCACCAGCGCCAGATCCGGCTCGCGCGGGAGGCCGAGGACCGCAAGCGGCGCGACGCCGACGCGCGCAAGAAGAAGGAGGAGGAGGCCCGGCGCTGGGAGGCCGAGGAGGCGCGGCGCAAGGCCGACGACGCCTACCGCCAGCGCGCCGAGGAGGAGGACCGCCTGCGCGCGGAGCGCGAGGCACAGGAAGCGGCCGAGCGCGCGGAGGCCGAGAAGCGGGCCGCCGCGGAGGCCGATGCGCTGGCGGGCTCGCTGCTCGTCGACCTCGACAACTTCGCGCAGCGCGAAGAGGAAGAGCGCAAGGCGAAGGCCGAGGAAGAGGCCAAGCGCCGTGCCGAGGCGGAGCGCAAGGCGAAGGAAGAGGAGGAGGCGCGACAGCGCGCCGAGGCCGAGCGCAAGGCGCGCAAGGCCGAGGAGAAGCGCCAGCGCGAGGAAGAGGAGAAGCGCCTGCGCGAGGAGGCCGAGCAGCGCGAGCGCGAGGAGGAGGCGCGGCGCAAGGAGGAGGAGGAAAAGCGCAGGCAGCGCGAGCGCGAGGAGCGCGCGCGCCTCGCGAAGACCGAGGACGTGGAGATCTCCACCGCCGATCTCGGCTCCGGCGGCGAGGAAGGCGACGACCGCCGCCTGACCCCCGAGGCGCGCAAGGCGCTGCGCCAGCGCCAGGCCGAGGTGGCCAAGGCGCGCAGGCGCGGTGACGTGTCCGCGGCCCGGGCCGCCGACGCCTACCGCCGCAAGCAGCCCGCCAAGTGGGGCCGGCCGCTCGCGCTCTTCCTCTTCTTCGTGCTGGTGATCGGCGCGGGCGTGGCCAACTTCGTGCCGCTGGACGCGAAGCACTACGCGTCGGTCGCTTCGGACGCGCTCGGCGTGCCGGTGCGCATCGGGCGGGCAAACTTCTACGTGCTCGACGCGATCGAGCTGCGCTTCCGGGACGTGCAGATCGGCGAGGCGGCGAAGGCGCGCGAGGTGCGCGCCGCGCCGGAGCTGGGCGCCCTGGTCGGCGGGCGGCCCGCGTTCAGCCGCGTGGACTTCGTCGGCCTCACGCTGCGCCAGGACGCGCTCGCCGCGGCGCTCGGCGGAGCGCTGCAGCCGGCCGCGATGCGCGTCGGGCGCGTGCGCGCGGAAGATGCGAAGCTCGAGGGGCCGCTCGCGCTGCCGGCGATCGACTTCGACGCCGCCATCGGCGACGCCGGCCGGGTGCTCTCCGTGAAGCTCACCGGCGAAGACGCCCTCGGCACGATCACGCCGCGCGCCGACGGCGTCGTGTTCGAGGTCGCCGCGAAGTCGTTCACGGTGCCGTTCCTGCCGGACTTCTCGATCGCCGAATTCGCAATGAAGGGAAGCGCCGGGCCGCAGGGGATGACGATCGAGTCCTTCGACGGCCGCGCCTTCGACGGCACGCTCGTCGGCAGCGCGCGCATCGAGTGGGGCGCGGAATGGCGCGTGCAGGGGCAGATCGAGGCGCGCGTGATGAACGCGGCGGTGTTCGCGCCGCTCCTGGTCTCCGAGGGGCGGTTTTCCGGCAAGGGCCGCTACACGCTCGGCGGGCCGGATCCGGCCAAGCTCCTCGGCTCGGCGCGGCTCGACGGCGAGTTCGCGGTCGGCAAGGGCGTGCTGGGCAGCTTCGACCTGTCGCGCGCGCTGCAGTCCTCGAGCGCGCAGGCGAGCGGCCGCACGCCGTTCAACGAGCTGGAAGGGCGCGTGTCCTACGGCAGCGGCACGTTCGCTTTCCGCGACGTGCGGCTTTCCTCCGGGCTGCTCAAGGCCAATGCCTCGCTCGACGTGGACGCCAAGGGCGGGCTCTCGGGGCGCGTGAACGCCGAGCTGCGCGACCTGCGCGGCACGCTCTACTTCGCCGGGCGGCTCGGCGATCCGCAGCTGCGGCGGTGACGATCCGGCAGCTGCGCGGCGCGCGCGCCCTTTCCGACTTCCGCCTCGCCAAGCTTCTCGCGCAGCTGCGCGCGGCCGAGCCTTCGGTGCGCGCGGTGCAGGCGGAGTACCGCCACGTGGTCGAGCTCGAGGCGCCGCTCGATGAGCGCGAGGCGCGCGTGCTCGAGCGGCTGCTGCAGTATGGCGCGAGCGCGGGCGAGCCCGGCGAGGGCGCCCTCTACTTCGTCGTCCCGCGTCTGGGCACCGTGTCGCCGTGGTCGTCGAAGGCGACCGATATCGCGAGGAACTGCGGGCTCGCGAAGGTGCGGCGCGTCGAGCGCGGCACGGCGTACTTCGTGCAGGGCGGCGCCCGCTCGGCGGCGGTGGCGGCGTTGCTGCACGACCGCATGACGGAGACGGTGCTCGGGACCTTCGACGAGGCGGAGCAGCTCTTCCGCCACGTGGCGCCGCGCCCGCTCGGGCGCGTGCCGCTCGGCGAGCTGGAGGCGGCGAACCGGCGCCTCGGCCTCGCGCTCTCGGCGGACGAGATCGCGTACCTGCGCGAGGCCTACGCGGCCATGCGGCGCGATCCCACCGACGCCGAGCTCACCATGTTCGCGCAGGCGAACTCCGAGCACTGCCGGCACAAGATCTTCAACGCCGACTGGATCCTGGACGGCGAGCGCCAGCCGCGCTCGCTCTTCGCCATGATCCGGCACACGCACGCCGAGAACCCGCAGGGCACCGTGCTCGCCTATGCCGACAACGCGGCGATCATGGAGGGGCGGCTCGCGCAGCGCTTCTACGCCTCCGAGGACCGCGTCTACGGCGCGCGCGCGGAGCCGACGCACACGGTGATGAAGGTGGAGACGCACAACCACCCCACGGCGATCTCGCCCTTCCCGGGCGCGGCGACCGGCGCGGGCGGCGAAATCCGCGACGAGGGCGCGACCGGGCGCGGCGCGAAACCCAAAGCGGGGCTCGTGGGCTACTCGGTGTCGCACCTGCGCATCCCCGGCGCCGAGCGCCCCTGGGAGGACGACGTCGGCAAGCCGGGGCGCATCGTCTCGGCGCTCGACATCATGGTGGAAGGCCCGATTGGCGCGGCGGCCTTCAACAACGAGTTCGGGCGGCCGAACCTCACGGGCTACTTCCGCACGTTCGAGGCTTCGGTCGGCGGCGTGCGCCGCGGCTACCACAAGCCGATCATGCTCGCGGGCGGCGTGGGCAACATCGCCGCGCGCGACTCGGCCAAGGCGGCGCTGCCCGAGGGCGCGCTCCTCATCCAGCTGGGCGGCCCCGGCATGCTGATCGGCATGGGCGGGGGCGCGGCCTCCTCGATGGGCGCGGGCGCGAACGTGGAGGACCTCGACTTCGACTCGGTGCAGCGGGGCAACGCGGAGATCCAGCGCCGCGCGCAGGAGGTGATCGACGCTTGCTGGGCGCTCGGCGAATCGAATCCGATCCTTTCCATCCACGACGTCGGCGCGGGCGGGCTCTCGAACGCGCTGCCGGAGCTCGCGCACGGGGCGGGGCGCGGCGCGATGCTCGACCTGCGCGCGGCGCCCTCGGAGGACAGCGGCATGTCGCCGCGCGAGATCTGGTGCAACGAGGCGCAGGAGCGCTACGTGCTCGCCGTAGCGCCGTCCTCGCTCGAGCGCTTCCGGGCGATCTGCGCGCGCGAGCGCTGCCCGTTCGCGGTGCTCGGCACGGCGAGCGCCGACGGACGGCTGAAGGTCGAGGACCCGCTGCTCAAGGACACGCCGGTGGACGTCGATCTGCAGGTGATCCTCGGCAAGCCGCCGAAGATGCTGCGCGACGTGAAGCGCCTCGCGCGGCAGGGCGATGCGTTCGCGCTGGACGGCGTGGAGCTGAAGGAGGCCGCCTATCGCGTCTTGAGACACCCGGCGGTCGCGGACAAGACCTTCCTCGTCGCGATCGGCGATCGCACGGTGGGCGGGATGTGCTCGCGCGACCCGTTCGTGGGGCCGTGGCAGGTGCCGGTCGCCGACTGCGCGGCGACGCTCATCGACTTCGAGGGCGCGGCGGGCGAGGCCTTCGCCATCGGCGAGCGGACGCCGCTCGCCTCGGTGAACGCGCCCGCGTCCGGAAGGATGGCGGTGGGCGAGGCGATCACCAACCTCGCCGCGGCGCGGATCCGGTCGCTCGATCGCGTGAAGCTCTCGGCGAACTGGATGGCGGCCGCGGGCTACCCGGGCGAGGACGCGGCGCTCTTCGACACGGTGAAGGCGGTGGCGATGGAGCTCTGCCCGAGGCTGGGGGTCTCCATCCCGGTAGGGAAGGATTCCCTTTCCATGCGCACGGCCTGGGGCGACAAGGAGGTCGTCGCGCCGGTGTCGCTCGTGGTGTCGGCGTTTGCGCCGGTGGAGGATGCGCGCGGCACGCTCACACCGCGCCTTCGCACGGACGCGGGCGAGACCGAGCTCGTGCTCGTGGACCTCGGGCAGGGGAAGAACCGCCTCGGCGGCTCGATCCTCGCGCAGGTGCACTCGCGCTTCGGCGAGGAGGTGCCGGACCTGGATGAGCCGGAGCTGCTGAAGGGGCTCTTCGGCGCGGTGCAGAAGCTCGCGGGCGAGAAGCGCTTGCTTGCGTACCACGACCGCTCGGACGGCGGGCTCTTCGCCGCCGTGTGCGAGATGGCCTTCGCCGGGCATTGCGGGGTGACGGTGAACCTCGATGCCGTTGCCTTCGACGCGCTCACCGAGGACGTGGACGGATTCCGGAAAGCGGGCGAGGAGCAGCTCTCGGGGCGCGTGCGCGAGCAGATCCTCCAGTGCCTGTTCAATGAAGAGCTGGGCGCGGTGCTGCAGATCCGCGCCTCGGATCGCACGAAGGTCATGAACACGCTGCGCGAGTTCGGCCTGGGGCCGGTGTCGCACCTCGTGGGCACCTTGAACACGCGGGACGAGATCTGCTTCACGCGGAACGCGAAGCCCGTGCTCGCCGAGAAGCGCATCGACCTGCAGCGCGCCTGGTCGGAGACTACTTACCTCATGCAGAAGCTCCGGGACAACCCGGACTGCGCCCAGGAGGAGTACGACCGCATCCTCGATGCGGGCGACCCGGGCCTGCACGTCGCGCTCGGCTTCGATCCGAAGGAAGTGTTCGTGAACACCGGCGCCGCGCCGCGCATCGCCATCCTGCGCGAGCAGGGCGTGAACGGCCAGGTCGAGATGGCCGCGGCCTTCCATCGCGCGGGCTTCGAGGCGGTGGACGTGCACATGTCCGACCTCATCGAAGGACGCGAGTCGCTCGATACCTTCAAGGGCTTCGCCGCCTGCGGCGGGTTCTCTTATGGCGACGTGCTCGGCGGCGGGCAGGGCTGGGCGAAGTCGATTCTCTTCAACCGCCGCGCGCGCATGGAGTTCGAGGCGTTCTTCGCGCGCTCGGATACGTTTGCGTTGGGCATCTGCAATGGCTGCCAGATGATGGCGGCCCTGAAGGAGATCGTGCCGGGGGCGGAGCACTGGCCGTCCTTCGAGCGCAACCGCTCCGAGCAGTTCGAGGGGCGGCTCGTCATGGTCGAGATCGTGGAGAGCCCTTCCATCGTGTTTTCCGGCATGGCGGGCTCGCGCATGCCGGGCGTGACCGCCCACGGCGAGGGCAGGGCCCAGTTCGCATCCGCTGAGGATCGCAAGAAGGCGCTGGTGGCTGCGCGCTTCGTGGACAACCGCGGCAGGCCGACCGAGGTCTATCCGTACAACCCCAATGGATCTCCGGAAGGAAT
>JBFWWT010000022.1:0-45555 GCA_050246035.1 Burkholderiales bacterium
GCCCGACACTGGCGCGGCCGCGCCGCGCGCGTTACCCTTCGCGCCTTCAGGAGGCACCATGCGCATCGCGACCCGCGTCGTTCTCGCTGTCGCCGCCGCCGTCTGGCTCGGCACGGCCGGCGCGCAGCCCAAGTACCCCACCAAGTCGATTCGCTTCATCATCCCGTATCCGGCGGGCAGCGCGGCGGATACGATCGCGCGCGCGATGGAGCCGGTGCTCGCCGAGCGGCTCAAGCAGCCCGTGGTGCTGGAGAATCGCGATGGCTCGGGCGGCATCGCGGGCATGGACACGCTGACGAAGTCGGCGCCCGACGGCTACACCGTCGGCATCGCCGGCATGACGTTGCTTGCCGCGAACGTCAGCCTCTATCCGAAGCTCGCCTACGATCCGGGCAAGCAGCTCGCCCCGGTGTCGCAGGTGGCGGTGCTGCCCTTCGTGCTGGCCGGCGGTGCGAAGCTGCCGGCGACGACGCTCGCCGAGGTGATCGGGCTCGCCCGCGCCAAGCCCGGCGAGCTGCTGCTCGGCTACGGTGGCAACGGCACGCCCATGCACCTCGCGGCCGAGCTGTTCAAGCTGCTCGCCAAGGTGCAGATGGTCAATACCCCGTACAAGTCGAGCGAGCCGGTCGCGGCGGACGCCGCCGCCGGCCGTCTCGCGCTCGCCATCGTGGAGCTGTCGCAGGCGCAGGCCGGATTGAAATCGGGCGCGCTGAAGGCGATCGCGACGACGGGCGCGAAGCGCATGACGGCGGCCGCGGGCGTGCCGACCATGGCCGAGTCGGGCCTCGAGGCCTACGAGGCGAACGGCTGGCTCGGCATCGTCGTGGCGGCGGGCACGCCGGCGGCCATCGTGCAGCGGCTGAACGCGGAAGTCGCCGCGACGCTCAAGCGCCCCGAGGTGCGCGACCGCATCGCGGGCGCGGGCGGCGAGCCGGCGGCGGGATCGCCCGAGGAGTTCGCGGCGCTGATCCGCGCCGAGACGGAGAAGTGGGCCGAGGTGGTCAAGCTCTCCGGGGCGCGTCCGGATTGAGCGCGCCGCGCCGCCGCATCCCGATTCTTCCCTCGCGCGTCACGGTCGAAGGCCTCGACCGCGCGCCGCACCGCGCGTTCCTGCGCAGCCTCGGCGTGGGCGAGGCCGATCTCGCCAGGCCCTTCGTCGGCGTTGCCTCCACCGACTCGCGCATCACGCCCTGCAACGCGCTGCTGGGTGGGCTCGCGCGCGAGGCCTGCGCGGGGGTCCGCGCGGCGGGGGGCGTGCCGTTCGACTTCGCGGCCGCCGCGGTAGCCGACTCCATGTCCATGAACCACGCCGGCATGCGCTACTCGCTCGTGTCGCGCGAGCTCGTCGCCGACAGCATCGAGGCGGTGGCGCGCGGCCATGCCTACGACGCGCTCGTCACCTTCGCCGGCTGCGACAAGACGTTGCCCGGCATGATGATGGCGATGGTGCGGCTGAACCTGCCGGGCGTCTTCGTATATGGTGGAGCGGCGCTGCCCGGCCGCTGGCAGGGGCGCGACGTCACGGTGCTCGACACCTATGAGGGCGTGGGCGCGGTGCTGGCCGGCGAGATGAGCGAGCGCGAGCTCGGCGAGCTCGAGCGCGCCTGCCTGCCGACGCTCGGCGCCTGCCCGGGCCAGTTCACCGCCAACACGATGGCGATGGTGTCGGAGACCCTGGGCCTAGCGCTGCCCGGCACGGCGACGCTGCCGGCGGTGGATGAAACGCGCGCGGCGCTGGCGCGCGCGGCGGGCGGGGCGGCGATGCGGCTGTTGCGCGAAGGCGGCCCGCGGCCGCGCGACCTCGTCACGCGCAAGAGCCTGCAGAACGCCTGCGCGGCGGTGGCGGCGACCGGCGGGTCGACGAACGCCGCACTGCATATCCCGGCGATCGCGCACGAAGCCGGCATCCGCTTCGACATGGACGATTTCGCGCGCGTCGCGCGCCGCACGCCGCTCATCGCAGACCTCAAGCCTGGCGGCCGGTATCTGGCAAGGGACCTGCACGCGGCGGGCGGGGTGTACGCGGTACTGAAGGAGCTGCTGCGACGCGGCGCGCTGCACGGCGATTGCCTCACGCTCTCAGGGCGCACGCTCGAGCAGGCGCTCGCGCGGCAGTCCGGCGCTGACGGCGAAGTGGTGCGCCGCGAGCCGCTCGCGCCCACCGGGGGCCTGGTCGTGCTGAAGGGGAACCTCTGTCCCGACGGCGGCCTCCTCAAGGTCGCGGGCCTCAAGCGACTCGCCTTCGAGGGCAAGGCGCGCGTCTTCGACAGCGAGGAGGCGTGCGCCGCGGTGGTGCGCGCGCGCGACTACCGCGCGGGCGAGGTGCTCGTGATCCGGTACGAGGGCCCGAAGGGCGGCCCGGGCATGCGCGAGATGCTCGGGGTCACCGCGCTCCTCTACGGGCAGGGCATGGGCGAGCAGGTGGCGCTCTTCACCGACGGGCGCTTTTCCGGCGCCACGCGCGGCATGATGATCGGCTACGTCTCGCCCGAGGCGGCCGACGGCGGCCCGATCGCGCTCGTGAAGAATGGCGATCGCATCCGTATCGACGCGCGCCAGGGGAAGGCGACACTGCTCGTGCCCGCGTCCGAGCTTGCCGCGCGTCGCCGGCGCTGGCGCGCGCCGCGCCGCGCGGCGCCTCCGGGCGCGCTGGAGAAATACGCACACCTCGTCGGACCGGCGAACCTGGGCGCGGTCACGCATTCGGGAGGGAAGAAATGAGCGACAGGCCGCGGCTGGGGTTCATCGGCGTCGGTCTGATGGGAAGGCCGATGACGCTGCGCCTCCTGGCCGCGGGCTACGCCGTCACGGTCTGGAACCGCAGCCCGGAGAAGCTTGCACCCGTGCTCGCCAAAGGCGCGCGCGCCGCCGGATCGCCGGCGGAAGTGGCGCGCGCGGCGGACATCGCGATGATGTGCGTCACCGACCAGGAAGCCGCCGGGGAAGTGTTGTTCGGGCCCGATGGCGTGACCCACGGTGGTGGGCCCGGGAAGCTGCTCGTCGATTTTTCGAGCATCGCGCCGGCGTCGGCGCGCGAATTCGCGGCGCGCCTCGAGCGCGATTGCGGCATGCGCCTCGTGGACGCGCCGGTCTCGGGCGGCACCGTGGGCGCCGAGCAGGGCACGCTCGCCATCATGGCGGGCGGCCGCCCCGAGGACATCGAGCGCGCGCGGCCGGTGGTCATGCATCTAGCGCAACGCCTTACCCGCATGGGCGATGCGGGGGCCGGGCAGGTCACCAAGTTGTGCAACCAGGTGATCGTCGGCTGCCTGTTCCCGGTGATCGCGGAAGCGGTGCGCCTCGCGGAGGCCGCGGGCGTCGATGCGACCGCGCTGCCGCAAGCGCTGAAAGGCGGCTTCGCGGATTCGCTGCCGCTTCAGGTGTTTGGCGCGCGCATGGCGGCGCGACAATTCGCGCCGCCGCTCGGCGCCGTCGCCATCATGCTGAAGGACCTGGAGAACGCGGCCGCCGTCGCGAAGCAGGCGGGCGTGCCGCTGCCGATGGCGCGCACCGCGGCGGAGCTCTACCGGCTGCTCGCGGCGCAGGGACGCGCGCACGACGAGCCCAGCGTGCTCGTCGATCTGCTCGCCGGCAAGCGCTGAGACGAAAATTTGCGCATCGAGAGCGCGGCGTCGTTGTGCTCGCGCGGTGATCTGATTATGATGACTCTCCATTCGCGGGGAGGAGAAAACACAACATGCGATCCGTCACCAAGGCCGACCTCGTCGAGGCGGCCGCGAGGGCCGGCAATCTCAGCAAGTCGAGCGCGGGTGAAGCGGTGAACGCGGTGTTCGACGCGATCGTGGCGAGCGTGGCGAAGGGCAATCGCGTCACGGTCGTCGGCTTCGGCACGTTCCTGCCGCGCAAGCGCAAGGCGCGCGCCGGCCGCAGCCCGTTGAACGGCAAGGAGATCCGCATTTCCTCGAAGACGGTGCCGGCATTCAGCGCCGGGCAGGGCTTCAAGGACCGCGTGGACAGCCGCTAGCGGCGGGTTCAAGTTCAAAAGGGCTGCGAGCTTCGGTTCGCAGCCCTTTGTTTTGGCGCTCATTGCCAAGCGTCTTCCGGCTTGGCAGAATCCGTGCCACCATGGACCACCTGCTGATCCTGTCGCTCGATAGCCACGGCGTGCCGCATCGCTGGATCAGCTGGCAGCAGGCCTGCTTCTACTACGCCAAGAACCTCGTCGCCTGGACGCTGGGCGAGCGCACCTTCACGTTCCGTGGCGGCGTCTCGCGCCTCACCGGCGAGCGCTCGAGCATCACGGCGCACTCGATCATCGCCATCCGCGGACGCGCGCTCGCCGCGCGCGGCTTCAATCAGGTGCCGCCGCTCAGCAATCGCGAGCTCTTCCGCCGCGACCGCCACACCTGCGCCTATTGCGGGGGCGAGTTCGGCGCCTTCAGGCTGACGCGCGACCACATCACGCCCCTGTCGCGCGGCGGGCGCGACACGTGGATGAACGTGGTCACCGCGTGCCGGCACTGCAACGGCCACAAGCGCAACCGCCTGCCCGAGGAGGCGGGGCTCGAGCTGCTGTTTGCGCCCTACGTGCCGAACAAGGCGGAATACCTGATCCTCACCAATCGCCGCATCCTGGCCGACCAGATGGAGTTCCTGCGCCAGCACGTGGCGGCGCATTCCCGCCTGGTCGCCGCCCCTGCCTGAGTTCTGGGCCCACTGCGGCTTCGGGCTGCTCGAGCGCGACGGCGCCGGGCGGCTGCGGGTCACGGATGATTTCCTGCGCGCCTACTACCTGCGCCCGGAGGTGCATCCGGTCGAGGAGTCCTGCGCGGCGGAGCGGCGGCTGCATGCCGCCCTGATGGACGAGCCGCGCCGGGCGGTCGCGCCCGGCGAGCTCGAGGCCATCGCGGACGCGGACGCCCGCGACAACTACCGCATCGTGCTGCGCTTTCGCGACCGGCTGGTCGCGGCGGGCACGGTGGAGGGCGCCTACCAGGGGCTGTTCAAGGGCGGCGTGGACGTGCCGCCGCTGTTCGTCGACCAGCTCGCGCAGGTGATTCTGCGCAACCTGCTCGACGGCTGCGAAGACGCTCTGCTGCTGCGCGCCGCGGAGATCTTCTTTCGCGAGCAGAAGGCGACTCTGCGCGATGGCCATGCGCTGCTCGCGGACCTCGAGACCGTGGAGATGCACGCCGCGGGCCACCGCTACGGCAGCATCGGCCGGCTGATCGTGGAGGCCCAGGGCAGCCTCGGCACGGTGAACCTCGACGTGCTCGACCGCGCGAATGCCGCGCTCTACTGGGAGCGCGAGTCGCGCTACGACACCGTGGTCAGCCTCACCTACGGGCGCCCGGCGCTCGATGCGCTCGCGCGCGTGATCGAAGCCTGGATACGGCACTTCCATGCGCTCGAGGTGAAGGTGTCGCCGCTGCGCCGCATCGAGGAGTCGCGCTGGGCGTGGCACGTCGGGCTGGACGCGGAGTCGACCGCGATCCTGAACGAGCTCTGGGGCGGCAAGGAGGTGGATGCCGGGCGCATGCGCAACCTGATCGCGCTGTTCTCGCTGCGCTTCGCGGATGCGGCGGCCATGCGCGCCGACATCGCCGGTCGGCCGGTCTACCTCGCGCTCAGCATGGACCCGGCGCAGGTGGTGCGCATGAAGCCGCAGAACCTGCTCATCAACCTGCCGCTGCATGAAGCCTGACTACTGGGACGGCGCGAAGCGCTCGCTCGCCCGGCGCGATCCGGTGATGGGCGCCATCATCCGCTCGCGCCCGCGCGTGCATCTCGTGCGCCGCGGCGAGCCCTTCATGACGCTGGCGCGCGCGATCGTCGGCCAGCAGATATCGGTGAAGGCGGCGCAGAGCGTCTGGGACCGGCTGATGCGCTGCGTGGAGGAGTGCACGCCGCAGGCGGTGCTGCGGCGGCGGGCGCCGCGGCTTCGCGCCTGCGGCCTCTCGGATCGCAAGACCGAGTACATCGTGGACCTCGCGCGGCGCTTCGATCGCGGCCTCGTGCACCCGCATCGCTGGCCGGGCATGAGCGACGAGGAGGTGATCGCGGACCTCGTGCAGGTGCGCGGCATCGGGCGCTGGACCGCGGAGATGTTCCTCATCTTCAACCTGCTGCGGCCCGACGTGTTTCCGCTCGACGACCTCGGCCTGCAGAACGCGATCCGGCGGCACTATTTCGACGGGCGCAAGGCCTCGCCCGCGCGCATGCGCCGGCTGGGGGAGCAGTGGGCGCCCTGGCGGTCCGTGGCCACCTGGTACCTGTGGCGGTCCCTGGACCCGGTGCCAGTAGAATACTGAGCTCGTGAAGACCACCTTTCTCGATTTCGAGCAGCCGATCGCCGAGCTCGAGAGCCGCATCGAGGAGCTGCGCTTCGTGCAGGACGACTCGGCGGTCGACATCTCCGAGGAGATCCAGCGCCTGACCAAGAAAAGCCTGGCGCTCACCAAGGAGATCTACGCCAAGCTCACCCCCTGGCAGGTGGCGCAGGTGGCGCGCCACCCGCAGCGCCCCTACACGCTCGACTACGTCGGCATGCTTTTCGGCGGCTTCGAGGAGCTGCACGGCGACCGCAGCTTCGCCGACGACGCCTCGATCGTCGGGGGGCTGGCGCGCTTCGACGGCGCGCCGTGCATGGTGATCGGCCACCAGAAGGGACGCGACACCAAGGAGAAGATCGCGCGCAACTTCGGCATGCCCAAGCCCGAGGGCTACCGCAAGGCGCTGCGCCTGATGAAGCTCGCGGAGAAGTTCGAGCTGCCGGTATTCACCTTCGTCGACACGCCCGGAGCCTATCCCGGCATCGACGCCGAGGAGCGCGGCCAGTCCGAGGCGATCGGCCGCAACCTCTATGAGATGGCGCAGCTGCGCACGCCCATCATCGTCTCGGTGATCGGCGAGGGCGGCTCGGGCGGCGCGCTCGCCATCGCGGTGGGCGACGTCACGATCATGATGCAGTACGCGACCTACTCGGTGATCTCGCCCGAAGGCTGCGCTTCCATCCTCTGGAAGAGCGCCGACAAGGCGCCCGACGCGGCCGAGACGCTGGGCATCACCGCGAGCCGGCTGAAGACCCTCGGGCTCGTGGACAAGGTGGTGGCCGAGCCGGTGGGCGGGGCGCACCGGGACCCGCAGGCGGCCGCGGCCTCGCTCAGGAAGGCGCTCGGCGAGGCCTTCCGCGAGCTGCGCAGCGTGAAGACCAAGCAGCTCGTCGAGGACCGCCTCGAGCGCCTGATGAGCTATGGCCGGTACAAGGAAGCCGCCGCGCGCTGATCCGGGCGGGCTCGAGCTGCGCGGCAAGCGCGTCGCCGTCGCGCTGTCGGGCGGAGTGGATTCCGTCGTGCTGCTCGACCTGCTGCGCCGCCTGCGCGGCACGCATCGCTTCCGCCTCTCGGCCGTCCATGTGCACCATGGGCTGAGCGCGAACGCCGACGCCTGGGCGCGAGCCTGCCGCGCGCTGTGCCGGCGCTGGCGCGTACCGCTCGTCGTGCGGCGGGTGCGCGTCGAGAAGCGGGGCCGGGGGCTCGAGGCAGCCGCGCGCGCGGCGCGGCGCGCGGTCTTCGAGAAACTCCCGGTCGAGGTGATCGCGCTCGCGCATCAGCTGGACGACCAGGCCGAGACCGTGCTCCACAACCTCTTGCGCGGGGCGGGGTTGCGCGGTGCGAGCGGCATGCCGGTCGTGGGCCGCCTGGGCGAGAGAGTCCTCTGGCGCCCGCTGCTCGCCGTCCCGCGGCGCGAGATTCTCGCCCACGCGCGGGACCGCGGCCTCGCCTGGATCGAGGACGAGTCCAACCGCGACGATGCTCTGACGCGCAATTTCCTGCGCCTGCACGTGGGCCCCCTGCTCGAGACGCGCTTTCCGCGCTGGCGCGAGGCGCTCGCGCGCGCCGCGCGACACTTCGCCGACGCCGACGACAAGGCGCGCGTCGCCCTGCGGGAGTTCCTGCGCGAGGCGGGACTGCGCGCCCCGAGCGAGGCGAAGCTCGCCGAGATGCTCAGGCAGTTCGCGGGCAGGGGCGCGCGCACCGCGATCGCGCACGACGGCGCGGTGCTGCGCGTGTACCGGGGACAGGTCTCTGTGGATCGCGCCGTGGGCGGCAGACTGCGCCTGCGCCCGGCGCGCGGCCGCGGTATCGACGCGCGGAGGCTCCAGCGCGCGCGGCTGAGCTTGCGCCCGCGCCAGGGCGGCGAGCGCCTGCAACTCGACGCGCGCCGCCCGCGCCGCACGCTGAAGAACCTCTTCCAGGAGGCGGGCATTGCGCCCTGGGAACGCGAGCGGCTGCCGCTGCTCTATTGCGATGACGAGCTGGTCTGGGTGCCCGGTGTCGGCATCGCCGCCGGGTGGCAGGCGGCGCGCGGTGCGCCGGGCCTCGTGCCGGAGTGGCGCGAGGCTGCCTAAGCCTTTGTTTTTACGAAACTCGCCTGTGGTCCGTGCTAGAATCGCCGGCTAAATTTTCGGGCTTACTTACGGAGAATTCTGGAATGGCGGTCGAGCGCACCCTGTCCATCATCAAGCCGGACGCAGTGAAGAAGAACGTGATCGGCGAGATCCTCGCGCGCTTCGAGCGCGCCGGGCTGCGCGTCGTGGCCGCGCGCATGATGCATCTCTCGCGAGCCGAGGCCGAAGGCTTCTACGCGGTGCATCGCGAGCGGCCGTTCTTCAAGGACCTCGTGGATTTCATGGTGTCGGGCCCGGTGGTGGTGCAGGTGCTCGAGGGGCCGGATGCGATCGCGAAGAACCGCGAGCTGATGGGCGCCACCGACCCCAGGAAGGCCGCCAAGGGCACGATCCGGGCCGATTTCGCCGAGTCGATCGACGCGAATGCCGTGCACGGCTCGGACGGCCCGGAGACGGCGCGCACCGAGATCGCCTACTTCTTCCCGGCCTGCGAGGTGTTCTCGCGCTGACATGAAGGCGAATCTCCTCGGACTGGACGCCGCCGGCCTCGACGCGCTCTTCGCCAAGCTCGGCGAGAAGCCGTTCCGCGCGCGGCAGCTGATGCGCTGGGTGCACCAGCGGCGCGAGGACGACTTCGCGCGCATGACCGACCTCGCGAAGGCGCTGCGCGCGAATCTGCAGGCGCATGCCGTCGTGCAGGCGCCGGCCATCGTCGGCGACAGCACGGCCGCGGACGGCACGCGAAAATGGCTGCTCAAGGTCGACGGCGCGAACGCCGTCGACGCCGTCTTCATCCCGGAGCCCGCGCGCGGCACGCTGTGCGTGTCCAGCCAGGCCGGGTGCGTGCTCGACTGCGCGTTCTGCTCGACCGGCAAGCAGGGCTTCAATCGCAACCTGACGAGCGCGGAGATCGTCGGCCAGCTCTGGCTCGCCAACCGGCTGCTGGGCGGCGAGCGCCCGGTGACCAACGTCGTGCTGATGGGCATGGGCGAGCCGCTGCTAAACCTCGACAACGTGATTCCTGCACTGCGCCTGATGCTGGACGACAACGCCTACGGCCTGTCGCGCCGGCGCGTGACCGTCTCCACCTCCGGCGTGATCCCCGGCATGGACCGGCTGCGCGAGGAGTGCCCCGTGGCGCTGGCGGTCTCGCTGCACGCGCCCAATGACGCCTTGCGCGATCGCCTGGTGCCGGTGAACCGCAAGTACCCGCTGCGCGAGCTGATCAGGGCCTGCCACCGCTACCTCGAGAAGGCGCCGCGCGACTTCATCACGTTCGAGTACGTGATGCTCGACGGCGTCAATGACAGCGACGCGCACGCACGTGAGCTCGCGACGATCGCCGGGAAGGTCAGCTGCAAGTTCAACCTCATCCCCTTCAACCCGTTCCCGCGCACGGAGTTCCGTCGCTCGCCCGACGAACGCATCCGGCGCTTCGCGCAGATCCTGCAGGCCAAGGGCGTCACCGTCACCACGCGCAAGACGCGCGGCGACGCGATCGACGCGGCCTGCGGGCAGCTCGCCGGGGCGGTCGCGGACCGCACGCGCCGCAGCCGCACGCTGCGCCTCGCGGAGGCGCGCGCGTGAGGCGGCTGCTTGCCGGCCTGCTCGCGTTGGCCGCCGCCGGCTGCGCGACCGCGCCCGAGGGGCCCGCGCCGAATACCGGCGCGATCGTGGGCGAGCCAACGGCGCCGCGGAACCGGGCGCGCGTTCATACCGACCTCGCCACCCTGTACTACCTGCGCGGCAACATGAGCGTCGCGCTGGAGGAGCTGCGCATCGCGGTGCAGGCCGACCCCGGCTTTGCGAGCGCACACGGCACTTACGCCCTCGTGTACATGGAGCTGCGGGAGAACAAGCTCGCCGACGAGAGCTTCCGGCGAGCGCTCGAGCTCGCCCCCGACGATCCGGACATCAACCACAATTACGGCTGGTTCCTGTGCCAGGTGGGCCGCGAGCGCGAGTCCGCCCCGTACTTCCGGCGCGCGCTGGAGAATCCCTTGTACGCGACGCCGGCCCGCACCCATGCCGCGGCGGGCGCTTGCGCGCTGCGCGCCGGCGAGCTGCAGGCGGCCGAGGACAGCCTCGGGCGCGCCCTGCGCCTGCAGCCGGACATGCCGGTGGCGCTCTTGCGCATGGCGGAGCTGCGCTACCGGCAGGGGCGCCTCATCGAGGCCCGCAATGCGCTTTCGCGCCATGCCTCGGTCGCGCAGGCGAGCGCCGAATCGCTGTGGCTCGCGTTGCGCGTCGAGCGGCGCCTCGGCGCGCGCGCCGCCGAGCTCTCTTACGCGAACCAGCTGCGCCGGCGCTTCCCGGACTCCGTGGAATACCAGGCGCTGCAGCGCGGACAGTATGACTGAGGCGCTGCGCGAAACGCAGGCCGTGCCGGCGGCCGACGCGCAGGAGCCCGTGGGCAGCCTGCTCGCGCGCGCACGCGAAGCCGCGGGACTGAGCCAGGAGGACGCCGCACGGAACCTCAAGTTCGCGACGCGTCAGCTGGACGCGCTGGAGCGCGGCGAGTGGGGCCGGCTGCCCGGCGGCGCCGCCGTGCGCAGCATGGTGCGCAACTACGCGCGGCTGCTCGAACTCGACGCCGAAGCGCTCGTCGCGCGCGTCGGGCAGGGTCAGGCCCTGCCGGATGCGGAGCGCCTCGCGCGGCGCCTGCGCCAGCCGGTGCCGTTCTCGGACGGCGCGCGGCGCACGAACCTCGCCTACGTGGCGCTGTCGCTGGTGCTGCTCGCCGTGGTGGCGCTGGTGGCATTCGAATGGCGAAGCGAGCGCGCCAGGGCCTCCCGGCCGAGCTTCGTGTCCGCTGCCCAGCAGCCGGCCGAGCCGGTGCGCGCAGGCGCGGCGGGCGTGGCCCAGGCGACGGCGGCGGCGACTGCGCCGTCGGTCGTGCCCGCGCCGGCGGCAGAGAGCGTCGTCCCGGCGGCCGGCCAGCGCCGCATCGTGCTGCGCTTCGAGCAGGAGTCCTGGGTCGAGATCCGCAGCGGCACCGGCAAGCTGCTCGTCTCGCAGCTGCACGCGGCGGGCACGGAGCGCGTCGTGTCGGGCATTCCGCCGTTCTCGATGGTGATCGGCAACGCGCAGCACGTGAAGCTCCTCTACGACGGCGAGCCCGTGGACCTGATGCCGCACGTGCGGGTCGAGGTCGCGCGCTTCACGCTGGAGTGACCATGGCCGAGCGTCGCGTCTCGCGCCGCGTGATGGTCGGCCCGGTCGCCATCGGCGGCGGCGCGCCGATCGTGGTGCAGTCCATGACCAACACCGACACGGCCGACGCGGAGGCGACGGCGCGCCAGGTCGCCGCGCTGGCAGCCGCGGGCTCGGAACTCGTGCGCATCACCGTCAATACGCCCGAGGCGGCCGCGCAGGTCAGCGCGATCCGCGCCCGCCTGGACGCCCTGGGCTGCGACGTGCCGCTGATCGGCGATTTCCACTACAACGGCCACAAGCTGCTCACCCAGTACCCGGAGTGCGCGCGGGCGCTCGCCAAGTACCGCATCAATCCGGGCAACGTCGGCCGCGGCGCGAAGCGCGACGAGCAGTTCGCCACGCTGATCGAGATCGCGCGGCGCTACGACAAGCCCGTGCGCATCGGCGTGAACTGGGGCAGCCTGGACCCGGAGCTGCTCGCGCAGATGATGGACGAGAATGCCCGCTCGAGCGCGCCGCGCGATGCCGACGAGGTGATGCGCGAGGCCGTGATCCGCTCGGCGCTCGACTCGGCGCGCGCGGCCGAATCGCTCGGGCTGGCCGCCGAGCGCATCGTGCTCTCCTGCAAGATGAGCCAGGTGCAGGACCTGATCGCGGTCTATCGCGAGCTCGCGCGGCGTTGCGGCTACGCGCTGCACCTCGGGCTCACCGAGGCCGGCATGGGCTCCAAGGGCATCGTCGCCTCGACCGCCGCGCTCGCCGTGCTGCTGCAGGAGGGCATCGGCGACACGATCCGCGTGTCGCTCACCCCCGAGCCCGGCGGCGATCGCACGCGCGAGGTGTTGGTGGCGCAGGAGATCCTGCAGACCATGGGCCTGCGCTCGTTCACGCCCATGGTGAGCGCCTGCCCGGGCTGCGGGCGCACCACCAGCACCTACTTCCAGTCGCTCGCCGCGCGCATCCAGGACTTCCTGCGCGCGCAGATGCCGCAGTGGCGCGAGCGCTACCCCGGCGTGGAGGAGATGCGCGTGGCGGTCATGGGCTGCGTGGTGAACGGGCCCGGAGAGTCCAAGCACGCCGACATCGGCATCAGCCTGCCCGGCACGAACGAGGTGCCCGTCGCGCCCGTCTACGTGGACGGCGAGAAGACAGTGACGCTGAAGGGCGGGCGCATCGCCGAGGAGTTCCAGGCGCTGGTCGAGGACTACGTGCGCCGCAACTTCGCCCCCGGCGCCGCGCGCTCGCGCGCGCGGCGCATTCCCATCAAGGCGGCCTGAGCCGTGAGCCGGACGCTGCAGGCCGTGCGCGGCATGAACGACGTGCTGCCCGACGAGGCGGAGCTGCGCCTGTGGCTCTCCGGGGTGGTCGCGCGCTGGTTCGCGCGCTACGGCTACCGGCCGATCCGCACGCCGCTGCTGGAGCAAACGGCGCTCTTTCGCCGCGCGATCGGCGAGTCGACCGACATCGTCGAGAAGGAGATGTACACCTTCACCGACGCCCTGAACGACGAGAGCCTCACGCTGCGGCCGGAAGCCACGGCCTCCACGGTGCGCGCCGCGATCGAGCACAGCCTCGTCTACGACGGCCCCAAGCGGCTGTGGTACGAGGGCCCCATGTACCGGCACGAGCGCCCGCAGAAGGGCCGCTACCGCGAGTTCTACCAGTTCGGCGCCGAGGCCCTCGGCTACCCGGGGCCGGACGTGGACGCGGAGCTGATCGTGATGTGCGCCGCGCTCTGGAAGGAGCTCGGGCTCGAGGGCATCCGCCTGGAGCTGAACACGATCGGCTCGCCGCAGGAGCGCGCCGCCTACCGCGCCGACCTCGTGCGGCACCTCGAAGCGCACGAGGCGCATCTGGACGGGGACGCGAAGCGCCGCCTGCACAGCAACCCGCTGCGCGTGCTCGACTCCAAGAACCCCATGGTGCAGGAGGTGGTGGCGAAGGCGCCCAACCTGCTCGATTACCTGGGCGCCGAGTCGCGCGCGCACTTCGAAGAGCTCGGCCGGCTACTCGCCGCGGCGGGCGTGGCCTACCGCGTGAGTCCGCGGCTGGTGCGCGGGCTCGACTACTACAATCTCACCGTGTTCGAGTGGGTGAGCGACCGGCTCGGCGCGCAGGGCACTGTGTGCGGGGGCGGCCGCTACGACGGCCTGTTCGCGCAGCTCGGCGGCAAGCCGACGCCGGGCGTGGGCTTCGCCGCGGGTGTCGAGCGGCTGGTGGCGCTGTTGCGCGAGGCGGGGCGCGACAGCGCGCGGCGCGCGCCCGACGCTTACCTCGCGTACCAGGGGGCAGGCACGCTGGAGCACGCCTTCGCCCTGGGCGAGGAGCTGCGCGCGGCCGGGTTCGGGGTGATCCTGCACGCGGGCGGCGGCGGCTTCAAGTCGCAGATGAAGAAGGCCGACGCGAGCGGCGCGGCGGTGGCGTTGATCGTCGGCGAGCACGAGCTCGCGGCGGGCATCGTGTCGATGAAGCCGCTGCGCGAGGCGCGCGAGCAGCTGGCGGTGCCGCGCGGGGGAGTCGCCGCGCGGCTGCGTGAATTCATGAAGGGAACCTGAGCATGGCATTGCGCGAACTGGATCTGGAAGAGCAGGAAAAGCTCGAGGAACTGAAGGCCTGGTGGAAGCGGCACGGGGGACTGTTGATCCTCGTGATCGCGGCCGTGGCGATCGCGTTTGCGGGCACGGCCGGCTGGCGCTGGTACGAGCGCGATCAGGCGATGCGCGCCGGCGCGCTCTACAGCACGCTCCTGAAGGCGGCCCAGTCCGCCGACGCCAAGGCGGTGCGCGAGGCGGGCGGCACGCTGGCGGAAGACTACGCGCGTACGCTTTACGCGTCGATGGGCGCGCTCGCCGCCGCGCACTTCTATTTCGAGCGCGGCGAGCTGAAGAGCGCGAAAGCGCAGCTGCAATGGGTGCTCGAGCGCTCGCCCTCGGCGGAGTTCCAGGCGCTGGCGCGGCTGCGGCTCGCCGCGCTGCTTCTCGACGAGAAAGGATTCGACGAAGCGCTCGCGATGCTGGGCGATGTCCCGCGTGCGCCCTATGCCGCGCAATTCGCGGCCATGCGCGGCGACGTGCTGAGCGCCAAGGGCGAGCGCGACGGGGCGCGCGCCGCCTACCGGCGCGCCCTGGAGACGTCCGACGCCGAGGGCGCCGCGTTCCGGGATAGCGTGCAGATGCGCCTCGACGCGCTGGAAGGTTGAACATGCGAGGACGTGCGGCAGCCCTGGCCCTGCTCGCCCTGACGGCGGGCTGCTTCGGCGGCGCGGCGGGGCCGAAGCCCGCGGCGCTCGAGCCGATCGAGGGTCTCAAGGCGCCGCGGGTCCTGTGGCGCGCGAGCGTCGACGCGGCGGGCGAGTTCGTGCTGCGGCCGGCGCACGCCTCCGGGGCCGTCTTCGCGGCCGCGCGCGACGGCACGGTGGCGCGCTTGGCTGCCGCGGATGGCCGCGAAGCCTGGCGCGTCGTCCTCGACACGCGCCTGTCCGCGGGCGTGGGCGCCGACGGGCGCACGGTCGCCGTGGCCACCGAGGAGGGCGAGGTGCTCGCGCTCGAGGCGGCGTCGGGCGAGCTGCGCTGGCGGGCGCGCGTCTCGAGCGAGGTGCTGGCGCCGCCGATCGTGAGCGGCGAACTGGTGATCGTGCGCAGCGCCGACAGCCGCGTCCACGCGCTCGCCGCGGACGATGGCAAGCGCCGTTGGCTGTATCAGCGCACGCCCGCCGCGCTGCGCCTGCGTACGGCGCAGGGCCTGAGCATGCGCGAGGGCCTGCTTTTCGCTGGCTTCTCGGGCGGGAAGCTGGTCGCGCTGCAGCGCTCGAACGGCGCGCTGCGCTGGGAAGCGACCGTCGCCGTGCCCAAGGGCGCGACCGAGCTCGAGCGGGTCGCCGACGTGGTCGGCGACCCGGCGGTGATCGGACGCGAGGTGTGCGCGGTCGCCTTCCAGGGACGTGTCGCCTGCTTCGACGCCGAGAGCGGCAACCAGCTCTGGGGGCGCGAGTTTTCCAGCGTCACCGGGGTGAGCACGGATGCACGCTACGCGTTCCTCAGCGACGCGCGCGGTGCGGTGCACGCCCTGGATCGCACGAACGGACGCAGCCTGTGGCGCCAGGATCGGCTGGTGCACCGCCGTCTCACGTTGCCGCTGCCCTACGGTTCGAGCGTCGCGTTGGCCGACCTGGAGGGCTTCGTGCACCTGCTGTCGAGAGAGTCGGGGGCGATCGTGGCGCGTGCGGCGACGGACGGCAGCGCGGTGCGCGCGGCGCCGGTCGCGCTACCCGGCGGCATTCTCGTGCAGACGAGCGCCGGCGGGCTGTACGCGCTGGCGTTCTGAGGGACGCCCGGTGAAGCCGGTCATCGCCCTCGTCGGGCGGCCGAACGTCGGCAAGTCGACCCTGTTCAACCGCCTCACGCGCCGGCGCGACGCGATCGTCGTGGATGTGCCGGGCGTGACGCGCGACCGCCATTACGGCGAGGGCCGGGTCGGCGTGCGGCCGTTCATCGTGATCGACACCGGCGGACTCGAGCCCGAGGCCAGGTCGGGCATCTTCGCGGAGATGGCGCGCCAGGCCGAGCAGGCGATCGCGGAGGCCGACGCCGTCATCCTGCTCACCGACGCGCGCGCGGGCCTGCACGACGACGACCGCATCATCGCCGGCCGCCTGCGGCGCCTGGGCACGCGGGTCTGGATCGCGGTAAACAAGAGCGAAGGCCTGGCGAGCGACACCGCGGTGGCCGAGTTCCATGCCCTCGGGCTCGGCGCGCCCAACCCGATCTCCGCCGCGCACGGCGACGGCGTCGCCGACCTGATCGAAGGGGTGCTCGCCGAGTTCCCGGTGACGAGCGTGGCGGAGCAGGAAGCGCGCGAGCGCGAGACGCGCGTCGCCGTCGTCGGGCGGCCGAACGTCGGCAAGTCGACGCTGGTTAACGCCCTGGTGGGCGAGGAGCGCGTGATCGCCTTCGGCGAGCCCGGCACCACGCGCGACGCGATCGAGGTGCCGTTCGAGCGCGGCGGACGGCGCTACACGCTCGTCGACACCGCCGGCCTGCGCAAGCGCGGTCGCCAGGGCGAGACCGTGGAGAAGTTCTCCATTGTGAAGACGCTGCAGGCGATCGAGCAGTGCAACGTCGCGGTGCTGGTGCTCGACGCAACCGAGGGCATTTCCGACCAGGACGCGCACGTCGCCGGCTACATCCTCGAGCAGGCGCGCGCGCTCGTGGTCGCGGTCAACAAGTGGGATGCCGCCGGGACGCAGGCGCGCGAGCGCCTCAAGCGCGAGCTCGCCTGGAAGCTCGGCTTCCTCTCGTTCGCCGAGACCGAGTACATCTCGGCGAAAGGCGGCAAGGGCATGGGCGCGCTGATGCGCGCGGTGGATGCGGCCTACGCGGCGGCGATGGCGAAGATGCCCACGCCGAAGCTCACGCGCGCGCTGATCGCGGCCGTCGAGCGCCAGGCGCCGCCGCGCAAGGGCACGCGCCGGCCCAAGCTGCGCTATGCGCATCAGGGCGGGCACAACCCGCCGCGCATCATCATCCATGGCAACTCTCTGGACCAGCTGCCGGACAGCTACCGGCGCTACCTGGAGGGGTACTTCCGGGACGCCTTCGCGCTGCGCGGCACGCCGATGCGCGTCGAGTTCCGCACCGGGCGCAACCCGTTCGCGGGGCGCGGCCCGGCTCCCCGCCGCAGCAAGGCGCCCTAGTCCTCGGCGTAGGGGCGGAAGGCCCGGACGCAGGCTTCGCCGCGCTGCGCGTGGCAGCGCAGCAGGCGCAGGGCAGGGCTCGCAGCGGCCTCGCCCAGGATCGGGGCCTGCGAGTCCCAGAGCGCGCGCGCCTGCGCGCGCTGGCCCGAGGCCACGGCGCCCGTCATTGCCGCGAGCAGCAGGTATTCGCGCGCTTCCGCGCCGAGCGCGGGTGCGCCCGCGAGCAGCTCTGCGCCGAGCGCCGCCATGGCGTGCGCGTCGCGCGCGCCCACCGCCTGGAAGAGCGCGAGCCAGCGCCTCTGGTAGTCGTGCAGCGCGCCCACGCAGGTTGCCGAGGCGATGCGCGACCAGACCGCACCCGCCTGCGAGGCCGGCAGCGCGGCGTTGACGAGCTCGGCCACGCGCAGCAGGCCATGCAGCCAGACATCGAGCTCGCGCGGCGCGCGGCACTCGAGCAGGCGCAGCTTCACGAGCTCGAGATCCTTCTGCAGCTGCGGCGGGATGGCCAGCGGCACCGGCGGCGTTGCGCGCAGCAGGAAGTCGCGCGCGTAGGCGGCGACGCGGGCGTTCTCGATGCGCTCGAACGAATAGGCTCCCTTGTGCAGGGGGTTCATCGGGCGGCGCTCGAAGCCCGGATCGAGCAGCTCGAGCAGAGGCAGCGGCGCGTTGAGCAGGTCGACGATGCCGGTCGCGCTGCGCTCGGTGAATCGGTGGCGCGCCGCGTTCAGGTCGAGGACCGGGCGGTAGTCCGAGTTCGGCGGCGCCCCGTAGCTCTCGAAGAGCGGCTCGAGCGTGGCCCGGTTGCCGAGATAGCGGGCGTCGAGGTCGCCGGTGGAAAGCACGTGCACCGCCCACAGTTCCCTGGCGAGGCCCGGGGACTCGAATACGGCCGGCTGGGCGGGGCCCGGCGGCTCGACGCCCGCGACGATGAGCACGTCGTGGTCGCTCGGCGCGTACACCGCGTAGTGCGGAAACTCCTCGCCGAGCGCGGTCATCACCGAGGCCACCAGCCACGGGTCGATCTCGTAGAGCTGGAACCACTGCACGAGCACGCCGCCCGGCGCGAGGTGCGTGCGGATGCGCCGGTAGAACTCGCGCGTGAACAGGCTCGACACGCCGCTCACCCAGGGGTTGGAGGGCTCGGAGACGATGATGTCGTAGCGCCGGTTGCGCGAGGCGAAGTAGGTCTTCGCGTCGTCGATGCGGATCGTGCCGCGCGGATCGGCGAACGCCGCGCCGTTGCGCGGCGCGAAGCCGCGCGCGGCCTCCGCCATCGCCGCCTCGATCTCCACGGTCTCGACGCGCTCGAGGGAGAGGCTCTGCAGAAGCGTGTGCGTGGTGAGGCCGGTGCCGATGCCGACGACCGCCGCAGTCCTGGCCTCGGGCTTGACCGCGAGCGGCAGCGCGCCCGTGAGCACCATGGTGATCTCGTCGGTGCCACGGTCGGACTCGGCCTCGCCGCCCAGGTTGATCGAGCCGTCGGACTTGCCGTTCGTGCGGATGCTGGTGACGGGGCCGTAGCGCACGAGGTGCACGGTGGCGGTCTTGCCGTCGCGCGCATAGAGGATGTCGGTATCGCTCGAGCTGCTCAGGTCGCCGTGGCGGTAGACGCCCGCGGTCAGCTTGTGGGGGTCGAGCTGGAAGCCGAAGCCGACGAGCGCGAACAGCAGCGCGGCGACGGCGGCGGTCGGCGCGAGCACGGCATTCAGCGCGCCGAAGCGGTGCAGCAGGTACAGGCCGAGCGCCGCATCCAGGAGGCTCGCCGCCACCATCGCGCCCTTGAGGCCGAGGAACGGCAGGCCGACGTGCACGGCGAGCAGGACGCCGGCGATCGCGCCGAGCGTGTTCGCCGCGTACACCCGGCCGATCGCGCCTTCGCCGGCGCCCCGTCGCAGCAGCGCGCCCGTGAGCAGCGGCAGGGTCATGCCCGCGCAGAAGGTCGCCGGCAGCATGACGAGCGCCGCGATCGCCTGCCCCGAGAGGTTGAAGAGCAGGTAGCCGGCGTCGTTGCGCGCGAGGCCGCGCATCAGGTACTCCATGAGCTCGAAGCTGCGGTCGTAGACGGGCAGCGTGGCGAGCGCGGCGAGGCCCATCACGACCTGCACCCAGCCGAGCAGGCGCTCGGGGCTCGCGACGCGGTCCACGCGCCGGCGCACGGCGTAGCCGCCGAGCGCAAGCCCGAGGATGAAGGTGGACAGCATCAGCTCGAAGGAGTGCGTCGAGGCGCCGAGCACGAGCGAGAGCATGCGGATCCAGGCGATCTCGTAGACGAACGAGGCGAGACCGGTGAGCAGCGCCACCCCGAGCAGCAGCGCGCCCGCGCGCGTGTCGCGGTCCTCGCGCGGCGCGAGGGCGGGTTCGCGCAACGGCCGCGCGAGCAGCCAGACCGTTGCCGCCAGCCCGAGATTGATGATCCCCGCGGTGCGCAACGTGCCCGGAAGGCCGAACCAGGCAATGAGCAGGAAGCCGCTCGCCAGCACGCCGAGCGCGGCGCCGAGGCAGTTGGTGAAGTAGAGCATGGCCACCGACTCGCCGGAGGCCTGGGGGTGCGCGCGCGCGAGCCCGACGCTCATCAGCGGGAACGTCGCGCCGAGGAGCACCGACTGGGGCAGGATGAGCAGGCAGGACAGGGCGAGCTTGGCCGCCAGCACCGAGCCTTCGCCGCCGAGCGCCGGCAGGAGCGTGGCGTAGGACCATTCGGTGAGCGAGACGAAGGCCTCGTGAAAGCCCAGCGCCGCGACGCCGATCACGGCCTCGGCCAGCGCGTAGCCGGCGAGCGGGTTGCGCAGGCGCGTGGTGAGGCGCGCGCAGGCCGCGGCGCCGGCGGCCATCCCGCCCATGAACACCACGAGCACGAGCGACTGCGCGTAGGCCGCGTGTCCCAGGTACAGCTTCAGGTAGTGCGTCCAGATCGACTCGTAGATGAGGCCGGCGAACCCGGAGAGCGTGAACAGCAGGTAGAACGCGGCGCGCGGCGGCAGGAGCCCGGGCATGGCGGGCGTTTATAGCACGCCGGTAAGATGCGCCGCGATGCCGCCCGCCGCGCGCCTGTCGGCCTACTTCGGCGCCTACTTCCTCTACGTGGGCGCATTCGTGCCGTACTTCGCCCTGTACCTCGCCGCGCGCGGATTCGGCGCGGCCGAGATCGCGGCCGTGATGGCGATGCCGCAGCTCGCGCGCGTGGTCGCGCCGTCGTTCTGGGGCTGGCTCGCCGACCGCACGGGCGCGACGCGCGTCATCGTGAGCGGATCGGCGCTCGCGCTCCTCGCCGGCTATGCGCTGATCGGCGCCGTCGAGGGCGCCGTCGCCATCGCCGCGGTCATGCTCGTCATGAGCTTTCTCGCCGCCGGCGCGCTGCCGCTCGTCGAGGCGCTGACGCTCGCCAGCCTGGAGGGACGCCCGGGAGCCTACGGTCCGATCCGGCTGTGGGGATCGGTCGGGTTCATCGCCGGCGTGCTCGCCACCGGGCTCTGGCTGGACGCGCACGCGCCGCAATCGCTGCTTGGTGTGCTGATCGTGCTGCTCGTGCTCGCGCTGGCGGCGTCGCTCGCGCTGCCGCGCGCGCGAGCGCAGCAGACTGCGGAGACCACCGCGACGCGCCTCGCGGATATCCTGCGGCGCCCCGAGGTGCGCGCCTTCCTCGCCGCAAGCTTCTGCATGAGCGCGGCGCATGGCGCGCTCTACGGCTTTTTCTCGCTGCATGCCGAGGCGCTCGGCTACAGCAAGTCGGCGATCGGGGCGCTGTGGACGCTCGGCGTGCTCGCCGAGATCGGCGTGTTCCTGGCCTGGCCTCAGCTCGCGCGGCGCTGGAGCCTGCGCACGCTGCTCGTGGTGAGTTTCCTGTGCGCGGCTGCGCGCTTCGTCGCCATCGGCTGGGGCGCGCAGCTGCTCGCGCTGCTCGTCGCGGCGCAGCTGCTGCACGCGGCTACGTTCGGCGTGCACCACGCCGCCTCGGTCGCCGCCGTGCACCGGCTATTCGCCGGCCGGCTGCAGGCGACCGGGCAGACGCTCTATTCGAGTCTCGCCTATGGCCTGGGCGGCGGGGCCGGCCTGCTCGCGGCCGGCTGGAGCTGGGAGGCGCTGGGACCCGCATGGAGCTTCAGCGTCGCTTCGGCCTTCGCGCTCGCGGGCGCGGCGCTCGTCACCTGGCGCGTGCGCGTGTAGGCTTTCGGCATGATGACGAGACTGATGGCCGCCGCCGTACTCGCCGTGGCCGCCGGCTGCCAGACGGTGCAGACGACGCAGCCCGGCGCCGTGGGCGTGGATCGCTCGCAGGCGATGATGCTGTCGTCCAAGGAAGTCAACGACAGCGCGGCGAAAGGCTATCGCCAGGTGATCGCCGAAGCCGAGAAGAAGAACCTGCTCAATCGCGATCCCCTGCTGGTCGAGCGCGTGCGCGGCGTCTCCCGGCGCCTGATTCCCGCCACGGCGGCCTTCCGCCCCGACGCGCCGGACTGGAGCTGGGAGGTCAACGTCATCACGTCCAAGGAGCTCAATGCCTGGTGCATGCCGGGCGGCAAGATCGCCTTCTACACGGGACTGATCGAGCGGCTGAAGCTTTCCGACGAGGAGATCGCGGCCATCATGGGACACGAGATTGCGCACGCCCTGCGCGAGCACGGGCGCGAGCGCGCGTCGCAGGCCATGGCGCAGGGCATCGCGCTTACCATCATCGGCGCGATCGCGGGCGTTTCGCAGAGCGGCATGGACCTTACGCAGCTCGTGCTCAACGTGACGCTCAACCTGCCGAACTCGCGCGAGCACGAGACGGAGGCCGACCGCATCGGCGTGGAGCTCGCCGCCCGGGCGGGCTATGACCCGCGCGCGGCAGTCAATGTCTGGGAGAAGATGGCGAAGGCCGCCGACGGCGCGCCCCCCGAGATCCTGTCCACGCACCCCGCGCCCACCTCCCGCATTGCAGACCTCAGGGTCTACGCCGCGCGCGTCATGCCGCTCTACGAGCAGGCGAAGGCGCGCTAGGCGCTTATCCGAGTCCGATCAAGGACTTCGGCTGTGCCATAATTCGCAGTTTCCGCGACGCCGCATATGGACCGCACGCTCTACGACAAGCTCTGGGACAGCCACCTGGTGCACGCCAACGACGACGGCACCGCGCTGATCTACATCGACCGGCACCTGCTGCACGAGGTGACGAGTCCGCAGGCCTTCGAGGGCCTGAAGCTTGCGGGCCGCAAGCCCTGGCGCATCGAGTCGGTGGTCGCCACCGCCGACCACAACACGCCGACGACCGGCTGGGAGCGCGGCATCGACGGCATCACCGACCCGATCTCGCGCATCCAGGTGGAGACCCTGGACGCGAACATGCGGGACATGGGCGCGAAGGCCAAGGCCTACTTCCCGTTCCTGGACCGGCGCCAGGGCATCGTGCACGTGATCGGCCCGGAGCAGGGCGCGACGTTGCCCGGCATGACGGTCGTCTGCGGTGACTCGCACACGAGCACCCACGGCGCCTTTGCCTGCCTCGCGCACGGCATCGGCACGAGCGAAGTCGAGCACGTGCTCGCCACGCAGTGCCTGGTGGCGAGGAAGATGAAGAACATGCGCGTGAGCGTCGAGGGCGCCCTGGCGCGCGGCGTGACGGCGAAGGACGTCGTGCTCGCGATCATCGGCCGGATCGGCACCGCCGGCGGCAGCGGCCATGCCGTCGAGTTCGCCGGCAGCGCGATCCGCGGCCTGTCCATGGAAGGTCGCATGACCCTGTGCAACATGGCGATCGAGGCCGGGGCGCGGGCCGGCATGGTAGCCGTGGACGACGCGACGATCGAGTACCTGAAGGGGCGCCCGTTCGCGCCGAAGGGGGCGGATTGGGAAGCCGCAGTCGCCTACTGGCGCACGCTCAAGTCCGATCCGGGCGCGAAATTCGACCGTGACGTCGCGCTTCGCGCCGAGGACGTCCGGCCGCAAGTGACCTGGGGCACCTCGCCCGAGATGGTGGTGCCCGTCGACGCGGAGGTTCCCGACCCCGAGCGCGAGAAGGATCCGATCCGGCGCGAGGGCATGGAGCGCGCGCTGCAATACATGGGCTTGCAGCCGCGCACGAGGGTCACCGACATCAAGCTGGACAAGATCTTCATCGGCTCCTGTACCAACTCGCGCATCGAAGACTTGCGCATCGCCGCGGCGGTCGTCAAGGGCCGGCGCGTCGCGCCGAGCGTGCGCCTTGCCATGGTGGTGCCGGGCTCGGGACTGGTGAAGGCGCAGGCCGAGAAGGAGGGCCTGGACAAGGTGTTCAAGGACGCGGGATTCGATTGGCGGCAGCCCGGCTGCTCGATGTGCCTGGCGATGAACGCCGACCGGCTGGAGCCGGGCGAGCGCTGCGCCTCGACCTCCAACCGCAACTTCGAGGGGCGCCAGGGCGACGGCGGGCGCACGCACCTCGTCAGTCCCGCGATGGCGGCCGCGGCGGCGATCGCCGGACACTTCGTCGACATCCGCCAGTGGCGCTAGGAGACCATGGATAAGTTCACCGCACACACGGGGATCGTCGCGCCGCTGGACCGCGGCAACGTCGACACCGACCAGATCATCCCCAAGCAGTTCCTCAAGTCCATCAAGCGCACGGGCTACGGGCCCAACCTGTTCGACGCGTGGCGCTACCTGGACCACGGCGAGCCGGGGATGGACCACGCCAAGCGCCCGCGCAACCCGAACTTCGTGCTGAACGACGCGCGCTACGAGAAGGCGACGATCCTGCTCGCGCGCAAGAATTTCGGCTGCGGCAGCTCGCGCGAGCACGCGCCCTGGGCGCTGCTCGAGTACGGCTTCCGCTGCATCGTCGCGCCATCGTTCGCCGACATCTTCTACGAGAACAGCTTCAAGAACGGCCTGCTGCCGGTGGTGCTGAGCGAGGCGGAAGTCGATCGTCTGTTCTACGAGTGCGCGTCGTTCCCGGGATTCCGGCTGACGGTGGATCTCGAGCAGCAGGCGGTGTCCACGGTCGACGGGTCGCTGGTCATGCGCTTCGAGGTCGACCCGGCTCGCCGGTTCAACCTGCTGAACGGCCTGGACGAGATCGGCCTCACGCTGCGCCACGCCGACAAGATCCGCGCCTTCGAGGCCAGGCGCCTCGCCGAAGTCCCCTGGCTGCTGCGGTGAGCCGATGAAAATCGCCGTGCTGCCCGGCGACGGGATCGGGCCGGAGATCGTCGCCCAGGCAGTCGAGGTGCTGCAGCGCCTCGCGCTGCCGCTCGAGTTGCAGGAAGCGCCCGTGGGGGGCGCCGGCGTGGACGCGGCGGGCGACCCGCTGCCGGCGCCGACCCTGAGCCTGGCGCGCGACGCCGACGCCATTCTCTTCGGCGCGATCGGCGGCCCGCAGTACGACACGCTGCCGCGCGAAAAGCGCCCGGAGCGCGGACTGCTGCGCCTGCGCAAGGAGTTGAATCTCTTCGCCAACCTGCGCCCGGCGCATGTGTTCTCCGAACTGGCGGGCGCCTCGTCGCTCAAGGCCGAGCTGGTCGCGGGCCTCGACATCCTCATCGTTCGCGAGCTGACGGGCGACATCTACTTCGGCGAGCCTCGCGGCATCTCGACGCTCCCCGACGGCGAGCGCGAGGGCGTCAACACGATGCGCTACCGTGAAAGCGAGATCCGGCGCATCGTGCGAGTCGCCTTTGAGGCAGCGCGCAAGCGCGGCGGGCGCCTGTGCTCGGTGGACAAGGCGAACGTGCTGGAAACCACGGAACTGTGGAAGCAGGTGGCCACCGAGCTCGGCAAGGACTACCCGGACGTCGAGCTGAGCCACATGTACGTGGACAACTGCGCGATGCAGCTCGTGCGCAACCCCAAGCAGTTCGACGTGATCGTGACCGGCAACATGTTCGGCGACATCCTGTCGGACGAAGCGTCCATGCTCACCGGCTCGATCGGCATGCTGCCCTCGGCTTCGCTGGATGAGAATGGCAAAGGCTTGTACGAGCCGATCCACGGCTCGGCCCCCGACATCGCGGGCAAGGGTCTGGCCAACCCCCTGGCCACCATCCTCTCGGCGGCCATGATGCTGCGCTACTCGCTCGGGCGGGCGGCAGAGGCCGACCGCGTCGAGGTGGCGGTGCGCAAGGTGCTGGGCGCTGGCTTACGCACGGCAGACATCTATACTGACGGCTGCCGCAAGGTGGGCACGCAGGAAATGGGCGCGGCCGTGGTCGCCGCGCTGTAGGGGAAACGCAATGCTGAGAGTCGGAATCGTCGGGTGGCGCGGGATGGTGGGGTCGGTCCTCGTGCAGCGCATGCGCGAGGAGCGCGACTTCGATCATGTCGAGCCGGTGTTCTTCTCTACGTCACAGGCGGGCGGGAAGGGCCCCGCCATCGGCAAGGAGACGGGGCCGGTGCGGGACGCAACCGACCTCGAGGCGCTGGGCGCGCTGCCCGTGATCATCGCCTGCCAGGGCGGCGATTACACGAACGAGGTGCATCCGAAGCTGCGCGCCGCGGGCTGGAACGGCTATTGGATCGACGCCGCGAGCGCGCTGCGCATGAAGGACGACGCGACGATCATCCTCGATCCGGTGAACATGCCGGTGATCGAGCGCGCGCTGTCGGCGGGAAAGCGCGACTTCATCGGGGGAAACTGCACGGTCAGCCTGATGATGATGGGCCTCGCCGGCCTGTTTCGCCACGACCTCATCGAGTGGATGACCTGCATGACCTACCAAGCGGCCTCGGGGGCGGGCGCCGCGAACATGCGCGAGCTCGCGGCGCAGATGGCGCACCTGGGCGAGGTGGCGAAGCCGGTCCTCGAGGACCCGGGCGCGACGGCGCTCGACATCGAGCAGCGCGTTTCCGAGGCCGTGCGTAACGGCCGCATGCCGAAAGAGCACTTCGGCCACGCGCTCGCCGGCAGCCTGCTACCCTGGATCGACAAGGACCTCGGCGACGGGCGCAGCCGCGAGGAGTGGAAAGGGCAGGCGGAGACCAACAAGATTCTCGGGCGCAGCGAGCGCCCGATCCCCGTGGACGGGATTTGCGTGCGCGTGGGCGCGATGCGCTGCCACAGCCAGGCGCTCACCATCAAGCTGCGCAAGGACGTGCCGCTCGACGAGGTGCAGGGCATGATCGCCGAAGGCAACGAATGGGTGCGCGTCGTGCCGAACCGCAAGACGGAGACGCTCGCGGAGCTGACGCCCGCAGCCGTCACCGGAAAGCTGGCGGTGCCCGTCGGGCGCCTGCGCAAGCTGCCGATGGGGGGCGACTACCTGTCGGCGTTCACGGTAGGCGACCAGCTGCTCTGGGGAGCGGCCGAGCCGCTGCGGCGGATGCTGCGCATCCTTCTGGATGCCGGCGTTCGGAACTGAGAAAAGTCCTTGCCTTCAACGGATAAGGGCCAAAAAGCCGAGAAAGGGTCTCAGCTTGCAGGCCTAACGTCATGATGTTATGGTACTCAGTCCCATAAGAACGATTCAGGGTGGTGCGGGTGGATAAACCGGTCGCGTTGCTACGGCTCGTCTCGGCATTCGTCCTGACGCTGCCCTTGCTTGCACAGGCGGCGGGCCTCGGCCGGCTGACGGTGCAGTCCTTTCTCGGGCAGCCTCTGCGCGCCGAGATCGAAATCGTCTCCCTGCAACCGGGTGAAGAGGATTCGCTGGAAGCAAGACTCGCTTCCGGAAATGCGTTCGCGCAGGCCGGCATCGAATTCAATCCGGCGCTCGGCACGATCCAGTTCGAGCTCGGCAAGCGCGACGGGCGCCCGATCGTGCGCGTGAGCACGCGCCAGCCGGTGAACGAGCCGTTCATCGACCTCCTCGTCGAGTTGCGCTGGGCGACAGGGCTGTTCGTGCGCGAGTACACCGTGCTGCTCGATCCCCCCGGGTACGAGGGACCCAAGGCACAGCCCATGGCAGCGCAACCGTCGGCTGCCGCGTCGCCTGCGACGGCACCGGCGCCCCCTGCGGCGCCCGCGGCACCGGCTGCGGCGCCTCCCGCACCCGCGGCGCAGCCCGCGCCGCCTCCGCCTGCCGCAGCGGCTGCCAAAGCCCCCGCGCTCGATTCGAAGCCCGAGCCGGTGACAGTCCCGGCAGAAGCGCCGAAGTCCGAAACGCAGGCGCCCAAGCCCGAGAGCACGCAGCCGGCGGCCGCGCAGCAACCCGAAAGCTACGAAGTGAAGAAAGGCGACACGCTCGGCGAGATCGCGCGCCAGTTCCGCCCCGAGGGCATCAGCTTCAACCAGATGCTGATCGCGCTCCAGCGTGCAAACGAAGACGCCTTCATCAACAACAACATCAACCTCGTCCGCGCGGGACGCATCCTGAGGCTCCCCGATGCTGCGGCCGCGGCCGCCGTGGACCGGGATGACGCCACGCGGCTCGTGATCGCGCAACATACTGACTTTGCCGAGTATCGGAGCCGCCTCGGTGGCGCCGTAGCGGCGGCGCCCACTGCGCCGCAGGCGGCCGAGCAGACCGCTGCCGGGCAGATCACCGCGAAGCCCGAGGCGCCCAAGCCCGCGGCCGCCAAGGATCAGCTGAAGCTTTCGCGCGCCGATGCGAAGACGCCCGGCGCGACGGCGGCGAAGGCGGCGCGCGAAGACGATCTCGCCGCACGCGAAAGAGCCCTGAAGGAAGCGCAGTCTCGCGTCACCGATCTGGAGAAGATCGTCGCCGACCTGCGCAAGCAGCTCGAGATCCGCAATCAGCAGCTTGCCCAGCTGGAGAAGCAGGCGAAGGAGGTGACGGGCAAGCCTGCGGCGGCCGCGCCGAAGCCGGCTGCGCAGGCACCGAAGCCGGTCGCCGAAGCGCCGAAGCCGGCGCCGGCCGAGGCGCCCAAACCCGCCGCCGCGCCGAAGCCCGCCGCCGAGGCGCCCAAGCCTGCTGCGAAGCCGGCGCCCGCCGCGCCGGCCAAGCCCAAGCCGCGGCCGCTGACACCCCCGCCGCCACCGGCGCCCGAGCCGAGCCTCGTGGACGAACTGCTCGGCGATCCGCTCGCCTTGGGGGGCTTGGGACTCGTCGTCGTGCTGCTGGCGGGCTACGCGGTCTGGGCAAGGCAGCGTAAAAAAAAATCCATAAATAAGTTCCAGGACAGCGTCCTGGGGCCGATTTCGGGCGGCGCCGCCGCGACCGCGGCGGAATCCCCGGCGCCAGCGGCGCCGAGCGCCGCCCCGGCGTCTGTCAGTCAGTCAGCTGCCGGCGGGATTGCAACCGACGACGTCGATCCGATCGCCGAGGCCGACGTCTATATGGCTTACGGGCGAGACGCGCAGGCCGAAGAGATCCTCAAGGAGGCCCTGCAGAAGGATTCCAGTCGAGCGGCGGTCCTTGCCAAGCTGCTCGACATCTACGCTGGGCGGCGCGACGCGCAGTCGTTCGAGCAGATCGCGCTCAAGCTGAAGAGCGTGACCAACGGCGCGGGCCCGGACTGGGACAAGGCCCTGGCGCTGGGCCGCTCGATCGATCCGGGCAACGGCCTGTATGGCGGACCGCCGGTGGGCGGCGCGGCCGCAGCTGTCGCGACCGCGGCCGCGGCGATGCCGGCCGCGGCACCCGCAGTGGACTTCGACATTGGCGGCGCGGCCGGCGGCGCGGCCGTAACGGAGGCGGCGCCAGCGCTGGACCTCGACCTGGGGGGCGCATCGGTTCCCGCCGAGGAAAAGACCGATTTTTCGCCGAGTGGAACGCTGATCATCGACACCGAGGAGGGGAAGGCGGCCTCGGGCGGGCTCGATTTCGACTTGGGCGGCGGCGGCGACAAGCCTGCGGACGCGACCGCGGGGCTCAACTTTGAACTCCCCGCGGCGTCGGCTGAGCCGGAAGCGCCGGCGCAGGCCGCGGGCGGAGGCGGGCTCGATTTCGACCTCAATCTCGGTGGCGCCGAGCCAAAGCCCGCGCAGGCCGACACCACTTCCCCCGAAGTGGATCTCTCGACTATCAGCCTCGATCTGGGCGCCGCCGGCGAGCCCACGGTGAACGGCGGCAACGGCGATCCGAAGTGGCAGGAAGTTGCCACCAAGCTCGACCTGGCGAAGGCCTACGAGGAAATGGGCGACAAGGACGGCGCGCGCGAGCTGCTCAACGAGGTGATGCGCGAGGGCGATGCCGCCCAGCAGGGACAGGCGCAGCAGCTGCTCGCCAAGCTGGGCTGAGCGCCTGGTTGCCGGCGCTTGCCGCCGGTGCGTTGCCATCGCTCCGGCATGAGAATCGCGCTCGCACTGGAATACGACGGTAGCCGCTTCCTCGGCTGGCAGACACAGCCGGGCGGCGGCACGGTGCAGGACGCCGTGCAGGAGGCCCTGTCAGTCGTCGCCGCTGAGCCTCTCGAAGTCACCTGCGCGGGCCGCACCGATCGGGGCGTGCACGCGCGCATGCAGATCGTGCACTTCGACACGCAGGCGAAGCGCCCGGAAACTGCCTGGGTTCGCGGCGTCAACGCCCTGCTGCCCGACTCGATCGCCGTACTCTGGTCGCGAGCAGTCGCCGGAGATTTTCACGCGCGCTACGCCGCCCAGTCGCGCACGTATCGCTATGTGCTCGTCAACCGGCCGGTGCGCCCGGCGCTGGCCGCGCGCCATGCGGGCTGGTATCACGCGTCGCTATCCGTCGATGCGATGCGCGAGGCGGCCCGGCTGCTGCTCGGCGAGCACGACTTCTCTGCATTCCGTTCCTCCGATTGCCAGGCGAAGAGCCCGGTGCGCACGCTGCACGCCCTGGACGTGAGCGCTCAAGGCGAGCACATCCACTTCGAGATCCGCGCGAACGCCTTCCTGCATCACATGGTGCGGAACATCGTCGGATCCCTCGTCTACGTCGGCAGCGGCAAGCAGCCGACCTCGTGGCTCGCGGACGTGCTCGCCTCGCGCGACCGGGCGCGCGCCGCGCCGACCTTTGCCGCGGAAGGCCTGTACCTGGAGCACGTCGAGTACGCCGAGCGCTGGGGCCTGCCGCGCGCCGAGCGCGCCGCGCTCACGCTGCCGCTGCCCTCATGAGGACGCGAGTCAAGGTGTGCGGCATCACGCGCACGGAGGACGCGCAGGCTGCGGCGCGGGCCGGCGCGGACGCGATCGGCCTGGTCTTCTACCCGCCCAGCCCGCGTTTCCTGAGCGTGGAGCGGGCGCGAGCGATTCGGGATGCGCTGCCGCCTTTCGTGCAGACCGTGGCGCTGTTCGTCAATGCGGACGCGGCGCAGGTCGCGCAGGTCATCGGGCAAGTGCATCCGTCGATGCTGCAGTTCCACGGCGAGGAAACGCCGGCGTTCTGCGGTCAGTTCGGATTGCCCTACGTCAAGGCCTGCCGAGTGGGCGCAGGGGTCGATTTGCTAGAATACCTGCGCCCGTTCTCGGCGGCGGCGGGTTGGCTGCTGGACGCGCACGTCGAGGAGTACGGCGGGGTCGGCGCGAGCTTCGACTGGGCGCTGGTGCCGGAGCGGCTGGAGCGCCCACTGGTGCTGTCAGGGGGGCTGACGCCGGACAATGTCGGCGCCGCGGTGCGCAGGATCCGGCCATGGGCCGTCGACGTCTCGAGCGGCGTCGAGTCGGCGAAGGGAATCAAGGACGCGGCGCGCATGGCGTCGTTCATCGCGGAGGTCAGGAATGCAGATGCATGATTTGCCCGACGCGCGCGGGCACTTCGGCCGATATGGCGGCGTCTTCGTGGCCGAAACGCTGACTCACGCGCTGGCGGAGCTGCTCGCGGCCTACGGGGCGGCGCGTCGAGACCCTGCCTTCGCCGCGGAGTTCCGCCATGAATTGAAGCACTACGTCGGGCGCCCGAGCCCGGTGTATCACGCGAAGCGGTGGTCGGACCTGCTCGGCGGCGCGCAGATCTACCTCAAGCGCGAGGACCTCAACCACACCGGCGCGCACAAGATCAACAACACCATCGGCCAGGCGCTGCTGGCGCGCCGCATGGGCAAGCCGCGCGTCATCGCGGAAACAGGCGCCGGCATGCACGGCGTGGCCACCGCCACCGTGGCCGCGCGTTACGGCATGCAGTGCGTGGTGTACATGGGCTCGGAGGACGTGAAACGCCAGGCGCAGAACGTCTACCGCATGAAGCTGCTGGGCGCGAGCGTGGTGCCCGTGGAATCAGGCTCCAGGACGCTGAAGGATGCGCTGAACGAGGCGATGCGCGACTGGGTCACCAACGTGGAAAACACCTTCTACATCATCGGCACGGTCGCCGGGCCGCACCCCTACCCGATGATGGTGCGCGATTTCCAGGCGGTGATCGGCGAGGAGTGCCGGCAGCAGATGCCCGAGATGGCCGGGCGCCAGCCCGATGCGGTCATCGCCTGCGTGGGGGGCGGCTCGAATGCCATGGGCATCTTCTACCCGTACCTGGGGGATGGAGGCGTGCGGCTCATCGGCGTCGAGGCCGCGGGAGAGGGCCTCGACACCGGGCGGCACGCGGCCTCGCTTTGCGCCGGCAAGCCCGGGGTGCTGCACGGCAATCGCACCTATCTGCTGCAGGACGCGAACGGCCAGATCATCGAGACCCATTCGGTGTCCGCGGGCCTCGACTACCCCGGCGTGGGACCGGAGCACGCGTGGCTGAAAGACAGTGGCCGCGCGGAGTACGTGGCGGTCACGGACGCCGAGGCGCTGCGGGCGTTCAGCGATCTGTGCCACTACGAGGGCATCATCCCGGCCCTGGAGTCCGCCCACGCCGTCGCCTACGCGGCCAAGATCGCGCCGACGCTGGGCAAGGACAAGATCCTCCTCGTCAATCTCTCCGGCCGCGGCGACAAGGACATGCACACAGTCGCCGAGCGCGCCGGGCTCAAGCTCTAGCCGTGTCCCGCATCCGCACGCGCTTCGAGGTCCTGCGCAAGGCGGGGCGCAAGGCGCTCATTCCCTACATCACGGCGGGCGACCCCAGCCCGGCGGCCACCGTGCCGCTGCTGCGCGCGCTGGTGGAGGCGGGCTCCGACATCCTCGAGCTCGGCGTGCCGTTCTCCGATCCGATGGCTGACGGCCCCGTGAACCAGCGCTCCTCGGAGCGCGCGCTCGCCCAGGGCGTGGGCCTTGCCGACGTGCTCGGCATGGTGCGCGACTTCCGTCACCACAACTCGCAGACGCCGGTGGTGCTCATGGGCTATGCCAATCCCATCGAGGCGATGGGCACCGAGACGTTCGTGCGCGCCGCGAGCGAGGCCGGCGTGGACGGCGTGATCGTGGTGGACTATCCGCCGGAAGAATGCGCGGCGTTCGCCGAGCTCGCCAAGGCGAACGGCATCGATCCGGTCTTTCTGCTCGCGCCGACGACGACCGAGCAGCGTATCCGGGAGGTCGCGCGCATCGGCAGCGGCTACCTGTACTACGTATCCCTGCGCGGCGTGACTGGCGCGGGGCACCTCGATCTGGACGACGTCGCCGCGCGCGTGCCACGCATCCGCGCCGTGACGCAGCTGCCAATCGGCGTCGGCTTCGGTATTCGCGATGCGGACTCGGCGCGGCGCGTGGCGCAGGCCGCCGATGCCGTGGTGATCGGCAGCCGCATCATCCAGGAGATCGAGGCGGCCGGGCCGGAGCACGCGGTCGCGCGGGTCAAGGCGCTGCTCAAGCCGATCCGCGAGGCGCTCGACGCGAAGGAGGTGATGCAATGAGCTGGCTGCAGAAGCTCCTGCCCCCCAAGATCCAGCGCAGCTCGGGCCCGAAGCGCGCCGTGCCGGAAGGCCTGTGGACGAAGTGCCCCGCCTGCGACGCGGTGCTCTACAGCACGGACCTCGAGAAGAACCTGAACGTCTGCCCCAAGTGCAGCTTCCACCAGCGGATCGGTGCGCGCGCGCGCCTGGATGCGCTGCTCGACGCCGACGGCCGCTACGAGATCGGTGCGGAGGTGCTGCCGGTCGACAGCCTCAAGTTTCGCGACTCGAAAAAGTACACCGAGCGGCTGCTGGAGGCGGAGGCGGATTCCGGGGAGTCGGAGGCGCTGGTGGTGATGCAGGGCTCGATCAAATCGCTCGGCGTGGTCGCGGCCGCGCACGAGTTCGAATTCATGGCCGGGACCATGGGCTCGGTGCTCGGCGAGCGCTTCGTGCGCGGCGTGCGCGTGGCGATCGAGCAGAAGCTGCCGTTCATCGTCATCACCGCGAGCGGCGGGGCGCGGATGCAGGAGGGACTGCTCTCGCTCATGCAGATGGCGAAAACGACGGCGGCGCTCACCGACCTCGCGGACCGCGGCCTGCCCTTCATCAGCGTGCTCACCGACCCGACCACCGGCGGGGTCTCGGCGAGCTACGCCATGATCGGGGACATCGTCATCGCCGAGCCGAAGGCCCTGGTCGGCTTCGCGGGGCCGCGCGTCATCGAGCAGACCGTGCGCCAGAAGCTGCCCGAGGGCTTCCAGCGCGCCGAGTTCCTGCTGGAGAAGGGCGCGGTGGACATGATCGTCGACCGGCGCCAGCTCCGGGACAAGCTCGCAATGCTGCTTTCGCTGCTGCAGGGGATCGCGGTCGACCAGCCTTCGTGAGCGCCCGGACGCTCGCGCAGTGGCTGGCGTTCATCGAGCGCCAGCATCCGCAGTCGATCGCGCTCGGGCTGGATCGGGTGCGCGCGGCGCTCGAGCGCCTGCGTCTGCGCGTCGCCTGCCCGGTGATCACGGTCGCCGGCACCAACGGCAAGGGCTCTGTGTGCGCGATGCTGGAGTGCATTCTGGGCGCCTCAGGCCGGCGTGTGGGCCTGTACACTTCGCCGCACCTGCTTCGCTACAACGAGCGCGTACGCATCGGCGGGGTCGAGCTCGAGGACGAGGCGCTCGCGGCGGCCTTCGAGGCCGTGGAGCGCGCGCGCGGCGAGATCGCGCTGACCTATTTCGAGTTCGGGACACTCGCGGCCCTGTGGCTCTTCGCGCGCGAGGCGCTCGATGCGCTCGTCCTCGAGGTCGGGCTGGGCGGCCGGCTCGACGCGGTCAACGCGGTGGATGCCGATTGCGCCGTGATCACGGGCATCGACCTCGACCACCAGGACTACCTGGGAGGCGACCGGGAAAGCATTGGGCGCGAAAAGGCCGGCATCTTTCGCGCGGGCCGCCCGGCGATCGTCGCGGATCCCGCGCCGCCGGCCTCGGTGCTCGAGGAGGCGGAACGCGTCGATTGTCGTCTGCTGCTCCTCGACCGCGATTTCGGCTATCGGGTGCACGAGGCGCAATGGGACTACTGGGGCCCCGGCGGGGGCCGACCGAGCCTCGCCCACCCCGCGTTGCGCGGGCCTCGACAGCTGCGCAACGCGGCCGCGGCGCTCGCGGCGCTGGATGCGCTGCGCGACCGGTTGCCGGTCGCCATGCAGGACGTGCGGCGGGGCCTGGCGGAGGTCGTACTCCCGGGCCGATTCCAGGCGCTGCCCGGCCGGCCTCAAGTAATTCTCGATGTCGCGCACAATCCCGAGGCCGCGCGCGTTCTGGCGGACAACCTCGGCGCCTCGGGCTTCGCGCCGGAGACGATCGCGGTATTCGGCATGCTGCGGGACAAGGACATTGTGGGGGCGGTGCGGGCCATCGCGCCGCGCATCACGCGCTGGCACCTCGCTACCCTGGGCGGCGCCCGCGGCGCCAGCGCGGCCGAGCTCGCCGCGGCCCTGCGGGTGGCAGGCGTGACGGCGCCGCACACCGAACACGACTCGCTGGCCGCCGCGTGGACCGCGGCAAGGGACGAGGCAGGCGAGAATGATAAGATCGTCGCATTCGGATCCTTCCTCACCGTCGCTGAAGTGATGCAGTGTCTTGCAGTCCCGGCTCACGGCGTCGGCAGCCATGGCTGAATCCCCGGACGTCGACACCCTGAAGCGCCGCGGCCGCCGGCGGCTGGTAGGCGCGATTGCGCTGGTCCTCGTCGCGGTCATCGTCCTGCCGTGGATCTTCGATCCGCAGCCGCAGCAGGTGCCGCCGGTGAGTGTGCGCATCCCGAACGAGGATGAATCGACGTTCAAGCCGAAGCCGGTGCCGCGGCCTCCGGCTGCCGAAGCGCCGCAGCCCTCGGTGTCTCCTGCCGCGGACGCGAAGCCCCCGGCGGAAGCGCCGGCAGCGAGGGCGCCGGTGACGGAAGCGCCCACCAGCAAGCAGCAGCCTGCCACGGCCGAACGAGCGCGCGCCGAGGCGGCGCTCGCCAATCTGCAGTTCGTCGTGCCGGTGGGCGCCTACGCGGATCCGGACCGCGTGATCGCCAAGCTCAAGTCGGCGAAGATTCCGTACTACACGGAGCCCGTGGCCACGGCCAAGGGCACCGTGATGCGGGTGCGCGCGGGGCCGTATGCCAGCCGCACCGAGGCCGAGCGCGCGCTGCGCCAGATCAAGGCGCTCGGTTTCAAGCCGGGCGCCGTCACGACGCGCTCCTGAGATGACCTGGCTGGACTACGTCGTGATCGCGGGCGTCGTCGTGTCCATCGCCTGGGGCGCGTGGCGCGGACTGGTGCGGGAGGTGATCTCGATCGCCGCGTGGGTGCTCGCCTTCCTCGGCGCCAACTACTTCGGCAGTCCACTCGCGGAGGTGCTGCCGCGTTCCATTCCATCGCCCGAGCTGCGCGTCCTGGTCGCGTTCGTCGGGGTGTTCATCGTCGTCCTCGCCGTGTGCACCCTGGCCGGGCAGTTCCTGCGCCGGCTCGTGAAGGTCGCGGGGCTCGGCGAGCTGGATCACGTGCTGGGCGGACTGTTCGGCGTGGCGCGCGCCCTGATCATCCTGCTCGCCTTCGCGATCGTGGCCGGACTGACCGCGCTGCCGCGCCAGCCGGTCTGGCGCGATTCGGTCTGCGGGCCGCCCTTGGGGCGCGCCGCGCTCGCCCTGCGTCCCTGGCTGCCGCAGGCGCTGGGGCAGCGGCTGCGTTATCATTAGTCTTTAGAACCACCGCGAGGCGGCTCCCATGTGCGGGATCCTCGGCATCGTAGCGCGCTCGCCCGTCAACCAGTTGCTCTACGACGGGTTGCTGCTCCTGCAGCACCGCGGCCAGGACGCGGCGGGCATCGTCACCGCCGAGCGAAAGACCTTCCACATGCACAAGGGCGGCGGGCAGGTGCGCGACGTGTTCCGCACCCGCAACATGCGGTCGCTGCCCGGCAATATCGGCGTCGCACATTGCCGCTACCCGACGGCCGGGTCGGCCTCCAACTTCGCGGAATCCCAGCCGTTCTACGTCAACTCGCCCTTCGGCATCGTGCTCGGGCACAACGGCAATCTGACCAACGCCGACCAGCTGAAGGAGGAGATGTTCCGGCAGGACCTCCGGCACATCAACACCAACTCGGATTCCGAGGTGCTGCTCAACGTGCTGGCGCACGAGCTGGAGAAGACCTCGGTCAAGCTGCGGCTCGACCCGGAGACCATCTTCCGCGCGGTGGCCAATGTGCATCGGCGCTGCCGCGGCGCCTATGCGGTGATCGCCATGATCTCGGGCTACGGTGTGCTCGCCTTCCGCGATCCCTATGGCATCCGTCCCGCGGTCAT
Organism: Burkholderiales bacterium; assembly: GCA_050246035.1. Classification (GTDB taxonomy): domain Bacteria; phylum Pseudomonadota; class Gammaproteobacteria; order Burkholderiales; family SG8-39; genus JAABQT01. The sequence goes on from JBFWWT010000022.1 coordinate 36,597, forward strand.
CGGTTACCACGAGACCGACACGGGCACCGAGTACATGGTGGCCTCGGAGTCCGTCGCGCTCGACGCGCTTGGCTACCGGCTGCTGCGCGACGTCGCTCCGGGCGAGGCGATCCTGATCGACGAGGAAGGGCATTTCCACAGCCAGCAGTGCGCCCCCGTCAGCTCGCTCAATCCCTGCATCTTCGAGTACGTGTATCTCGCGCGGCCCGACTCGGTGATCGACGGCGCCTCGGTCTACGAGTCGCGGCTGGTCATGGGGGAGAAGCTGGCGGAGAAGATCCGCCGGGAGTACCGCCACCTCGACATCGACGTCGTCATCCCCATTCCCGACTCCAGCCGGCCCTCCGCGCTGCAGCTGGCGCAGGGACTCGGACTTCCGTACCGCGAAGGCTTCGTCAAGAACCGCTACATCGGGCGCACCTTCATCATGCCCGGGCAGTCGGTGCGCCGGCGCTCGGTGCGGCAGAAGCTGAACACCATCGGCGTCGAGTTCAAGGGCAAGAACGTGCTGCTGGTGGACGACTCGATCGTGCGCGGCACGACCAGCGGCGAGATCGTGCAGATGGCGCGCGAGTCCGGCGCACGCAAGGTCTACTTCGCCTCGGCGGCCCCGCCGGTGCGCTTTCCCAACGTCTACGGCATCGACATGCCGACGCGGGCCGAGCTGATCGCCGCGCATCGCAGCGAGGACGAGGTCGGGAGCGAGATCGGCGCGGACGCGCTCATCTATCAGGACCTCGCGGCGCTCAAGGACGCCGTGCGCCAGGTGAACCCGCGGCTGCGCAGCTTCGAGACCTCCTGCTTCGACGGCCACTACATCACGGGGGACGTCACCAGCGACTACCTGGAGGCGATCGAGGTGCGCCGCGACGCGGCGCGCGATTCGGACGAGGAGGGCGAAGGCGGGCAGCTCGACCTGAATCTGGTCACCGCCCAGTGAGTTTGCTATAGTCCCGCCTGCGCCGATTTGAGACACAGCTTGCGGGCGCGTTACAAATCCAGCTAAAGCGTGCCGAGAAACCCGGTCCGCTTGGCCGGGTTTTTTGTTGCGGTGCCCGCAGGCAAGGACGAGGACCATGAAAGACACGTTCGAGCTTGCCACGCTCGGTGTGCGCGCCGGGACGCAGCGCACCGGGTTCCAGGAGCACTCCGAGGGCCTGTTCCTCACCTCGAGCTTCGTGTTCGAGAACGCTGCCGCCGCCGCCGCGGGGTTCGCGGGATCCGGCGACGGCTACGTCTACTCGCGCTACACGAATCCGACCGTGACCATGATGCAGGACCGCCTTGCGGCCCTGGAGAGCGGCGAGGCCTGCGTCGCAACCGCCTCGGGCATGTCGGCCATCCTCGCCGCCGCGATGGTGCTCCTCAAGGCGGGCGACCACGTGGTGTCCTCCAACGCCATCTTCGGCGCGACCGTGCAGCTGTTCTCGTCGCTGCTCGCGAAGTTCGGCATCGAGACGACCTTCGTCCCGCCCACGCGCCTCGCGGACTGGGAGCGGGCTGTGCGCCCGAACACGCGCCTTTTTTTCCTCGAGACGCCCTCGAATCCGCTGGGCGAGATCGCCGACATCGCGGCGATCGCCGGAGTGGCGAGGCGCTCGGGCGCGAGCCTCGCCGTGGACAACTGCCTGTGCACCCCGGCGCTGCAGCAGCCCCTCGCGCTCGGTGCGGACCTCGTCATCCATTCGGCGACCAAGTACCTCGACGGGCAGGGAAGGGTGCTCGGGGGGGCCGTGGTCGGCGCCAAGGGGCCGGTGATGGACGCCCTCGTGGGGTTCCTGCGCACCGCGGGCCCGTCGATCTCGCCCTTCAACGCGTGGGTCATCCTCAAGGGCATGGAGACGCTGGAAATCCGCATGCTTGCGCAGTCGGAGCGCGCTCGCTCGCTGGCGCAGTGGCTCGAAGGCCATCCTCGCGTGGCGCGCGTGTACTACCCGGGACTGCCGAGCCACCCCCAGCATGCGCTGGCCATGCGCCAGCAACGATCGGGCGGCGCGCTGCTCTCCTTCGACGTCAAGGGTGGCCGCGAGGCGGCCTGGAAGGTCATCGACTCGACGCGGTTGATCTCGATCACCGGCAACCTCGGGGACGTGAAGACGACGATCACGCACCCGGCGACCACCACACATGGCCGGCTCGCCCCCGAGGCGCGCGCCGCCGCGGGCATCGGCGAGGGGCTGGTCCGGCTGGCCGTTGGCCTCGAGTCCGTGGAGGACCTGAAGGCGGATCTCGCGCGCGGACTAGGCTAGTAGGTCACGAGGCGCGCGCCGGCCTCGTCGACGACCAGGTAGCCGCCGCGCTCGTACCAGTCCGGGAGCACCCAGCGCTCGCAGGGCCGCCCGTCCACCTGGAGTGCGTGGCGCGCCGTGCGGTGGGTATGGCCGTGCACGAGCTGCGAGACGCCGTGGCGCCTCAGCGCCTCGCGCACCGCGTCCTCGTTCACGTCCATGATCGCCGCCGGCTTGGCGCCGACGACCTCGCGGCTCTTCGCGCGCAGCGCCTGCAGCGTGGCGCGCCGCTCGGGCAGGGTCTTGGCGAGGAAGTCAACTTGCCATGCGGTCGAGCGGGCGGTGCGGCGCCAGGCCTGATAGTCGTGATCGTCCGTGCACAGCGTGTCGCCGTGCATGAGCAGGGTGGGAGTGCCCGCGACGTCTTCCACGCTCGGGTCCTCGAGCAGCCGGGCGCCGCTCGCTTCGCAGAAGCGCGCGCCGACCAGGAAGTCGCGGTTGCCGTGCATGAAGGCGACGCGCACGCCTCGGGCAGCCGTCGCGGCGAGCGCCTCGACGACCTGTCGCGCGAGGGGATCGGCATCCGGCGCGTCGATCTCGTCGTCGCCGATCCAGTACTCGAAGAGGTCGCCCAGCACGTAGAGCGCCCGGGCGCGCGGCGCCTCCTCGCGCAGGAACGCGAAGAAGCGCTCGCTGGTCCGCGGGCGCTCGGGCGCGAGATGCAGGTCGGAGATGAACAGCGCGGCGGGCACGCCGCCGCGCTACTGAGCGACGAGGGTGGCCGACTGGATGACCACCGCCTCGCGCGGCACGTCGCTGCGGAAGGGGCCGCCGGCGCCGGTGGGCGACTTGGCGATCTTCGTCACCACGTCCATGCCGGACACGACCTTGCCGAACACCGCGTAGCCGTGCCCGTCGCTGCGCGGGTCGCCCCAGTTGAGGAAGGTGTTGTCGTTGACGTTGATGAAGAACTGCGCGGTCGCCGAATTTGGGTCTGAGGTGCGCGCCATGGCGATCGTGCCGACCTCGTTCTTCAGGCCGGCCTTTACGGCCGGCTGCGCTTCATTGACGATCGACGCGCGCGTCGGCTTCTGCCGGTATGCCGCGTCGAAGCCGCCGCCCTGGATCATGAAGCCCGGGATCACGCGGTGGAAGATCGTGCCGTCGAAGTGGCCGGCCTTGACATACTGCAGAAAGTTCTCCACGGTCTTCGGCGCCTTGCCCGGGTAGAGCTCCAGGCGGATGGTGCCGGCGGTCGTCTTGAGGTCAACCTGCGGGTCCGCGGCCATCGCGCCGGGCGCGACTGCGGTGAGCACTACCAGGGGTGTCCAAAGACCTGCAAGCCGGAGCATCATGCCGTTCCCTCGTAAAGGATACGCCAGCGGCCGTCCTCCTTCTTCCAGTACTGCCGCTTGCGCATGGTGTTGTTGAGATTGCTGGAGTGGTAGGCCTGGCGGAAGCTGACCACCACGAAGTCGCCCTGTTCGGGATAGCGCAGCATGGAGACTTCCGAGATTCCCACCCGGATCCACGCCTTGGACGCATTGACCGCCCGCTTGTGCGCCGCCCACTCGGCAAGGCCCTGCTGCCCCGCGCGAAACGTCGGCGAGTAGTGGGCCAGGTAGCGGGCGGTATCGCGACTCTCCCAGTCGCGGCGCCATTGGTCGAGCGCGGCGGCGAGCGAGCTGCGCTCGGCTTCGAGCGTGCCCGCGTCTACCCACTCGATCTCCTGCGCGATGATGACCGGGGTCATGCCGACTTGCACGTAGCGGCCGACCGAGAGCAGGTCGGGGTTGGCGAGCACGATGCAGCCGTCGCTCGCGCGCGGGGGGCGGCTGTACGTGTCAGGCGGGGTGCCGTGCAGCCAGATGCCGTAGCCGGTGCGCGCGAGCCGGCGGTCCCATTCATTGGGATAGTTGATGGGAAAGGCGCCCGCGCCGTAGAAGTCCGTGAGCTTGCTGCGGGGCAGGTTGGCCGTGACGTGGTAGACGCCGACCGGTGTCTTCTGGTCGCCTTCGCGGACTTTCGCGACCCCGCGCTTGCCCAGGCTCACGTAATAGTCGGCCAGGTAGCGCGGGCGCCCGCCGGCGTTCTCGAAGACGTACAGGCGTGAGCGGCGCGAGTCGACCAGCAGGGCGTGCTTCTGGCTGGGATGAAGCTGCATTACAGCGCGGGGCAGGCGGCCGTTCTCCGGCCTCTCGCGCAGCGCGCGCAGGCGTACCAGCGCCTCGGCGCGCAAGTCGTCCAGCTGGCCCGGGGGCACCGTCTTCGCGACATTGCCGAATGTCTGCAGCGGGCGCGCTCGCGCGAGCAGCAGATCACCGCGGATGAGGTGCGCGAGGCGGAAGTTGGGATGCGCGGCAATCAGGCTCTCGACGCGCTGCAGGGCCAGATCGATCCGGTTCGTCTCGATCGCCTGCAGCACGCCGGAGAGGGCGCCTTCGGGCGACCCCGCGAGCACCGTGCCCGGCAGCGCGAGCGCGAGTACCGCGACTCGCAGCAGCGCCGCGGTGCGCCTCAACTCGACACCCGCTCTTCGACGATCCGCCAGTGCCCGTCGGATGCCCGGCGCAGCAAGAGCGTCTTGGTCGTGCTGCCGCTGAATCGGTCGGACTCGTAATGCTGGCGGAAGGTGACGCTCGCCCGATCGCCACTCTGCACGTCGACCTTCGGCGCCTCCACCTTCACCTCGATGGACTTCGGGGACGAGACGCGCGTGCGGCGCAGCTTCTCCCAGTCCGCCCGGGAGCGTCCGCCCGGTACACGAAACTCCGTCGAGTATGCGGCGAGGTAGGTGTCCACGTCCTGGCGCGACCACGCGCCTGCCCAGGCCTCGACGGCTTTCAGGACGGCGCCGGCGACGGCGTCCGGAGCTGCGGTCGGCTTCGCTGCGGGCGCGGGCGCCGCGGGCGGCTTCGGCTTCTTGGGTGTCGTGGCTTTCCCGGCCATGGCGACCGGGATTCTGGGCGTCGGCGGCGCAGTGCCGACGAGATCCCGCACCAGCGCGAGCTTGCTCTGCGCGACCGCGTTCGACGAGTCGAGCTTGAGCGCCTTGTCGTAGGCCTGGCTGGCCAATCGCGCGTAGACGTCGCCGAGGTTCTCGTAGGCGGTCGCGTAGCTCGGGTGCGTGCGGATCGACTTCTCCAGCGCCAGCCGCGCCTGGTCGTACTCGCCCTGCGACGCGTAGATGACGGCGAGATTGTTGTAGGGCTCCGGAAGCTCGGGGTGATCCTCGGTGAGCTTGCGGAAGATATCGATGGCCGCGCGCGTTTCACCCTGGTCCGTGTGAATCACGCCCTTCAGGAAGCGTGCCTTCGCGTCGCCGGGATTCACCGCGAGCAGCTTGTCGACGCGCGCCATCGCTTCGGCGTGCTTGCCGGCGCGAAGCAGCCCGGCCGCCTCGGACAGCTCGTCGGCACGAACCGCAAGCGACATCCCTGCGATCAAGACGATGAGGCAAATTCGAAGCATGGCGAGGGGAGGCATTGTGCTATAGTTTTCAAGACCCTACGTTGAGTTTCTCATTCTAGACCAAGGACTGCCTGCTCACAACATGGTTCGGGCAGCCCGGATGGCGTCCGTCCCTCATGCTGAGTCTCTATAACTCGCTCACGCGGCAGAAGCAGGACTTCTCGCCCCTCCGCCCGGGCGAGGTGCGCATGTACGTCTGCGGCATGACGGTGTATGACTTCTGCCATCTCGGTCACGCACGCGTCATGGTCGTGTTCGACGTCGTGCGGCGCTGGCTGCGCGCGAGCGGCTATCGCGTCACCTACGTGCGCAACATCACCGACATCGACGACAAGATCATCCGACGCGCGGCCGAAGGCGGCGAGCCGGTAGAGGCGCTGACCGCGCGCTTCATCCGCGCGATGGACGAGGATCTCGCTGCGCTCGGCGTGGAAAGGCCCGACCACGAGCCGCGCGCCACGCAATTCGTGCCGCAGATGCTCGAGCTGATCGAGCGGCTGGCCGAGCGGCGCCTGGCCTATCAGTCGGCTTCGGGCGACGTGAACTTCGCCGTGCGCCGTTTTCCCGGCTACGGCAAGCTCTCCGGCAAGAGCCTGGACGAGCTGCGCGCCGGCGAGCGCGTCGAGGTCGACCGCTCGAAGGAGGATCCGCTCGACTTCGTGCTCTGGAAGCGCTCCAAGCCCGGCGAGCCGACCTGGGACTCGCGCTGGGGGGCGGGCCGACCGGGGTGGCACATCGAGTGCTCGGCGATGAGCTGCGCGCTGCTCGGCGAGCATTTCGATATCCACGGCGGCGGGCAGGACCTGCAGTTTCCGCACCACGAGAACGAGATCGCCCAGTCCGAGGGCGCGACCGGGCGGCCGTTCGTGAATTACTGGATGCACAACGGCTTCGTGCGCGTGGACGAGCAGAAGATGTCGAAGTCGCTCGGCAACTTCTTCCTCATCCGCGACGTGCTCAGGCGCTACGACGCCGAGGTCGTGCGCTTCTTCATTCTGCGCGCCCATTACCGCAGCCCGCTCAACTACTCGGACGCCCATCTGGATGACGCCAAGGGCGCGCTGACGCGGCTCTACGTGTCCCTGAAGGGCGCGGCGGCCGGGGGGGCGGCCGTCGTCGACTGGGACGAGCCGCATGCGAAGCGGTTCCGCGAGGCCATGGATGACGACTTCGGCACGCCGGAGGCGGTCGCCGTGCTGTTCGACCTCGCCTCTCGGGTGAACAGCGGGGAGCGCCGGCTCGCGCCGCAGCTGCGCGCGCTGGGCGGCGTCCTCGGGCTCCTGCAGCGCGACGCGGAGCAGTTCCTCCAGGGCGGCAGCGCGGACGACTGGGTGCTCGAGCGCATCGCGGCGCGCGAGGCGGCGCGCAAGCGCCGGGATTTCGCCGAGGCCGACCGGATCCGCGACGCGCTGCTCGCGCAGGGCATCGTGCTCGAGGACGGGCCGAAGGGGACCGCCTGGCGCCGCGCGTAGCGCGCTAGTGCAGCAGCTCTCCTTCGCGGGTGATCGACATCAGGTACACGCGGCCGGCCGCCTGGCGCGAGATTCGCGAGAAGCCGACGAGATAGCCGCCCGCGTCGAAGCGCTGCATGTCCTGCAGGGCCTGCAGCAGGGCGTCGCGCGTGAGCGCCGGCCCTGCACGGCGCAGTGCCTGCGCGAGCACCCGGGCGCCGAGATAGCTCTCCAGGGCCGCTGGCGAGCCCACGTCGTTGCCCGCCTCGCCCCCGAGCGCAGCGCGGAAGTCCGAGACCAGCGGCAGCGACACTTTGTCGAGCGGCGGCACTACCTGCGCGAGGGCGACGCCGGCGCCGGCGGGACCGAGTGCCTGCGCCAGCGCTCGAGGATCCGCGGGGGAGAGCGCAAGGATCTGTGGGCCGCCGCCCGCGCCGCGCAGTGCGCGAACGACGTCCGCGGCGGGCGGTTGCGGCAGGACGAGCATCACGACGTCCGGGCCCTGCGCAAGCGCCGCCTTCGCGGTTTGTGCCGAGTCGCCGCGCAGCGGCGCGTCGACCTGCGGCTCGAGGCCGAGGCCGGCGAGCGCAACCCGCGCCGCGGCCCGGTACTCGGCGCCGGCCGCGTCGTCGCGATCCACCAGCGCGAAGCGCCGCGCGCCGAGCCGCGCGTAGTGCTCGATCACCGCGGCGATCTCGTCGGCGCGCCCGGCGCGCATCGTGAACACCGCGCGCCCGGGCTGGCGCGCGATCTGCGCCCCGCTCGCCGGCGCGATGAGCGGCATGCGCGCCTGGTGGGCGAGCGTGAGCAGCTCGCGCGTCACGGCGAACTCCGGGTAGCCGAAGAGCGCGAACACCTTGAACTCCTCGATGAAGCGGCGCGTGTTCGCCAGCGCGCGCTCCGCATCGCCCGCGTCGTCGAGCGTGGCGAGCTCGATGCGCCGGCCGTGCACGCCGCCGGCCTCGTTGAGCGCGCGCAGGTAGGCGAGCGCCCCGTTGCGCAGATCCTCGCCGTAGCGCTGCAGCGGTCCCGAGAGCGGCGCGGATTGCCCGAGCACGACCGTGCGCGGGGTCACGCCCTGGGCGAGCGCGGGACTCGCGCTGGCGAGGGCGAGCGCGAGGAGGGCAATACGGACGGGTGCTATCATCGTCCGCAATTTTCACCCATTGTCGAAGGCGATGCGCGCATGCTGCTGGTGATTCCGGGGGTGCTGAAGAAGGAAGAGGTCGACGCCGTCATGCGCGAGCTGACCCAGGACGCCTACGAGGACGGGCGCAAGAGCGCGGGGCTGGTGGCGCGGGAGGTGAAGAACAACCTGCAGGCCAGGCGCGACGCCGAAGCGGTGAAGAAGTGCGCGCCGTTGATCCTCGAGGCCCTGCGACGCAACGGCACCTTCTACAACGCCGCCTTGCCGCATCGCATGCATGGGCCGATTTTCAACCGCTACGACGTCGGCATGACGTACGGCTCGCATGTCGACAATGCCATCATGGGCGACACCAATTCGGTGCGCTCGGACGTCTCGGCGACGCTCTTCCTGGCGGCGCCGGATACATATGACGGAGGTGAGCTCGTCATTCAGGAGCATCACGGCGAGCGCAAGATCAAGCTGCCCGCCGGAAGCATGGTCGTGTATGCCTCGACCAACGTGCACCGGGTGCAGCCGGTCACGCGCGGCAGCCGGATTGCGGCGATCTTCTGGATCCAGAGCCTGGTGCGCGAGGAGTCCAAGCGGGACATCCTGTTCGATTTCGCCGAGATCCTGATGGGGGTCCGCCAGAAGCTCGACGCCAACGAGCAGATGGCGCT
>JBFWWT010000023.1:0-36312 GCA_050246035.1 Burkholderiales bacterium
CCGTCCACGATGCGCCGCCCGAGCGTGCCCGCGGCCTGGAAGCCGACGAAGACGATGGCGCACTCGGGGCGCGAGAGGTTGTGCTTCAGGTGGTGCTTGATGCGCCCGCCCTCGCACATGCCGCTCGCCGAGATGATCACCGCGCCCGAGCGGATGTCGTTGATCGTCATCGAGTCCTCGACGCTCTCGGTGAAGCGCACGCGATCCACCGGCGGCAGCTGCGTGTGGCGCAGGGTGATCTTCGTCGCCTCGGTGGCCATGGGCGAATCGACGTAGGCGTCGAGCTTCGGCAGGCGCCCCGCGCGCTGCAGCTCGCCCATGATCTCGAGGATGTCCTGCGTGCGCCCGACGGCGAACGCGGGGATGACCACGTTGCCCCTTTTCGAGGCGAGCGTGTCGTTCAGCGCGAAGGCGAACTCGTCCAGCGTCTGCGCCATCGTCTTGTGGTTGCGGTTGCCGTAGGTGGATTCGACGAGCAGCACGTCGGCCTCGGCGACCGGCGTCGGATCCTCGACTACCGGGCGGCCGGGCTGGCCAAGATCGCCCGTGAAGACGAGCTTCGTCTTGCCGAGGCGGATCTCCAGGATCGCCGAGCCGAGGATGTGGCCCGCGTCGAGCCAGCGGCAGCGCACCTCGGGGTGCACGCGAACCTCCTCGCCGTACTCCACCGCCTGCAGGCGCTCGAGGCAGCGCTTCGCCTCCTCGAGCGTGTAGAGCGCCTCGCCCCCTTCGCGCTCGGCCTCCTTCTCCTGCAGGTAGCCCGAGTCGGGCAGCATGACGCCGAGCAGCTCGCAGGTGGCGCGCGTCGCGTACACCGGGCCGCCGAAGCCGCGCGCCATGAGGCGCGGCAGCAGGCCCGAGTGGTCGATGTGCGCGTGCGAGAGGAGCACGAAGGCGATCTCGCGCGGGTCGAAGGCGAAGCGCCGGTTGGCGGCGTCGGCGTGCGCGCCGCCCTGGCGCATGCCGCACTCGATGAGGAACTTCACTTCGCCCGTGTCCACGAGGTAGCACGAGCCGGTGACCTCGCCCGCCGCGCCGAGAAAGCTGAGCTGCACGAGGTCTAGCTTACGTTAGACTGCGGCCTCACACGCATCTCGTTTCAAGTGCGCGGAACTCCCTACCGTCTCGACGTCCGGCCGCGGCTGCCCGAGCGCATCGCCCGCCTGGCCGAGCTCGCCGACGACCTCTGGTACAGCTGGCACCGCGCCACGCGCACGCTCTTCGCGCAGCTCGATGCCGCCCTGTGGACCGAGGTGAACCACAGCCCGAAGACGATGCTGCACGATATCGCGCAGCAGCGCCTCGAGGAGGCCGCACGCGAGCCGGCGTTCGTCGCCGCCTACGACGCGGCGCTCGCCGCCTACGACGCGTACCACGCGCCGGGCGAAACCGATCCGCGCATTTCCGCCGGTGCGCCCGTGGCGTATTTCTGCGCCGAGTTCGGCCTGCACGAGAGCCTGCCGATCTATTCGGGGGGCCTCGGCATCCTGGCGGGCGATCACTGCAAGACCGCGAGCGACCTGCGCCTGCCCTTCGTCGGCGTGGGTCTCCTGTATCGCCAGGGCTACTTCGAGCAGGCGATCGACGCCGACGGCGGCCAGCAGGCGCGCTACGCCGACAACGATTTCGAGCTCCTGCCGGTGGAGCCGGTGCTGAAGGCGGACGGCACCGAGCTGCGCGTAGCGCTCGCGCTGCCCGGCGGGCCGCTCCAGATCAGGGTGTGGCGCGCGCAGGTCGGCCACGTGCCGCTCTATCTCCTCGACACCGACCTCGAGGAAAACCGCGAGGCCGACCGCGACATCGCGCACCGGCTCTACGAGGGCAACCGCGGCGTGCGCCTCGAGCAGGAAATCGTGCTCGGCGTGGGCGGCGCGCGCGCGCTGGAGGCGCTCGGCATCGAGCCGTCGTGCTGGCACATGAACGAGGGCCACCCGGCGTTCCTCGCGCTCGAGCGCATGCGCCGGCGCGTCGCCGCGGGCGCCTCGCTCGACGAGGCGCTCGAGTCGGTGGCGGCGAACACGGTGTTCACCACGCACACCGCGGTGGCCGCCGGCCACGACGCCTTCCCCGAGGAGGTGGTGCGCGAATACGCGAAGAGCGCCTTCCCCGAGCTCGCGCCGCACCTGGACGAGGTGCTCGCGCTCGGCCGCGCGAACGGCAACGGCGAGTTCAACATGACCGCGCTCGCGGTGCGCGCCTCGCGCGGCCGCAACGGCGTCTCGCGCATCCACACGGGCGTCTCGCAGCGCATGCTCGCGGGTCTCTGGCCCGAGATCGAGCCCGGCGAGAACCCGCTCGTCTCGATCACGAACGGCGTGCACCTGCCCACCTACCTCTCGGACGCCTGGCACGACGTGTTCGGCCGCTGCCTGGGCGCGGACTGGCCGCGGCGCCTGTACGAGCCCGCGTGCTGGGAGGCGGTGGCCTCGATCCCGGACGAGGAGTTCTGGCGCGTGCACCAGACCCTCAAGGCGCAGATGCTGCACATCGTGCGCTACCGCATCGCGCGCCAGCTCGCGCGCAACCAGGGCTCGGAGGCGCACCTCGAGCGCATGCTGCGCCTCGCGGATCCCGAGCACCCGGACGTGCTCACCATCGGCTTCGGGCGGCGCTTCGCCACCTACAAGCGCGCCACCCTCCTCTTCCACGACCTGGAATGGCTGCGACAGATCGTCTGCCGCGCCGGGCGCTCGGTCGTGTTCGTGTTCGCGGGCAAGGCGCACCCGGCCGACGAGCCCGGCCAGGCGCTGATGCGGCGCATCGTGGAGATCTCGCGCCTGCCCGAGTTCGAATCGAGGATCCTGCTCGTCGAAGGCTACGACCTGCGCCTCGCGCGGCGCCTGGTCGCGGGCGTGGACGTGTGGCTGAACAACCCGATCTATCCCCTGGAGGCCTGCGGCACCTCGGGCATGAAGGCGGCGATGAACGGCGTCATCAACCTCTCGGTGACGGATGGCTGGTGGGCCGAGGGCTACGACGGCGCGAACGGCTGGGCGATCAAGCCCGCCTCGCGCACCGTCGATCCCGCGCGCCGCGACGCTGAAGAAGCGCGCACGCTCTACGAGCTGCTGCAGGACCACGTGGTGCCGCTCTACTACACGCGCAACGACGCAGGCTTCTCGCCCGGCTGGGTGGCGATGGCCAAGCGCTCCATGGCGAGCGTGGCGCCGCACTTCAACTCCATGCGCATGCTGGAGGAGTACGTCGAGCGCCTGTACCGCCCGGCGGCCGAGCGCGGCGCGCGGCTCGCCGCCGACGGCCACGCCGGCGCGCGCGCGCTCGCCGACTGGGGCCGGCGCGTGCGCGCGGCCTGGGACGGCGTCGCCTTGCGCCGCGAGGGCGACACGCCCGCGCACATTGCGCAGGGCGAGCGCGTGCGCGTGGCGGCGGCGGTGGCACTGAACGGCCTCGCGCCGCAGGACGTGGCCGTCGAGCTACTCGTCGCGCGCCCCGGGGCGGACGCGCCGCTCTCGCGCCATCGCCTCGCGCCCGAGCAGCCGCTCGCCGGCGGCCGCGAGCATCTCTACGCGCTCGAGTTCGCGCCCGAGTTGAATGGGCGCATCGAGTACCGGCTGCGCGCCTTCCCGGCGCACGAGCTGCTCGCGCACCCGTTCGAGACGGGGCTGATGACCTGGCTGTAGCCGCGCGCTAGCGCGTCAGGCGGTAATGCGAGGCGTTGAGGTACTCGGCGATGTCCGAGAGGTCCTCGAGCGTGAACGGCCGCCCGGTGGCCGCCGCGCGCCGCGCCACCTCGTCGCGCAGGTCGGCGAGCGTCTGCACGCGCGAGCGCCCGCGGTCGCGCTCGTGCACGCGCTCGTAGTGGCAGCCGCCGCAATGGGTCTCGTAGAGGAGCTTGCCGCGCTCGGCGTCCTGCGCAAAGGCCGGCAGCGCGAGGCACGACGCCATCAGGATCAGGAATCTCATCGGTTGATCTCCCGCGAGCCGCGCTGCAGGAAGCAGGTGAAGGCGCTGGAGGCCGCGGCGAACGCCCAGCACAGGAAAAAGCCGATGGTATACACGCCCAGGCGGCTGAGCGTGGTCGGCTCGCCGAAGAGGTAGAGCTCCTGCGGGTCGAACACGGTGAAGAAGATCACCTCGCCGATGCCGCCGACGATGAACGACGGCCACAGGATCCAGATCGCGCGCTTCATAGCGACTCCCGCGTGATGCGCCAGTCGCCTTTCGGGTCCTCGATCACCACCCGCCAGCCGCCGGGGGCGAGCGGCGCGAGCTCGGCCTCGTAGGCGCCGGCCGCGGGCGCGAGGCGCAGGCGCTGGTCGAAGCCCGCGCGCGTGCGGTGCGCGAGGTGCACGAAGAGCGCGGGCGGCGCGGCGCCCTCGAGCCGCACGCGGATGCGGCCGTCGCGCACCTCGAGCGCGGCCGTCAGTCCGAGCGCGAGCGCGCGCTCCTCGCGCGCGATCACCTTGTTGATGGCGAGGCCCTGCCGGTAGTAGTCCTCGGCGACGAGGCCGTCGGCGCTCGCCGCCGCGATCCACACGGTGGCGATGCCCGCGAGCACCGCGGCCGCCGGCGGCGCCATCAGGATCCAGGGCCAGGGTTCCTTGTACCAGGGCTTCATGGCGTCACCTCACGATGAACACGGACTTCTCGCGCACGGATTCCCGCGCATGGCCTTCGGCCTCGACCTCGAACTCGATGCGGTGCGTTCCCGGCGAGACGTGCTCGCGCTCGACCCGCACGCGCAGCGGCACCATCAGGCTGGAGGCCGGCGCCACGTCGACATGCCTGGCTCCCTCGATGCGCGCGTCCTTCAGCCCTTCCACGTCGATCTCGTAGCGCCGGATCTCCTCGGTCGTGTTCATGATCTGCAGCCGGAACACGTTCTCGATCAGGCCGCCCTCGACCTCGCGCGAGATCGCCGCGCGGTCGCGGATCACGTCCACCTTGAGCGGCACGCGGTTCCACAGGAAAACGCCCGCGCCGACGATGATCGCCCACAGGATCGCGCTGTAGACGAGCACGCGCGGGCGGAAGGCGCGCTTGAACATCTGCGCGCGCGTGAGTTTTTGCTCCATTGCGTTCTGCGTGGCGTAGCGGATGAGGCCCTTGGGGCGCCCGACCTTCTCCATGACACGGTCGCAGCCGTCGATGCACGCCGCGCAGCCGATGCACTCGTACTGCAGGCCGTCGCGGATGTCGATGCCGGTAGGGCAGACCTGCACGCAGATGCTGCAGTCCACGCAGTCGCCCTTGCCCGCGCCCTTGCCGCGCGGCTCGCCGCGCTCCGGGTCGTAGGTGATGATGAGCGTGTCCTTGTCGAACATCGCGCTCTGGAAGCGCGCGTAGGGGCACATGTACTTGCACACCTGCTCGCGCATCCAGCCCGCGTTGCCGTAGGTGGCGAAGCCGTAGAACAGCACCCAGAAGGTTTCCCACGGCCCGAGCGCAAAGGACCAGACCGAGTCCCACAGCTCGCGGATCGGCGTGAAGTAGCCGACGAAGGTGAAGCCCGTCCACAGCGCGATCGCCACCCAGACGCCGTGCTTGGCGGCCTTCAGGGCGGCCTTGCGCGGCGACATCGGCGCCGCGTCCAGGCGCAGGCGCGCCGCGCGGTCGCCCTCGATTCTCTCCTCCACCCACATGAACATCTCGGTGTACACGGTCTGCGGGCAGGCGTAGCCGCACCACAGTCGCCCCGCGACCGCGGTGAACAGGAAGAGCGACAACGCCGAGATGATCAGCAGGACGGTGAGATAGATGACGTCCTGCGGGAAGAACACCCAGCCGAAGATGTAGAACTTGCGGTGCGCGATGTCGAAGAGCACCGCCTGGCGCCCGCCCCAGGGCAGCCAGGCCAGGCCGTAGAACACGACCTGCGTGGCCCACACCAGCGCCCAGCGCCAGCCGGCGAACCACCCGTGCACCGCGCGCGGGTGGATGGTCTTGCGGACCTCGTAGAGGGCCTGCTCGACGATCTTCGCGGGCGCGTCGTTCGCTTTCACCTCGGCGTCTGCGAAAGCGAGAGCACGTAGGCGGTGAGCAGGTGGATTCTCGCCCCGTCCAGGAGCTCCTTGTGCGCGGGCATCTGGTTGGTGCGCCCCTGCGTGATCGTCTCGATGATCACGGGCTCGGCGGCGCTGTAGAGCCAGGTGCGGTCGGTGAGGTTCGGCGCGCCGAGGAGCGGATTGCCCTTGCCCTCGGCGCCGTGGCAGGCGGCGCAGGTCTGCTCGAAGAGCGGCTTGCCGCGCGCCGCGCGGATGCTGTCGTGCGCGAGGCCCGAGAGCGACAGCACGTAGTGCGCGGCGTCCTTCGCCCCCTGCTCGCCGAGCGCCGGCCCGAAAGGCGGCATCACGCCCGTGCGCCCTTCGGCGATCGTCGTCCTGATCGTCTCGGGCGCGCCGCCCCACAGCCAGTCGCCGTCGGTGAGGTTGGGAAAGCCGCGCGAGCCGCCGCCGTCGGAGGCATGGCACTGCGCGCAGTTGTTGAGGAAGAGCTTCTGCCCGATGGCGAGCGCCGCCGGGTCCTGCGCGAGCGCCTTGACGTCGGTCTGCGCGTAGCGCGCGTAGACCGGCCCGAAGCGCTCTTCGTGGCGCGCGGTCTCCTGCTCGAGCTGGCCGACCTGCGTCCACTTGAGCAGTCCCGGATAGCTGCCGAGGCCCGGGTAGAGCGCCAGGTAGCCGAAGCCGAAGGCGATGGTGATCCAGAACAGCCACATCCACCAGCGCGGCAGCGGGTTGTTGTACTCGCCGAGATCCTCGTCCCAGGTGTGGCCCGTGGTCTCGGCCGTGCCGCCGGAGACGCGGCGCTTCGATTGCGACACCAGCAGCGCACCGCAGGCGACGATGGACACGAGCGTAACCACCGTGATGAAGACGTCCCAGAAGCTGCTCGTGAACTGGCTCATTGCTCGTTTTCCTCCAGGACGCTGCGCCCGGCGTCCTCCAGGCGCTGCTTGCGCGAGGGCGAGTACGCCCACCAGACGATGCCGATGAAGGCGACGAAGGCCGCCACGGTGACGAGGCTGCGGATCAGGTTGAGGTCCATGCCGTGTCTTCCGCTTACTTCGCGCCCGCGCGGCCCGCGGTGCCGAGCCCCTGCAGGTAGGCGATGAGCGCGTCCATCTCGGTCTTGCCCTTCAGCGCCTCGGGCGCCTGCGCGATCTCCGCGTCCGTGTACGGCGAGCCGAGCGTGCGCAGCGTGCGCATCTTGGCCTGGATGTCCACGGCGTTCGCGGGCGTGCGCGCGAGCCACGGGTAGGCGGGCATGTTCGACTCGGGCACGAGGTCGCGCGGGTTCAGGAGATGCAGCCGGTGCCACTCGTCGGAGTAGCGCCCGCCCACGCGGTGCAGGTCCGGGCCGGTGCGCTTCGAGCCCCACTGGAACGGCCGGTCGTAGACGAACTCGCCGGCCACCGAGTAGCGCCCGTAGCGCTCCACCTCGGCGCGGAACGGCCGCACCATCTGCGAGTGGCAGTTGTAGCAGCCCTCGCGCACGTAGACGTCGCGGCCGGTGAGCCGCAGCGCGTCGTAGGGCTTGAGGCCCGCCACCGGCTCGGTGACCGAGCGCTGGAAGTAGAGCGGCACGATCTCCACCAGGCCGCCGACGGCCACCACGAGGACGATGAGGACGATGAGCAGCGCCTGGTTGCGCTCGATCATGTCATGCGTGAGCTTCATGTCGGGCTCCTCAGGCGTGCGCCGGCGCGGGGATCGGCGCCTCGATCGAGCGTCCCGCGGCCACCGTCTTCCAGACGTTCCAGGCCATGAGCAGCATGCCGCCGAGGTAGAGCAGGCCGCCGAGCAGCCGTATGGCGTAGAAGGGGTAGGTCGCCTTCACGCTCTCGACGAAGGTGTAGGTGAGCGTGCCGTCCTCGCTCACCGCGCGCCACATGAGGCCCTGCATCACGCCGGCGATCCACATCGCGGCGATGTAGAGCACGATGCCGATGGTGGAGATCCAGAAGTGCGCGTTGACCATCGGCACGCTGTGCATCTCGGTGCGGCCGAACAGCCGCGGGATCAGGTAGTAGATCGAGCCCATGGTCACGAGGCCCACCCAGCCGAGCGCGCCGCTGTGCACGTGGCCGATGGTCCAGTCGGTGTAGTGCGAGAGCGCGTTCACGGTCTTGATGGACATCATCGGCCCCTCGAACGTGCTCATGCCGTAGAACGACAGCGACACGATGAGGAACTTGAGGATGGGATCGGTGCGCAGCTTGTGCCAGGCGCCCGAGAGCGTCATGATGCCGTTGATCATCCCGCCCCAGGACGGCGCGAGCAGGATGAGCGAAAAGACCATGCCGAGCGACTGCGCCCACTCGGGCAGCGCCGTGTAGTGCAGGTGGTGCGGGCCCGCCCACATGTAGGTGAAGATGAGCGCCCAGAAGTGCACCACCGACAGGCGGTACGAGTACACCGGCCGGCCCGCCTGCTTGGGGATGAAGTAGTACATCATCCCCAGGAACCCCGCGGTGAGGAAGAAGCCCACCGCGTTGTGCCCGTACCACCACTGCACCATGGCGTCGGTGGCGCCGGCGTAGGCCGAGTAGGACTTCCAGAAGGTCGCCGGCATCGCCGCGCTGTTCACGATGTGCAGCAGCGCGATGGTGAGGATGTAGGCGCCGAAGAACCAGTTCGCGACGTAGATGTGCGCGACCTTCCTCTTCCAGATCGTGCCGAAGAAGACGACGGCGTAGGCCACCCAGACGAGCGCGATGAGCACGTCGATCGGCCACTCGAGCTCGGCGTACTCCTTGGAGCTCGTGATGCCGAGCGGCAGCGTGATCGCGGCGAGCACGATCACCGCCTGCCAGCCCCAGAAGGTGAAGGCGGCGAGCCCGTCGGAAAAGATGCGCGCGTGGCAGGTGCGCTGCACCACGTAGTAGGAGGTCGCGAAGAGCGCCGACCCGCCGAAAGCGAAGATCACCGCGTTGGTGTGCAGCGGGCGCAGCCGCCCGTAGGAGAGCCAGGAGATGCCGCCGAGGAATTCCGGCCAGAGCAGCTGCGCGGCGATGATCACGCCGACCAGCATCCCGACCACGCCCCAGACCACGGTCATGATCGCGAACTGGCGGACGACCTTGTAGTTATAGTTGGACTCGTTGCTGGGCATTGCAGGCGGGCTCCCCGGGAGGCTTGGCGCAAGCGATGCTAGGCAAAGGGAAAATCCGCGATTTGATTTGCATCAAATCGGGGCGAGCGATAGCCGACGAGCATGCTCGGGATTGCCGCAATCAACTTCCCTGATTGCGGCTCGCTGGCGTTCAATACGCACATGCAACTTACTGCTTCCGTCCAGGCCGCCCTGCTCGGCGGGCTCGCCGCGTCGCTTGCGACCGCCATCGGGGCGCTGCCGGCGCTCGCGCTGCGGGGCGTTTCTCAGCGCACCGAGGACCTGATGCTCGGCTTCGCCGCCGGCGTGATGCTCGCGGCGAGCGCCTTTTCCCTCATCGTCCCCTCGATCGATGCGGGCGAGGCGCTCTTCGGCGGGCGCCTGGCGGCGTCGCTCCTCGCCGCCGCCGCCATCGGCGCGGGCGTCGTCATCATGGTCGGCATCGACCGCACGCTGCCGCACGAGCACCGCCACCTGGGGCGGCACGGGATGAAGTCGCAATGGGCGCGGGTCTGGCTGCTGGTGCTCGCGATCCTCATCCACAACCTGCCCGAGGGCATGGCGATCGGCGTCGCCTTTGGCGGCGAGGACCTCTCCGCCGGCGTGCCGATCGCTACCGCGATCGCCATCCAGGACCTGCCCGAGGGGCTGGTGGTGGCCCTCGCGCTGCGCACCGCCGGCTACACGCCGGCTGCCGCCGTGGGTATCGCCGCGGCGACAGGCCTCGCCGAGCCGCTCGGCGCGGTGGCGGCGGGCGCGCTCGTCGGCGTGACGCCGCTCCTCTTCCCCTTCGGGCTCGCGCTCGCCGCGGGCGCGATGCTCTTCGTGGTGAGCCATGAGATCATCCCGGAGACGCATCGCAACGGGCACCAGCTCCCCGCCACTTTCGGCGTGATGGGCGGCTTCGCGGTGATGATGGTCCTGGACAACGCGTTCGCATAGCAAGGAGAGCCGCAATGGCGAAGAAGAAGGCAGGCAAGACGGAGAAGCGACAGCCCTTTCTCACCGACGTGAAGACGCTCCGCGCACGCGCGCGCAAGCACATCGAGCAGGGCGCGATCACCCAGAGCTACCGCGCCGACCGCAAGACGGTGGTGAAGCTGCTCAACGAGGCGCTCGCCACCGAGATCATCTGCGTGCTGCGCTACCGCCGCCACCACTTCATGGCCGCGGGCATCAACGCCGAGGCCGTGGCCGCCGAGTTCCTCGTGCACGCCAACGAGGAGCAGCAGCACGCCGACCAGATCGCGCAGCGCATCGTGCAGCTGCAGGGCGAGCCGAATTTCAGCCCCGAGGGCCTCGCGAGCCGCGCGCACGCCGAGTACGTCGAGGGCGAGGACCTCATCGATATGATCAAGGAAGACCTCGTCGCCGAGCGCATCGCGATCGACAGCTATCGCGAGATGATCGAGTACATCGGCAGCAAGGACACCACCACGACGCGCATGCTCGAGGGCATCCTCGCCATGGAGGAAGAGCACGCCGACGACCTCGTCGGCATGCTGGAAGACCTGGAGAAGTAGTAATTGGGGACGGACCTCAATTGCGCAATGCGCAATTGAGGTCCGTCCCCAATTACGCCAATTACGGAAACGCGGGGACGCGGGGCTCGGTGCCCTCGGGCTCGGCCTCGGGGTGCACGCGCTTGATGCGCTCGGTGATCGCCTCGACCTCGCCGCGCGGCACGTCGGCGATGACCAGCAGCTCGCCGCGCTCGATGGCTTCTTCGTAGGCTTTCAGGCGCGTGCTGCCGACATTCAGCCCCACCATGCCGCCGAGATAGACGCCGATACCGACGCCGGCGAGCGAGGTCGCGAGCAGCACCGCGCCGCCCGCCACCACGAGGTGCGGCTGCAGGGCGAGGCCCACCAGGCCGCAGAGCAGGCCCGTCGCGCCGCCGATCGGCACCGCGCGCAGCATCGCGGGAATCAGGTCGCTCTTCTGCCAGGCCGAGGCCTCGGGCAGCTCCTGCATCGGCGTGCCGCGCTTGGCGACCACGTGGATGTGCTTCCACTCGACGTGGGCGAGAAGCAGCTCGTCCACCACTTTCTTTCCGATTTCGGTGTCGGGGACCAGGAAGTAGATTCGGCGCATGCAGACAGCATGGATGCCCGACCGCCCTCTGTATTGACCTGAGTCAAGTCACGAGCGCGGGAGCGGCAAGGGCTCGTTCGTCGATGTGCGGTCCGTGGCCGGACATTGACCTGGCTCAAGACGGGTAACTCCGGTCGGCGAAGCATGCCGGTTTGGCAGCGGCGATAGCCAAGCGCGATTGCCGCCATTCGATCAAACGATTTCACAGGCGCGCGCGCCCGGCATCCAATGGCGGCGTGAGACACGATCGGAGACCGACATGGACACGAAAGTAGTCGACAAGAGCATGGGCAAGTGCCCGTACACCCACATCGCCGGCGTCGGCCGCACCAACCGCGACTGGTGGCCCAAGCAGCTGCGCCTCGAGCTGCTGCACCAGCATTCCGCGAAGTCCGACCCGATGGGCAAGGGCTTCAACTACGCGAAGGAATTCAAGAGCCTCGACTACAAAGCGCTGAAGAAGGACCTGGTCAAGCTGATGACGGACTCGCAGGACTGGTGGCCGGCGGACTTCGGCCACTACGGCCCGTTCTTCATCCGCATGGCCTGGCACAGCGCCGGGACCTACCGCGTCACCGACGGCCGCGGCGGCGGCGGCCGCGGGCAGCAGCGCTTCGCGCCCCTGGGCAGCTGGCCCGACAACGTCAACCTCGACAAGGCGCGGCGCCTGCTCTGGCCGGTCAAGCAGAAGTACGGCAAGAAGATCTCCTGGGCCGACCTGATGATTCTCGCCGGCAACGTGGCGCTGGAGTCCATGGGCTTCAGGACCTTCGGCTTCGGCGCGGGCCGCGCCGACGTCTGGGAGCCGGACGAGGACGTGAACTGGGGCGAAGAGATCGCCTGGCTGGGCGCCGACAAGCGCTTCAGCGGCGATCGCGACCTGGGACCGTTCGGCGCCACCCACATGGGCCTCATCTACGTGAACCCGGAAGGCCCGAACGCGAGCGGCGACTACATGGCCGCCGCCAAGGACATCCGCGCCACCTTCGGGCGCATGGCGATGAACGACGAGGAGACCGTCGCGCTGATCGCGGGCGGCCATACCTTCGGCAAGTGCCACGGCGCCGCCCCGGAATCGCACAAGGGGCCGGATCCGGAGGGCTCGCCGCTCGAAGCGCAGGGCCTGGGGTGGATCAGCAACTACAAGTCGGGGCACGGCGCCGACACGATCTCGAGCGGCCTCGAAGTGACCTGGACCAGGACCCCGGCGCTGTGGAGCAACAGCTTCTTCGAGATCCTGTTCAAGTACGAGTGGGAGATCTCCAAGTCGCCCGCGGGCGCCAAGCAATGGGTGGCCAAGGATGCGCCGGCGATCATTCCCGACGCGCACATCCCGGGCAAGTTCAACAAGCCCACCATGCTGACCACGGACCTGACGCTGCGCTTCGATCCGGAGTTCGGCAAGATATCGCGCCGGTTCTACGAAGACCCGCAGGCCTTCGCCGACGCCTTCGCGCGCGCCTGGTTCAAGCTGACGCACCGCGACATGGGCCCGCGCGCCCGCTACCTGGGGCCGGAAGTGCCGAAGGAAGAGCTGATCTGGCAAGACCCGATCCCCGCGGTCGACCACAAGCTGATCGGCGACAAGGAAATCGCGGATCTCAAGAGGAAGATCCTCGCCTCGAAGCTCACGGTGTCGCAGCTCGTGTCCACCGCCTGGGCGTCGGCCTCCACCTTCCGCGGCTCCGACAAGCGCGGCGGCGCCAACGGCGCGCGCATCCGGCTCGCGCCGATGAAGGACTGGCCGGTGAACCAGCCGGCGAAGCTCGCCAAGGTGCTGAAGGCGCTCGAAGCCATCCAGGTTGACTTCAACAAGAAGGCGAAGGGCGGCAAAAAAGTGTCGCTCGCCGACCTGATCGTGCTCGCGGGCTGCGCGGGCGTCGAAGCCGCCGCGAAGAAGGCCGGCGTCGACGTGAAGGTGCCCTTCAAGCCCGGGCGCATGGACGCGAGCCAGGAGCAGACCGACGTCGAGTCCTTCGAGGTCCTCGAGCCGCTGGCCGACGGCTTCCGCAACTACCTGGGCGGCAAGTTCCCGGTCGCCGCCGAGCAGCTGCTCATCGACAAGGCGCAGCTCCTGACGCTCACGGCGCCCGAGATGACGGTGCTGGTCGGCGGCCTGCGCATGCTGGGGACGAACGTCGGCGGCGCGAAGCACGGCGTCTTCACGTCAAAGCCCGAGACGCTCTCCAACGACTTCTTCGTCAACCTGCTCGACATGGGCACGGAGTGGAAGCCGGCCTCGGACGCGAAAGACGTGTTCGAGGGCCGCGACCGCAAGACGGGCAAGGTCAAGTGGACCGGCACGCGCGTCGATCTCGTCTTCGGCTCGAACTCGCAGCTGCGCGCCTTGGCCGAGGTCTACGCAGCCGCGGACGCGAAGGAGAAGTTCGTGCAGGACTTCGTGGCGGCGTGGGAAAAGGTGATGAACCTGGACCGCTTCGACCTCAGGTAGGCCAAATTGGGGACGGACCTCAATTGCACGATGTGCAATTGAGGTCCGTCCCCAATTACTTGTCGTCGTCCATGAGCACGTCGTGCGCCGGGCGCTCGAGGTCGTCGAACTGCCCGCCCTCGAGCGCGCGCCAGAACACCCAGCCGATCAGGAATACGAGGGCGACGGAGAGGGGGATGAGGAGGTAGAGGCTTGCTTCCATGATCCTGCCTTGTCCAGGGGCCGCAGCGCGTTCAGCACCACGATGAACGAGCTCGCCGACATGCCGATCGCCGCCTCCCACGGCCCGATCAGGCCGAAGGCGGCCGCCGGCAGCGCCACGACGTTGTAAGCGATCGCCCAGCCAAGGTTCTGGCGCACGAGGCGCATCGCGCGGCGCGAGATCTCCAGCAGGTCCGCGAACGCGCCGAGACGGTCGGCGGTGAGCACGACGTCCGCCTGCAGCTGCGCCGCGTCGGCGCCCGCGCCCATCGCGATGGACGCATCGGCGCGCGCGAGCACCGGCGCGTCGTTCAGGCCGTCGCCCGCCATCGCCACGGTTCTTCCCTCGGACTGGAGCCGCGATAC
Source organism: Burkholderiales bacterium (assembly GCA_050246035.1). Classification (GTDB taxonomy): domain Bacteria; phylum Pseudomonadota; class Gammaproteobacteria; order Burkholderiales; family SG8-39; genus JAABQT01. The sequence continues at coordinate 14,186 of JBFWWT010000023.1, forward strand.
GTAGTCGAACTTCGCCTGCGGACTCGCGCCGCCCGTCCAGCGCTCGATGCCGAGGCGCTGCGCGAGCGCGCCGACGACCGCGGGCTCGTCGCCGCTCACGAGGTGCACGCGCAGGCCGCGCGAGGCGAGCGCCCTCACGATGCCCTCGGCCTCCGGGCGCAGGGCGTCTTCCACGAAGAATGCCGCGAGCCAGCGCCCGTCCTGCGCCAGATAGACCTGCGCCCCCGGCTCGGCGGGCGGCGAGCCGGCGATCTCCTCGCAGAAGCGGCTCGAGCCGATGCGAACGCGGCGGCCATCCAGCAGCGCCTCGACGCCGGCGCCGGCGACGTTGCGCACGTCGCGTACGGCGGGCCATTGGCCCACCCTGCGGAAGGCACGCGCGAGCGGGTGTGTGCTCGATGCCTCGAGTGCCGCTGCGAGCGCGCGGCACTCGCGCTCGTCTGTCCCGAAAGTCGCTACCTGGGCGATCTCCGGCCGGCCGTGCGTCAGCGTCCCGGTCTTGTCGAAGACGACGTCGGTGGCGCGATCGAGCGCCTCGAGCGCGCGCGAGCGCGTGAGCGCCGCGCCGTGCGCGAGGAGCCGCGCCCCGGCGCGCGTCAGCGCGATCGGCGAGGCGAGCGCGAGCGCGCACGGGCAGGTCGCCACCAGCACCGCCACGGCGACCCAGACGTTGCCCGACCATGCCCAGGCGAGAGCGGCGGTGGCGATGACGACGAAGGTGAGGTGCTGCGCCAGCCGGTCGGCGCGCTCGACGAGGCGCGGCTTCGAGGCCGCGGCGCGCTCGACGAGCCGGCCGATGGCCGCCGCCTGCGTGTCGGCGCCCGCGCGCGTGACGCGCATCGTGAGCGGCTGCTCGAGGTTGATCGAGCCGCCGACCAGCGTCTTGCCGGGGCGCTTGGCCACCGGGCGCGATTCGCCCGTGAGCAGCGACTCGTCCGCGCTCGAGGCGCCTTCAGCGACGGTGCCGTCGGCGGGCACGCGCTCGCCCGCGCCGACGATCACGCGATCGCCCGCCGCGAGCATGTGCGCGGGCACGCGCTCGGTGGCGCCGCCCGAGACACGCAAGGCGAATGACGGCATCCAGCGCGCAAGCCGATCCAGCTCGCGCCCCGCCTTCTGCCGCGCGAAGAGCTCCGCCGTGCGCGCGGCGAGCAGCAGGAACGCGAGCATGGCGATGGAATCGAAGTACACCTCGCCCGCGCCCGTGACGGTCGCCCAGGCGCTCGCGGCGAAGCCCGCGGCGATGCCGAGCGCGATCGGCGTATCGAGGCTGACGCGCTTCTGCCTAGCGTCCTCCCAGGCGCCGCGGAAGAACGGGCCGCAGGCGAAGAGCACCACGGGCGTGGTGATGAGGAAGCTCGCCCAGCGCATGAGCGCCTCGGCGTCGGCGGTCAATGTCCCGCCGCCCGCGTCCACGTACGCGGGCCAGGCGTACATCATCACCTGCATGGCGCCGAAGCCCGCTACGAACAGGCGCCACAGCGCGTGCCGCCGCTCGCGGCGCGCGAGCGCGTCGCCGCGGCGCGGGTCGAAGGGATAGGCGTCGTAGCCGACCGCGCGGATCGCCTCGAGGATGGCCGAGAGCTTCGTCGCGCGCGGGTCCCAGGCGATGCTCGCGCGCTGGGTGGTGAAGTTGACGTCGGCGCGCCGCACCCCCGGCACGGCGCGCAGCGCGCGCTCGTTCAGCCACAGGCACGCGGCGCAGCGGATGCGATCCAGGATCAGCGTCGCCTCGCGCGCGTCCTCGGCCGGCGCGGCGACGAACTCGCGCTGCGCCTGCGGGTCGTCATAGACCGCGACGGGCGGCAGCGCTTCCGGACGCACGCCGGCCGCCTCGCGCGCGGCGTAATAGCGCTCGAAGCCGCCGCCGACGATGGCGCGCGCCACCGCTTCGCAGCCGGCGCAGCACAGCTCGCGCTCGGCCCCGAGCACGGGGACGCGGTAGCGGCCCGGCTCGAGGACCGGCTGCCCGCAGTGGAAGCAGGCGCTCAGGCGACGGTGATGCGCTTGCCGCCGCCGTCGGTCTTCTTCGGCAGCGTGAGCGTGAGGACGCCGTCCTTGTACTCGGCCTTGGCGCCCTTTTCGTCCACGTCGGTCGGCAGCGAGAAGCTGCGGCTCGCCATGCCGTAGCTGCGCTCGCTGTAGATCACCTTCTCGCCCTTCTTCTCTTCCTTCTCCTGCTTCGCCTCGGCGCGCAGCGAGACCACGTTGCCCTCGACGTCGACCTGGATGTCCTCCTTCTTCACGCCGGGTACGTCGGCGCGCACGGTGTAGGACTTGTCGTCCTCCTTCACGTCCACCTTGATGGACACCTCGGTGCCCGCGGGGAAGGCGAGCGGCTTCACCCAGAAGCCCTTGGAGAACTCGTTGAACAGCTCGTCGAAAGGGTTGTAGCGCGTGATGTTGGCCATGGAAACCTCCGTGTCTGGCAATCGCAGAGGTATCCTAGCTACGCGGTCGCGGCGGCTATTGACCTGCGTCAAACGCCCGTGCCCGCCCGGAGGCTAGGCTGCAGGGGTTCCCACGGAGGAGACAGCGCATGTTCAAGCACATCCTGATTCCCACCGATGGCTCGCGGCTCGCCCTGAAAGGCGCCAAGGCCGGCGTACGGCTCGCCAAGGCTCTGAAGGCGCGCGTGACGGCCGTCTACGTGATCCCGCCCTTCATGCCCATCGCCTACGGTGACGCGGCCGTGTACGTTCCTGCCCTCTCGCCCCAGGAGTACAAGAAGAGTGCCGAGAAGGCGGCCAGGCGCGCGCTCGGCGCGGTGGAGGCGGCGGCGGAAAAGGCGCGCGTGCGCTGCCAGACGCGCTTCGTCACCGCGGCGCAGCCCTACGACGGCATCCTGCGCGCGGCGCGCGCGGCGAAGTGCGACGCCATCGCCATGGCCTCCCACGGCCGCGGCGGCCTCGCCGGCGTGCTCCTCGGCAGCGAGACCACGCGCGTGCTCGCGCACTCCAAGATTCCGGTCCTGGTGACGCGGTAATCAGGGACAGTCCCTCATTTTTCGCATAGCGAAAAATGAGGGACTGTCCCTATTTACCGGCGGATTCGGCGACGAAGCGGGCGACCGCTTCGATCTGCTCCGAGGAGAGCTTGTCGCGGAAGGCGGGCATGATGCCGACGCCATTGCGCACCGCCTGCAGCGCCTGATCCTTGCTCGGCTTCAACTCGTCGAGCGACGGGCCGATGGTGCCTTCCGCGCCTGCCGCCTTCAGGGTATGGCAGGCCAGGCAGGGCGGCTGCGCGACCTGCGTGAACACCTTGAGTCCGAGCTCCTCGCCGTGCGCGGCGAAGGCCAGGGCCAGCAGCGCCGGCCCCGCCACCCACGGCAGCCTCACGCCACCGTGACCTTGACCGCGTGGTCGCGCCAGCCGTTGTGCGCGTAGCCACGCTCGTTGTCCACGCGCAGCTCGGGCTGCACCGCACCGTCGAAGGAAGTGGCGCGGCTGGTCACCGAGTAGGTGCCCGGCGCCATGCGCAGCGCGAGCACGAAACGGCGCCAGGCGTAGGGCCCGAGGTTCGGCCCCGAGAAGCTCGCCGCGCGCCAGGTCGCGCCGCCGTCCACGGACACTTCCACGCCCTTCACGGCGCTGCCGCCGCTGAAGGCGACGCCGTTGATCTGCACGAGGCCGGCGCGCACCGGCGACTCGCCTGCGGGATCGGTGACGAACGACTTCAGGTTCATGTCCCACATCGAGGGCTGATCGGGCGCACCCTTCACGCCGATACCGCGCACGCGATAGCCCGAGGTCTGGATCTTCGCCTTGGTCTCGTCCACGGTGAACGCGAGGCGCTTGATGTACTTCACGTTGTTGACGCCGTAGTAGCCCGGGATGACGATGCGCAACGGTCCGCCGTGCGCGAGCGGCAGGGGCTCGCCGTTCAGTTCCCAGGCGAGGATCGCGCGTTCAAGCGCGCTCCACGGCACCGAGCGCTCCACCTGCACGCTCTTCGGGTCGACGCCGGCCGGGATGACTTCGCCGCCCGTGCTCGTCATGTAGCGCATGCCCTGGCGCACGCCGCCCAGCGCATCCACGACCGCCTTCACGGGCACGCCCGTCCACATCGAGCAGCCGGCGGCGCCCACCTTCCACTGCGAGCCGCTCGCCTTGTGGCCGAAGAACCCGCGGCCGTTGCCCGAGCACTGCAGCACCATGGCCACCGTCTCGAGGCCGAGCGTCTTCATCTCGCCCACCGTCATGCTGCGTCCGTTGGTCACGCCGTCGATCTCCACGCTCCAGGCGTCCCGGTTGGCGACGATATCGTCACCCGGCGCGGTGATGTTGTTGCGCAGGAACAGGGCATCGTTGTCGGTGATCACACCTGCGCCGAAGGCGTCGCGCCGCGTCTCGGCGGTATTGCCCGAATGCACGATCAGCCGGCTCGCGTCCTTCCATGCGGCGACCTTCGGCAGGGGCTTGCCCTGAGCGAGCGCGGCGGGCGCGAAGCTGCCCAGACCCGCGGCGGCGGCACCGCCCGCGCTGGTCAACAGGAACCGGCGGCGCTGCTCGTTGGTGATCGGTTTCATGCGCACTCCTCCTTTAGGAATACAGCTTGTATGGGGCATTCTCCACGCCGGCGGCGCGGAGGCAACATTTTTCGCCCTTATCGGCCCATAACCGCCGCTATTCCACGTCCACGCGCAGCTCCCGCGGGCCCGCGGACACGCTCTCGAGCGAGAAATAGACCCGCCCGATCTCGCGGCTATCCATCGTCTCGACCTCGACCTTCCAGCGTCCGGGCTGGTAGTTCGACTTGTAGCCGTAGCCGCGGAAGCCTTCCTGCCGACCGCCCACGATGTCGATCGGGATGGTGTCCTGCAGCAGCCACCCTCGCCCGCCCGGCTCCCAGTACCAGCGCATCTGCACGCGGTCGGCGAAGCGCGCGGGCGAAAACACGCGGAAGAAGACGAAGATCCGGTCGCCCGGCTGAGCGCGGAACCACTGGTCGCCGTGGTGCCAGAAGCGCCACCAGGGCCGCTCGTGCCCGAGCCGGTAGTCGCCCTCGGGCGTGCGCTCGACCGAGTGGTAGACGCCGATGTACGGAATGGACAGGGGCACCGGCGGAATCACGCGGAACAGGTACGAGGCGAGGAACGCGACCAGCACCGCGCCGAGCGGCAGCAGGACCTGGCGCCGCACGGCGCCGAAGGCCGCCGGGCGCCGGCGCCGGATCCACTCCGCGGCGCCGGCGAGCGGCGCCGCGCCGGCGAGCATCGAGCCGAGGAATACGCCCAGCCCGATCGAGCCGGCGGCGATCGGCACCACGATCGCGGCGAACGACAGGTAGCACAGGGCGAGCAGCGCGAACTTGAAGTGCAGCCCGAGCGACTTGAAGCGCCGCGACTCGTTGGCCACCAGCAGCACGAGCAGGAAGGCGAGGAAGCCGAAGGAGACGAGCAGCGACGAGCTCTTGAAGAAGAAGATGGCGTACAGGTTCATGAGCGCGCCGAGCGCGAAGTGGATCGCCGCCGAGCGGTACTCGTAATACCAGCGCCGCAGGCTCCCGAGACCCTCCGTCACCGGCGCGGGCATGCCCTGCTCGAGGAGCATGTGCAGCAGCACCGCGGTGATCGCGCCCAGGTAGACGACCTGCTGGCCGATGGTGAGCCAGGAATCGACGCGCCCCACGGTGACGATGTCGACGAGGAAGCCCGCGGTGAAGAAGGCGACCGCGATGCCGCGCTCGTTGCGCGCGACGTAGCCCTTGACGCGCTCGAGCGCGAGCGCGGCCTCCGGGCTCATCGCGCGAGCAGCCGGCGCAGGAGCGCGCCGGCGACCCAGGCGCGCACGAGCCACGTGCGCAGCCGGGGCGAGGCGCCGGCGAGCGCGACCGCGGCGGCGAGGCCAGCCGCGAGCGGCTCGGCGGCCTCGGCGCGCAGGCGCGAGGCCGCGGCGACGAGCTCCGCGCGCTGATCGCCGCAGCGCGCCGCGAGCGCCGCGCGCCGCCGCGCGAGTTGCGCGCGCGCGGACCTCACTCGCGCGGCTCCAGCGCCTTGCCGTCCTCCTCGAGCACGGCGAGCGTCGCGGCGAACGGCCGCAGGCGCGCCTCGCGCCGCACGCGCCAGGCGATCACGCCCGCCGCGAGCAGGAAGACGAGCGCGAGCCCGGCGGCGAGCGCCGCGCGCTGCTCGGGCGGCGCCCACATGACGAGCGCCACCGCGCCGAAGCCGAGCGCGAGCGCGCCGAGCAGGATCGCGGCCACCGCGCCGGCGATCACGGCCACGAGCCGCGCCAGCAGCTCCTGCGACTCGACGCTCGCCAGCTCGAGGCGCGTGCGCGCTAGCGCGAGCAGGGTCGCGCCGAGTGCCTGCGCGGAGCGCACGAGGCTCATGGCTACTTCCTGCCGAGGAGCAGGCCGATCAGCAGGCCCACGCCCGCGGCGATGCCGACCGCGGCCCAGGGGTTCGCCCGCACCTGCGCGTCGATGTCGCGCGCCGCATCGAGCGCCTCGTCCACGGCGCCCTCGGCCTTCGCGCCCGCGCGCTCGCCGGCCTGCGCGAGCAGCGCCTCGGCGTCGCGCACCACGGCGCGCAGGTCTTCCTTCAGCTTCTCGGTGCTCGCACTATCCATGTCGCAGCCCTCCTGCCATGCGCCGATTGTATATAGTCGCCCCATGGCGAGCCTCTCGGAGCGGCACTACCTCACGCCCCTGTTCGAGCCCGCGTCCGTCGCCATCGTCGGCGCGACCGAGCGCCCCGGCGCGGTGGGCGAGGTGCTGGTGCGCAACATGCTGGAGGCCGGCTATCGAGGCGCGCTGTACGCCGTGAACCCGAAGCACTCGAAGGTGCAGGGCCTGCCCTGCTACCCGTCCGTGGCCAAGGTGCCGCAGCGCCTGGACCTCGCGGTGATCGCGACGCCCGCCGCCACGGTGCCGGAGGTGATCGAGCAGTGCGGCCGCGCCGGCGTGCGCGCCGCAGTGGTGATCAGCGCGGGCTTCTCGGAGACCGGGGTCGCGGGCGCGAAGCTGGAGCGCTCGCTCCTCGAGAACGCGCGCCGCCACCGGCTGCGCGTCATGGGCCCGAACTGCCTCGGCCTCATGCGCCCGGAGCTGGGCCTCAACGCCACCTTCGCGCGCGGCGCGGCGCACGCCGGCTCGCTCGCGCTGGTGGCGCAATCGGGCGCGGTGTGCACGGCCATGCTCGACTGGGCGCGGCCGAACGGCGTGGGCTTCTCCAGCGTCGTGTCGCTCGGCGGCTCCACCGACATCGACTTCGGCGAGATCATCGACTACCTGATCGAGGACCCGAAGACCGAGCACATCCTGCTCTACATCGAGGGCGTGCGCAACGCCCGGCGCTTCGTCTCTGGGCTGCGCGCCGCGGCGCGCGTCAAGCCCGTGATCGTGATGAAGGTCGGGCGCCACCCCGCGGGCTCGCGCGCCGCGGTCTCCCACACCGGCGCGATCGTCGGCCTGGACGACGTCTTCGACGCGGTGGTCAAGCGCGCGGGCGTCGTGCGCGTCGGCACCATCGGGCAGATGGTCGCCGCCGCGCAGGCGCTCGCCGCGCACGTGCGCCCGCGCGGCGACCGGCTCGCCATCGTCACCAACGGCGGCGGGCCCGGCGTGATGGCCGCCGACCGCGCCGCCGACCTCGGGCTGCCGCTCGCCGAGCTCTCGCCGCCGACGCTCGAGCGCCTGAAGGCCGCGCTGCCGCCCGCCTGGTCGCACGGCAACCCCATCGACCTGATCGGCGACGCCGACGCCGCGCGCTACCGCGCCGCCGTCTCGGCCTGCCTCGACGACGACGGCGTGGACGGCGTGCTCGCGATTCTCACGCCGCAGGCGATGACCGCGCCGGCCGAGGCCGCGCAAGCCGTGATCGACGCGGCGAAGGACTCGAACAAGCCCGTGCTCGCCTGCTGGATGGGCGAGGAGCAGACCGCGGCGGCGCGGCGATCGCTCCTGCAGGCGCGCATCCCCGTGTTCCGCACCCCCGACCCCGCGGTGCAGATGTTCGGGCACGTGTCCTCGTTCTACCGCAACCAGCGCGCGCTCCTGCAGACGCCCGGGCCGGTCGCCGCGCAGGTGCCGCCCGACCTCGACACCGCGCGCGCCATCGTGGACGCAGCGCTCGCCGAGCGGCGCGAGGTGCTCTCGGAGATGGAGTCGAAGGCGCTGCTCGCCGCGTTCCACGTGCCGATCGCGAAAACCGTGGTGGCGCGCTCGGCGCACGAGGCGGTGCTGATCGCGGGCGAGACGGGCTTTCCGGTGGCGATGAAGATCGACTCGCCCGACATCACGCACAAGAGCGACGTGCAGGGCGTGCGCCTCAACCTGGGAAGCGCGCAGGCGGTGCAGGCGGCCTGGCAGGGCATCATGGACGCCGCGAAGCGCCTGCGGCCCGAGGCGCGCGTGAACGGCGTGACCGTGGAGCCGATGGTGCGCCGCGCGCACGGGCGCGAGCTGATGGTGGGCGTGATCCGCGACCCGGTGTTCGGGCCGGCGATCGTCTTCGGCACCGGCGGCACCGCGGTCGAAGTGCACCGCGACCGCGCGGTGGCGCTGCCGCCGCTCAACGCCTTCCTCATCGACGAGATGATCCGCGGCACGCGCGTGGCGAAGCTGCTCGGCGGGTTCCGGCGCCTGCCGCCGGTGGACATGGACGCGCTGCGCGAGGTGCTGCTGCGCGTCTCCGAGATGGTGTGCGAGCTCCCGGAGCTCGCCGAGCTCGACATCAACCCGCTCATCGCCGACGACGCGGGCGCGATCGCCGTGGACGCGCGCGCCGTGCTGCGCCCGGTCGCCTCGCGCCGCGACCGCTACGGGCACATGGCGATCCACCCCTACCCCGCGCACCTCGTCTCCGCCTGGCAGCCGCACGAGGGGCCGCGCGTAACGCTGCGCCCGATCCGGCCCGAGGACGCCGAGATGGAGCAGGCCTTCGTCAAGAACCTCTCGGCGGAGACGCGCTACTTCCGCTTCATGGACACGCTGCGCGAGCTCACGCCGCAGATGCTGGTGCGCTTCACGCAGATCGACTACGACCGCGAGATGGCCTTCGTCGCCGTGGTGGGCGAAGGCGGGCGCGAGACCGAGGTGGGCGTGGCGCGCTACGTCGCCAATCCGGACGGGGCGAGCTGCGAGTTCGCGCTGGTGGTCGCCGACGGCTGGCAGCGCAAAGGCCTCGGCCGGCGCATGATGGAGCAGCTGATCGACGTGGCGCGCGCGCGCGGCCTGAAGGCCATGGTGGGCCACGTGCTCGCGGAGAACCGCGGCATGCTCTCGCTGTGCCAGAAGCTCGGCTTCGTCGTCGCCGACAGCGACGAGGGCCCGATGGTCAAGCGCGTGACGCTGGCGCTCGATTGAGCCCGGCAATGCGGTGAATTGCGATTCCTTATTTGCCCGATTCCCGGGCCCTCAGTAGGCTCTTGACCCCATGCGCGAAGGATCCCTCGAAGCCCCCACCCGCCACCCCCTCGACTGGAAGAACCCGGCGTTCTTCGACGAGGCGAAGCTCGACGCCGAGCTCGAGCGTGTCTACGAGATCTGCCACGGCTGCCGCCGCTGCGTGAACCTGTGCACCGCCTTTCCGACGCTCTTCGACCTGATCGACGAGTCGAAGACGATGGAGATCGACGGCGTGGCGAAGAGCGACTACGGGAAGGTCGTCGACCAGTGCTACCTCTGCGACATGTGCTACATGACGAAGTGCCCGTACGTGCCGCCGCATCCCTGGAACGTCGACTTCCCGCACCTCATGCTGCGCGCCAAGGCGGTCAAGTTCCGCCGGCACGGCGCGGGCTTTCGCGACCGGCTGCTGTCTTCCACCGACGCGATGGGCAGGCTCGCGGCGATTCCCGTGGTGGCGCAGACCGTGAATGCCGTGAACAGGATGCCGCTCGCGCGCAGCCTGATGGAGAAGACGCTGGGCGTGGCGAAGGCGCGCAAGCTCCCCGACTACGCGAGCGCCAAGTTCCGCTCGTCGGCGGCGCCGGCCGGCAAGGCGCAGGCGGTGAAGGACGGCAAGAACGCGCCCGGCAAGGTCGCGGTGTACTCGACCTGCTACGTGAACTACAACGAGCCCGGCATGGGCCACGACCTGCTCGCGCTGCTCGAGCACAACGAGATCCCCTGGGTGCTGGTCGAAAAAGAGGCCTGCTGCGGCATGCCGAAGCTCGAGCTCGGCGACCTGGAAAGCGTGGCCAGGCTGAAGGCGGTGAACATCCCGCCGCTCGCGCGCCTCGCGCGCGAGGGCTACGCGATCCTCACGCCCGTGCCCTCCTGCACGCTCATGTTCAAGCAGGAGCTGCCGCTCATGTTCCCGGAGGACGCCGAGGTGAAGGCGGTGCAGGACGCGATGTTCGATCCCTTCGAGTATTTCGTGCTGCGCGCGAAGGACGGGCTGCTGAAGAAGGACTTCAAGGAAAAGCTCGGCAAGGTCTCGTACCACATCCCCTGTCACTCGCGCGTGCAGAACGTCGGGCAGAAGACGCGCGAGATGCTGGAGATGGTGCCCGGCACCGAGGTGAGCACCGTGGAGCGCTGCGCCGGCCACGACGGCACCTGGGGCGTGAAGCGCGAGTACTTCGAGAACTCGATGAAGATCGGGCGCCCTGTGTTCCGCCAGATGGCGGAGGCGAAGCCCGATTACGTGAGCTCGGACTGCCCGATCGCCGGCCGCCACATCCTGCAGGGCATGGGCGAGGAGGCCGGCAAGGCCGAGAAGGCCCATCCCCTGACCCTGCTCAGGAAAGCCTACGGGATCTAGGCTCCTTCCCGTCCTGCTCCTCGCGGCCTGCGCCCCGCTCGAGCCCCGGCCGCAGGCCGACCTCGCGTTCGGTGTGCTCGCCGACGTTCCCTACTCGGCGGCACAAGCCGACAGGCTCGATGCGCTGATCGCGCGCATCAACGAGCATCCGCTCGACTTCGTCGTGCACGCGGGCGACCTCGGCTCGAGCAACCGCTCGCAGGCCTGCGGCGACGCCTGGCTCGAGGCGCGCCGCGACCAGCTCGCGCGGCTGCGCGCGCCCGTGGTCGTCCTGCCCGGCGACAACGAGTGGACCGACTGCGCGCGGCACGGCCTCGATCCGCAGCAGCGCCTCGCGGCCTGGCGGCGGCGCTTCTGCCGCGACGCCGCGGGCCTCGCCCTCGAGCGCCAGCCGGGACACTGCGAGAACGCGCGCTGGGTGGTGCGCGGCGCCGCCTTCGTCGCGCTCAACGTGCCGGGCGGCGGCTCGCCCGACCTCGATGACGCGCGCATGGCCGCCACGCTCGAGTGGCTGGACGAGAGCCTCGCCCGGGCCGAGTCGCGCGGCGACGCACCGATCGTCGTCTTCCTGCACGCCGATCCGCGCTTCGAGCGCGTAGGCCCGGACGACGCGTACGCGAGGCTGCGCGGCGTGCTCGCGGCCCACGCGTCGTGGTTCAGGGGCAGGCTCGTCCTCGTGCACGGCGACACGCACGTCTACCGGGACGACGAGCCGGTCGCGGGAATGCGGCGCCTGGAGCCCTGGGGCTCGCCCTTCGTGTCCTGGCTGCGCGTGACGCGCTCAGGCGGTCGGCTGCGCGCCGAGACCGGCTGGTAGCCCGGCTAGCGCACTTCCGAGTCGATCACGATCTCGACGCCGGCGACATCGCTCGGCACCGGGGGGCTCGCGCCTTGCAGGTCGCCGGGCTGCGGCGTCGCGCTGCCCGAGCGCGAGACGCGCGCCGTCACCACCACGCTCGGGTGCGCCGAGAGCGACATGCCCGGCGCCATGGCCATCGAGTCGTCGAGCGCGAACTCGAGCGGCAGGTCGCCCGCGCGCCGCCTGAGGACGGCGAGCGGCATCGGCGGCCCGTCCGCGGCGCGCGCATAGACGAACAGCGTGTCCCCGGGCGAGACCTTCGCCGCCATCGCCGGTGAGAGGCGCACCGTGCCGCGCAGGCCCGGATGCGAGCCCGACGCGGGCCGCGGCGCGCCCGCGCGCGCGCGCGCCTCGGCGACGTTTTCGCGGATGAGGCCGGCATCCTCCGAACCCGGCGGCACCTGCGGCAGCATGCGCTCCCAGTATCCGGCGGCGAGCTCGAACTCGCCCCGATCGAAGGCCAGGGTGCCGGCGAGCGCGAGCCCCTTGAGATTGTTCGGATCGAGCTGCAGCGCCCGCTCGATGAGCCGGGCCGGCTCGCCTTCGAGACTGCGCCCGCGCGCCATGCCCAGGGCCTCGGCGAAGTCGGCCAGCAGCCGCGGGTCGTCGGGCGAGCGCACCGCGGCCTTGGCGTAGGCGTCCGCGGACTCGCCGAAGCGCCCGAGGACCGCGTACGAGCGCCCGAGCAGCTCCCAGCCCTCGGCGTCCTCCGGGTTCTTGTCGAGGCGCGCGACGAGGCGCTCGACCATCGACTCGATCTCGGTCGCCGTCACGGTCTCGTCGTGCATGGGCGCATCGATGGCCGCGGGCGTGCCGACCGCGAAATAGACGGCGAGCGCGACCACGGGCACGGCGAGGCCGACCGCCGCGGCGGCAAGCGGCGCGCCGCCACGCGCCACCGGCGCCTCGCCGCCGCGCACGTCCTCCAGCACGCGCGCCTCCAGCTCGGCGCGCGAGCGCTCGTAGTCCTCGCGCGCGAGCTTGCCCGCGGCGAGGTCCGCCTCGAGCTCGCGCAGCTGGTCGCGATAGATCGCGAGGTTGGCCGAGTCGCGCGACACCGCGCGCGGGTCGCGTCGCCGCAGGAGCGGCCAGAGCACGAGCCCGAGCGCGAGCGCGGCGAGCGCGCCGCCGACCGCCCAGAAGGCGATCATCCGAGCAGGCGCGCCGCGCGCGCGCGCTCTTCGTCGGAGAGCCTGGTCTCGGCCGAGCGCCGGCGCACGAGCTGCCGCCAGAGCACGAGCGCGCCGACGACGAGCAGCAGGAAGGGCCCCACCCACAGCGCCACCGTGCTCGCCTTGAAGGGCGGCCGGTAGAGCACGAAGTCGCCGTAGCGCGCGACCATGAAGTCGATCACGTCCTGCTCGCTGGCGCCGGCGGCGAGCTGCTCGCGGATCTTGCCGCGCAGGTCCACGGCGAGCGGCGCATTGGACTCGGCGAGCGTCTGGTTCTGGCACACGAGGCAGCGCAGCTCGTGCGAAAGCGCGGCCGCGCGCTTGTCGAGGGCAGGGTCCCCCTGCGCCAGCGCGAGCCCGCAGCCGAGCAGGAGCGCGGCGAGGCTAGCGCGCATTCGCGAGCTCCTTGAGGAGCGGCTGCACCTTCTCGCGCGACGCCTCCGGGGTGAGCGGCCCGATGTGCTTGTAGCGGATGACGCCCTCGCGGTCGATGACGTAGGTCTCCGGCACGCCGTAGACCCCGTAGTCGATGCCGATGCGGCCCTCGTGATCCTGCACCGAGAACCGGAAGGGATCGCCGTTGCGCGCCAGCCAGGGCAGCGCGTCCTCGCGACGGTCCTTGTAGTTGAGGCCGACGACCGGCGCGAGGCCGGTCTTCGCGAGCGCGGTGACCACGGGATGCTCCACCAGGCAAGGCGGGCACCAGGAGGCCCACACGTTCAGCACCCACACCTTGCCGAGCATGTCCTTCTGCGCAAAGGTCTTGTCGGGCATGTGCAGCAGCGGCAGCTCGAAGGCCGGCGCCGGCTTGCCGATGAGCGGCGAAGGCACCTCGCGCGGATTGAGCGTGAGGCCCACGCCAAGCAGGGCAACCAGGACCAGGAAGCCCGCCACCACCCAGTAACGCTTCAAGCGACCGCCTCCGCGACTTCGCGGCGAGCCGGAATGCGTACACGGTAGCGCCGGTCGCTCGCCGCGAGCAGCCCCCCCAGCGCCATCAGCACGCACCCGCCCCAGATCCAGTCGATGAAGGGCTTCACCTGCACCTTCACCAGCCAGGCGCCGCCCGCGAGCGGATCGCCGAGCGACACGTAGAGGTCGCGCGTGAAGCCGACGTCGATCGCCGCCTCGGTCATGGTCTGCTCCTGCGCCGCGTAGACGCGCCGCTCGGGCCGCAGCACGGCCACGGGCTCGCCGTCACGCGTCACCGTGAAGGTCGCGCGCGCCGCGCGGTAATTGGGGCCGTTCCTGGGCGACACCGACTCCAGGTGGAAGCGGTAGCCGTTCAGCATCACGTCGTCGCCCGGGCGCAGGTTGGCGTCCTGCTCGGCCTCGTAGCCGTTCACGAGCGTCACGCCCACCACGAACACCGCGACGCCGACGTGCGCGAGCACCATGCCATAGTGCGAGCGCGTCTGCCGCAGGCTCTTGCGCAGGGTCATCAGGCTCGTGATCACGATCCACGCCGCGAGCGCGAGGCCGAAGCCGACCATCGGATACCAGGCGCCCATCAGGAACGGCAGGAGCAGCCCGGCCGCGAGGCTCACGCCGAGCGCCCAGCGCAGCAGCACCGCGAGCTCGGGAAGGCTCGCGCGCTTCCAGCGCGCGAGCGGCCCCACGCCCATGAGGAAGAGCGCCGGCGCCATGAGCGGCGCGAAGACCGCGTCGAAGTAAGGCGGCCCGACGGAAATCTTGCCGCCGCCCACCGCGTCCAGCACGAGCGGATAGAGGGTGCCGAGCATCACCGCGCCCGCGGCAGCGGCCAGGAGCACGTTGTTCGCGAGCAGCATCGACTCGCGCGACACGGGGGCGAAGGACCCGCCCAAACCGATGCGCGCCGTGCGCCAGGCGTACAGGCCGAGGGCGCCCCCGATCATGACCACGAACAGCCCCAGGATGAATATTCCGCGCTTCGGATCTACCGCGAACGCGTGCACCGAGGTGAGCACGCCGGAGCGCACGAGGAAGGTGCCGAGCAGCGACAGGCCGAAGGCGACGATGGCGAGCAGCACCGTCCAGCTGCGGAAGGCGCCGCGCTTCTCGGTGACGGCGAGCGAGTGGATGAGCGCGGTCCCCACCAGCCACGGCATGAAGGAGGCGTTCTCTACCGGGTCCCAGAACCACCAGCCGCCCCAGCCGAGCTCGTAGTAGGCCCAGCCGCTGCCGAGCGCGATGCCCAGCGTGAGGAACATCCACGCGACCGTGGTCCAGGGGCGCGACCAGCGCGCCCACGCGGCATCCAGCCGCCCCGAGAGCAGCGCCGCCACGGCGAACGCGAAGGCCACCGAGAAGCCGACGTAGCCCATGTAGAGCATGGGCGGGTGGAACACCATGCCCGGGTCCTGCAGCAGCGGATTGAGGTCGCGCCCGTCGGCGGGTGCCGGGAAGATGCGCGTGAACGGGCTGGAGGTGAACAGCAGGAACGCGAGAAAGCCGCTCGAGGCGAGGCCCAGGACGCCGAGCACGCGTGCCGCCATGTCCTCGGGCAGGTGCGCGCTGAACAGCGCCACCGCCGACATCCACAGCCCGAGCATCAGGCACCACAGCAGCATCGAGCCCTCGTGGCTGCCCCAGGCGGCGGCCACGCGGTAGTGCAGCGGCAGCGCGCTGTTGGAGTTCAGGGCGACGTTCTGCACCGTGAAGTCGTTGCCGACGAACGAATACACGAGGCAGCCGAACGCGAAGGCAAGCAGCAGCCCCTGGACGTGCGCCGCGGGGCGCGCCACGCTCATCCACGCCGCGTCGCCGCGCGCCGCGCCCGCCAGCGGCAGCACGCCCTGCACGAGCGCCACGGCGAGTGCGAGCGAGAGCGCGAGTTGTCCGAGCTCGGGGATCATTGCAGGGTCTTGGCGGCCTTGGCCGCGGCTTCGTGCGCGCGCTCGACCGCCTCGGCGGCTTCCGGCGGCATGTAGTTCTCGTCGTGCTTGGCGAGCACCTCGCGCGCGCGGAACACGCCGTCGGGCCCGAGGCTCCCCTGCGCGACCACGCCCTTGCCCTCGCGAAACAGATCCGGCAGCGCGCCGCTGTAGACGACGGGGATCTGCTTGGCGGTGTCGGTGACGAGGAAGCGAACCTCGACGCCGTCGCGCTTCACGCTGCCCTTCTCCACCATGCCGCCGATGCGGAAGGTGCGGCCCTGCGGCGCCTCGTGGGCCGCGACCTGCGTGGGCGTGAAGAAGAACACCAGATTCTCCTCGAAGGCCGAGAGCACGAGCGCCGCGGCCACGCCGAGCGCCGCGACGCCGACCCCGATCGCGGCGAGCCGCTTATGCCTCGGCTTCATGCGCGCGCCTGCGCAGCAGCACGATCTCGATCGCCAGGGCGGCCAGCGTCACGCCGTAGGAGCCCCACACATAGAAACCGTAGCCGCCCATCGTCCAGAATTCGCTCCAGCCGCCCCAATTCATGCCTCCCGCTCCCGGATGATGCAGCGCACCCGGGTAAGGGTGGCCGCGATGCTGTAAGCCCAGAACGCGAGCGCCATGATCAGCATGCCCGTGAGCATGGTCGCCGCCATGCTCGGCGCCCTCGTCAGGCTCACCGAGGCGCCCTGGTGGAGGGTGTTCCACCACTGCACCGAATAGTAAATGATCGGGACGTTCACGACGCCCACGATGGCGAGCAGCGCCCCCGCGCGGTCGGCGCGCCTCGGGTCGTCGATCGCCGCCTGCAGGGCCATGAAACCTAGATACAGGAAGAGCAGGATAAGTTCCGAGGTGAGGCGCGCGTCCCACACCCAATAGGTGCCCCAGGTCGGCCGGCCCCACAGCGACCCGGTCCACAGCGCGATGAACGTGAACAGGGCCCCGGTCGGCGCGATGGCGCTCGCCATCATCGCCGACAGGCGCGTGTTGAAGGCGAGCCCGATCGCCGCCCAGAAGGCCATCACCACGTAGAGGAACATCGACATCCAGGCCGCACCCACGTGGATGAAGATGATGCGGTAGGCCTCGCCCTGCTGCGCGTCCGTGGGCGCGACGAAGAACCCGACGTACAGGCCCGCGACCGCGAGCGCCGCGGCGAGCGCCCAGCAGGCATTCGCGATCTTCCCGGCCAGGGGATAGAACGTCTGCGGCGAGGCGAACCAGAACCACTTGATGGCGGTGCTCATTCCGTCGAGATCCGTATGGCTGCGGCGATCGCCCAGGGCGCGAACGCCGCGGATACTACCAGCATCGCGGCGAGCAGCAGCAGTTGTCCGCCGGGCGCGAGGCCGGCCGAGGCCATCTCCACGCTGCCCGCGCCCATGATCAGCACGGGCACGTAGAGCGGGAGCACGAGAAGCGCCAGCAGCACGCCGCCCCCGCGCAGGCCGAGCGTGAGCGCCGCGCCGATGGCGCCGATGTAGGACAGCACCGGCGTACCGAGCAGCAATGATAAGGCAAGCGTGCCGTAGAGCGCCGCATCGAGGTCGTACTGCAGGGCGATCACCGGCGCGATCGCGACCAGCGGCAAGCCCGCCACCAGCCAGTGGGCGAGGACCTTGGCGGCGACGATCACGCCGAGCGGCGCGGCGCCGAGCAGCATCTGCTCCAGCGTCCCGTCGGCATGGTCGGCGGCGAACAGGCGCGCGAGCGAGAGCATCGAGGACAGCAGCGCCGCCACCCAGATGACGCCCGGCGCCACGGCGCGCAGGAGATTCGGCTCCGCGCCCACCCCGAGCGGAAAGAGGCTCGCCACGATGACGAAGAAGAGGAGCGCCACGGCCACGTCGCCGCGCCGCCGCAGCGCGAGCAGCAGGTCGCGGCGGACGACCGTGCGCGCGGCCGCGATCATCCGAGCGCCACCACGCGGACGACCGGCGCGTCGAGGTTCGCTTCCTGGTGCGTGGTGTACACGACGGACCCGCCGCGCGCCGCGTGACGCTCGAGCAGCCTTTCGGTGAGGCTCACGGCCGCCACGTCGAGCGCCGCGAACGGCTCGTCGAGCAGCCACAGCGGCGATTGCTCGCTGAGCAGCAGCCGCGCGAGCGCCGCGCGGCGGCGCTGGCCCTGGGAAAGCTTGCGCACCGGCACGTCGTGCGACGGCAGGCCGTAGGCGTCGAGCGCCTCGTGCACCGCCCCCGGCGCCGCCTGGATGCCGGCGAGCGCGCAGGCGACGCCGAGGTTCTCCGCCGCGGTGAGATCGTCCTTCACCGCCGGCGCATGTCCGAGATAGACCAGGTGGCGCGAGTAGTCCTCGCGCAGGGCGGCGATCGGCTCGCCGCGCCAGCGCACCTCGCCCGCGTCGGGCGTCAGCAGACCGGCGAGGAGCTTGAGCAGCGTCGTCTTGCCGCTGCCGTTCTCGCCCGCGACGCGCAGCAACTCGCCGCCCGGGACGGTGAAGGACAGGTCGCGAAACAGGACACGCCCGCCGCGCCAGCAGGCTAGTTCGGAGGCTTCGAGCACCCCCTATTGTTGCAGATGCGCGGGGCGCCTAGCGGAAGCGGTAGTAAAACGAGACGCCGATGAAGTGCGCTTCCTGGTCCGGGTCCTCGGTCACCGCGGTGCCGTCGGCATAAGTGTACGTCGTGCCCGCCGGGAACACGGTCCAGTACCAGTCGTCCGTCTTGAACCGGTCGTAGATGTACATGAGGCGAATGCCGGAAGACCTGCCCAGCGCGTAGCTGCCTTTCAGCTTGAGCGTCGTCACCTTGTACGTCACGTCCGGGATCGCGACCGCCGGCAGGGTCCCCACGCGAGCCACCTGGTTGAACTCGCCCTTGTCCCTGGCGTGCGAGACTTCCGCCTCCAGCTCGATGCGCGAGCCCGCCTTGCCGCGCAGGCCCAGGCCGAACGCGGAGCCGACGTTGCGCAGCCGCGCGTCCCAGATCGGGTCCGCGACGGTATTGGGACAGACACCGGCATTGGACGCGCTCTCGCAGGTCGCCTGGTCGGCCTTGGTATCGGTTTGCGCGGTCCACGCGGTCGCCTGCCACTCATCGGTGATACGGTATGCGGCATCGAGGGAGAGCAGCGTCGCCTTGCCCTCGCGCGGGCCGAGCGCGCGCCCGCTGTACTCGTCCTCGGCGGACTCGCCCACGAAGTGGAGCGACAGCGGCTCGGACGGCATCCAGTCGAGGACCAGCCGCACCTTGTTCCGGTCGCGATCGGCGAGGTGCAAGGGGTGGATCAGGTTGCTGCCCGGGGTGCCGTTGTTCAGCACGTTCGTATACCAGTCCGAACCGGTGCGCTCGCTCGTCGCGAAGGACAGCGCGCCGTTGATCGTCTCCGACAAGGATCGGCGCAGCTCGGCGCGCAGCGTCGTCTCCTTGGTTTCGTCGCGGAAGCTGACGGCGCGCACCCGCGAGGTGTTGCGCTCGCGTATGTCTTGCTCCGCTCCGCCCGTCAGCCGGAACCCGCCCGGCAGCAGGTAGCTCGCCTCCGCCTTGCCGGCGGTCGTCTTGAAGGAGCGCGGCTCGTTGAAGCCGTCGTGCGTGCTGGTCACGCCCGGCGTGGAGTACTGGACCAGCGGCGTGCGATCGTCGCGCTCGTCATAGCGCAAGTTGGCGCGCAGCGTCAGCTTTGACATCGGCCGCGACGTGACGCCGAGCTGGATGAGCGTCGTGTCGATGCGCCCATCCAGGTTCGATGGAATGCCGGCCAGGGGCGTGACGTTGTCGAGGAAGAACCCCTGGTCCTGCGTGATCCGGCCCCAGGCCACCTTGAACATGCCGCGCGTGGTCGGCGTAAACCCGTAGCCGCCACTCAGGTAGAGCTGATGCGACTGGTTGGCCGGGGGCAGCGCGACCGGTGAAATGCCGCCGCCAACCGGTGTCTGAACGTTGGTCAGCGCATTGCTGAAGTCGGTGCCGTAGTACCCGCCGCTCAGCTGCAGCTGCTTGCCCGTGTAGGCGAGCGTCGCCTCGAGCTGCTGCGTGGTGTAGTCGATCGGATCGACCAGGAAGCGCACCGAGTGATGTCCCCAGTTGCGCGTGCCGGTCTTCTCCTCGTGCCGGAACTGGACGGCCGTGCTCCAGCCGCCGCCCAGCGAGCGCCTGTACCCGAGGCCGAGCGCATCCCGGCGCGTGCCGAGGTGCACGTCGCGCGCCGCCGTGCCACCCTCGGTCTGCACGCCGGTGTCGATTCCCGTGAGCGTCGTATTGAAGGTGTACGGGATCTCGCGCGGCGTCTGGCTGAACTCCAGGCTGTAGCCCCACTTGCCCTGGCGCTCGTAGTCCAGCCGAAGCTCGCGGCTCTCGAGCCCGAGGTTGCGGCCGCGCAGCTTGAGCCACGTGCCGGTCGCGTCGTCGCGCTTGTTCAGGTCGATGCCGAGCAGTCCGTAGGCGCCGTCGTCGGTCATGCCGCGATAGCGGCCGAAGCGCCGGTTGTCGTCGGATACCCAGCCGATGCCGAGCTCGACGCTCGATTGCGGCTTGGTGAGCTGCGCGACGTCGTCGTCCTCCTGCGCCGCGGCAGGCGACAACGTCACGAGCGCGCCACCCATGGCCCCGGCCAGGGCCGTCCATTGCATGCGTCTGGTTCGCGTCGTCATGCTGCTCTCCTGGTTCGCCTCAGCGCCTGAGGGACCGCTGGGCCCCGTCGTTGTGGACGTTGTTCGTGCCGTGGATGTTGGTGTGGCAGTTCACGCAACCGCGCGCGAGCAGGTTCGCATTGGTGCCCCCGGTGGCGGGCGTGCCCATGATGCCGCGGTGGCTCGTCGGCTCGTGGCACGACTGGCAGAGGAACGGGCTGCGCACCTTGAGCAGGTTCTCGTTGATCGTGCCGTGCGGGTTGTGGCAGATCGCGCAGTTCTCCTGCACCGGCGCGTGCGTGCGCACGAACGGCCCGCGCTTCTCCATGTGGCAGGCATAGCAGGTGTCGTTCACGTTATCGCGCACCAATTGCTTCTCGCCCGCGGAGCCGTGCGGATTGTGGCAGTCCGAGCAGGCGACCTTGCCTTCGAGGATCGGGTGGCGCGAGGGACGGCTGACCTCCGCGCGCTGCTGCTTGTGGCACGCGAAGCAGACCTCGGTCTGCGTGAGCTTGTCGCGCGCCTTGTCGTGCGCGGCGTGCACCTGGTGGCACGAGCTGCAGCCGACCTCCTGGCCCGCGTGGGCGCTCAGCTGCCAGTGGATGCGCTTGCCGCCCTGGTGGCAGGTCAGGCAGGTGCCGTCGCGCTCGGCGACCGGCGTCGGCGAGTTCCTGCCGAACATCCGGTCGGGCTTGGGCCGCGCGACCGCGTCGGCCGGCTTGTTGGCGTGCGTCGGGCTCTCGCCGTGGCAGCTCGTGCAGGTCGGCGTGCGCCCGTCGGCCACCGTGCCGTGCTTGGTCTTGCCGATGGCGAGCACCGGGTACTCCTCGGTCTCGTCGTGGCAGCGCGTGCACGACGCGTCGCCCTTGAGCACCATGTCCTTGCGCTCCGACTGCGCAAGGCCGGGCAGCGAGACGACCAGCCCGAGGAGGAACGTGGCGACGGCTGCGTTCAATCGATTCATCGGGCGGCTCCCCTCGTCAATTCAGTCGAACTTCAGCTCCCGCGGCCCGGGACCCTCGGGCTCGCCGTGCGCGATGCCGAAATGGCAGTCGATGCACGTCAGTCCCTCGGCCTTGCCCTTCGCGTGCCGCGCCTGCGCGCGCTCGCTCTGCAGCTCGGCGCTCATCGCGCCGTCCTTGTGGCAGTTGCGGCACTCGAGCGAGTCGGTGGTCTTCATGCGCCGCCAGACGCGCTTGGCCATGTCGTAGCGATGCGCGTCGTACTTTTCCTTGGTGTCGATGACGCCGGTCAGCTTGCCCCAGAGCTCGAAAGTCGCCGCCACCTTGCGCTTGAGCATCGCCACGGGCTCGCGCGGCACGTGGCAGTCCGAGCAGACGGCGCGCACGCCCGAGCGGTTGGTGTCGTGGATCGTGCCCTTGAACTCCGCGTACGGGTTGTCGCGCATCTCGTGGCAGCCGATGCAGAACTTCTCGGTGTTGGTCCAGGCGAGGCCCGCGGCCCCGGCCGCCATCAGCACGCCGGAAACCACCAGGCCCGCGACGAGCACGCCGACGCCCAGCGTGACGCGCGAGCAGGTCGCGCAGCGCTGCTGCAGGTTGCGCCACCAGCGGCCGATCACGCGCGGCCCCTAGCGGCTGAGGATGTACTGCACGACGTTCCTGATCTCGTCGTCCTTCTTGGTCTTCAGCCCGTCGTGCCGCTCCTTGTTGCCGTCCACCTCGATCATCGGGTTGGTCGTCAGGTGCTTGTAGACCGCCTGCTCGGCGTCGGCCTTGCCCTTGTACTTGGCGGCGGTTTCCTTGAACGGGGGACCTTCCTTCTTCGCCGAGACCGAGTGGCACTTGAGACAGCCGCTCTTCTTCATCAGCCGCTCCGCGGCGCCCTCGTCGAGCGCGAGCGCCGGGCCGGCGACGAGCGCGAGGATGCCGGCGAGGACCGTCGTCCTGGATGCCTTGACCATCATGTT
>JBFWWT010000023.1:36412-44542 GCA_050246035.1 Burkholderiales bacterium
GACACGGGCTGGCACGCTGTTGCCATGCAACAGGGACTGCGCCCACCCGCCGCGAGCATGGCCGCGGCGCGCGACCGAAAGCTGCTCGAAAGAGTCATCGGCGCGCTGCCGCCCTTCCGCGAGCTGCCTCAGCCGCAGCTCTCGGAGTTGATCGCGCATTGCCGCGTGCTGCAGGCGCGCCGCGGCGAGGCCTTCGTGCGCCGCGGCGAGCGCATGCCCGGGCTGATCGCGCTCGCCTCGGGCTCCGCCAAGGTTTCCCTGCGCGGCGAGCACGGCGAGGAAAAAGTGCTGCGCCTGCTCGGCCCCGGCGACAGCTTCGGCTTCGCCGCCACGGCGCTCGACCAGCCGAGCCCGGTGGACGTCATCGCCCTGGCGAGCGCGACCATCGCCGTGGTGCCGCCCCTGCCCATCCAGCAGCTCCTGCAGGCCGACGGCCGCTTCGCGCGCGCCATGGCGCGCGAGCTCGCGCGCCGCATCCTCCAGCTCGTCGCGGAGCTCGAGGCGAGCGTGCAGCAAAGCGGCCTGCAACGCCTCGCCGGTTACCTCGGTACCCTGGCTGCGTCGAACGGCGGGGTCGCGGTGCACCTGCCGGCCACCAAGACGACCATCGCGGCCAGGCTCGGGGTGAAGAAGGAGACACTCTCGCGCATGCTGCGCGAGCTCGCGGGGCGCCGGCTGATCGAGGTGTCCGGCCCCGAGGTCGCGATCCTCGATTCTGACGGCCTGTCGCGGCTCGCCGGCGCCTCGGCTAGATCGGGTCCAGGCCTCGCGCCGTAAGCAGCACGCGGTGCTTTTCGGCCTTGCGCAGGGCGCGCGCCACCTGGCGATCCTCGAGCAGGCCCGCGAGCTTGCGCGGACCGAAGTCGTCGAGCACCGTCCGGCTCACCTTGAGCAGGTGAAGCGGCTCGTGGGGCTTCTTCAGGAGGAAGGTGTGCGCCTCGTGCTCGCCGTCCCAGCCCTCGGCGAGCGCCCAGTCCGGAAACACGTCGTGCAGGTACCGGCGAACCGCTTCGAGACGATCTTCTGCGACTCTCGCCATGTCCCCCCCCCGAAAACACGGTCGCCGGCAATTTACCGGAATCGCGCGCGGCCGGGGGGCAAAATCAGCTATCTGGAAAAGCGGGCCTAATTGAGGTCGAGCGCGCGCTGCTTGAGCGCGGCGAGCGGCACGTACTCGAGCGCGCTTTCGTGGGTCGCCTCGAGCACGACCTGCGGCGCCGCGCCGGCGCGCCAGGCCTCCAGCCAGCGCAGCACGTGCAGGCACCAGCGGTCGCCCGGCGCGAGGCCCCGGAAGCGCAGCTCCGGGCGCGGCGTCGAGAGGTCGTTGCCGTGCGCCTGGCTGAACTCGAGGAACTCCCGGGTCACCCTGACGCACACGAGATGCGCGACGCCCTCGCTCGCGTGGGTGGCGCAGCTGCCGTCGCGGAAGAACCCGGTGAGCGGCGCGAAGCTGCAGGCCATCAGCTCGCCGCCGAGGACGTTGCGCTCGGCGCTCACGCCGCGTGCGACTCGAGATAGCGCTTGACGGCCTCGGCGCGCGGCTCGATCAGCTCGTAGCGCTGGGGGCGCTTCTCCAGGTCCTCGAAGCCCGCGGGCCGCGCGGGCGCCTCGCCCAGCGCCTCGCGGATCGTCGCCGCGAACTTCGCCGGCAGCGCGGTCTCGAGGCAAAGGAGCGGCACGCCCGCCGGCCGGTGCTCGAGGCCCGCCTTCACGCCGTCGGCCGTGTGCGGGTCGATCGTCACGCCGTAGCGCCGGCGCAGCTCGCGGATGGTGGCGAGCCGGTCGGCGTGCGTGCTCTTGCCGGAGGCGAACCCCGGGCCCGGCGCGAGCGCGAACTCGCCCGTCCGGTCGAGCTCCTCCCACAGCGCGCGCAGGCGCGTCGCGTCGCGCCCGACGAGGTCGAAGACGTAGCGCTCGAAGTTCGAGGCCCGCGAGATGTCCATCGACGGGCTTGAGGTCGCCTGCGCCGCGCGACGCACGCGGTAGCGGCCCGTGCGGAAGTACTCGTCGAGCACGTCGTTTTCGTTGGTGGCGAGGATCAGGCGCTCGACCGGCAGCCCCATCTCGCGCGCGACGTAGCCGGCGAGGATGTTGCCGAAGTTGCCCGAGGGCACGGCGAAGGCGACGCGCTCGCGGTCGCTCGCCGTCGCGCGGAAGTAGCCCCAGAAGTAGTACACGACCTGCGCGGCGACGCGCGCCCAGTTGATCGAGTTCACCGCGCCGATGCGCAGCCGCGCCTTGAAGGCGGCGTCGGCGTTCACCTGCTTCACGAGGTCCTGGCAGTCGTCGAACGTCCCCTTCACCGCCAGGTTGTGGACGTTGGGGTCCTGCAACGCGTACATCTGCGCCGCCTGGAAGGCGCTCATGCGCCCGTGCGGCGAGAGCATGAACACCGCGAGGCCGCGCTTGCCGCGCAGGGCGTGCTCGGCCGCCGAGCCCGTGTCGCCGGACGTGGCGCCGAGGATGTTCAGGGTGGCGCCGCGCTCGGCGAGCACCTGCTCGAAGAGGTGCCCGAGCAGCTGCAGCGCGATGTCCTTGAAGGCGAGCGTCGGGCCCTGCGACAGGCCGAGCAGGTGCAGCCCCGGCTCGAGCGTCTTCAGCGGCACGATGTCCTCGCCGCCGAAGGCCTCGCGCGTGTAGGTTTTCGCCACCAGCGCGTCGAGGCCGCGCACGTCGTCCATGAACAGGCCGAGCACCGCCGCGGCGAGCTCGGGGTAGCGCAGGCCGCGCCAGGCGGCGAGGTCCGCGCGCGGGTAGGCCTCGGGGACGTACAGGCCGCCGTCCGGCGCGAGCCCCTCGAGCAGGATGTCGGAGAAGCGCTGCGGCGCGGCTCCGCCGCGGGTGCTGACGTAGCGCACTACAGCAGTTCTTCGAGGCGGATGCGCGTGACCTTGCCGACGACGGTGGGCAGCCGCTCGATGCGCGCGAGCGCCGAGTCCACGTTCTTCTCGAGCGCGCGGTGCGTGAGCATGACGATGTCCACGCGCTTCTCGCCCTCGCCGGGCTCCTTCTGCACCATGGCGTCGATGGAGATGCGCGAGTCGGCGAGGATGCGCGCGATGCGCGCGAGCACCCCGGGCTGGTCGAGCACGCGCATGCGCAGGTAGTACGAGGTCTCGACCTCGCCCATCGGCAGGATGGGCTCGTCGGAGAGCTGGTCGGGCTGGAACGCGAGGTGGGGCACGCGGTGCCCGGGGTCGGCCGTGATCAGGCGCGTCACGTCGAGCAGGTCCGCGACCACCGCGCTCGCGGTGGGCTGGCTGCCCGCGCCGGCGCCGTAGTAGAGCGTGGGCCCCACCGCGTCGCCCTTGACGAGGATCGCGTTCATCACGCCCTCGACGTTGGCGATCAGGCGCCGGGCGGGCACGAGCGTGGGGTGCACGCGCAGCTCGATGCCGCGCTTGGCGCGCCGCGTGACGCCGAGGAGCTTGATGCGGTAGCCGAGCTCCTCGGCGTAGCCGATGTCGGCCGGCGTGAGCCTGGCGATGCCCTCGCGATAGGCCTTGGCGAACTGCATCGGGATGCCGAAGGCGAGCGCCGAGAGGATGGTGAGCTTGTGCGCCGCGTCCACGCCCTCGATGTCGAAGGTCGGATCGGCCTCGGCGTAGCCGCGCGCCTGCGCGTCGGCGAGCGCCGCGGCGAAGGACACGCCGCGGTCGCGCATCTCCGAGAGGATGAAATTGGAGGTGCCATTGATGATGCCGGCGATCCACTCGATGCGGTTGGCGGCCAGCCCCTCGCGCAGCGCCTTGATGATCGGGATGCCGCCGCCCACGGACGCCTCGAAGGCCACCATGACGCCCTTCTTCTGCGCCGCCTTGAAGATCCGGTTGCCGTGCTTGGCGAGCAGCGCCTTGTTGGCCGTGACCACGTGCTTGCCGTGGGCGATCGCCTCGAGCACGAGCGCCTTCGCGATGCCCGTGCCGCCGATCAGCTCGACGACGATGTCGATGTCGGGCGCGCGCACGACTTCCCAGGCGCTCGCCGAGACCCGTGCGCGGCCACCGACCAGCCTGCGCGCCTTCTTCGCGTCCTTGTCCGCCACGCGCGTAATGCGGATGGCGCGGCCCGCGCGGCGCCGGATCTCCCGGGCGTTGCGGTTCAGGACTTCCCAGGTTCCGCCGCCCACCGTGCCGATGCCGAGCAGCCCGACGCGGATCGGCCTCATGCCGCCCCGCGCAGCAGGCCGTCCTTGCGGAACATCTCGCGCACCCCGCGCAGGGCCTGCCGGAGGCGGTTCTCGTTCTCGATGAGCGCGATCCTCACATGGCCGTCGCCGTAGTCGCCGAAGCCGATGCCCGGCGCCACCGCGATCTTGGCGTGGTCCAGCAGCCGCTTGGTGAACTCGATCGAGCCCATGCCGGCGTAAGCCTCGGGGATCTGCGCCCAGACGTACATGGAGGCCTTCGGATTCTCGACGCGCCAGCCGAGGTCGTGCAGCCCCTTCACCATCACGTCGCGGCGCCGCTGGTAGGTGGCGCGCACCTCCTCGACGCAGTCCTGCGGGCCCTCGAGCGCGACGATCGAAGCCACCTGGATCGGCGTGAACGTGCCGTAGTCGTGGTAGCTCTTGATGCGCGCGAGGGCGTGCACGAGGTCGCGGTTGCCGACCATGAAGCCGATGCGCCAGCCCGCCATGTTGTAGCTCTTCGACATGGTGAAGAACTCGACCGCCACGTCGCGCGCGCCCGGCACTTGCATGATCGAAGGCGCCTTCCAGCCGTCGAACACGATGTCGGCGTAGGCGAGGTCGTGCACCACCATGATGTCGTGCTCTCGCGCGAGCGCCACGATGCGCTCGAAGAACTCGAGCTCGACGCACATCGCCGTCGGGTTGGACGGGAAGCCCAGGATCAGCATCTTCGGCTTGGGGATGAGCTCGCGGATCGCGCGCTCCACCTCGGCGACGAAGTCCACGCCCGGCGTCATGCGCACCGAGCGGATGTCGGCGCCGGCGATGATCGCGCCGTAGATGTGGATGGGATACGAGGGATTGGGCACCAGCACCGTGTCGCCGCGCTCGAGCGTGGCGAGCATGAGGTGCGCGAGGCCCTCCTTCGAGCCGATGGTGACGATCGCCTCGGCCTCCGCGTCGAACTCGATGCCGTAGCGGCGCTGGTACCAGTCGCAGATCGCCTTCCTCAGGCGCGGAATGCCCTTGGAGACCGAGTAGCCGTGCGTGTCCGGGCGCTGCGCGGCCTCCACGAGCTTGTCGACGATGTGCTTCGGCGTCGGCCCGTCGGGGTTGCCCATCGACAGGTCGATGATGTCCTCGCCGCGGCGGCGCGCCGCCATCTTCAGCTCGTTGGTGATGTTGAAGACGTACGGCGGGAGGCGCTTAATCCTTGAAAACTCTCGCATTGTAGAATTCTAGCAGTGAAACTCCACGCTTCCGCCCCCACCGCGCTCAACGCCTTCACGGGATACGGGGAGGGCTTCGTGATGCTGAACGGCGCCCGCATCGAGCGCTCGCTGGTGGTGCTGCCCGAGCGCGTCGTCGACTGGCCGGTGGCGGGATTCGCCGCGCTGGCCGAGGCGCACTTCGAGGCGATCGCGGCGCTCGGGCCGGAGGTCGTGCTGCTCGGCACCGGCGCGCGACTGCGCTTTCCGCACCCGCGGCTCGCCGCCCCGCTCGCGCGCGCCCGCATCGGGCTGGAGGTGATGGACGTGCAGGCGGCCTGCCGCACCTACAACATCCTCATGGCCGAGGCGCGCGTGGTGGCCGCGGCCCTCGTGTTCGCGTAGATGCCCGACGCGCTGGGCTGGCGCCGCAAGTTCGCGGTTCTGGTGCCTTCGACCAATACGAGCGTGCAGCCCGAGCTCGACGGCATGCGCCCCGAGGGCGTCACCAACCACATCAGCCGCATCCGCATTCCCAACATGGCGCTCGCGAGCGATGCCGACTTCCGGCGCCTGGTCGAGCACATCGCGGCGGCGCAGCTCGAGGCCGTGGACAGCGCCATGACCTGCGAGCCCGACCACGTGATCCTCGGCATATCGGTCGAGACGTTCTGGGGCGGGCTGTCGGCGAGCCGCACGCTCATGCGCGAGCTCGAGGCGCACACGCGCCTCGGCGTGACCGGCGGGGCGGACGCCTGCGCGGCGGCCTTCGCCGCGCTCGGCGTGCGGCGCATCGCGGTGCTCACGCCCTACTTCCCGGTGGGCGACGCGAATGTCAAGCGCTTCTTCGAGGACTCGGGCTACGCGGTGGCGCGCATCAAGGGCCTGAAGTGCGCCTCGCCCGTGCTCATCGCGCACGTGCCGGGCGACGCGCTGCGCGCCGCAGTGGAGGAGCTCGACGGCGACGACGTGGACGCCGTGATCCAGGTCGGCACCAACCTGGCGATGGCGAAGCTCGCCGCGCGCATGGAAGCCGAGCGCGGCAAGCCGGTCCTCGCGATCAACGCCTGCATCTACTGGCGCGCATTGCGCGTGAACGGCATCGAGGACCGTATGCCCGGGTGGGGTAGCCTGCTGGAAAACCACTGAGAAAGACGAAGACAATGACGCTGTTTCCCGCCTTCAAGAACAAACGCATCCGCACCTCCGGCGCAGTCATCAACCTGGTAACCGGGGGAGACGGCCCGCCGCTCCTTCTCCTGCACGGCTATCCGCAGACCCACGCCATGTGGCACGAGATCGCGCCCGAGCTCGCGCGCCACTACACCGTCGTGTGCCCGGACCTGCGCGGCTACGGCGATTCCTCGAAGCCCAAGGGACTTCCCGACCACTCGAACTACTCCAAGCGCGCGATGGCGCAGGACATGGTCGAGGTGATGGACAAGCTCGGCCACCGGCGCTTCCACCTCGCCGGACACGACCGCGGCGCGCGCGTCGCGCACCGCCTCGCGCGCGATCACGGCGGCCGGGTGCATACCCTGACCGTGCTCGACATCGTGCCGACCTTGAAGATGTACGAGAGCACGAGCCAGGGATTCGCCACCGCGTATTACCACTGGTTCTTCCTCATCCAGAAGCCGCCGCTCCCGGAGCAGCTGCTCGCCGGCCACGCGCCCGGCTACGTCCTCGACCGCCTCGGCAGGGGCGCGCCCTTCGCGCGCGCCGCCCGGCGCGAGTACGAGCGCGCGTTCCGGGACCCGAAGTGCATCCACGCGACCTGCGAGGACTACCGGGCCGGCGCCACCATCGATCTCGAGCACGACCGCAAGGATCTGAAGAGGAAGCTCGCGATGCCGGTGCTCGCGTTGTGGGGAAAGCGCGGCGTCATCGAGCGCTTCTTCGAGCCGATCCGCGACTGGCGCGAAGTGGCGAGAGACGTGCGCGGCAAGGCGCTCGATTGCGGGCACTTCCTGCCGGAAGAGAAGCCCGCCGAAGTCCTTAGGGAGGTTCGGCGCTTCCTTAGGCAGCACGAGGCACGCTGAACGCGCCTCTCGCGACGGGCATTTCGTCGTAGAAGCGCCCGTTCAGCCGGCGGCCCGTGAGGTCCTTTCGGGGACCTCCCCACTGCTTGAAGAAGAAAGCGACCCCCGCGGCGCGGCACTGACGAAGGAGGGATGAGACCCATTCCTTTCTCATGGGCCGCGCATGCGGCCCGGACTCTCCGCCCACGATCGCCCAGTCGATCCCGCCCAGAGGCAGATCGTCCAGCGGACCGATCAACGGCTCAAGGGACAGGAATCGAACGGCGGCTGGCACGTTCCGCAGGTGGTCGATCCGCCGGATGACGCGGGAATCCTCCACGCTGACGCCCATCCAGACGTTGGCGGGCCAAGACAGCCGGGGCGCGAGCGCCGCCAGCCGCTCGGCCCGCTTGGTCAGGATCTGGAACGTGTGCTGGCTCGCCCGTGCCATCGTCTCGAACACCCTGCGGATGTAGTTCTCCGGAACCTCCTCGTGAAAGAGGTCGCTCATGGAGTTGACGAAAACGACGCGCGGCTGCCGCCACCTGAGCGGCACGTCGAGCAGGTCGGGATGCAGGGTGACGTCAAAGCCGTTGCGGTACCTGTCGCTGCCCATGGCGGTAAGGCGTCTCGCCATGCGCTCCGCGTAGCAGTGCTTGCACCCCTGGCTGATCTTGGTGCAGCCGGTGACCGGATTCCAGGTCATCTCGGTCCATTCGATGCTGCTCTTGGTGGGCATGGGCGTTAGCTCCGGCTCGGCGGACGATAC
>JBFWWT010000024.1:0-8138 GCA_050246035.1 Burkholderiales bacterium
GCCGGGCAGCTCGCGCCGGAGCTCGGCGTAGGCGTCCAGCGCCGCCTGCAGGTCGCCGTCCTTCGACTCCTCGATCACCGGGCACACCCAGTAGGCCTGCTCGCCTTCGGCGCAGGCATCGCGGATGCGCTCCAGCACCTCGCCGCGGCGCGCCGTGGAGGCGAGGCGCGTCGTCACCGGCCGGCGCCCGGGCGGCAGCTCGTCGATCACCGAGACATCGAGGTCGGCATCGTAGGTCATGGCGAGCGTGCGCGGTATCGGCGTCGCGCTCATCATGAGCTGGTGCGCCGAGGCCTGCTCGCCCTTCCGGCGCAGCTCGAGCCGCTGCTTCACGCCGAATCGGTGCTGCTCGTCCACAATGGCGAGCGCGAGGCGCGCGAACTCGACGCCCTCCTGAAAGAGGGCCTGCGTGCCGATGGCGATGCCGGCCTTGCCGGCGGCGATGGCTTCACGCGCGCGCCGCCGCTCGGCCGCCGGCAGCGCGCCGTGCAGCCACGCGAGCGGCACGCCGAGCGGGCCGAGCCAGCCGGAGAACTTGCGGTAGTGCTGCTCGGCGAGCACCTCGGTTGGCGCCATTACCGCCGCCTGCCAGCCCGCATCCACGGCGGCGAGGCAGGCGATCGCGGCGACAATGGTCTTGCCGCTGCCCACGTCGCCTTGCAGCAGGCGCTGCATCGGGTGCGGCTGCCCCAAGTCGCGCAGCACTTCCGCCATCACGCGGCGCTGCGCGCGCGTGAGGCGAAACGGCAGGCTGCCGAGGAATCGGCGCAGCAGCGGCCCTTCCGGCGGCAGCGCGGGCGCGCTGCGCTCCCGGCGACGGTGATACAGGATGCGCTTGTAGAGCTGCTGCGCGAGCAGCTCGTCGAACTTCACGCGCCGCCACGCGGCGGCGAGGTCCGCGCCCGGGGGCGGCCGGTGCAGCAGATGCACGCTCCCGGCGAGCGGCGCGAGCCCGTGTTGCGCCAGCAGCGCCGCGGGCAGCGTGTCCTCGATCGGCTCGGACTCGAGGGCCTCGAGCACGAGCTTGCGCAGCGTCGCCTGCGCGAGGCCCGCGGTGGTCGGATAGACCGGCGTGAGCGTCGAGGGCAGCGGCTCGTCGGGGGCGACGATGCGGTAGCGCGGGTGCACCATCTCGGCGCCGAACCACCCCGGGCGCAGCTCGCCGAAGGCGCGCACGTGGCGGCCCTCCTCGGCGGCGCGCTCGAACTGCTTCAGCTGGCTGCCGTAGAAATTGAGAAAGCGCAGCACCAGCCCCTCGCCATGCGCCACCAGCTGCCGCTTGGGGCGGAAGGCGACCTCCGCGCGCCGCACCGGCGCCTGCACGAGAACGGGCTCGCCCGCCGGGGCCGATTCGAGCGGCGTGAGGCGAGTCTCGTCCTCGTAACGCAGCGGCAGGTGGTAGAGCAGGTCGAAGCGCGAGCGGATGCCGAGCTTGGCGAGCTTCTTCGCCGTGGCGGGCGGCAGCGCGGGGCTCAACCGGCGTGCAGGATGGCGTCGATCTCGACCAGCGCGCCGCGCGGCAGGCTCGCCACCCCCACGGCCGCGCGCGCCGGGAAAGGCTGCGGCACGTACTGCGCCATGATCTCGTTCACCTTGGCGAAGTGCGAGAGGTCGGTGAGGTACACGGTCATGCGCACTGCGTGGCCGAGGCCGAGCCCCGCGGCTTGCGCGATCGCCGCGAGATTCGAGAACACGCGATGCGTCTGCGCCTCGATGCCCCCGGCGAGCTGCATGGTGGCCGGATCGAAGCCGATCTGCCCGGACAGGTACACGGTGTCGCCCGCGCGCACCGCCTGCGAGTAGGTGCCGATCGCCGCGGGCGCAGCGGGAGTCTGGATCGCGGTCTTCATGGCGGCTCGGGGATTAGAATGGCCCCGGGCATCTTAGCTGAAATGACCACGCCCCTGATCCAGAGCCTGGAGAAGCTCGTCGGCACGCCGCGCGACGGTGCGCTCCTGCGCTATTCGCTGGGCGCCGAGTACGCGAAAGCGGGCGACCTCGAGCGGGCGATCGCCGAGCTGCGCGAGGCCGTGTCGCGCGACGCGCGCTACTCGGCCGCCTGGAAGGCGCTCGGCCGGGCGTTGGCGGAGGCCGGGCGCGACGAGGAGGCGCAAGAGGCCTACACGCAGGGCATCGAGGCGGCGCGCGCCAAAGGCGACCGCCAGGCGGAGAAGGAGATGACGGTGTTCGCCCGGCGCCTGGAGAAGAAGCGCGGCGCCTAGGCGGCCTCGCGCAGCCGTGCGGCGAGCTGCGCGGCCGGCACGGGCCGGCTGAAGAGGAAGCCCTGCCCCTGGTGGCAGCCGTGGCTGCGCAGGAACTCGGCCTGCTCCTCGGTCTCGACGCCCTCGGCGACCACCTGCAGCTCGAGGTTGTTGGCCATGTCGATGACCGCGCGCACGATCGCGGAGGAGCTCGCGTCGCTGTGCACGTTGCGCACGAACGCGCGATCGATCTTCAGCGCCGAGAGCGGGAAGCGCGCGAGGTACGCGAGGCTCGAGTAACCCGTGCCGAAGTCGTCCACCGAGATCTTCAAGCCCGCGTCGCGCAGCGCGTTCAGCAGGCGCACCGCCTCCTCGGGGTTGTGCATCAGGCAGCTCTCGGTGATCTCGAGCTCCAGCAGGCGCGGGGGCACGCCCGCCGCCGCCAGGGCGTGGGTGATGGTGCGGTCCAGGTCGCGCCGCAGGAACTGCTTGGCCGACAGGTTCACCGCGATCGGCACGGGCTCGATCCCCTCGAGCTCCCATTGCCGGATCTGCGCGCAGGCTTCCGCGACCACCCACTCGCCCACCGGCAGGATGAGCCCGGAGTCCTCCAGCGCCGGCACGAACTCCGCGGGCGAGACCATGCCGCGCGTCGGGTGGTTCCAGCGCAGGAGCGCCTCCAGCCCGCGCACCCGGCCCGTGTCGAGCGCCACCTTGGGCTGGTAGTGCAGCGTGAACTCGCGCCGCTCGATCGCGCGGCGCAGGTCGGCGCTCAGCTGCACCTTGGCGACGGTGCGCTGGTTCATCTCCGCGGTGAAGAAGCAGTAGCTGTTGCGAGCCGACTCCTTGGCGCGGTACATCGCCATGTCGGCGTTCTTGATCAGCGTCTCGGCGTCCTCGCCGTCCTCGGGGAAGGCCGCGATGCCGATCGAGGCGGTCACGTAGGCCTCGTTGCCCGCGAGGTCGAAGGGCTGCGCGAGCGCATCGAGCGCCTTCTGCGCCACGAGCGCCGCATCGTCGGGCCGCGCGAGGTCGGCGAGCACGACGGCAAACTCGTCGCCGCTGATCCGGCCGACCGTGTCTCCCGGCCGCACGCTGGACAGGAGACGCTGGCCGACCTCGCGGATCAACGCGTCGCCCAGGTGGTGGCCGAGCGAGTCGTTGACCAGCTTGAAGTGATCCAGGTCGACGAACAGCACGCCGGCGTGCCAGCGCTTGCGCCGCGACTGCACGATCGTCTGGTCGAGGCGGTCCTGCAGCAGCGAGCGGTTGGGCAGCCCGGTGAGCGCATCGAACTGCGCGAGGTGCGCCAGGCGCTGCTCGGCCCGGTGCCGCTGCAGGGCGGTGGACAGCACGTTGCTCACCGACTCGATGAAGCGCGCATCGTCGGCGCCGAAGGCGTGCTCGGCGCTCGTGTACACGCACAGCATCCCCACCGGCCTCTCGCCCTCGCGCAGCGGCGCGAATACCGCGCTGCCCATGGTGCGCACCCAGGCGCTCCAGGGCTGGCCCGCGGGGCGGGTGGCGAGATACGCCCGCCCGGCGATGCGCGCGCGGTTCTCGCGCGCGACATCGCGCCAGACGCTGTCCGGCGCGAGCACGCCGCGCTTGCCCACGAGCGCGTGCGGTCCTTCCCCCTGCCCCGCGCGCACCACGTAGTCGCCGCTCGCCTCCGACACCTCCAGCACCATGGCCGCCTCCATTCCCGCGTTGCGCAGCGCCTGCGCCGCGGCGGCGAACAGCTCGTCCGGGCTGCGCCGGCCGAGGGCGAACTGGCCGAAGGCGGCGGCCGCCTCCTGGCGCTGCGCGTGCGCGCGCACCCGGCCCTCGGCGCGCTTGCGCTCGGTGATGTCCATCATCGCGCCGATCATGCGCACCGGGCGTCCCTGGTCGTCGTGGATGATGAGGCCGCGATCGTAGACGTCGGCGTAGCCGCCGTTCTTGCGCCGGAACCGGTACTCGCCCGCCCAGGACTTGTCGCCGCGCTCGATGGCCGTGGTGATCTCGGTCTTGATGCGCGCCAGGTCCTCGAGGTGGATGCGCGAGGTCCAGGAGTCGCTGTGCGTGCCGACCTCGCCCGGCTCGTAGCCGAACAGCACCTTGAAGTTCTCGTTCCACCAGAGCTCGTCGGTCACGAGGTTCCAGTCCCAGACCACGTCGTTGGTGGCGCGCGAGACGATCTCGAAGCGCTCGTGGCTCGCGCGCAGCCGCTCCTCGTCGCGCAGCCGCTCGGTGAGGTCGCGCGCGATGCCGACGATGAAGCGCCCCTCGGGCGTGACCAGCGCGCGGCGCGTCACCTCGACCGGCACGAGGCCGCCGTCCTTGCGCCGGTGATGCGTGCGGTAGGGCTGCTGTTCCCGGCCGCTCGCCAGCATCTCCTCGTACTGCGCCCGCAGCTCCTCGTCGCTGCGCTCGCCGAACAGGGTCGAGGGCGGCCGCCCGACCAGGTCCTGCCTCGCGTAGCCGAGGTTCCGCCAGCCCGACTCGTTCAGGTCCACGATGCGCATCGCGTCGATGTCCACGAGGTAGATCGCGTCGCCCGAGATGTCGAGCGCCGCGCGGAAGCGTCGCATCGCGCCCACCGCCTCGAAGCTCGCGGTCACGTCCTTGGCGATGCCGCGATAGCCGCGGAACGACCCGTCCTCGCCGAACACCGGCTCGCCCGAGACGCTCACGTAGTGCACGGCGCCGTCGTTGCCCGCGCGCCGCAGCATGAGGTCCCGGAACGGCTGGCGCGCTTCGAGTAGCGCCTTGTGCGCTTCCCAATCGCCCTCCAGCGGCTCGGTGCCGGGCAGCTCCCAGCGCCGCAGGCCGTCGTGCTGCGCGGCCGTGATGCCGCCGCGCTTGCGGTCCTGGCCGGCCGTGGAGACGAAGCGCAGCTCCGCGTCCTGCTCCCAGTACCAGTCGGCCGAGAGCTCGGTCAGGCTGCGAAAGCGCGCCTCGCTCTGGCGCAGCGCGCGCTCGGCCCGGCGCCGGCTGATGAACTGGCCGATCTGGTCGCCGAGCGTGCGCACCATGCTGAGCAGCCGGCCATCGGGCTCGCGGATCTGCCGCGCGGAGATGCTGACCACGCCGAGGACGCGCGACTCGGCCTTCACCGGGAACGCGAGCGCGCCGCGGAATTCGCCGATCTGGTCTCGACCCTCGGGCGAGACGCGCGCATCCGCCCGCAGGTCCGAGATCCACAGCGGCTCGCCGGTCTGCCAGACGTGCCCGCGCAGGCCGACGCCGCGCGCGTGCTTCATGCCGCGCGTGCCTTCGATGAAGCGGCGCACCTCGGGGTCGTCGACGCCCCAGCTTTCGCGATATCGCAGCACCCCTGCCGCCTCGTCCACCTCGTAGTAGCGGCCGCAGGCCCAGCCCTCGGCCTCGCAGATCGCGCGCAAGGCGCCCGTCAGGCCCGCGCGCTCGTCCTGCGCCTCCGCCAGCAGGCGCGCCACGTCGTGCTCGAGGCGCAGACGCCGCTCGGCCTGCTTGCGCTCGGTGATGTCCGTGGCCGTGCCGCGGTAGCCGGTGAAGCGGCCATCGGCGTCGAACACCGGCTCGCCGCTCGCGGAGACGTAGCGCAGGCTGCCGTCTTCGGCGACCCGCATGTAATCGAAGCCGCGGAACGGACGGCGCGCCTCGAGCAGCGCGCGGTGCTCTTCCCAGGTGCTGCTCAGGGGCGTGAGGCCGGGAATCTCCCAGCGCCGCAAGCCGAGCGATTGCGTCTGGTCGCCGCCCCATTTCTCGTCGAGCTGGCCGCCGGAGAAATGCGTAAAGCGATGCTCCGCGTCCTGCTCCCAGTACCAGTCGGACGAGAGCTCCGTGAGGCTGCGGAAGCGCGCCTCGCTCGCGCGCAGCGCCCGCTCGGCCTGCCTGCGCTCGCGCGTGTCGCGCGAGATGGCGACGATGAGCGGGCCGTCCTCCGTCTCGAGCAGGCGCCGCGTCGACTCGAAAGGCAGGGGGCTGCCGTCCTTGCAGCGGTAGGTGGAATCCACCATGCCGTAGATCGAGCCCGGGTCGGCGATGAATTTCTCGTACACCGCCTGCAGCTCCTCGCGCGGGATCGGCAGAATGTCCTGCGGCCCCAGGGCGAGCAGCTCCTCGCGCGAGTAGCCGAGCGCGCGGCACACCGCCTCGTTCACGTCCACGTAGCGCATCCGGCGGGGATCGATGAGCAGGATCATGTCCGCAGAGGCGTCCATGCCCGCGCGGAAGCGGCGCTGCGCCTCCTCGCTGCGCTTGCGCTGCAGGAAGCCGCCGACCTGGTCGCCGATCACGCGCACGGCCTTCAGCAGCCGGTCGTTGGGTGCCCGGATCTCGTCGCTCGCGCAAGTGAGCACGCCCAGCACCTTGCCCTCGGCGTGGATGGGAAACAGGAACACCGCGCGCAGCGGGGCGCGCGCCAGCCACTTTGCCGAGTTCCTCGGATGCGCGTACGCATCGGGCGCCCACAGCGGCTCGCCAGTCTGCCATACCGTGCCCGCGAGCCCCTCGCCCGGCCGGAACTGCATGCCGCGCATGGCCGCCGGCATCTCGCCGGATTGCTCACGCGCGCTCCAGTGCGCCCCCAGGCGCAGGACGCCCGCCGTTTCGTCGACTCGCCAGTACCTTCCCTGCTCCCAATCGAACAGCGAGCAGATCGTGCGCAGGACACCCAGCACCCCGTCGGTCTCGGTATCGGCTGCGGCCAGATGACTCGCGACCGCGTGCTCCAGCTCGAGGATGCGGCGCGCGGCTACACGCTCGGTGATATCGGTGCCGACGCCGCGATAGCCGAGGAACGCGCCGCTCTCGTCGAACATCGGCTCGCCGCTGATGGAGAAGAATCGCTCCGAGCCGTCGGCTGCGGGACGCGAGATGACGAATTCCCGGAACGGCTGGTGCGCATCGAGCGCCGCCTTGTGTTCCATCCACGCCTGCCAGTTCGGGGAGAGGTAGGGGAGCTCCCAGCGCCGCTTGCCCAGGCCGCCGTCGGCGAACGTGGACTTTGCCATTGCATTGCTGCCGGAGCCCCGGAGCGACAGGCGGTGCTCCGCGTCCGTTTCCCAGAAGTAATCCGAGGAGAGCTCGGTCAGGCTGCGAAAGCGCGCTTCGCTGTCGCGCAGCGCCGCCAGGCCGCGCCTGCGCTGCAGGAACAGGCCGACCTGCCCGCCCAGCACCCCGGCTGACTTCAGCACGCGCTCGTTGGGCGCGAAGACGCGCTCGCTGCCAAAGGTGAACACGCCGAGCGTCCTTCCCTCGGCGCGCACCGGAAACAGGAACGCGGAGCGGAGGGGGACAGCGGCCTGCGCGCGCGGTGAGGTGCGGGGATCGGCGCCGGCGTCGGCGACCCACAGCGGCTCGTTGGAATCCCACACCCGGCCGGCAAGGCCCTCCCCGGGCGCAAACGTCAGATCGCGCGCCGCCGCGGGGATGCCGGCGTCGGCGCGTAGCGCGTCCCAGTACGCGCCGATGCGCAGGACCCCGGCATGCGGGTCCAGCCGCCAGAACCTTCCGTGCTCCAGACCGAGGTGCGCGCATACGCTGCGGAGCACCCCGAGCAGGCCCTCGTCCTCGCCTTCGGCAGTGGCGAGGTGCGCCGCCACCGAGTGCTCCAGCTCCAGGACTTTTTGCGCGGCGCGCCGCTCCGTGATGTCCGTGCCGATGCCGCGATAGCCCAGGAACGCGCCGACGGCGTCGAACACCGGGTCGCCGCTCACCATGATGAAGCGCTCGCCCGTTTCCTCGCAGGGCCGCGAGAACACGAAGTCGCGGATCGGCTGGCGCGCGTCGAGCATCGCCCGGTGCGCCGCCCAGCCGGCCTCGTCGGGCGAAAGGTAGGGCAGCTCCCAGCGCGCCTTGCCGATCCACTCGTCCCGGACGAAGGTGGGCTGTGACGCGGGCCGCGAGCCGGAGCCGCGCACGATGAAGCGATGCGCCTCGTCGGTCTCCCAGTAGAAGTCCGACGACATC
>JBFWWT010000024.1:8238-41523 GCA_050246035.1 Burkholderiales bacterium
GGCAGGCCGGCCGCGTCGTACTCCAGCGAGACCGAGAGCTGCACCCAGACCACGCCGCCGTCCTTGCGCAGGTAGCGCTTGCGCGCGGTGAACTGCGGCAGCTCGCCGGCGCGCAGCTGCATCACCTGCTCGGCGGTGACGTCGACATCCTCGGGATGCGAGAGCTCGCGCACGCGCCGCCCCAGCAGCTCCTCGCGCGCATAGCCGAGCATGTCGCACAGGCGCTGGTTGGCGATGCGGATGCGGCCCTCGAGGTCCACGTGCGCCAGGCCGACCGGCGAGGTCTCGAACATCGCGTTGAAGCGCGCGTTCTGGGATTCGGACTCGCTCAGGTCGCGATAGCTGCACACCATCGCGGCGACGTCGGGCTCGTGCAGCTGGTTGGCGAGCGTGCTCTCGAGCAGCCGCTCGCCGCCGTCCTTGTGGCGAAAGCGCACGCGCAGGGTGCGCCGCGCGCCCGGCTGCTCCCGCAGCTCGCCGAAGGCGGCCTGCACGCTGGCGCGATCCTCCGCCTGCACGAAATCCAGGCCGTAACGGCCGATCGCGTCGGCCGCCTCGAAACCGACGATGCGCTGCATCGCCGCGCTCGCGTACTGCACGCGGCCCTCGGCGTCGAGCAGCACCAGCGCCTCGGAGCTCGACTCCACGAGCGCGCGGTAGCGGCCCTCGGCGGCGCGCTGCGCGCGCGAGGCCTCCTCGTGCTGCGCGGCGAGCCGCAGCACCCGGCGCAGGGTCGCGGCGTCGAGCTGATGCTTGGGAATGACGTCGTAGGCGCGCCGCCGGAGCGCCTCCTCGACCAGGGCGGGGTGGCCGTTGCCCGAGACGACGATCAGCGGCCCCGGGCTCACGGCGCGCACGCGCTCCAGCGTCTCGAGGCCCGCGCTGTCCGGCAGGTCCAGGTCGAGCAGGGTGACCTGCGCGTCGGCCGCGTGCCGCAATGCCTCGGCGAGCGTGCGCACGTGGCGCAGCCGGGCGCCGGCGCGCACCGCGTCCTCCAGATAGGCCTGGATCAGCTCGGCGTCGTTCGGGTCATCCTCGACCATGAGGATGCGCAGCGGCGCCGAAGCCGGCCCGACGAAGGGGTCGCGCGCATTCACGGCGCGCAACTTACGTGCGAACGCGGTCCGCGGGTATCAGGCGCGCCCCCAAGGGGGCTCAGGGGATCCCCGGGTAACGTAACCCCTTGCAATTCCTCACGATTCCGGGGGCACGAGACCCGTGCGCATCGCGTAGCGCACCAGGCCCGCCACGTCGCGGATCTGCAGCCGCTCCATGATCTGAGCGCGGTGCGTCTCCACGGTCTTCACCGACAGGTTCAGGTCGAAGGCGATCTGCTTGGTGCTGCGCCCCTCCGCGATGCGCTTGAGGACCTCGCGCTGGCGCGGCGTGAGGGGATCGCCCTCGGCCGCGGCGCCCACGCGCTGCACGTAGCCGTCGACCACCTGGCGCGAGATCGCCGGGCTGAGGTAGGTCTCGCCGCGCGCCACGCTCTTCAGCGCCAGCTCGAGCTCGGCGGTCGCCGCGTCCTTGATCAGGTAGGCGGCGGCGCCAGCGCGCAGCGCCTGCAGCACGTACTCCTCGCTCGAATGCATGGACAGGATGATCACCTTCACCTGCGGCAGCTCGGCGCGCAGCCGCGTCGTCGCTTCCAGCCCGCCCATGCCCTTCATGGCGATGTCCATGAGCACGACGTCCGGGCCCTCCCGCACCGCGAGCGCGAGCGCCTCGGCGCCGTCGCTCGCCTCCGCCACGACCTCGACGCCCGGCATGCCGTTCAGCAGCGAGCGCAGGCCTGCCCGCACGAGGGCGTGATCGTCCGCGAGCAGCACGCGCGTCGTGGTCACGACGCGCCGCCCCGCGCCGGAAAGGACGCGACGACGACCGTGCCCTGCCCCGGCGCCGAATGGATCTGGAACGTGCCGCCCACGAGCGCCACGCGCTCTTCCATGCTCACCACGCCCAGGCTCTCGCCGGCGGCCGCGCGCCGCTGCGCGGCCTCGACGTCGAAGCCCACGCCGTCGTCGCGCACCGAGAGCGCGAGCCGCTCGCCCGCCACGAACAGGCGCAGCCAGACGTTGCGCGCCCGCGCGTGCCGCGCGATGTTGTTGATCGCCTCCTGCGCCACGCGAAAGCACGCGGTCTCGATCTCGGGCGGCAGCTTGCCGGGCGCCTCCTGGATGTCGAAATGCGGCTCGAGGCGCGCGAGCTTCGCCTGCCGGTCGAGGTGCGAGCGCAGCGCCGCCGCGAGGCCCAGGTCGTCGAGCTGCAGCGGGCGCAGGCTGAGCGAGAGCTGGCGTACGCGCTCGATCATGTGCCGCGCGGTCTCGAGCGCCTCGCCCACGCGCTCGCGCACCTTCGCGCCGCCGCCGGCCGCCGCGAGCGACTCCAGGTTGAGCTTGAGGGCGGTGAGGCCCTGGCCGATGTCGTCGTGCAGCTCGCGCGCGAGGCTGCTGCGCTCGGCCTCCTGGACCTCGAGCAGGCGGCGCGACAGGCGCTGCAGGCGCTCGCGCGCGGCGCCGAGCGCGTCCATCGCGCGGCGCAGCTCGGTCACGTCGCGGCCCACCGCCTGGATCTCCTCGAGCGCGCCGCCCGGGCCGAAGATGCCGCGCGTCGACCAGTGCATGCGCCGCGTCGCACCGCTCGCGTCGACGGTCTGTCCGTCGCGCTCGAGCACCGGCGAGGCGGGCGAGATCCCCGACAGCAGGCGCCGCAGCGCCACGCGCTCCTCGGCGGGCCACTGTTCCAGCATGTTGCGGCCGAGCGCCTCCTCCGGCGCGCGACCCACGAAGCGCAGATAGGCGTTGTTCGCGAACGTCACGGTCAGGTCGGGCAGCATGCGGATGATGAGCTCGGACTGGTCCTCGACGACGGCGCGATAGCGCCGCTCCGAGAGCTCGAGCGCCTTCTGCGTCGCCGCGTGCTCGCGGCGCTGGCGGGCGTCCTCCAGCGCGCGCACCACGGCCGGCCCGAGGCGCGACGGGTTGTCCTTGAGCACGAAATCCGAGGCGCCCGCCCGCAGCGCCTCGACGGCGCGCTCCTCGCCGAGCGCGCCCGAGACCAGGATGAACGGCAGCAGGGGATCGGCGCCGCGCACCTGAGCCAGGGCATCGAGCCCCGTATAGCCGGGCACGTTGTAGTCCGCGATCACGATGTCGTGGCCGCTGCCGGCGGCCAGGCGCTCGAATTCCTCGCGGCCGCTGGCGACCTCGGCCTGGCAGTCCAGTCCCGCGGACGCGAGCGCGGCGAGCGCCAGCTCCGCGTCCGCCGGCGAATCCTCGAGCATCAGCACGCGAATGCCCGCCATGGGCTCAGGCGCGCCGCGCCCCTCGGGCGGCACTACTTCTCGACGTCGGCGCGCTTGGGGTTGTCATGCAGGGTCTCCGCGGCCGCCATGGTAAACGTGAACACGGCGCCCGCATCGGGCTGCCCGTCGCCCCAGATGCGCTGGCCATGCCGGTGGACAATGCGCCGCGCCGTGGCGAGGCCGATCCCCGTGCCCTCGAACTCCTCGTCGCGGTGCAGGCGCTGGAAGACCGAGAACAGCCGGTCGGCGAGGCGCGGGTCGAAGCCCACGCCGTTGTCGCGCACCGAGACCTCGATCAGGCCGCCCTCGGCGGGCCGCGCCTCGACGGCGATGCGCGCCACGCGCCGCGGCCGCGTGTACTTCAGGGCGTTGGCGAGCAGGTTCTGCAGCACCACGCGCAGCAGCGACGGATCGGCCATCGCCGCCGGCAGCTCGCCGATCTCCCACTCCACCTTGCGCCGCGCGGCTTCCGGCCGGGCCTGCGCGATCAGCTCGCGCACGAGCGGCGCGAGCTCGACGCGCTGCAGGCGCAGCGGCTGCCGTCCCGTCCTGGAGAGCGTGAGCAGGTCGCCGATCAGCGCGTCCATGCGCCCGGCCGCCTCCGCGATCGTGCCGAGGTAGTGCTTCGCCTTCGCCCCCGGCTGCGCCAGCTCCTTCTCCAGCAGCCGCACGAAGCCCGCGACGTGGCGCACCGGCGCGCGCAGGTCGTGGGACACCGAGTAGCTGAACGCCTCGAGCTCCTGGTTCGCCGCCTCCAGCTCGGCGGTGCGCCGGCGCACGCGGTCCTCCAGCTCGCGCGTCAGCGCGTCCAGCTGGTCGCGCTCGGCCAGCTTGTCGAGCGCGAAGGACAGGTCGTCCGCCATGCGCTGCAGCAGCTCGACGATCGGGGCGTCGAAGAAGTTCGTCGTGGTGGCGTGCACCGTGAGCGCGCCGATCGCCGCGCCGCCCTCGAACAGGGGAAACGACGCCGCGGCCCGCGAGCCGATGCGCGCGCGCATCGTCCGCGCGGCCGCCCGCGTCGGGTCGGCGTCGATGTCGTTGGCGATCGCTGCCCGGCCCGTGCGGATGGCGGTCGCGGTGACGCCCGTGCCCATCGGGGCGCTGGCGTCGAGCGGAAACACGGCCTCGCCCATGAACCCCGCCCCCGGCCCGGCGTACACGTGGGGCACCGCCCGCCGGCCGTCGGCGTCGACGAGCGACACGAAGGCCACGGCGAAACCGATGTGCTCGGCGCAGATCCGGCACACGGCCTCGAACAGCGCCGTCCTCGAGGGCTCGCGCACGATCGTCT
Source organism: Burkholderiales bacterium (assembly GCA_050246035.1). Lineage (GTDB taxonomy): Bacteria > Pseudomonadota > Gammaproteobacteria > Burkholderiales > SG8-39 > JAABQT01. The sequence goes on from JBFWWT010000024.1 coordinate 12,834, forward strand.
CGTTCACCTCCGACAGGGCGGCGAACAGGTGCTGCGTGACGCGCAGCCGGCGCTCGGCGCGCGCGCGCTCCGTGATGTCCAGCGCCATCGACATCACGCCGAGGAACTCGCCGCGCTCGTCCAGGAGCGGGGTGTTCACCCACTCGAGCATCACGCGTGCGCCGTCCCGGCGCACGGCCTCGCCCGCCGCGGACACGAACTCGCCCTTGCGCAGCCGCGCGAAGATCGCGTCCAGCAAGGCGTGGCGGTCGCGCGGCACGTAGAGCTCCGCCGGGCGCCGCCCGGTGAGCTCGGCCGCGCGCCAGCCCAGCACGCGCTCGGCCTCCGGGTTGGCGTAGGAAATGCGCAGGTCGCGGTCGAGCTGCAGGCAGACGATGGGCATGCGCTCGAGCTGCATCTGCATGCGCGCGAGCAGGGACTCGCGCTCGCGTGACAGCCGCTCGCGCTCCGAGACGTCGGCCAGGAAGCCCGCGAAGTAGCGCCGGCCCTCGAGGCGCAGCTCGCTGAAGCTCACCTCGAGCGGGATCTCGCGCCCGTCCTTGCGCCGGCCGGTGGTGAGCGCCGAGCGCCAGTCGACTCGCCGCTCGCCCGTACGCAAGTAGCGCGCCATGCCCTCCCGGTGCGCTCCCGCGAGGCGCGCCGGCTGGACGAGCGCCAGGTGCTGCCCGGTCAGCTCCTCGGGGTGGTAGCCGAAAACCTCGAGCACGGCAGGATTGGCGTAGCGCACGATGCTCTGCTCGTCCACCATCAGGATGGCGTCGGCCGACGCTTCCCAGAGCGCGCGAAAGCGTTCCTCGCTCTCGCGCAGCGTGCGCTCGGCTTGCGCGCGCGCTTCGCTGCTGCGGTTCAGCTCTTCGGCCACGGCCGCGATCTCGCGAGGCCCGCCCACCGGAATCGGCCGGTCGGTCGCGCCTTCACGCCGCCGGCGCACCGCCTCCGCGATGTCGCGGATCGGCCTCGCCAGCCGCTCTCCATAGACGACGGCGAGCAGGCCCGCGGCCACGAGCACGCTGCCGATCAGCGCCGCGATGCGCGCGGCCTGCACGCGCACCGGCGCGAGCACGCTCTCGGCATCGATGCCGGCCAGCGCGATCCAGTCCGTGCCCGGCACCGCGCGGAACGCCCAGATGCGGTCCACGCCCAGAGCGCCCCGCGCGCGCGCCGTCCCTTGCCGCGCGGCGCGTACGCTCGCGTAGATCTCGGTGTCGCCGACGTCGCGGCCGATCATGTCCGCATCTCCCCCGCTCGAGGCGATCACGCGCGGACCCGCCAGCAGCGCGATCACCGAGCCCTCCGGCAACGCCGCCGCGGCGGGCAGGGGACGCCACCGCGCCGGGTCGATCAGCATGACGAGGGCCCCCGTGGCCGCGCCGTCGCCGGCGCGCACGGGCTGCACCGCGGCGAGCGCCGGGCGCTCGCCGGCGCCGAAGGCGAGCGGCCCGACGAGCGTGAAGCGCGCGGGGGCCAGCGCCGCGCGAAGGGCGGGCTCGCTCAGCCGCGCGCCGCCCGCCCGCGGCGGTGGAATCGCGCCGCACAACACGCGTCCTTCGGAATCGGCCAGCAGGACGTTGGCCGTGCGCGGGTAGAGGTCGAGCATCTCCGCGAGCGCGGGATCGCACCGGGCGGCATCCATGGCGCGTATCGCCGGCCGTCGAGCGAGCGCCTCCAGGACGAGCCGGATTTCCTCGACCTCGCGACGCATGCGGTCGGCGGCCATCTCTGCGTGCCCGCGGACCGCCGACTCCGCGTCACCGATGTCGTGGCGGGCTCGCTCGTAGGCGCCATAGGCGATGAGTCCCAGGAGCGGAAGCGCGAGCACCGCGACGAACAGCGCGAGCTCGCCGCGCACGTTCCGGAACTTGAGCCGGAATCCCATATCCTTCGCCGCCCTCCTTCGCCCCGAAGGGTATCAGGGGGCGGGCGGCAGGAATCCTGGTGGAGTGGAAGGGGATCGAACCCTCGACCTTCGCATTGCGAACGCGACGCTCTCCCAGCTGAGCTACCACCCCGGGGAGGCCGCGGATTCTACCGCAGAAGCGGCCCAGCCGGTGTCATCCGTCAGAGCTGACGCGTCGCGGTGCTGCGCGCTTCCTTCGCCGGAATGAACGTGCGCACGGCGTTGAGCGCCGCGATCTCCAGCTGCACCTCCCAGTAGTAGAAGTGCAGGTAGCTGAGCGCGAGGAGAACGAGCAGCGCCACCTCGCGCACCATGCGCCGGCGCTCGCGCTCCCGGTGCGCGACGGGCTGGGTGCCGGCGACCTCTCGCAGGAACTCCCGCACCTCGGTGTGCGAGCCCAGCCGGCGGCCGGCCAGCTCCTCCAGGTAGCGATGCAGCGATGCGGGGGAGTTGTAGCTGTCGTCGGCATCGGCGCTCGCCGTATCCCGTGTCCTCGCCGGCGCGCGCCGGCCGGCCTCTTTCAGCCACTCCGCGAGCTGGCCTCCCGGGTCGTCGTCCGTATCGCCCACTGCGCCTCGCCTCGAGTCCGTGCCGCCGCAGACTCTGACACAGCAGCCGGCTTGCCGCTTATCCCGACGTCCGTCCCGCGGCGTCCTCGGCGCGGCCGCCCAGGACGCGGCGTATCACGTCGGCGAGGATGTTCTTCGTGTAGGGCTTGGTGACGTACGCATCGGCGCCGAGCACGAGGCCCCGGCCGATGTCGGCGGGATCGTTGCGCGCGGTCAGCATGACGATCGGCAGCGAGCCGAGCACCGGATGCCGCCGCATGCGCTCGAGCACGGCGAAGCCGTCGCCGTCGGGCAGCATCACGTCGAGGAGCAGCACGTCCGGCGCGCCCAGCTCGAGGATGCTGTGCAGGAAGCCGTTCACCGAGGTTGCCACGCGCACCTGGTAGCCCGCCATGCTGACGCGCAGGTCGGCGAGCGCCAGCTGGTCCGGATCGTCCTCGACGATCAGCACCGCGCACTCGGCGGGCGGCTTGCGCACGGCGGGACGCGCGCCGACCCGATCGGTCGCCACGTAGGCGCCGGTGCGCGCGAGCGCGCCGCTCGCCGAGACCGTCTCCTTCGACAGGTTGCCCTGGCCCAGGGCAATCGTCTGATCCGCGCGCGGCAACCCGAAGCCGCCTTGCGCCTCGCCCTCGGGAACGGCCTCGATCAGGCCGAGCTCCTCCATCTCGCCGAGCCAGGCGTCGAGCAATTTCCCGGGGTACCGCTGCAGGAAGTCGCGCAACACGCCGGCGTGGCCCTGGAAGTCCATCACCCAGAGCATGCGCCGGTAATCCGCGGGCACCGCGAGGTCCTCGCGCTCCCAGGCGTCTCGGCCCTGCTGGGTCAGCCGGTAGGTGCGCTCGCGCTCTGCCATGCCGCGTATCCTATCCCTGCGTGGGCCGGGTTGGATTCGAACCAACGACCAAGGGATTATGAGTCCCCTGCTCTGACCGACTGAGCTACCGGCCCCCGGTCAGCCTTCCTGGTCGAGGAAGCTCTTCAGCCGCTCCGAGCGCGATGGATGCCGCAGCTTCCTCAGCGCCTTCGCCTCGATCTGGCGGATGCGCTCGCGCGTCACGTCGAACTGCTTGCCGACCTCCTCCAGCGTGTGGTCGGTGTTCATCTCTATGCCGAAGCGCATGCGCAGCACCTTCGCCTCGCGCGGCGTCAGCGTGTCCAGCACTTCCTTGGTCACCTCGCGCAAGGACGCGTACATCGCCGCGTCGTTCGGCGCGAGCGTGGACTGGTCCTCGATGAAGTCGCCGAGGTGCGAGTCGTCGTCGTCGCCGATCGGCGTCTCCATGGAGATCGGCTCCTTGGAGATCTTGAGGATCTTGCGGATCTTCTCTTCCGGCATCTCCATCTTCTGCGCGAGGGTCGCCGGGTCCGGCTCGGACCCGGTCTCCTGCAGGATCTGGCGCGAGATGCGGTTCATCTTGTTGATGGTCTCGATCATGTGCACCGGAATGCGGATGGTGCGCGCCTGGTCGGCGATCGAGCGCGTGATCGCCTGCCGGATCCACCAGGTGGCGTAGGTCGAGAACTTGTAGCCGCGGCGGTACTCGAACTTGTCCACCGCCTTCATCAGGCCGATGTTGCCCTCCTGGATGAGGTCGAGGAACTGAAGCCCCCGGTTGGTGTACTTCTTGGCGATCGAGATCACCAGGCGCAGGTTGGCCTCGGTCATCTCGCGCTTGGCGCGGCGCGCTTTTGCCTCGCCGGTGGACATCTGCTTGTTGATCTCCTTCAGGTCCCGGATCGGGATGCCGATCTTCTGCTGCACGCCCTGGATCTTGCCGAGCAGCTCGAGGATCGAGGGCTCGACGCGCGCCAGCTGCTCGCTCCAGGGGTTGCCCGCGTTGATCTCGCTCGACAGCCAGCGCTTGGAGCCCTCGGTGCCGACGAACACCTTGATGAAGTGCTGGCGCGGCATCTGCGCCTTGTTCACCGCGATGTCGTGGATCTGGCGCTCGTGGCTGCGGATGTCGTCCACCAGGCCGCGCACGCTGTCGCACAGGCGCTCCACCATGCGCGCGGTGAAGCGGATGGTCATCAGCTCGGTGGAGATCTGCTCGCGCACGCGCAGGTAGTCCTTGTCGCGCGGGCCCTTGCCCTCCAGCACGCGCAGCATCTTGTCGAACAGGCGGCGGATGCGCGCGAACTTCTCCAGCGCCTCGGTGCGCAGCTTCATCAGGCTCGCCGACTGCGCCGCGCCCTCGTCCTCCTCGGCCTCGCCCTCGTCCTCCTCGATCGCCTCCTCTTCCTCCTCCTCGGTGGCCGTCTCGGCCTTCTTCGGGTCGAAGTCGTCCTTGGCGTTCGGGTCGATGAGGCCGTCCACCACCTCGTCGATGCGCATCTCCTCCTTTTCCACCTTCTCGGCGAGGTCGAGGATCTCGCGCACCGTGGTCGGGCAGGCGCTGATGGCGAGGACCATGTGCCGCAGGCCTTCCTCGATGCGCTTGGCGATCTCGATCTCGCCCTCGCGCGTGAGCAGCTCCACCGAGCCCATCTCGCGCATGTACATGCGCACCGGGTCGGTGGTGCGGCCGAACTCGGAGTCCACCGTCGAGAGCGCCGCCTCCGCCTGCTCCTCGACGTCCTCGTCGTTGGAGGCGACCGGCGCCGACTCCGCGGTGATCAGCAGCTGCTCCTGGTCGGGCGCCTGGTCGTAGACCTGGATGCCCATGTCGCCGAAGGTCGAGATGATGGCCTCGATCTGCTCGGCGTCGACCAGGTCGTCGGGCAGGTGGTCGTTGATCTCGGAATAGGTGAGGAAGCCGCGGTCCTTGCCCAGCTTGATCAGCGTCTTCAGGCGCATGCGCCGCGTCTCGGCGTCCTCCTTGGGCAGCTCCGCCATGGCGGCGAGCCACTCCTCGCGCTTCGCCTTGCGGCCCGGGCGCCCGCGCCCCTTGGTCTTCAGCCCCTCGGCGAGCTTCGCCTCGATCTGCTCGAGCGCCGCCTTGGCGCTCTTGATCGCCGGCTTCTTGCCTTTTTCCTCCGGCTTGGCGACGGCGGCCTTGGCCGCCTTGGCCGGAACCGGGCGCTTGAGGGGCTTCTTCGGCGCGGCCTTGCGCGCCTTGGGCGCGGCGGCCTTGCGCGCGGCCGGGCGCGGCCGGGCCTTCGCGGCCGGGCGCGGCTTCTTCTTCAATACCTTGATCGGTTTGGCTTTTTTCCCAGCCTTGCGAGGTTGCTTCACCTTCGACTTGCGCTTTGCCTTGACCATTCTCGCCTCGTCCTCGCCCTGATCGCGCCGGGCCGGAAAAAAGGGGGCGATTCTACCGCATTCCGCCCCTCAGGATCGCTGTGCTTTCAACTGATGCAGCTCTTTGATGCGCGCATTGAGCTCCGCGTTCAACGCGGGCTCGCCCGCCACCCGCGCCTTCAGCACCTCGATCTGCCGGTGCTTGTCGCGGATGCGAAGCGCGATCTGCAGCTGCCGGAACTCGTGCGCGGCCGCGTCCGCGTCCAGGTGGCTTTCCAGCGCCGCCGCCTGCGCCCGGAACACCAGCTGCTCGTGCGCCCCGCCGCGGAACCGCTCCACCAGCATCGCCCCGTCCAGCGCCTCGCCCGCCGCGATCGCCGCCGCGATCTCGCGCAGGGCGCCGGCTTCCGGCGCGCGCTCGTCGAGGAGCTCCTCGTCGAGGTCCTCGGCGAGCGCGGGATTCACCGCGAGGCAGCGCAGCAGCCCCAGCTCGGGGGTGGCCGCGGCGAGCGGCGCGCTCGCGCGTGCCGGCGCCGACGAGCGGTATCTGGGGGCGGCCTCCGGCACATACAAGCGCTCCACGTCCTCGACCGCCACCTGGGCGAGCGGCGCGATGGCGCGCATCAGCTGCAGGCGCAGCATCGGCGCGGCGAGCTGGCGCACGTGGGGCCGCGCCGCCGACATGAAGCGCGAGCGCCCCTCGGGAGTGTCGAGCTCGCATTGCGCGCGCAGCTCGCCGAGCAGGAACCCCGAGAGCGTGAGCGACTGGGCGATCAGCCGCTCGACGCCCTCGCGGCCGTGCGCGCGCACGTAGCTGTCGGGATCCTCGCCCTCGGGCAGCAGGAGGAAGCGGACGGGGTTGGCGTCCGTCGCAAGCGGCAGGCTCACTTCCAGCGCGCGCCAGGCGGCTTTGCGGCCGGCGGCGTCACCGTCGAAGCAGAACACGAGCTCGGCCCCCGGCTCGCGCAGCTCGCGCAATAGCCGGCTCACGTGCACGGGGGTGGTGGCGGTCCCGAGGGTGGCCACCGCGTAACCCACGCCGTGCTGCGCAAGCGCGATCACGTCCATGTAGCCCTCGACGACCAGCGCGCGCTTGGCCTGCCGGATGGCCTCGCGCGCGTGCCCGAGGCCGTAGATCTCCTGGCCTTTCTGGAAGAGGGGCGTCTCCGGCGAGTTGAGGTACTTCGGCTCCCCGTCGCCGAGCACGCGCCCGCCGAAGCCGACCACCGCGTCGCGCCGGTTGAAGATCGGGAACATGATGCGGTCGCGGAAGCGGTCGTAGCGCTTGCCCTCGGCCTCGATCACCAGCCCGCACTCGACGAGCGCCGCGTCGCCGTAGTCGGCAAACGCGCCCTTGAGCCCCTGCCAGTCGTCAGGCGCGTAGCCCAGACCGAAGCGCGCCGCCGTCTCGCCCGAAAGGCCCCGGCGCTTCAGGTACTCGATCGCGTGCGGCGCGCGCTTGAGCTCCGCGCGGTAGAAGTCCATCGCTTTCTGCAGGACGCCCGCAAGATCGGTCTCGCGCTCCCGGCGCCGGGCTTCCTCCGGCGTTCGCGGCTGCGACGCCGGCACCTGCATGCCGACCGAGGACGCGAGCTCCTTGACGGCGTCCACATAGCCGAGGCCCGCGTAGTCCATGAGGAAGCCGATGGCGTTGCCGTGCTTCTGGCAGCCGAAGCAATGGTAGAACTGCTTGGACGAGCTGACCGTGAAGGACGGGGTCTTCTCGTTGTGAAACGGGCACAGCCCCGCGTAGTTCGCGCCCGCCTTCTTCAGCTGCACGTAGCGCCCGACCACGTCGACGATGTCGACGCGGTTGAGAAGATCCTGCTTGAAGGACTCTGGAATCACGGGGAAGCGGGGACCGCCCCCATTTTGCCGCCTAATCGAGGTCCGTCCCCAATTAACCCAGCTTCGCCCTCACCAGCGCCGAGACCTTGCCCATGTCGGCCTTGCCGGCCAGGCGTGGCTTGAGGAGCGCCATCACCTTGCCCATGTCCTTCACGCTCGCGGCGCCCGCCTCGGCCACCGCCGCGGCGACCGCCTGCGCGACCTCGGCCTCGTCCATCTGCTGCGGCAGGTAGCCCGAGAGCACGCCGATCTCGAACTTCTCCTGCGAGGCGAGGTCCTCGCGGCCGGCCTTCTCGTACTGGGCGATCGACTCGCGCCGCTGCTTGAGCATCTTCTCGATCACCGAGAGCACGTCCGCGTCGGCGAGCTCGACGCGCTCGTCGACCTCCTTCTGCTTCAGCGCGGCGAGCAGCAGCCGCACCGCGGAGAGGCGCGCCGCGTCCTTGGCGCGCATCGCGGCCTTCATGTCGTCCTGAATCCTGTCCTTGAGGCTCATGTCGGGCTCCAGAAATGCAAACGCCCCGGCGGGCTGCACCGGGGCGCGGGGGAAAAACTGCGGGTCGTGCCTTAGTACAGCTTCTGCGGCAGCATCTGGCTGCGCAGGCGCTTGTGGTGGCGCTTCACCGCCGCCGCGAGCTTGCGCTTTCGCTCGGAGGTCGGCTTCTCGTAGTACTCGCGAGCGCGCAGCTCGGTCAGCAGGCCCGTCTTCTCGACGGTGCGCTTGAAGCGGCGCATGGCCACCTCGAAAGGCTCGTTTTCCTTGACGCGTACGGTCGGCATGCAGGTTCCCGGTAGTGCGAAAAAGGGCGGCATTGTAGCAGATGCCTCAGAATGCCGGCCATGCTCGTGCTCGGCATCGAGACCTCCTGCGACGAGACCGGCGTCGCCCTGTACGACGCCGCCGCGGAGCGCCTGCTCGGCCATGCCCTGCATTCCCAGGTCGAGATGCACGAGGCCTACGGGGGGGTCGTGCCCGAGCTCGCCTCGCGCGACCACATCCGGCGGCTCGTGCCCCTCGCGCGCTCGGTGCTCGAGCGGGCCGGCCGGGGCGTGGCCGACGTGGGCGCGGTGGCCTACACCGAGGGTCCGGGGCTCGCCGGGGCGCTGCTCGTCGGCGCGGCCTTCGCGCACGGGCTCGCCGCAGCGCACGGCGTGGCCGCGATCGGCATCCACCACCTCGAGGCGCACCTGCTCTCGCCCCTGCTGTCCGCCCGCCGGCCGGCCTTTCCCTTCGTCGCGCTGCTCGTCTCGGGGGGACACACGCAGCTCATGCGCGTGGAGGGCGTCGGGCGCTACGAGCTCCTGGGCGAGACACAGGACGACGCCGCGGGCGAAGCCTTCGACAAGACCGCCGCGCTCCTCGGCCTTCCGTATCCCGGCGGGCCCGCGGTCTCGCGGCTCGCCGAGCACGGCCATCCCGGGCGCCACCGCCTGCCGCGGCCGATGATCGCGAGCGGCGACCTCGAGTTCAGCTTCAGCGGCCTGAAGACCGCGGTGCTCACGCTGGTGCGCGGCGCGGAGCCGAACGAGCAGTTCCACGCGGACGTCGCGCGCGCCTTCCAGGACGCGATCGTGGACGTGCTGGTGGCGAAGTGCGCGCTCGCCGTGGAGCGCTCGGGGCTCACGCGTCTCGTGGTGGCGGGCGGCGTGGGCGCCAACCGGCAGCTGCGCGCCGCGATGGACGCGCGCGCGCGCGCGCAAGGCTTCGACGTCTATTACCCCGAAGCGGAGCTGTGCACCGACAACGGCGCGATGATCGCCCTCGCCGCGGCGCTGCGGCTGCGCGCCGGGCTCGCGGGCGACGCCCGGCGCGGCTTCACGGTGCGCCCGCGCTGGGATCTCGCGGCGGCGTAGGCTTGCCGACGCGGCTTTCCTCGCCGCGCAGCAGCCGGCCGATGTTCTCCTTGTGGCGCCAGACGAGGAGCACCGCGATCGCGATCACGGCCGGGAACACCGGCCGCAGCCCGAAGAGCCAGAAGGCGTAGAGCGGCGCGAACACGGCCGCGACGAGCGCGGCGAGCGAGGACACGCGGAAGAACGCGAAGATCGCCGCCCAGGTGACGATCGTGCCCAGGCCCAGCCAGGCGTTCAGGCCGAGGAGCGCGCCGGCGGCGGTCGCCACGCCCTTGCCGCCCGCGAAGCGGTGGAAGAGCGGAAACAGGTGCCCGAGGAACACGGCGATCGCCGCGTACGGCATCGCGGCGGGCTCGACGAGCGAGGCGAGCCACACCGCGAGCCAGCCCTTGCCGCCGTCGCCGAGCAGCGTGAGCGCCGCGGCCGCCTTCTTTCCCGTGCGCAGCACGTTGGTCGCGCCCGGATTGCCCGAGCCGTAGCTGCGCGGGTCGGGCAGCGCGAAGAGCCGGCTCACCACGATGGCGAACGAGATCGACCCGAGGAGGTAGGCGGCGGCGGCGACGAGCGCGGTCTGCACGGCGCGAATCCTACCGGGTCGCCGCCGGCGGCACCGGCGGCAGCGTGAAATAGAAAGTGGCGCCCGCGCCCGGCGCGGCCTCGGCGCGCACGCGACCGCGGTGCCGCTCCACGATGCGCCGCACGGTGGCGAGGCCCACGCCGCTGCCCTCGAACTCCTCCTCGCCGTGCAGCCGCCGGAACGGCTCGAACACGTTCGCGGCGTGCCGCGGGTCGAACCCCACGCCGTTGTCGCGCACGAAGAACTCCCCGTCCGCGCGGCGCCCGAGCTCGATCACGGCGCGCCCGGCGCGGCCCGTGTACTTCCAGGCGTTGCCGAGCAGGTTGGCGAGCACCACGCGCACGAGACCGGGATCGGCGTGCGCATGCAGCCCGGGGGCGATGCGCCACTCGACCTTGCGCTCCGGCGCGGCCGCGGCGAGATCGGCGGCCACCGCCTCGGCGAGCGCGCTCAGGTCCACCTCGCGCGAGCGCGGCTCGGCGCGCGCCACGCGCGAGAACGCGAGCAGGTCGTCGATCAGCCGGTTCATGCGCCGCGCGCCCTCGCGCACCCGCCGCAGGTAGCCGCGGCCCTCCTCGGCGAGCAAGCCGCCGTGCTTCTCCTCGAGCAGGCGCGCGAAGCCGTCGATCGCGCGCAGCGGCGCGCGCAGGTCGTGCGACACCGAGTAGGAGAACGCCTCCAGCTCGCGATTGGCGGCGTCCAGCGCCTCGGTGCGCTCGGCCACCTTCGTCTCCAGCTCGACGTTGAACCGCTTCAGGCGCTGCTCGGCCATCACCTGCAGGGTGACGTCGCGACCGGTCCCGTGATAGCCGGCGAAGGCGCCGTTCGCGTCGTACATCGGCCGGCCGCTGATGGTCGCCCAGTGCACGCGCCCGTCGGGGCTGCGGCGCTCGAGCAGCAGGTCGCGGAACTCCTCGCGCCGCGCGAGCAGCGCGCGATGCTCGGCCCAGGCCGCCTCGTCCATGTTCATGAACCCGGGCATCTCCCAGCGCCGCTGGCCGTAGTCTTCTTCCGGCGGAATGCCCATGCGGCGCAGGATCTCGCCGTCGCGGAAGGTGAAGCGATGCTCGGTGTCGGTCACCCAGTACCAGTCGGAGGACAGCTCCACGAGCGCCTTGAACCGCTGCTCGCTCTCGCGCAGCGCGGCTTCGGCGCGCTTGTGCTCGGTGATGTCGCTCATCAGCGTGAGCACGGCCGGCTGGCCCTCCCACTCCACCTTCTCGTTCGCGATCTGCACCCAGCGCGGCTCGCCCGAGCGCGGCAGGATGCGGATGTCGTAGCGCGGCTCGAGCACCTCGCCGGCGGCGCGGCGTCGATGCCGCTCGCGCACCAGCTCGCGGTCCTCGGGGTGGATGAACGGCGCGAACTCGCGGCCCTGGATTTCCTCGAAGGCGTAGCCGATCAGCTCGAGCGCGCCGGGATTGGCGTAGGCGAAGCGACCGTCCCGCAGGATGAGGATGCCCTCCACCATCGACACCGCGAGCTTCGCGAGCAGTTCCTGGCTGCGCCCCGGGAGGTCGTCGTGCTTCATGCGCCGGAGTTTACCTGCCGCCCCCTATAATCGGCGGCGCATGGATGCCATCCTCATTCGCGAGCTGCGCGTGGAAGCGCTCATCGGCATCCACAAGCGCGAGCGCCACGTGGCGCAGACGGTGTCCATCGACCTGGACATCGGCATCCCGGGCGACGCGGTATTCGCGAGCGACAAGGTCGCCGACACCATCGACTACGAGCAGGTGGCGCTCCGGATCCGCGCGCTCGCGGGCGAGGGCCATTACCGACTGGTGGAAACGCTCGCCGAGCGCATCGCCCGGCTGCTGCTCGACGATTTCGGCGCGCCCTGGGTGAAGGTGGCGGTGGCGAAGATCGGCATCCTCGGCAACGCGCGCTTCGTCGGCGTCACCATCGAGCGCCGGCGCTAGTCCTCCAGCGCGACCTCCACGAGAACCGGCTGCAGCACCCGGACGATTTCGCCCGGCGCCACGCCCACCAGGAAACCGCGCCGCCCGCCGTTGATGTAGATCGTCGGCAGAGCGAGCACCGAGCGCTCGAGGTACACGGGGAGCCTCTTTTTCGTGCCGAAGGGCGAGGTGCCGCCCACCTGGTAGCCCGAGTGCCGCTGCGCCACCTCCGGCCGGCAGGGCTCGATCCTCTTCACGCCCGCCTGGCGCGCGAGGTTCTTGGTGGACACCTTGCGATCGCCGTGCATGAGGACGACGAGCGGCTTCGCGCTCTCGTCCTGCATGACGAGCGTCTTCACCACGGCATGCTCGTCCACGCCCAGGGCCTTCGCCGGGACCTCGGTGCCGCCGTGCTCGACGTAGTCGTACTCGTGCTCGCTGTAGGCGACGCCCTGCTTCTTCAGGAAGACGGTGGCGGGCGTGTCAGCCACGGGGATGGTGCTTCGCGTGCAGCGCCTTCAGGCGCTCGCGGGCGACGTGCGTGTAGATCTGCGTGGTGGAGATGTCGGCGTGGCCGAGCAGCATCTGCACCACGCGCAGGTCCGCGCCGTGGTTGATGAGGTGCGTGGCGAAGGCGTGGCGCAGCACGTGCGGCGAGAGCGCCTTGCCGGGGATCGCGCGGCGGCCGTAGCGCTTGAGCAGGTGCCAGAAGGCCTGGCGCGTCATCGCGCCGCCGCGCTCGGTGACGAAAAGCGCGTCGCTCGCGCGCTTCTTCAGCAGCGCCGGGCGCGACTCCGCGAGGTAGCGCTGCACCCAGGCCACCGCCTCTTCGCCGAGCGGCACGAGCCGCTCCTTCGAGCCCTTGCCGAGGATGCGCAGCACGCCCGCATCCAGGCTCGCCTCGAACGCCTTGAGCGCGACGAGTTCCGAGACGCGCAGGCCGCAGGCGTAGAGCACCTCCAGCATCGCGCGGTCGCGCAGTCCCCGCGGCGTGCCCGCGTCGGGCGCGGCGAGCAGCGCCTCGACGTCGGCTTCGGAGAGGCTCTTCGGGAAGCGCGGCGCGCGCCTGGGAGGCTCGAGCTTGAGCGTGGGGTCGCGCGCGATCGCGCGCTCGCGCAGGCAATGGCGGAAGAAGCGCTTGAGCGTCGAGAGCAGGCGCGCGGCGCTCGTCGCTTTGCCCCGGCGCGCGGCGAGGAAAGCGAAGAGGTCCGCCTCGCGGGCCTCGGCAAGCGGCCGGTCGCCGAGGAACGCGGCGAGCTGCGCGAGGTCGCGGCGGTAGGCCTCGAGCGTGTTCTTCGCCAGGCCGTCCTCCAGCCACAGCGCGTCGCAGAACGCGTCGACGCGCGCGGCGTTCTCGCCGCTCAGGGCGCGAGCGCGAACTCGTTCGCCGGCGCTTCGTGCGCGAGCAGCCAACGCTTGGCCTCGATCAGATAGCCGCCGCTCGCGTGCGCGAAGCCGCCGATGCCGTCGGCGGCGACCACGCGGTGGCAGGGAATGACGATGGGCAGGCGGTTGTCGCCGCAGGCCTGGCCCACGGCGCGTGCCTCGCCGCCGAGCTCGGCCGCGAGCTCGCCGTAGGTGCGCGTGCGCCCGCGCGGGATGGCGCACATCGCCTGCCAGACGCGCTTCTGAAAGTCCGTTCCCACGATCTCCAGAGGCAGGTCGAATACCGTGTCGGGATCCGCGCGGTAGCGCTCGAGCTGTCGCGCGGCGCGCTCGGCGAGCGCATTGCGCGGCGCGAGCGCCGCGGCCTGCGGCGGCAGGTAATGGATGCCCACGACGCGGCCCGCGCGCGTGGCCACGGCGACCTTCATCTTCGGGAAGTCGAGGACTACGTCGTACACAGCTTCTCGATTTTCGCGAGGAGCTCGTCGGGGATCTCGATGCCTTCGGCGCGCAGCTTCTTCTCGGAGGCGAAGCGCTTCGAGCCCGGCAGGCGCACGCCCTCGTCGGCGAGCATCGCGGCGACCACGGTCTCGACGCGCTCGAAGTACTTCTCCAGGCCGGCGAGCGCGCCCGGGTCGAGGGCGAGGAAGGCCTGGCCGATGCGCGGCTTGTTGCCCGTTTCGGAAAAGAACGAGTCGGCCTCGGGCCCGATCGCCGCGCCGGTGAGCGCCGCGCACACGAGCTCGAAGGCGAGCGCGAGCATCGCGCCCTTCGCGCCGCCGATGGGAAAGAGGCTGCCGCGCTCGATCGCCTCCTTCGGATCGGTGGTCGGCTTGCCGTCGCGGTCGAGCGCCCAGCCTTCGGGGATCTTCTCGCCCTTTTGCATCGCCATCATGATTCTCCCGCGCACCACGGTGGTGAGCGCGAGGTCCACCACGATCGGCTCGGCGCCCTGGCGCGGAAAGGCGAACGCGACCGGGTCGGTGCCGAACAGCGCCTTCTTTCCGCCCCAGGCGGGGATCGCGGCGGGCGAGTTCGTGAAGGCGACGCCCACCAGCCCCGCCGCCGCCACCTTCAGCAGGTGGATGCCGAGCACGCCGACGTGCGCGCTGTTGGTGATGCCGGCGAAGCCGATGCCGTTCCTGCGCGCGCGCTGGATCACTTCCTCGATCGCCCAGGCGCAGGACTCGTAGGGCAGCGCGTCGGCGTTGTCGATCAGGCACACGGCCGCTTTCTCCGTGCGCATCGAGGGTTGCGCCGCGCCGTCGGCGCGCCCGTTCTTCAGCATGCCGCAGTAGAACGGCACGCGCGACAGGCCGTGCGTGTGCAGGCCCTGTTCCTCCGCGCGCACCAGATGCTGCGCCGCCGCGTCGGCCATCGCCTCGCGCGCGCCCGAGCGCATCATCGCCTGCTTCGCCAAGCGGAACAGTTCTTCCGGCTTCTTCTTCATAATGCCGATTCTAATGGCAGGCCTCACAGGAGGAGGACGCATGGGAAGCATGATCGAGCTGCAGGCGGCCGACGGGCACAAGCTCGCGGCCTATCGCGCCGAGCCCGCGGGCAAGCCGCGCGGCGGCATCGTCGTGATCCAGGAGATCTTCGGCGTCAACAAGCACATCCAGTCGGTGGCCGACGGCTACGCCGCGGACGGCTACCTCGTCGTCGCGCCGGCGATGTTCGACCGCGCGCAGCGCGGCTACGACACGGGCTACTCGCAGCCCGAGATCCAGGCGGGCATCGCCATCATGCAGAAGCTCGACTGGAAGCAGACCATGCAGGACGCGGCGGCCGCCGTGGAGGCGGCGAAGGCCGCGGGCAAGGTCGGCATCGTCGGCTACTGCTGGGGCGGAACCGTGTCCTGGGTGGCGGCGGCGCGCCTCGCGGGACTCGCCTGCTCGGTGCCCTACTACGGCGGCGGCATGCCGGGCTTCATCGGCGAGAAGCCGCGCTGCCCGACGCTGTGCCACTTCGGCGAGCAGGACCAGTCGCCGACGCTCGAGCAGGCGAAAGCGATCGCCAAGGCGCACCCCGAGATCACGGCGCACTACTACGCGGGCGCCGGGCACGGCTTCAACTGCGACCACCGCCCGTCCTACAACGCGGAAGCCTCAAAGCTCGCGCGCGAGCGGTCCCTGGCGTTCTTCAGGCAGCACGTGGGGTAAGCAGGCTCTCGCCGGGCTTCACGCGCGTGAAGGCCACCGGCTTCATCTCGAGGGCGAGGCGCTCGCCCTCGAGGCGCGCGCTGGTGAAGCTCGAGGCCTCGAGCGCGCCGGCGCGGGGAAAATCCTCGCGGAAGTGCGCGCCGCGCGAATCCTCGCGCGCCAGCGCGGCCTGCGCGATGACGCGGCTCGTCTGCACGAGGCTTTGCAGGTTGAGCCAGTCGTGCCAGGTGAGGTTGAAGGCGCGGTTCGCGTCCGGGATGCCGGTGGCGTCCAGCTCGCCGGCGAGCGCCTCGAGCTCGCCGAGCGCGGCCGCGAGGCTCGCGCGATCGCGGATGATGCCGACCTTGTCCCACATCAGCCCGTAGAGCCGCTCGCGGATCGCTTCCAGCGCGCCGTGCGCACCGCCCGTCTTCGGCTCGCAGCGCGCCACGCCCGCCTCGAGCGCCGCGGGGTCCGGATCGCGCAGCGCGCCTGCGGCCTTCACCCACGCGGCCATCGTGTCGCCCGCCACCGCGCCGTAGACGGTGGAGTTGGCGACGCCGTTGCCGCCGAGGCGGTTCGCGCCGTGCACGCCGCCCGCATCCTCGCCCGCGACGAACAGGCCGGGAAGCGCCGTCGTGCAGTCCGGCGCGAACTCGACGCCGCCCATCATGTAGTGCGCGGTCGGCACGACTTCGACGAGACCCCCGGCGAGGTCGAAGCCGCAATCGGCGCAGCGCTCGACCATGCCCTTGAAGCTCTTCGCCACCTTGTCGGGGCCGAGGTGCGCCATGGAGATGTACAGCCCCCCGTTCGGCGTCACGTTGCCCTTTCTCATCTCGGTGTACATGGCGCGCGAGACGAAGTCGCGCGTCGCGCGCTCGGCCAGGGGGTCGTACCCCGGCATGAAGCGCTCCTTCGCGCCGTTGAGCAGATAGCCGCCCGCGCCGCGCAGGCCCTCCTCGAGCACCGTGCCGGTCATGCGCGTGTGCGTGCCGGCGAGCAGCCCGGTCGGGTGGAACTGCACCATCTCCATGTCGCGCAGGCGCAGCCCCGCGCGCAGCGCCATGGCGAGGCCGTCGCAGCTCTTGTCGCCCGAGGGCGTGTGGTAGCGGTACATGGTCGGCCCGCCGCCCGTGGCGAGGAGCACCGCCTTCGCGCGCACGAAAACGTGCTCGCCCGTGCGCATGTCGATCATGAGCACGCCCGCCAGCGCGGCGCCGTCGCGCGTCTTCACGAGCTCGACGGCGCGGTGCTCTTCCAGCCGCCCGATGTCGCGCGCCCAGACCTGCTCGGCGAGCCGGTTGATGATCTCGATGCCGGTGAGGTCGCCCTTGTGCACCGTGCGGTCGAAGGTCTGGCCGGCGAAGGCCTTCTGGTGGATCGTGCCGTCGGGGTTGCGGTCGAAGAAGCACCCCAGCTCGTTCTCCAGCTCGCGGATCCTCTCCACGGCGAGCGTCACCAGCTTCCAGGCGAGCTCCTGGTCGGGCAGCCACTTGCCGCCCTCGATCGTGTCCATGAAGTGGCGCTCCACGGAGTCCTCCCTGGCGAGCGCCACGTTGTAGCCGCCCTGCACCATGCGCGTGCAGCCGCACTTGCCGAGCAGGCCCTTCACCGCGACGGTGATCGAGATCTCCGGCGCCGCCTTGTGCGCGTGCAGCGCCGCGAACAGGCCCGCGCCCCCCGATCCGAGGATCAGGATGTCGGTGTCGAGCCGCCGCACTACCTGACGCCGAGCGCGGCGAGCGCCGCCGCGCGCTGCCCGGCGGCGTGCGCGCGCACGCCCTCGTAGAGGCTGCCGCCGTGGCTGTCCATCGCCACGAGCAGCGGGCCGAAGCCCTTCACGCGGAACTTCCACAGCGACTCGGGATTGAGGTCGTCCATGTCCACGTCCTCGATCGCCTCGATCCAGGTAGTCTCCAGCGCCGCCGTGCCGCCGATGATCGCGAGATAGGCGCCGCCGAGCTCGGCGAAGGCGGCCGCGGACGACTCGCGCAAGCCCCCCTTGCCGATGACCAGGCGCACGCCGTATTGCTGCATGAGGGGCCGCGTGAAGCGCTCCATGCGGTCGCTCGTGGTGGTGCCGATGCAAAGCGGCGCGTAGCCCGCCGGATGCTGCGCGCTCTTCTCGACCTTCTTCACGTTGGGCGCGGTGTGGATCACCGCGTGGCCGGCGAGGTCGAAGCGCGTCTTGCGCCCGCGGTCGAACAGGTGGATCTGCGTCGCGTCGCGGATGCCGTAGAGCGCGCCGTTCAGCGTCACGGTGTCGTTCACGCGCAGGGCGCGCGCCTGCGCCTCGGTGATCGGCATCTGGAAGTCGTGGTGCGCCATGCCGCTAGCCTCCGAGAAGCGCCTGCTTGAGGTCGTCCTGGACGGGCTTTTCTCCCAGCCAGATCCTGAGCAGCGACGCGTAGAAGTCCTCGCCCTCGATCGGCGCGCCCGCGGGCTTGCCGTCGATGGCGATGCGCGTGCCCGCGCCCGGCGCCCAGTCGAGCGCGATCGCCATGCCCTCCTTCGCCTCCTTCACCTCGCGCATGATCGCCGCGAGACGCTCGATGCGCGGCGCGAGCGATCGCATCGTCGCCTCGTCGTGGTTCGGGCGCATGCCGTCCACCAGCGCCTGGGTGAAGGTCTCGGCGTCCACGTCGCGCAGCATGTGGATCGCCACGCGCTTCGCGCCGCCCTGCGCGACCGGATCGGCTTTCGCGTCCGCGACGTAAAGGCCGATCGCGTACACCTGGAAAAAGAAGCGCTTGCGCAGCCCCGCGCCCTTCAGCGCGAGCTCCGCGCCTTCGACGCGCGCGCGCTCCTCGAACCTGACGCCGGCCACCTCCGCCGCGCTTGCCGGCAGCGCGAGCGCCATGAGCACGAGCAGCCTAGTAACCATACTCGATCCCCGCGGGGCGGAAGGTGGCGCGCGCGCGGCGCGCCGAGTGGCACTGCATGTTCACCGCCACCGGGTTCATGGTGATGTGCGTGGCCGCCGTCTCCACGTGCACGGCGAACGAGGTCGAGTCGCCGCCCAGGCCCTGCGGGCCCACGCCGAGGAGGTTCACGGCCTCCGAGAGCTCTTTCTCCAGCTTCGCGCCCTCGGGATCGGCGCACCGCGTGCCGAGCGGGCGCGTCGCCGCCACCTTGGCGAGGTGCACGCACAGGTCGGCGGTGCCGCCCACGCCCACGCCGACGATGGTGGGCGGGCAGGTCTTGCCGCCCGCGTCCAGCACGCAGTCGACGACGAAGGTCTTGATCGCGTCCACGCCCTCGGCGGGGATCGCCATGCGCAGCCATGAGTTGTTCTCGGAGCCCGAGCCCTTGGGCACCATCTCGATGGCGAGCGTCTCGGCCTCGTCGGTGAAGTCGAAATGGATCACCGGCACGCCGCGCCCGCACGAGGTGTGCTCGTTCTTGCGCGTGACCGGGTGCACGACGGAGGAGCGGATGGGATGCTCGCGCGTGGCGCGCGCGCAACCGGCGCGGATCGCCTCCTTCAGCGCCGCGCCGTCCACCTCCACGCCGCGCCCGATCCAGACGTTGTAGATCGGGATGCCGGTGTCCTGGCAGAGCAGGTTGTCGGTGTCCTCGGCGACCTTGATGTTGGCGATCATGGTGCCGAGCATGCGTTGCGCGCCCGCGTCGGTCTCGCGGCCCGCGAGCGCGTCGAAGCCCTGCTTGATGTCGGGCGGCAGGTGCTTCAGCGCCCGGATGTAGAGCTCCTTGGCCGCCGCCTCGACCGCCTTCAGGTCCACCTTCACCGCTGCATGCCCCACTTGCGCACGGTCTTCTCCTCGATGGTGCGGAACACCACGTTCTCCACCAGCAGGCCGATCACGATCACCGTGACCAGGCCCGCGAACACGTAGTCGATGAGGAGCTCGTTCTTGTTCTCGAAGATGAACCAGCCCAGCCCCCCGGAGCCCGAGCTCACGCCGAAGACGAGCTCGGCGGCGATCAGCGTGCGCCAGGCGAAGGCCCAGGCGATCTTCAGGCCCGCGAGGATCGAGGGAAACGCCGCGGGGATCAGGATCTGCATGACGTAGCGCAGGCCCTTCAGGCCGTAGTTGCGCCCGGCCATGCGCAGCGTCTCGCTCACGCCCATGAAGCCGCTGTGCGTGTTGAGCGAGAGCGGCCAGAGCACCGCGTGGATGAGCACGAAGATGAGGCTCGCCTTGCCCAGGCCGAACCACAGCAGCGCGAGCGGCAGCAGCGCGATCGCCGGCAGCGGGTTGAACATCGCCGTGAGCGTGGCGAGGAAGTCGTTGCCGATCCGCGTGGACACGGCGAGCGTGGTGAGCACCGCGGCGATGCCCACGCCCGCCGCGTAGCCCATGAGCAGCACCTCGATCGAGACCCAGGCGCGCTTGGCGAGCCCCCCGGAGACGAGCGCGTCCCAGAACGCCTGCGCGGTGGCGCCGAAGGTCGGGAACATGAGCGCGTTGTCGAGGTAGGCGGCGTAGACCTGCCAGATCGCGGCGAGCAGCACGAGGATGAACACGCGCCGCACGGCGGTGACGTTGCTGATGCGCTCCCAGGCCGAGAGCGGCCGCTCGATGGCGCCGATGTGGCTCACGTCGCCGGTCTGGCGCTCGAACTCCGGGCGCACCGGCGGGGTCTTGGTCAGCGTCGCGTCACTGCTCATGGGATTGCGCCTCCTCCTGCTCGATGCGCTCGGCGAACAGCATGTCGTGGATGCGCTGGCGCAGGCGCACGAAGGACTCGCCGTCCTGCGAGTCGTGGTCGTGCTCGTGCGCGTTCAGCTCCGCGCGCACCTGGCCCGGGTGCGGCGAGAGCACGAGGATGCGGCTGCCGACGACGATCGCCTCCTCGATCGAGTGCGTGACGAACAGCACCGTGAAGCGCACGTCGTCCCACAGCCGCAGCAGCTCCTCCTGCATCTTGCGCCGCGTGAGCGCGTCGAGCGCCGCGAAGGGCTCGTCCATCAGCAGCACGTCGGGCTCCATGGCGAGCGCGCGCGCGATCGCCACGCGCTGCTTCATGCCGCCGGAGAGCATGTGCGGGTAGGCGTCGGCGAACTTGGTGAGGCCCACCTTGTCGATCACGGCGCGCGCGCGCTCCTCGGCCTCGCGCGCGGCGAAGCGCCCGCTCGTGCGCATGGGAAAGAGCACGTTCTGCCGCACCGTCTTCCACGGCAGCAGCTGGTCGAACTCCTGGAACACCATCATGCGGTCCGGGCCGGGGCCGGCGACCGGCCGGCCGTTCACCCGGATCTCGCCCTCCTCCGGGGCGAGGAACCCGGCCACCCCCTTCAGGAGCGTCGACTTGCCGCAGCCCGAGGGCCCCAGCACGACGAAGCGGTCGGCCGGGAACACCGAGAAGCTCACGCGATAGGTCGCGGTGACCAGGTGATCCTTGGTCTTGTACTGCAGGGTGACGCCGTCCACCTCCAGCAGGGGGCGGACGGCGCCGGGCCCGGGCGCCGGCGCGGCCGCCATCAGCCGCCCGGCAGGTCGTGGATCTCGGGGAAGAAGTAGTCCTTCCAGCCCGAGGCCTTGTTCTTCAGCGCGCCGACGCGGTGCATGAACTCCGCGTACTTCATCGTGTTGCGCGGCGTGAGCGTGAACTCGTTCTCGTCGTCGAGCACGATCTTGCGCACGAACTCCGGGTCGAGCTTGGACTTGGTCACCTTCATGAACACGTCGCTCGCGGCGGACTTGTCCGCGTTGATGAGCTGCATCGCCTCGCGCAGCGCGGCGACGAAGGCCTGGTAGGTCTTCGGGTTCTCGCCGCGGAACTTCGACGTCGCCCAGATCGTGTTGAAGGTGGACTTGCCGCCCAGCACCTCGTAGGAGCTGAGGATGCGGCGCATGCCCGGGGCGGCGAGCAGCTGCTGCTGGAACGGCGGGCTGGTCAGGTGCCCGGTGATTTCGCCCTGGCCCGAGAGCATCGCGGCCACGCCGTCCGGATGGCGCATGGAGACGGTGAACTTGTCCAGCGCCTCGTGCTTGCCGACGCCGAACGCCTTCTCCGCGGCCATCTGCAGCGTGCGCGCCTGCACCGAGACCTTGACCGCGGGCAGCGCGACCTTGTCCTTCTCGCTGAGGTCGCGGATGCTCTTCACGTCCGGGTTGCGCGTGACGAGGTAGAGCGGCATCGAGTTGATCGCCGCCACGCCCTTCACGTCGAGGTTGCCCTTGGTGCGGTCCCAGATCGTGAGCAGGGGCCCGACGCCGCCCGAGGCGAAGTCGAGGTTGCCCGAGAGCAGCGCGTCGTTCATCGCCGCGCCGCTCGCGAAGCGCGACCAGCTCACCTTCACGCTGCCCAGCCCGAGCCGCTGCGCGTGCTTCTCGAGCAGGCCCTTGTCGCGCATCATCTGCAGCGGCAGGTAGCCGATGCCGAACTGCTCGGCGATGCGCACCTCCGACACCTCGGCGCGCGCCGCGCCCATGCCGAGCGCGAGGCATAGCGCCGCCGCGCCGGTGATCAGCTTGCTTGGTTTCATGACGTCTCCTCCTCTTAGTCGTGGAACTCCGGTCATTGCACCGCTAATTCAGGCAATTGACAACCCGTATCGCATCCGGTTTCGCCTTCATCGCAGCGTGCTCGCCGCGAACGCGAGCCCCGCGAGCACCGCGAAGCCGGCCGCGGCGGCGGCATAGCCCTTGTGCTTCCCGCGCCAGGGCAGGAACTCGAGCGCGAGCACGCGCAGCCCCCCGGCGAGATGCAGCGCGAGCAGCGTCACCAGCCCCCACTCCGCGAGCTTGACGAGCGGCTGCTCGGTCCAGGCGAGGAAGGCATCGAGCTCCAGCGCGCGCGAAAGCACCCAGAAATGCGCGGGCAGGAAGAGCGCGAGCGCCACGCCCGAGAGGCGATGCAGCAGCGCGAGCGCGCGGCTCACGCGAACACCCCCGCCACCGCGCGCAGGCCCATGACGAGGAGCAGCAGCGCGAGCGCCAGCAGCGCCGCCTCGCGCGAGCGGCCGCGCCAGCCGAGCCACTCGCCGAGCACCGCGCGCAGGCCGATCGGCGCGTGCACCGCGGCGGCGAGCACGAACACCGTATAGAACGCCGCCCAAGGCAGGTTGCCGCGCGTGCGCCCGAGGATCTCGGCGCCGGTGAGGCCGCCCTGCACCGCGTAGAGGATGGTGGCGAGGTGCACCGTCACGCACACGGCGAGCACCGCGGCGCTCGCGCGCTGCGCGACCCAGAGCAGCGTCTCGGCGCGCGCGCTCACAGCTCGCCCTTCAGCGCCGCGCGCGCCACCGCGCGCTTCAGGCCCGCGATGCCCGCGGTGGGCGCGATCGCCTTCGGGCAGCGCTCGGTGCAGCTCGTGTGCGTGTGGCAGGAAAGGCAGCCGGCGTCGCCCGACACGGCTCGCAGGCGCTCGGCCTGCGCGGTGTCGCGCGCGTCGTTCACGAGCGTCCAGGCGCGGTTGAGCGCCGCCGGGCCGAGGTAGCCGGGATTCGCGGCCACCACGTCGCAGGCCGCGTAGCACACGCCGCAGCCGATGCACTCGATGGCGGCGTCGGCGAGCTGGCGCTGCGCGGACTGCGGCAGCACGCGCGCGAAGTCGTCGCGCCGCGTCGCCGCGCCCGAGAAGCGCCCCTTGGCGCGCGCCCACTTGTCGAAGAACTCGCGCATGTCGGCGGCGAGGTCGCGGATCACCGGCAGGTTCCCGAGCGGCGCGAGGGCGAGCCGCCCGTCGGCCGCCACCTTGTCCACGTGCGTGCGGCAGGTCCAGCGCGGCGCGCCGTTCACCGTCATCGCGCAGGAGCCGCACATGCCCACGCGGCAGGCGTAGCGGTAGGCGAGCGTGGGGTCGAGATTGCGCTGGATCCAGGTGACCACGTCGAGCACGGTCTGGCTCTCGCGCCGCGGCACCTCGAACGCCTGATAGGCGCCGCCGCCGGCGTCGCCGCGCCACACCTGGACGCGCAGCGTGCTCATGCGTGCGCGGCGGGCGCCGCGAGGCGCTCGACGAGGACGTTGACGCAGGCCGGCAGCCCGGCGCCCGAGGCGCGCTCGAGCGCCGCGGGGAGCTCCGCGCCTTTCTGCACGAACTCGCCGTGCCCGCCGAGGCCCGCGGCCGCGAGGTCGTAGCGCGTGGGCAGCAGCTCGCAGCCGTGCGCCCGCTCGCGCCCGTAGGCGCGGATCTGGATCTGGTGCTCGGCGTTCCAGCAGGCGTCGTTGCCGACCACGGCGGTGACGGCGAGCTTCTCGCGCACCGCGGTGTCGATCTCCGCGAGGTGAAAGCCGAAGGTGCCGTCGCCCATCATCGCCACCACCGTGGCGTTGGGGCGCGCGAGCTTCGCCGCGAGCGCGAAGGGCAGCGCCGAGCCGATCGCGCCCGCCGGCCCGTTGATGACGCGCGTGGGCGCGGTGACGCAGGCCTGCGCCCACTGGCCGAACTCGCCGCCGTCGGAGACGAGCAGCGGCTCGGGCGCCGCGTCGAGCAGCGCCTGCACCGCGCGCCCGACCTCCGCCGGGTGCACGGCGCCCGGCTTGCCCGTCACGGTGGCCCAGGCGGCCGGCCGCGCGCGCACGGCGGCCTCGACTTCCTGCGCCCAGCCCGAGCGCGCGGGCTTCGCGGCCCCGGCGAGCGCGGCGGCGGCCTCGAACGGGTCGGCGAGCGCGGCGAGCGCCAGGCGCGACGGATCGCCGATCGCGTAGCCAGCCTGGCGCAGCGCCTCGGGGTCGGGATCGAGCAGCAGGAACCGGCAGCCGGGCGCGACCGCCGGCGCCTGCCCGTAGCGCAGCGTGAAGTCGGCGCGCTTGCCGAGCAGCACGATGAGGTCGGCCTCCTTCAGCACGCGCGGGAAGGCGCCGAGCGCCGGGTCGTTCACGCCGCGCGGGCTCTCCATGCAGATCGCCGGGACGCCGGTCGCCGCGCCGAGCGCGGTGAGCGCGGCGCGGCCGCGGTCCGTGGCCATCGCGGGGCCGGCGAGGATGAGCGGCTGCTTCGCCCGCGCGAGCTCGGCGAGCACGGCCTGCGCCGCGGCCTCGGCGAGCGGGATCGGCTTCACGTCGAAGGCGGAGTCCTCGAGCGGCGCGACCTCGGACTCCTCCAGCTTCGCCTCCAGCACGTCGAAGGGCAGGCCGAAGTACACCGGCCCCGGGCGCCCGAAGCGCGCGTGGCGCCAGGCGCGCGCGAAATCCTGCGCGATCGTGCGCGGGTTCTGCGCGCTCCAGGCCGCCTTCACGACCGGCGCCGCGATCTCGGCCTGGCGCATCTCCTGGAAGGCTCCCTTGTGGCGCTCGGCGAGCGGCGATTCGCCCGAGAGGAGCACGAGCGGCGACTCGGAGGCGAGCGCGGTATAGAGCGCGCTCACGCCGTTCGCGTGTCCCGGCCCGCCCGTGAGCAGCGCGACGCCGGGCACGTTCGTGAGCCGCGCCCAGGCGTCCGCCATGTGCACGGCGGCCGCCTCGTGGCGCACGTGCACGATGCCGAGCCGCGCATCGAGCGCGGCGTCGTACACCGGCATGACGTGGTTGCCGGAGAGCGAGAAGACCTGCTTCACGCCCGCCCGCGCGAGCGCGCGGGCGAGCGCGTCGGCGCCGCGCAGGCTCGCCATGGCGCCGCTACGCCGACTCGTACAGGCGCGTGAGCACGAACTCCCGATGCCCGAGCGCCTCCGCGGCCGTGAGGCGGCCGTTGGCGGTGCGGAACATGCTCTCGAGCAGCTTGTCGCCCGCCTGGTCGGGGGAGAGCTCCTTCCTCAGCAGCCCGGAGACGTCCACGTCGATGTGCTCGCTCATCGTGCGCACGGTGCGCGGGTTCGCGCACAGCTTGATCACCGGCAGGATGGGGTTGCCGATCACGTTGCCCTGGCCCGTCGGGAAGAAGTGCACCGTGTAGCCCGAGGCCGCGCACAGCGTCACCATCTCCGCGGCCGCCGAGGACGAGTCCATGAACCACAGGCCCGGCCCGCTCGGGGTCTCGGCCTTGTCGAGCACGCCGTCCACCATGCACTTCCTGCCGATCTTCTGGATGTTGCCGAGCGCTTTCTCCTCGATGGTGGTGAGGCCGCCCTCGATGTTGCCCTTCGTGGGCTGCGACTCCGAGAGGTCGCTCGTCTTGTGCCGGTCGATGATCGCCTGGTAGCGGTCGAACATGAACTGGAACTTCTTCCGCACCTCGTCGTTCCGGCAGCGCGCCGCGACCAGGTGCTCGCCGCCCGTCAGCTCGGTGGTCTCGCCGAAGCAAAGCGTCACCTGGTGGGGATAGAGCTTGTCGAAGGCGTTGCCGACCGTCGGGTTCGCGCCGCAGCCCGAGGTGGTGTCGGACTCGCCGCACTTCGTCGACACCCAGAGGTCCTTGAGCGGCCGCTCCTCGCGGCGCAGCTCGCTGGCCCACTGCACGTACTCCTTGGCCGCCTTGGAGGCGCGCAGGATGGTGTCGTGGTCGCCGTGCTGCTCGATGCCGAAGTAGGCGACGGGCTTGCCCGTGGCGGCGATGCCGTCGGCCACCTTCTTCGCCCAGCCCGCCTCGATGCAGATCACCACCACCGCGGCGACGTTGGGGTTGGCGCCGGTGCCGATGAGGGTGCGGAAATGCAGGTCGAGGTCGGCGCCGAACTGCAGCCGCCCGTAGGGATGCGGCAGCGCGAGGGTGCCCTTCACGTTGTTCTCCACCGCCTGCGCGGCGGCGTTCGAGAGGTCGTCCACGGGCAGGATGAGCACGTGGTTGCGCACGCCGATGCGCCCGTTCTCGCGCTTGTAGCCCCAGAAGCTTGCTTTCGAGAGATCCATGTCTACCACCGCTTCGTCTTCAGGTTGTGGACGTGCGTGTGCTCGCCCTTGGCGATCGGCGCCACCACTTTTCCGATGTCCACGCCGTACTTGATCACCGTGTCGCCGGGCTTGTAGTCCTTCAGCGCCAGCTTGTGGCCGATGGGGATGTCGCTCTTCGCGGTGATCTTCACTTCCTTGTCGTCTTCCATGATCCAGCCGGTGAGCGCCTGCCCGGCCTTCACGCCCTCGACGACGACGACGCCGACGCCGTCGCCTTCCTCGTGCACGACGAATTGAATCATCTGGGGGAGTCCGTGTCGAAAACCCCCGAGTCTAGGAATCGCGCCCTGAAGGAGTCAACTAGATGAATTCGCGCTCGCGGCTGCTAAGCTCGGCCGATGGAGCCCCGCTACCGCGAGATCCGGCGCGACCTCACGCAGCGCATCGCGGCCGGGGAGTGGCGCGCCGGCACGGCGCTGCCCGCCGAGGCGCGGCTCGCGCGCCACTACGGCGTGGCGATCGGCACGCTGCGCCGCGCGATCGACGAGCTGGTCGCCGAGCGCGTCGTCGTGCGCCGCCAGGGCAGCGGCACCTACGTGGCCACGCACAGCACGCGCCGGCTCATGTTCCACTTCTTCCACGTCGTGCCGCGCGCCGGCGGCCGGCAGCTGCCGCGCACGCGCACGCTCGCGTTCTCGCGCGGCCGGGCGCGCGCGGACGAGGCGCGCCGGCTGCGCCTCGCGCCCGGCGCGCCGGTCTATCGCGTGCGCAACCTGCTGTCGCTCGGCGAGCGGCCCGTGATCCTCGACGAGCTCGTGCTGCCGCAGCGCCTGTTCCCCGGCTTTTCGCGCAAAATCCTCACCGGGCGGGACAACACCATCTACCACCTCTACCAGACCCGCTACGGCGTGAACGTGCTGCGCACGAGCGAGCGGCTGCGCGCGGTGCGCGCCGGGGCGGCCGCGGCGCGCGCGCTGGGCGTGGCGCCGGGCGCGCCGCTCCTGAGGATCAGCCGCATCGCGCTCAGCTTCGACGACGCGCCCGTCGAGCTGCGCGAGAGCTTCGTCGACACCTCGGCGCACGATTATTTTCTCGACCTCGGCAGGGCGGAGCGGTGAGCGCGTGACCGGCCGCCGGCGCTTCCTCGGGGCCCTCGGCGCGCTCGGCGTCTCCACGGCGCTGCCCGCCTGCGCGCGCGGCCCGGCGCGCTTCGAGCGCGACCCCTTCGCCCTCGGCGTCGCCTCGGGCTACCCGCATCCGGGCGGCATGGTGCTGTGGACGCGGCTCGTGGGCGCCGACCCGGTGGCGGTGCCCGTGCGCTGGGAGATCGCCGCCGACCGCGCGATGCGCCGGATCGTCGCGGCGGGCGGCGCGCTCGCCGATCCCGAGTGGGCGCATTCGGTGCGCATCGAGCCGCAAGGCCTCGAGCCCGGCCGCTGGTACTGGTACCGCTTCATGGCGGGCGAGGCGGTGAGCCCCCTCGGCTGCACGCGCACCGCGCCCGCGGCCGGCGCGCCGGTGGAGCGCCTGCGCTTCGCCTTCGCGTCCTGCCAGCAGTACGAGCAGGGCTGGTACGGCGCGCACCGGCACATCGCGGCGGATGCGCCCGACCTCGTCGCCTTCCTCGGCGACTACATCTACGAGACGTCCTGGGGCAAGGACCACGTGCGGAAGCACGGCACGCCGGAGCCCACTTCGCTCGAGGACTACCGCGCGCGCTACGCGCTCTACAAGTCCGACCCCGACCTGCAGGCCGCGCACGCCGCCTGCCCGTGGATCGTCACCTGGGACGACCACGAGGTGGACAACGACTACGCCGACGACCGCTCCGAGGACCGCCGGCCGCCGGAGGAATTCCTGCGGCGCCGCGCGGCGGCCTACCGCGCGTTCTACGAGCACATGCCGCTGCCTTCGCGCATGCGGCCCGAGGGGCCGCACCTGCGCCTGCACACGCAGCTCGGCTGGGGCAGCCTCGCGCGCTTCTACCTGCTCGACGGGCGCCAGTACCGCTCGTGGCAGTCCTGCGCGCGGTACGGCCGCGGCGGCGGCAACACGGTGGACGTCGAGCAGTGCGAGCGCCTTGCCAATCCCCGCCGCTCGATGCTCGGTCTTGCGCAGGAGCGCTGGCTGGACGGCGTGCTCGCCGAGTCCGGCGCGCGCTGGAACCTGCTCGCGCAGCAGACGCGCATGGCGCAATTCGACCAGAAGCCGGGGCCCGGGCGGCGCGCGTGGACCGACGGCTGGGACGGGTACCCGGCCGCGCGACGGCGCCTGCTCGATTCGCTCGTGCAGAACCGGGTCGCCAACCCCGTCGTCCTCGGCGGCGACGTGCACCAGTTCAACGTCGCCGACCTCCGGCCCGACTTCGACGACCCGTCCTCGCCCGTGGTGGCGAGCGAGTTCGTCGGCACCTCGATCACCTCGCAGGGCTGGCCGCAGGCGCGCGTGGACCGCTACCTGCCCGACAACCCGCACATGAAGCTCATGGACAGCCGCTATCGCGGCTATACGCGCGTCGAGCTCATGGACAAGGAGATGCGCGTCGAGCTGCGCGCGATGGAGACGGTGAAGGCGCGCGAGGCGGCGTGCTCGACGCTCGCGACTTTCGTCGTTCGCGATGGCGAACCGGGGCCGCGGCGCGCCTAGCG
>JBFWWT010000025.1:0-37844 GCA_050246035.1 Burkholderiales bacterium
CCGCGATCCGCGAGAAGGACCTCGGCATCTGGCAGACCTGGACCTGGCACGAGTTCGCCGAGGAAGTGCGCGCCCTCGCCTGCGGGTTCGCCGAGCGCGGCCTGAAGCGCGGCGATCACATGGCGCTCGTCGGCGACAACCGGCCGCGCATCTACGCGGCCATGTGCGCGGCGCAGTGCCTGGGCGCGATTCCGGTGCCGCTTTACCAGGACGCGATCGCGGCCGAGATGGCGTTCCCGATCCAGAACGCCGAGATCGCGCACGCGCTTGCCGAGGACCAGGAGCAGGTGGACAAGCTCCTCGAGATCCTGCCGCAGTGCCCGACCCTCAAGCACATCTACTACGACGATCCGCGCGGCATGCGCTACTACGACCAGCCCGAGCTCGTGGCCTACGACGCCCTGCTCGAGACGGGGCGCGCGGCCTGGCGGCGCGACCCCGCGTTCCTCGAGGGCGAGATCGCCAAGGGCCGCGGCGAGGATACCGCCGCCATGTTCTTCACGAGCGGCACGACCGGCGTGGCCAAGGGTGTGGTGCTCACGCATCATGCGCTCATCGACCGGGCGAAAGCCGCCGCCGATCTCGAGGGGCTCACCGACCGCGACGTGGTCCTCGCCTACCTGCCGCCGGCCTGGATCGGGCAGAACATCTTTTCCTACGCGCAGCCCTTCGTCACCGGCTACTGCATCTGCTGCCCGGAGTCGGCCGAGACGGTGATGACCGACATGCGCGAGATCGGCCCGAGCTACTACTTCGCGCCGCCGCGCGTGCTGGAGGCGCTGCTCACGCAGGTCTCCATCCGCATGGAGGACGCGGGCGCGCTCAAGCGCTGGCTGTACCGGAAGTTCATGGGCGTGGCGCGGCGCGTGGGCGGCGCGCTGCTGGACGGCAAGCCCGTGGGCCTCGGCGACCGGCTGCTCTACGCGCTCGGCGACCTCGTCGTCTACGGCCCGCTGCGGAACGTCCTCGGCATGAGCCGGGTGCGCGTCGCCTACACCGCGGGCGAGGCGATCGGGCCGGATCTTTTCAAGTTCTACCGCTCGATCGGCATCAACCTGAAGCAGCTCTACGGCTCGACCGAGACGAGCGTGTTCGTGTGCATCCAGCCCAATGGGCAGGTGAAGTCCGACACCGTCGGGCCCGCCGTCCCAGGGGTCGAGCTCAAGTTCACGCCCGAGCGCGAGCTCCTCATCCGCTCGCCGGGCCTGTTCAAGGAGTACTACAAGAATCCGCAGGCGACGATGGAGGCCAAGGACCGCGAGGGCTGGTTCCACACCGGCGACGCGGGCTACTTCGACGCCGACGGGCACCTGAAGATCATCGACCGCGTGAAGGACGTGGGCAAGCTCGCCGACGGCACGCTGTTCGCGCCCAAGTACCTCGAGAACAAGCTCAAGTTCTTCCCCTACATCCAGGAGGCGGTGACGTTCGGCCACGGGCGCGACCGCGTGTGCGCCTTCATCAATATCGACGGCGAGGCCGTGGGCAACTGGGCCGAGAAGCGCAACATGCCCTACTCGGGCTACGTCGACCTCGCCTCGCGCGACGCGGTGTACGATCTGGTGCGCGAGTGCATCGAGCAGGTGAACGCGGACCTTGCGCAGGAGCCCGAGGTCGCGAACTCGCAGATCCAGCGCTTCCTCATCCTGCACAAGGTCCTCGACGCCGACGACGAGGAGCTCACGCGCACGCGCAAGGTGCGCCGCGGCTTCGTCGCGCAGAAGTACGCGACGCTGGTGGACGCGCTGTACGGCGGAAAGGCGAGCGTGCATGTCGAGGCGCAGGTGAAGTACGAGGACGGGCGCACCGGCACCATCTCCGCGGACCTCAAGATCCGCGACGCGAAGACCTTCCGCCCCGAGGCGGTCAAGCGCGCCGCATGAGCCGCGACGCGCGCATCGGCGAGGCGGTCTTGTCCGTGCAGAACGTCTCGCTCGCTTTCGGCGGCGTGAAGGCGCTGCAGGACGTGTCCTTCGACGTGCGCGAGCACGAGGTGCGCGCGATCATCGGGCCGAACGGCGCGGGGAAATCCTCGATGCTGAACGTGCTGAACGGCGTGTACCACCCGCAGCACGGCACCATCCGGCTGCGCTCGAACGGCGCCTGGCGCGAGTTCCACGACATGGACCCGCACGAAGCGGCCTCGCTCGGCATCGCGCGCACCTTCCAGAACATCGCGCTCTTCAAGGGCATGACGGTGCTGGACAACATCATGACCGGCCGCAACCTGAAGATGCGCACCAGCTTCGTCGAGCAGGCGATCTGGGTCGGGCGCGCGCGCCGCGAGGAGCTCGAGAACCGGCACGCGGTCGAGGAGATCATCGACTTCATGGAGATCCAGCACATCCGCAAGACGCCGGTGGGGCGCCTGCCCTACGGCCTGCAGAAGCGCGTGGAGCTCGCGCGCGCGCTCGCCGCCGAGCCGAGGATCCTCCTGCTCGACGAGCCGATGGCCGGCATGAACCTCGAGGAGAAGCAGGACATGTGCCGCTTCGTGCTCGACGTGAACGACCACTACGGCACGACCATCGTGCTCATCGAGCACGACATGGGCGTAGTGATGGACATCTCCGACCGCGTCGTGGTGCTCGACTACGGCCGCAAGATCGGCGACGGCACGCCCGACGAGATCCGCCGCAACCAGGCGGTGATCGACGCCTACCTCGGGGTGGCGCACGCATGAGCCAGGAAGTCGCGTTCTTCCTCGAGGTATTGATCGGCGGGCTGCTCGCCGGGGTGATGTACTCGCTCGTGGCGCTCGGCTTCGTGCTCATCTACAAGGCCTCGGGCGTATTCAATTTCGCGCAAGGCGCCATGGTGTTCCTCGCCGCGCTCACCTTCGTGTCGCTCCTCGAGCGCGGGGTGAACTTCTGGCTCGCGCTCGGCATCACGCTCGCGGTGATGGTGGTGCTCGGCATCGCCATCGAGAAAGTGGTGCTGCGCCCGCTCGTCAACCAGCCGCCCATTACGCTGTTCATGGCGACCATCGGCCTCACCTTCGTCCTGGAAGGGCTGTCGCAGGCGGTGTGGGGCTCGCAGCCGCACGGCCTGGAGCTCGGCATTGCCGACGTGCCGATGCAGTGGCTCGCGGATGCGACCGGCATCTTCATCAGCCAGTTCGACCTGTTCGCCTCCGGCATCGCCGCGGTGCTGGTGGCTTCGCTCGCGATCTTCTTCCAGTACACGCGCATCGGCCGCGCGCTGCGCGCGGTGGCCGACGACCACCAGGCGGCGCTCGCGGTGGGCATCCCGCTGAAGAACATCTGGGCGATCGTGTGGGCGGTGGCGGGCTTCGTCGCGCTGGTGGCGGGGCTCATGTGGGGCGCGAGGAACGGCGTGCAGTACGCGCTCACCTTCATCGCGCTCAAGGCGCTGCCCGTGCTGATCCTCGGCGGCTTCGAGTCCATCCTCGGCGCCATCGTCGGCGGGCTGATCATCGGTGCCTCCGAGAAGCTGGCGGAGGTCTATCTCGGCCCCTACGTCGGCGGCGGGATCGAGTCGTGGTTCGCGTACGTGATCGCGCTCCTTTTCCTTCTCGTGCGGCCGCAGGGCCTCTTTGGCGAGAAGATCATCGACCGGGTGTAGCCATGCTCTATCGCGAAGCAGGCCAGTTCAAGTCGTCCTACGCCGAGGACCAGCAGATCTTTCCGATCCGGCAGGACCGCATCGCCGTCGCGCTGCTGCTGCTGGCGGCGTTCGTGGCGGTGCCGCTGTTCGCCAACGAGTACTGGCTGTCGGCGATCCTCGTGCCGTTCCTGATCTTCGCGCTCGCCGCGCTCGGCCTGAACATCCTCACCGGCTACGCGGGGCAACTGTCCCTGGGCACCGCGGCGTTCATGGCGGTGGGCGCGTTCATGGCCTACAACTTCGTGCTGCGCATGCCCTGGCTCGGCGTCATCCCGAGCTTCATCCTCGCGGGCATCTGCGCGGCGCTCGTCGGCATCGTCTTCGGCCTGCCGAGCCTGCGCATCAAGGGCTTCTACCTCGCGGTGGCGACGCTCGCCTGCCAGTTCTTCGTGCTCTGGGCGATCCAGCGGATCGGCTGGTTCACCAACAACAGCGCCTCCGGCGTGATCACCGCGCAGACGGTCGAGATCCTCGGCTATGCGTTCGACACCCCGGAGCGCAAGTACCTGCTGACGCTCGCCATCGTGTCGGTGCTCGCGCTGCTCGCCAAGAACCTGATGCGCAGCGAGACCGGGCGCGCGTTCATGGCCGTGCGCGACATGGACGTCGCGGCAAGCGTCATCGGCATCCCGATGATGAGGACCAAGCTCCTCGCCTTCGCCATCAGCTCCTTCTACTGCGGCGTCGCGGGGGCGCTCTACGCCTACACCTACCTCGGCACGGTGGAGCCCGAGGCCTTCACGCTGGACCTGTCGTTCCGCATCCTGTTCATGATCATCATCGGCGGCGTGGGGTCGATCCTGGGGTCGTTCCTGGGGGCCGCGTTCATCACGCTGTTGCCGATCTTCCTCAACGTGCTGTTCAGCTGGGCTTCGCACACCTTCGACCTCGAGGTCTCGCACGCCATCGTGTCCAACATCGAGCTGATGATCTTCGGGGGGCTGATCGTGTTCTTTCTCATCGTCGAGCCCCATGGCCTGGCGCGCCTCTGGCAGATCGCCAAGGAGAAGCTGCGCCTGTGGCCCTTCCCGCACTAGACACTCGGGATGGTTTGGCTATACTGGCCGTTCCGCTATTCGGAATAGAGCCTTAGGAGGAGGACATTCATGAAACGGATCGCATTCGCCTTGACGGCCCTGGTCGTGGGGGCCGCCGGCTTCTCCGGCGCGGCCGTCGCCCAGGCCAAGGAGCAGTTCATTCCGGCCAACGGCTACTGGGTCGGGCCGTATGCGCCCGGGGGCTCGGGCTTCTTCTCGGGGATGATCGACTACATGACGCTGGTCAACGAGCGCGACGGCGGCGTGAACGGCGTCAAGCTCACCTGGGAGAAGTGCGAGACCGAGTACAACAACGCGCGCGGCGTGGAATGCTACGAGCGCTCGAAGAACAAGGGCCCGACGGGCGCGACGGTGGTCCACCCGCTCTCGACCGGCATCACCTATTCGCTCATCGACAAGGCGACCGCCGACAAGATTCCGCTCATCTCCATGGGCTACGGCCGCGCCTCGGCGGCGGACGGGCGCGTGTTCCCGTACGTGTTTCCCCTGGTCACCACCTACTGGTCGCAGGCCAGCTCGATGGTGAACTACCTGGGCCAGCGCGCGGGCGGCATGGACAAGCTGAAGGGCAAGAAGATCGTGCTCCTGTACCACGACTCGGCCTACGGCAAGGAGCCGATCCCGATTCTCACCGACCTGTCCAAGGACTTCGGCTACGAGCTGACCACGATCGCCGTGCCGCATCCGGGCAACGAGCAGCAGTCGCAGTGGCTGCAGATTCGCCAGATCCGGCCGGACTGGGTGATCCTGTGGGGATGGGGCGTCATGAACCCGACCGCGCTCAAGACCGCGGCGCGCACCGGCTTCCCGCGCGAGAAAATGGTCGGCGTGTGGTGGTCCGGCGCCGAGGAAGACGTGATCCCGGCGGGCCCGGCGGCCAAGGGCTACGTGTCCGCCGCGTTCAATCTGCCGGGAACGAACTTCCCCGTGATGCAGGCGATCCTGAAGCACGTGTACGGCAAGGGCAAGGGCGAGTTCAACGACAAGTCGCGCATCGGCTCCATCTACCATACGCGCGGCGTTGTCGCCGGCATCATCACGGTGGAGGCGATCCGCAACGCCCAGGCGAAGTTCGGCAAGGGCAAGCCGATCACCGGCGAGCAGATGCAGTGGGGCATCGAGAATCTCGACATCACGGAGCAGCGCCTCAAGCAGCTGGGCGCCGTGGGCCTCATGCCGCCGCTCAAGGTGTCTTGCCTGGACCACGAAGGCTCGGGGCTGGTGAAGTACCAGGAGTGGGACGGCACCAAGTGGAAGCCGATCACCGACTGGGTCAAGCCCGACGCGAAGCTCGTGCGCGAGAAAGTGGTGGCCGATGCCGCCCAGTACGCGAAGGAAAAGGGCATCACCCCGCGCAGCTGCCAGTAGGGCGATCGCCTCGTCGCGAGATCAATAGAGAGACCAACAGGGGGCGGGGCGCGAGCCTCGCCCCTTTTCTTATGTCCGCCACCTCCGCCTACCTTTCCGTCAGTAACGTCGAGGTCATCTACGACCACGTCATCCTCGTCCTGAAGGGCGTGTCCCTGCAGGTGCAGGAGGGCCAGATCGTGGCGCTGCTCGGCGCGAACGGCGCGGGCAAGACGACGACGCTGAAAGCGATCTCCAACCTGCTGCGCGCCGAGCGCGGCGACGTCACCAAGGGCTACATCGAGTTCATGGGGCAGCGTATCGACCAGCTCAATCCTTCGGAGCTCGTCAAGCGCGGCATCTGCCAGGTGATGGAGGGCCGGCACTGCTTTCAGCACCTGACGGTCGAGGAGAACCTCCTCACCGGAGCCTACACGCGCGGCAACGCCGACCTGCGCGAGGACCTGGAGAAAGTCTACCGCTACTTCCCGCGCCTCAAGGAGCGCAGGAAGTCGCAGTCGGGCTACACCTCGGGCGGCGAGCAGCAGATGACGGCGATCGGCCGCGCGCTGATGGCGCGGCCGAAGATGATCCTGCTCGACGAGCCCTCCATGGGCCTCGCGCCGCAGCTCGTCGAGGAGATCTTCGAGATCGTCAAGGATTTGAACCGGAAGGAGAAGGTGAGCTTCCTGCTCGCCGAGCAGAACACCAACATCGCGCTCAAGTACGCCGATTACGGCTACATCCTGGAGAACGGCCGCGTGGTGATGGACGGGGAAGGGCGCTCGCTCGCCGAGAACGAGGACGTGAAGGAGTTCTACCTCGGCTTCTCGTCCGGGGGGCGCAAGAGCTTCCGCGACGTGAAGTCGTACCGGCGGAGGAAGCGCTGGCTCTGAGCCCGTACTTCGACGCGCTGGAGACGCGCCCGGCCGACGAGCGCGAGGCCGCGCTGACGGCGGCGCTGCCGAAGCACCTTGCGCACGCGAAGCAGAACGCGCCCGGCTGGGCGCGCATCCTGAAGGACGTGGACGCGGCCGCCGTGCGCGATCGCGCCGCGCTGGCGAAGCTGCCGGTGACGCGCAAGTCCGAGCTCTCCGAGCTGCAGAAGCTGGATCCGCCGCTCGGCGGCCTGAACGCGACGCCGCTCGCGAAGCTCGCCAAGCTCTTCGTCTCGCCCGGGCCGGTCTACGACCCGGAGGGCCACGGCCGGGACTGGTGGCGCACGGGGCGCTCGCTGTACGCCGCGGGCTTTCGCCCCGGCGACCTCGTGCTGAACGCTTTTTCCTACCACTTCACGCCGGCTGCCTCGATGGTCGAGCACGGCGCGCTCGCCGTCGGCTGCACGGTGGTGCCGGGCGGCATCGGCCAGACCGAGATGCAGGCGGCGACCGTGCGCGACCTGCGCGTCACGGGCTACGGCGGGACGCCTTCCTTCCTCAAGCTGATCGTGGAGAAGGCCGACGAGCTGAAGCTCGACATCTCGTCGCTGAAGAAAGCCATCGTCGGCGCGGAGTACCTGCCGCCGGCCCTGCGCGAGGCAATGCGCGCGCGCGGCATCCGCGTGCAGCAGCTCTACGCGACGGCCGACATCGGCCTCGTCGCCTACGAGAGCGCGCTCGCCGATGGCGCCGTCACCGAGGGCATGATCCTCGACGAGGCGCTGATTCTCGAGATCGTGCGCCCCGGCACGGGCGATCCCGTGCCCGCGGGCGAGGTGGGCGAGGTGGTCGTCACCTCGCTGAATGCGGACTACCCGCTCGTGCGCTTCGCGACGGGAGATCTTTCCGCCGTGCTGCCGGGGACGAGCCCCTGCGGGCGCACCAATACGCGCATCAAGGGCTGGATGGGCCGCGCCGACCAGTCCACCAAGGTACGCGCGATGTTCGTCACGCCCAGGCAGGTGGCCGAGGTGCTGCGCCGGCACCCCGAGGTGCTCAAGGCCCGCCTCGTGGTCGAGGGCGAGACCGGCAACGACCGCATGACGCTGAAGTGCGAGGCGCGCGAGCGCCCGGCGGGCCTCGCCGAGTCGCTCGTCGCCTCGATCCGCGACGTGACGAAGCTCCGCGGCGAGGTGGAGCTGGTGCCGCCGGGGACCCTGCCGAACGACGGCAAGGTCATCGACGACACCCGCAAGTACACCTAGGCTACTTCGCGGCGAAGCAGTAGAAGAGGCCGTCGCCGCCCGTTTTCTTCACCAGGTCCTGGCTGCAGCCGATCGTCGGATGCGCCATGTTCCAGGAAGTCGCCCAGGCGTGGTCGATCGGTCCGGCGCGGTCGTGGTGCCCGGTCATCGCCGAGCCCTCGGCGCCGCCCTTCGTCCAGTTACCGCAGGTCATGTCGGGGAAGCGCCCGCTCGGCGGATGCGCGGTGCCGTCGGCGCGCGAGCCGGTGAGGATGTCGTGCTTGTTGGGCTTCTCGGTTCGCCCGTTCACCAGCCGGCCGCGCTCGTCGAGCGCGGTTTCCTTGTTGATGTTGGCCCTCGGCGAATGCAGGTCCTCGACGTTTCGCGCGATGCGCACGCCCTTAGCGTTGTACCAGGGGCCGCTGCCGATGCGATCGCGCGCGTGCACGACGTTGGGGTCGCTCAGCTCTTTGCCTTGCGTGCTGAGATACGCGCGCCAGGTGCGGTGCCCCGCGCCCGCGGCGGCCGCGAGCTGCTGGCAGTGCCGGTCGGCACCCTCGAGACCGCCCAGGTTGCCGCCGTTGCCCGGCCCGGCGCTGGTGATGAAGAAAGACATGCTCTTGTCCGCCGGCTGCAGGGCGGCGCAGCCGCCCAGCGCCACGAGGGCGGCGATGGGCAATCCTCGCGTCATTGCGGTCATGAAGATCCTCCTCCTCGGTTTGATCGGCAGGCGCAGCTTAGCGGGAAAGAACTGAGTGGAGAACGGGGCCTGGGCCGATTTCCGCAAACTGCGCGCGCCGATGCGCGGCCGGTGGAATAAAGCGCGACGCGACTACGTTCTGCGCGCCGCGCCGACGGGCAGGGCATCGACGCGGCGCATCTCGTCGTTGCGCAGCGACGCAGGGTCGGCGAGGAAGTCGTTCACGAAGCCGATCGCATCGGCGCCCCAGAAGCACTCGCCGTCGATCGCGAATGTGGGCACGCCGAACACGCCCGCCTTCCCGGCCTCTTCGGTATTGGTTCTCAGCGCGTCCTTGACCTCCTGCGCGCCGAGGCGGGCCTCGTCCACGCCGAGCGAGGCGGCGAGCGCCTTGAACGCCGCGGGATCCGACGCTT
The DNA here is from genome assembly GCA_050246035.1 of Burkholderiales bacterium. GTDB lineage: Bacteria > Pseudomonadota > Gammaproteobacteria > Burkholderiales > SG8-39 > JAABQT01. Next base: position 9,271 of record JBFWWT010000025.1, read on the forward strand.
CCGACCCCGTCGTCCAGATCGCGTCGAAGATCCGGCCTACCGCCTGCGGCGTCAAGCCGGCGGCGATCGCGAGCCGCAAATGGTGCAGCGGATTGAACGGGTGCGAGGCGGGAAACCGGAACGGGATGCCGAGCGACTTCGCCCACCACGTGCACCAGCGGTAGGTCCAGCGGCGCTTCACCGGGACTTCTGCGGGTCCCTTCTGGCCGAAACGATCGAGCAGCGCGGCGAAGAGGACCGGCCTCAGTTCCACCTCGACGTCCCGCGGCAGCTCGTGCAGCCGCTTGAAGGCGATGTAGGAATAGGGCGAGACGAAATCGAAGTAAAGCGTCACCGAGCGCATGGCCGCGCCTCCCTGCGCGCCGCGAGCGCCGCGAGCACCGCGCGCTGCTCGGCCTCGCTCATCCGGCTCCAGCGCGCGATCTCGTCGAGCGTCCGCTGGCAGCCGCGGCACAGGCCGGACTCCGGGTCCATCACGCACACCTTGTTGCAGGGCGAAGCGACGCTCACGCGGCTTTCTTCGAGGCGAGCGCGCGCGCCGCCTTCGACACGGGCTCCTTGCCGATCACGCCGCAGATCCAGCGGCCGATCTCGACCAGCCGGTCGAGGTCCACGCCGGTCTCGATGCCCAGGCCGTTCAGCATGTACACCACGTCCTCGGTGGCGACGTTGCCCGAGGCGCCCTTCGCGTACGGGCAGCCGCCGAGGCCCGCGACCGACGAATCGAAGGTGGCGATGCCCATCTCGAGCGAGGCGTAGATGTTGGCGAGCGCCTGGCCATAGGTGTCGTGGTAGTGGCCGGCGAGCTTCGCGACGGGCACGCGCCGCGCCACCGTCTCGATCATCTTCTGCGTCTTTCCGGGCGTGCCGGTGCCGATCGTGTCGCCGAGGGAGATCTCGTAGCAGCCCATGTCGAACAAGGCCTTTGCCACTTCGGCGACTTTCTCCGGTGCCACCTCTCCTTCATAAGGGCAGCCGAGAACGCAGGAGATGTAGCCGCGCACCTTGACGCCCGCTCCGCGCGCCGCGTCGGCGACGGGCCGGAAGCGCTCGAGGCTCTCGGCGATCGAGCAATTGATGTTCTTCTTCGAGAAGGACTCGGAGGCGGCGCCGAAGATCGCCACCTCGGTCGCGCCGGCGGCGAGCGCCGCCTGGAAGCCCTTCGGGTTGGGCGTGAGCACCGGGTAGGAGACGCCCGCCTTGCGGCGGATGCCTTCCAGCACCTCGGTGTGGTCGGCCATCTGCGGAATCCACTTCGGCGAGACGAAGGCGGTGGCCTCCACCGCCGGCAGGCCCGCGTCGGCGAGGCGCTCGATCAGCTCGAGCTTTACTTTCGTCGGCACCTCCTGCTTCTCGTTCTGCAGGCCGTCGCGCGGGCCCACCTCCACGATGCGCACCTTCTTCGGCAATGCGGTCATGACGCCTCCAGTGTCAGGAGCTCCGCGCCTTCCGGCACCTGCTCGCCGGCGGCGAAGTGGATCGCCTTCACCACGCCGGCGGCGGGTGCGCTGATCGTGTGCTCCATCTTCATCGCCTCCAGGACGAGGAGCGGCGCGCCCTTGTCCACGCGCTCCCCGGTTTTGACGTGCAGCGCGATCACCTTGCCCGGCATGGGCGCGGCAAGCGACCCCGGCGCGCTCTCGTCGTCGTCGGCCGGCACGTCCTCGGCCAGCGTGAGCACCGCGCGCGCGCCGTCCGCGGCGACGTGCCAGTCGCGGCCCGTGCGCACGGCGCGCGCGTCCTGCTCGTGGCCGTCCAGCCGCAGGCGGAGGTTGCCGGCCCCGTCTCCCTCGGCAGCGACCCTGTAATCCTGTCCATCGATCCTGAGACCGTGTCCGGCCGCGCGGAATTCCAGCGTCACCTCGTGTCGGTGCCCGGTCTCGAGAAAGACGAAGCGGTGGTGCGACCCCTGGTTGAGCCGCCAGCCGTCCACGCTGTCCCACGGCGAGTAAGGGTCGCCCGAGGCGCGCGCGCGCTCGCGCGCCGCCTCGGCCTCGGCGAGGAGCTCGGCCATCGCCGCGACTGCGAGCAGCGCGTGCGAGGCGGGGGGCGCCGGGGCGAAGAGCTCCTCGCGGCTGCGCTCGATGAGGCCGGTGTCCAGTTCCGCCGAGGCGAAGGCGCGGCTGCGCGCCACGCGCTCGAGGAACGCGACGTTGGTGCGCACGCCCGCGATTTCCACGTCGCCTAGCGCGCGCGCAAGGCGCGCGAGCGCCTGCGCCCGGTCCTCGCCCCAGCACACCAGCTTGGCGATCATCGGGTCGTAGTGCGGGCTGATGGCATCCCCGCTCTCCACGCCGGTGTCGATGCGCACTTCGCGCGTTTCCCGCGGAAAGCGCAGGTGCGCTAGGCGCCCGGTCTGCGGCAGGAAGCCGCGTGCGGGATCCTCGGCGTAGAGCCGCGCCTCGATCGCGTGACCCCGAACGGCGAGGTCTTCCTGCCGCCGGGGCAGCGGCTCGCCCGCGGCGACGCGCAGCTGCCACTCGACGAGGTCGAGGCCCGTGATCATCTCGGTGACCGGATGCTCGACCTGCAGCCGCGTATTCATCTCCATGAAGTAGAAGCGCCCGTCCTGCTCGGCGATGAACTCCACCGTGCCCGCGCCCACGTAGCCCACCGCGCGCGCCGCCGCGACCGCGGCGGCGCCCATCTGCGCGCGGCGCTCCGGCGTCATGCCGGGCGCGGGCGCCTCCTCGAGCACCTTCTGGTGACGCCGCTGCACCGAGCAGTCGCGCTCGAAGAGGTGCACGCAGGCGCCCTGCGCGTCGGCGAACACCTGCATCTCGATGTGGCGCGGCCGCTCGAGATAGCGCTCGATGAGCACGCGCGCGTCGCCGAAGGCCGCCTTCGCCTCGCGCTGCGCTCCCGCCAGCGCCTCCGCGAACTCGGCGGCCTTGTGCACGATGCGCATGCCCTTGCCGCCGCCGCCGGCGGAGGCCTTGATGAGCACCGGGTAGCCGACGCGCGCGGCTTCCTTCGCGAGGAACTTCGGGTCCTGGTCCTCCCCGTGATAGCCCGGCACGAGCGGCACGCCCGCCTTCTCCATCAGGCGCTTGGCCGCGGACTTGTCGCCCATCGCCGCGATCGCCGCGGGCGGCGGCCCGATGAAGACGAGCCCCGCGTCCGCGCAGGCTTTGGCGAAGCCCTCGTTCTCCGAGAGAAAGCCGTAGCCCGGGTGGATCGCCTGCGCGCCCGCGCGCTTCGCCGCCTCGATGATGCGATCGCCGCGCAGGTAGCTCTCGGCGGCGGCCGCCGGGCCGATGGGATAGGCCTCGTCCGCGAGGCGCACGTGGTGCGCCTGCGCGTCCGCCTCCGAGTACACGGCGACCACGCCGATCCCCATGCGCCGCGCGGTCGCGGCGACGCGGCAGGCGATCTCGCCGCGGTTGGCGATGAGGATCTTCGCGAACATCAGCCGCGCCAGCCCGGCTTGCGCTTCTCGAGGAACGAGGCGATGCCCTCGCGCCCCTCGGGCGAGACGCGGATCTCCGCGATGCGCTTTGCCGTGTCGTCGATCATCTCGTCGGAGACGGGGCCCGAAGAGACGAAGCGAATCAGGTCTTTGATCTTCGCAAGCGCCGCCGGTCCGCCCTGGAGGAGGTGCTTGAGAATTTCATCGATCTCGGCGTCCAGCTTTTCGGACGCCGAGACAGCAGTCAGCAAGCCCAGGCGATACGCCTCGCTCGCGGCGAAGACCTCCGCGCTCAGAAAGTAGCGACGTGCCGCCCGCTCGCCCATGGCCCTCACGACGTACGGGCTGATGGTCGCCGGGGAGAGGCCGAGTTTCGATTCGGACAGGCAGAAGCGGGCTTCGGTAGAGCCTACGGCAATGTCGCAAGCCGCCACGAGCCCCACGCCCCCCGCGAACGCCGGCCCGTGCACGCGCGCCACCGTGGGCTTCTTCATGCGGTCCAGTGTCTTGAGCATCCCGGCCAGTGCCCGCGCGTCGGCGAGGTTCTGCTCGTAGGTGTAGCCCGCCATGCGCTTCATCCAGTTCAGATCGGCCCCGGCGCAAAACGCCGGACCGTTGCCGGCGAGCACCACGGCGCGCACGCCATCGTCCGCGTCGAGCTCCTTCAGCGTGCTCGTGAGCGCGGCGATCAGCGCGTCGTCGAAGGCGTTGCGGATCTCGGGGCGGTCGAGCGTGACCCGTGCCACGCCGTTTGCGGTCTTTACGTTCAGCATCTCCGTCACATCCTGAACACGCCGAACTTCGTCGGCTCGATCGGCGCGTTGAGCGAAGCCGAGATGGCGAGGGCGAGCAGCCGCCGCGTATCCGCCGGGTCCACCACGCCGTCGTCCCACAGGTGCGCGCTCGAGTAGTAGGGGTGGCCCTGGCGCTCGTATTGCTCGCGGATCGGGTTCTTGAAGGCTTCCTCGTCCGCCTTCGACTTGAACTCGCCGCGCACCGTGGCGAGCACGCTGGCGGCCTGCTCCCCGCCCATGATGGAGATGCGCGCGTTCGGCCACATCCACAGGAACCGCGGCCCGTAGGCGCGCCCGCACATGCCGTAGTTGCCCGCGCCGAAGGAGCCGCCGAGGATCATCGTGAACTTCGGCACCTTCGCGGTGGCCACTGCGGTCACCATCTTCGCGCCGTCCTTGGCGATGCCGCCCGCCTCGTACTTCTTGCCGACCATGTAGCCGGCGATGTTCTGCAGGAAAAGGAGCGGTATGCCGCGCTGCGCGGCGAGCTCGATGAAGTGCGCGGCCTTGAGCGAGCTCTCCGAGTACAGGATGCCGTTGTTGGCGAGGATCGCGAGCGGGTAGCCGTGCAGGTGCGCGAAGCCCGTGACGAGCGTCGTGCCGTAGTTCTGCTTGAACTCGTCGAGCTCCGAGCCGTCCACCACGCGCGCGATCACTTCGCGCACGTCGTAGGGCTTTCGCACCTCCGCCGGAATCACGCCGTAGATCTCCTCGGCCGGGTAGAGCGGCTCGCGCGGCTCGCGCACGTCGAGGCTCACCTGCTTGCGCGTGTTGAGGTTCGCCACGATGCGCCGGCAGATGGCGAGCGCGTGCGCGTCGTTCTGCGCGTAATGGTCCGATACCCCGGAGACCTTGGTGTGCACTTCGGCGCCGCCCAGCTCCTCCGGCGTCACCGTCTCCCCGGTCGCCGCTTTCACGAGCGGCGGCCCGCCGAGGAAGATCGTGCCCTGGCCCCTGACGATGATGGATTCGTCCGACATCGCGGGGACGTAGGCGCCGCCCGCGGTGCACGAGCCCATCACCACCGCGATCTGCGGGATGCCCGCCGCCGAGAGGTTGGCGATGTTGTAGAAGATGCGCCCGAAGTGCTCGCGGTCCGGAAAGACGTTGTCCTGCTCGGGCAGGAAGCCGCCGCCGGAGTCCACGAGGTAGATGCACGGCAGCCGGTTCTGCGCGGCGATCTCCTGCGCGCGCAGGTGCTTCTTCACCGTCATCGGGTAGTAGGTGCCGCCCTTGATGGTGGCGTCGTTCGCGACCACCACGCATTCGCGCCCCGAGACGCGCCCCACGCCGCAGATGATCGAGGCCGAGTGCACGTCGCCGGAGTACATGCCGTAGCCGGCGAGCTGGCCGACCTCGAGGAAGGGCGAACCCGGATCGAGGAGCGTCCGCACGCGCTCGCGCGGCAGGAGCTTGCCGCGCGCGGCGTGCTTCGCGCGCGCCTCCTCCGGCCCGCCCACCGCGGCCTGCGCGACCTTCTCGCGCAGATCGGCCACGAGCCCGCGCATGCGCTCGGCGTTTTCCCTGAACTCCGGCGAGCGCGGATTGAGCCGGGAGCGGATGATCGGCATCAGCTCACGCGCGCGTAGGTGACGGTGTGGTGCGTGAAGAGCCTTCCCTTGCCGTCGTGGCACTCGGCGGTGCCGTAGATGATGCGCTTGCCGGTCTTCAGCACGCGCGCCGTGCAGTACACGGTCTCGCGCCGCGCGGCGTTGAGGAACGCGGTGTTCAGCTCGGAGGTCACCGCGTCGTGCTCGATGCCGATGTGGCGCTTGATCGCGAGCCACATGGCGCAGTCGGCCGCCGCCATGAAGGCGGGCCCGTTCACCGTGCCGCCGGGGCGCTCGAGCGATTTGCGAAACGGCATGGCGATCGTGCATTCATGGTCGTCCACCGAGACGAGCCGCATGCCGTAGCCGGCGACGAAGCGCGCGCGCTTGAGCAGCGCCTGCAGCTGGCGCTTGGAGGGCCTGCTCGCGGTCACGCCAGCTCGATCGCCATGGCGGTGGCCTCGCCGCCGCCGATGCACAGGCTCGCCACGCCGCGCTTGCCGCCGTACTTCCTCAGCGCGCCGAGGAGCGTGACGAGGATGCGCGCGCCCGAGGCGCCGATCGGATGGCCGAGCGCGCAGGCGCCGCCGTGCACGTTCACCTTCTCGTCCGGCAGGCCGAGCTCCTTCATGGCCGCCATCGGCACCACGGCGAAGGCCTCGTTGATCTCGAAGAGATCGACCTTGCCCGCCTCCCAGCCGCTGCGCGCGAAGAGCTTTTTCAGCGCGCCGACGGGCGCGGTGGTGAACCAGCCGGGCTCCTGCGCATGGGTGCTGTGCGCGACGATCGTCGCCAGGGGCGCGAGGCCGCGCTTCTCGGCGCTGGAGCGGCGCATGAGCACGAGCGCCGCGGCGCCGTCGGAGATCGAGCTCGAGTTCGCTGCAGTGACGGTACCGTCCTTGCGGAACGCGGGCTTGAGCGTCGGGATCTTGGCGAGGTTCGCCTTGAACGGCTGCTCGTCGGTCTCCATGAACTTCTCGTCCTTGCCGGCCTTCAGCGCGAGCGGCGTGATCTCCCAGGCGAACCAGCCTTCCTTGTTCGCCTTCTGCGCGCGCTCGAGCGAGCGCACGGCGAAGGCGTCCTGCGCCTCGCGCGAGAAGGCGTACTTCTGCGCGCAGTCCTCGGCGAAGCTGCCCATCAGGCGCCCCTTGTCGTAGGCGTCTTCCAGCCCGTCGTAGAACATGTGGTCGAGCGCCTGCGCGTGGCCCATGCGCAGGCCCGCGCGCGCCTTGGGCAGGAGGTAGGGGGCATTGGTCATCGACTCCATGCCGCCGGCGACCATCACCTCGGCCGAGCCGGCGAGCAGCGCGTCGTGCGCGAGCATCGCCGCCTTCATGCCCGAGCCGCACATCTTGTTCACGGTCGTGCAGCCCGCGCCGAGCGGCAGCCCCGCGCCGAGCGCGGCCTGGCGCGCGGGCGCCTGGCCCTGGCCGGCGGGCAGCACGCAGCCCATGATGACTTCCTCGATGTCCTCGGGCTTGAGCTTCGCGCGCTCGAGCGCCGCGCGGATCGCGGCGGCGCCGAGCTCGGGCGCGGCGAAGCCTTTCAGCTCTCCCTGGAAGCCGCCCATCGGGGTGCGGGCGGCGGAAACGATGACGATGGGGTCCTGGCTCATGGCGATCTCCTCATTCGGGCGGAGTGTAGGCGCGCACGAGGCTCTTGCCGCGCGCGAGGATGTCTTGGGGGAAAGGGCAGGACCTGCGCGCCTCGGCGTCGATGTGCACGCCGGTCAGCATGCACAGCGCCGCCAGCTCGCCGGTCTCGCCGTGGCGCATCTCGTGCACGAAGCGCGCCACCTTGTCGCGCACCTCCAGGAATACCGATTGCACCGAGACCGTGTCGCCGGCGTGCAGCTCCCGGCGGTAGGTGATGTTCTGCTGCACCGCCGCCATGCCGCGGCGATTCTCGCGCAGGTAGGCCGCCGTGACGCCCATGGCGGAAAAGAGGTTCCAGGTCGCCTCGTCGAACTTGCCTACGTACCACATGACGTTCATGTGGCCCATGTGGTCGCAGTGCCAGGGATAGACGGCGCCGCGGTAGGTCTGCAGGAGCTCGCTCATTCCTCCGGCCCCTTGCGCGACACCTTCATGTCGCGCAGCAGGCCGTCCTTCAGGTCGTAGATCCAGCCGTGCACCTCGAGCGCCTGGCCGCGCGCCCAGGCGTCCCGCACCGAAGTGCACTCGGCGACGTGGTCGACCTGCGCGCGCACATTCAGCTCGCAAAGGCGCCGATGGCGGGCGTCCTCGTCGCGGATGGCGTCCAGCTCGGCGGCGTGCGCGTCGGCCACGTCCTGCACGTGGCGCAGCCAGTTCTCGGACAGCCCGGTGCGCTGCCGGCGCAGCGCGGCGAGCACGCCGCTGCAGCCGTAGTGCCCGCAAAGGATGATGTGGCGGATCTTGAGGAAATCCACCGCGAACTGGATGACCGACAGGCAGTTGAGGTCAGTGTGCACCACGACGTTGGCGACGTTGCGGTGCACGAACACTTCGCCGGGCGCGAGGCCGGTGATCTGGTTGGCGGGCACGCGCGAGTCCGAGCAGCCGATCCACAGGTACTGGGGCGACTGCTGCTGCGCCAGGCGCGAGAAGAACCCCGGGTCGTCCTTGACCACGCCTTCGGCCCAGGCGCGATTGTTCTCCAGCAGCTGGCGCAGGCTCATGACGTTTCCGCGAACAGCTCGCGCCCGATGAGCCAGCGGCGGATCTCGGAGGTCCCCGCGCCGATCTCGTAGAGCTTGGCGTCGCGCCACAGCCGCCCGGTGGGCGTTTCGTTGATGTAGCCCATGCCGCCGAGCGCCTGGATCGCCTCGCCCGCCATCCAGGTCGCCTTCTCCGCGGCGTAGAGGATCGCGCCCGCGGCGTCCTTCCTCGTCGTCTCGCCTCGATCGAGCGCCTGGCCCACCGCGTAGACATAGGCGCGGCAGGCCGAAAACGTGGTGTACATGTCGGCGAGCTTGCCCTGCATGAGCTGGAACTCGCCGATCGGCTGGCCGAACTGCTTGCGCTCGTGCACGTAGGGCACCACCACGTCGAGGCACGCGGCCATGATGCCGAGCGGCCCCCCGGCGAGCACCGCGCGCTCGTAGTCGAGGCCCGACATCAGCACCCTCACGCCCTTGCCTTCCTCGCCGAGCACGTTGCCCGCCGGCACCTCGCAGTCGCGGAACACGAGCTCGCAGGTGTTCGAGCCGCGCATGCCGAGCTTGTCGAGCTTTTGCGCGGTGGAGAATCCCTTCATGCCCTTCTCCACGAGGAACGCGGTGATGCCCTGGTCGCTCGTCTTCGCGTAGATGACGAGCACGTCCGCGTCCGGGCCGTTGGTGATCCACATCTTGTTGCCGTTCAGCACGTAGCGATCGCCGCGGCGCTCGGCGCGCAGGCGCATGCCGACCACGTCCGAGCCCGCGCCGGGCTCGCTCATGGCGAGCGCCCCTACGTGCTCGCCGGAGACGAGCCTCGGCAGGTACTGCTTCTTCTGCGCGCCGCTGCCGTTCCTGCGGATCTGGTTCACGCACAGGTTCGAGTGCGCGCCGTAGGAGAGCCCGACGGAGGCCGAGGCGCGCGAGACCTCCTCCATGGCGACGATATGCGCGAGGTAGCCCATCATCGTGCCGCCGTAGTCTTCCTCGACCGTGATGCCGAGCAGCCCCAGCGCGCCGAGCTTCTGCCACAGGTCGGCCGGGAACTGGTTCGTGCGGTCGATCTCGGCCGCGCGCGGCGCGATCTCCTTCGCCGCGAAGTCGCGCACCGACGCGCGCAGCATTTCGATCGTCTCGCCGTGCTCGAAGCGCAGGCTGTTCATTCGCGCGTGTCCGAGGTGTCGGCGAGCATCATGAGCGTCTGCTGCATGGTGGCGATGTGCCGGCCCTGCGCGTCGTACACCTCGCCGCGCGTGACCGTGAGCGTGCGGCCCGGGCGGATCACCTCGCCGCGGGCGACGAGGTCGGTCTTCGCCGGCGAGAGGACGTTGATCTTGTACTCGACGGTGACGAGCGAGCTCGACGCCGGCATGAGCGAGAACGCGGCGTAGCCGCAGGCCGAGTCGGCGATCATGCCGACGATGCCGCCGTGCACGAAGCCCTTCTGCTGCGTGAGGTCGTCGCGGTAGGTCAGAACGACCTCCGTATAGCCGGGCTCGATCACGGTGAGCCGCGCGCCGATCAGGTCCATCGCCTTCTGGCGCGCGAAGCTCGCGCGCAGGCGAGCCGCGAAGTCCGGGTCCTGGGGCTGGAACTGGGGGCGGGGGGCGTTCATCGGGGCGAAGCTACTTGACGTTTACGTAAACGTCAACTCTGCCGGAGCTGCTTGCGCACCTTCTTCTCGAAGGCCGCGATCTCGGCGAGCTGCGCGGCGATGTCCTCGCGCTGGCGCTCGAGCGCGGCCTTGTGCGCCTGGAGCACCGCGAGGAAGCGCTCGAGCTGCGGGCGCTCGTCGCGCCCGGGCTCGTACATGTCGATGAGGCTCCGGATCTCCGAGAGCGTGAGCCCGAGGCGCTTGCCGCGCAGCGTGAGCTTGAGGCGCGTGCGGTCGCGCGGCGTGTAGATGCGGCGCTGGCCGTCGCGCCGGGGCGAGAGCAGCCCTTCGGCCTCGTAGAAGCGGATGGCGCGCGGCGTGACGTCGAACTCGCGCGCGAGCTCGCCGATGGAAAACTCCGCGCGTTCCTTTTCGCTCTGCAGCATGGTAGGGTGGGCACGAGAATTCTAGCCCAGCCGCTGCGCGTGTCCGCCCTCGAGTTTCCCTTCGCCGAAGCGCCGGCGCCCGGCGCGCTGCGCGGCATCGCCCCGGGCGTTCACTGGCTGCGCATGCGCCTGCCGTTCGCGCTCGATCACATCAACCTGTGGCTGCTGGAGGACGGCGAGGGCTGGACGATCGTCGACACGGGATTGAGCGAGGAGGCGACGCGCGCGCAGTGGGACCAGGTGCTCGCGGCCGCGGGAGTGCGCAATGTGCATCGGGTGCTCGTCACGCATTTCCACCCGGATCACGCGGGGAACGCGGGATGGCTGTGCGCCCGCTTTGGCGCGCCGCTCTGGATCACGCAGGGCGAGTACCTCACCGCGCACGCGGTGCGCGCGGGTTCTGCGGGCTTCGTGGCCGAATCCACGCTCGGCCTGTTCCGCGCGCACGGGCTGGACGAGGCGCGCCTCGGCAAGCTCGGCATGCGCGGCAACCAGTACCGGCGGCTCGTGGGCGAGCTGCCCACGCAGTACCGGCGCATCATGGACGGGGAATCGATCGTCATCGGCGGGCGCGCCTGGCGCGTGATCGCGGGCTACGGCCACGCCCCGGAGCACGCCTCGCTCTACTGCGAGGCGCTGGGACTCGTCATCTCGGGCGACATGCTGCTGCCCAGGATCTCTACGCACGTCGGCGTCTGGCCGACGGATCCGGAGGGCGATCCGCTGGGCTGGTTCCTGCGCTCGATCCGGCGCTATCGCGAGCTGCCCGCCGACGTGCTGGTGCTGCCTTCGCACGGCCTGCCGTTTCGCGGCGCGCACGAGCGCGTGGCGCAGCTGGAGGCGCATCATGAATCGCGCCTCGCCGAGCTGCTGCAGGCCTGCAAGGAGGCGCCGCGCTGCGCGGCCGACGTGCTGGAGCTCATCTTCCGGCGGCCGCTCGACACCCAGCAGCTCTTCTTCGCCATGGGCGAAGCGATCGCCCACCTGCATTACCTGGAGCGCGCGGGGCGGCTGCGGCGCCGGGTGGGACCCGACGGCGTCGCGCGTTTCGCCCCCGCGGAGGAACAGGCATGGAACGAAGCGCTGACGGCGTAAGGCCCGAGGACACCGCGCGCGTGCTGCACGAGGTAGCCGAGCGCTCCTCGCGCATCCTCAAGGACTTCGGCCAGAAAAGCCTCGAGGAGGGCATCGCGTCGGTGGTGAAGGACGAGCTCGGCATCGCGAAGGCCTACATGGACCTGTACTCGCGCATGCTCATGGACCCGAGCGCGCTCACCGCGGCGACGATCAACTTCTGGATCGACTCGACGCGCCTTTGGCAGTCGGCCTGGCTGCGCATGCTCGGCCAGGAGCCGGCGCCCGTGGCGCAGCCCGCGAAGGGCGACTCGCGCTTTCGCGACGAGCAGTGGTCCGACAACTTCCTCTTCGACTACATCAAGCAGTCCTACCTCATCGCCGCGCGCCACATCCAGCACGCGGTGGCGGGCGTGCAGGGCCTGCCCGAGGACTCGCAGAAGAAGGTCGCGTTCTTCACGCGCCAGTACGTGGACGCGCTCGCGCCCTCCAACTTCGCGGCCACCAACCCGCAGGTGCTGCGCGAGACCCTCGCCACGGGCGGGCAGAATCTCGTGAAGGGGCTCGCCAACCTCCTCGCCGACATCGAGAAGGGCGACGGGCAACTGCGCATCAGCATGACGGACGAGTCGGCGTTCCAGCTCGGCCGCAACGTCGCCACCACGCCCGGCAAGGTCGTCTTCCAGAACGACCTGCTGCAGCTCATCCAGTACGCGCCGGCGACCGAGACCGTGTTCCGGCGGCCGCTGCTCATCATCCCGCCCTGGATCAACAAGTACTACATCCTCGACCTGCGCGAATCGAACAGCTTCATCCGCTGGGCGGTGGGGCAGGGGCACACGGTGTTCGTCGTCTCGTGGGTGAACCCGGATGCGAGGCTCGCGCAGAAGGGCTTCGACGACTACCTGACCGAGGGCGCGGTCGCCGCGATGGACGAAGTCATGCGCGCGACCGGCGAGGATCGCCTCAACGTGATCGGCTACTGCCTGGGCGGGACGCTGCTCGGCTGCACGCTCGCCTGGCTCGCCGCGAAGGGCGACGCGCGCGTGGCGAGCGCGACGTTCTTCGTTTCGCTGCTCGATTTTTCCCAGCCGGGCGAGCTGGGCGTCTTCATCGACGAGGCGCAGGTGGCGAACCTCGAGCGGCGCATGAACGAGCGCGGCTTCCTCGAGGGCTCGGAGATGGCCTCCACCTTCAACCTGCTGCGCGCGAACGACCTCGTGTGGTCCTTCGTCGTCAACAACTACCTCCTCGGCAAGGATCCGTTTCCCTTCGACCTGCTGTACTGGAACTCCGACTCCACGCGCATGCCGGCGCGCATGCACAGCTTCTACCTGCGCAGCATGTACATCAAGAACCGGCTCGGGGTGCCGGGCGGCATCGAGCTCGCGGGCGTGCCGATCGACCTCTCGAAGGTGAAGGCGCCGGCGTACTTCATCTCCACGGTGGAGGACCATATCGCGCCCTGGCAGACGACCTACAAGGGCGCGCGCTACCTCGGCGGCCCGGTGCGCTTCGTGCTCGGCGGGTCGGGCCATATCGCCGGCATCGTCAATCCGCCCTCGGCGAAGAAGTACCACTACTGGACGAACGAGGAGTTTCCCGCGACGCCCGAGGACTGGTACGAGGACGCCACGCAGCACCCGGGCTCGTGGTGGGAGGACTGGCAGCGCTGGATCGAGGCGCACGACGGCCCCGACCGCATCCCGGCTCGCCCGCCCGCCCGCGCAATCGAGGACGCGCCGGGCTCCTACGCCATGCTTAGGCTTAAATAGGGACGGACCTCAGTTTTCTCATCTGCGAATGATTCACAGATGAGAAAACCGAGGTCCGTCCCCAATTATGTTGAGCCGGGAAGATAACGAGCTGCTGACGAGAGTGGGGCCGGGGACGGCGATGGGCGGCCTCTTCCGGCGCCATTGGCTGCCGTTCATGCCCGCCGAGGCGCTCACGGCCGATGCACCGCCGAGGCGCGTGCGGCTGCTGGGAGAGGCGCTGGTCGCGTTTCGCGACAGCCGGGGGCGCGCCGGGCTGCTCGCCGAGCACTGCCCGCATCGCCGCGCGAGCCTCGCGCTCGGCCGCAACGAGGCGGGGGGCTTGCGCTGCGCCAACCACGGCTGGAAATTCGACGTCGCGGGGCGCTGCCTCGACATGCCCTCGGAGCCTGCGGGAACGGCGTTTCGCGAGCACGTTCGCGCGGTCGCCTACCCGGTGCTCGAGCGCGGGGGGCTGCTGTGGGCCTACCTCGGCCCCGCGGAAAAGCGCGCCGAGCTGCCGGAGTTCGAGTGGCTGGGCTCGCCGCCGGCGCACCGGCGAACGACGCATTCGAGCCTCGCCTGCAATTTCGCCCAGGCGCTGGAAGCCGAGATCGATGCGTCGCGCAACGCCGACGCATCCGTGCGGCGCTATACGGTGCACGAGACGGCCTACGGCCTTGCCTGCGGCGCGCGCAGCGCGACAGACGGCGCCTATGCCTGGCGGGTCGATCTGTTCCTGGTCCCCTGCTTCACGCTGCTCGCGCCCATCGAGGATCCGGAGACGCGCGTGTTCCGTGCGTGGGTGCCCATGGACGACGGGCAGACCTCGGTGTTCACCGTGGCCTGGCGCGCGATCGGCGCACCGCTCGCGTCCGCGCCGCAGAGCCTCCTCGCGGAGTCCGCGGGCCCGATCGCCGATCGCGCGGGCGAGCACCTCGGCACGAGCGACAAGGCGATCGTCGCTTTTCGTGGCCGCATGCTTTCGCTCGCACGGCGGCTCGCCGAGGGCATCGAGCCGCAGACGCCCTACGACCCGGACTGCTACCGCGTGCGCGCCTGCGCGGGCGCCGCCAGCGCCGACGAGCGCGACTTCATCGAGCAGGAGGCGATCCGGCGCGCGATGCTCGCGCCGTGAACTCGCGAAGGTAGTCGAGCCCCGCGACCGCCCGCGGCCCGTACCAGGAGGTCATCTCGCCGTCCACGAGAAACGCCGGCTTCCCGGTGAGCGCGCAGACCTCGGCGACGTGCCGCTCGCGAAAGCGGTACGGCTCGGACGAAAGGAGCACGACATCCGCCTCGACGCTGTCAAGACCGTCGAGCTCTGGATAGCGTGCCGCGCAGGCCTCCGGCACCGTGCGCCAGCCGAACAGCGCGAGCGTGCGCGAGATGTAGGTGTCCCGCGACACCGTCATCCACGGACCCTTCCAGATCAGGTAAAGCGCGCGCCGCTCGGGCCATGCCGTCGCGGCGACTTCGTCGTAGGCCGCTTGAAAGCGCGCGCACAGGTCCTCGGCCTCGCGCTCGCGCCCGAAGACGCCGCCGAACTGGCGGTAGAGCGCCAGGTTGTCGAGGGGTCCCAGGGGATGCGTGACGACGACGTGCGGCACGAACCGCGCGAGCGCCTCGGCCGTTTCCTTGCGGTTCTCGTCCACGTTGAGGATGACGTGGGTCGGGGCGAGCGCGCGCACCTTGTCCAGGTCCACCGACTTCGTACCGCCGACCTTGGGGACGCGCCGCACGAGCTGGCGCGGGTGCACGCAGAACCCCGTGCGACCGACCAGCTCGTCGCCGAGCCCGAGCGCGCACACGAGCTCGGTGAGCGAGGGAACCAGCGAGACGATGCGGCGAGCGGCCAGCGCGCGCGCCTTGCGGGCTCAGCCGCCCTTGCGCTCGAGCCCGATGAGGTAATCGGCGACCGCCAGCATGCCGGCCTGGGTGCCGCCTTGCTGGGGGCTGATGGTGTAGCGGCCGTTTACCGCCAGCGCCGGCGTGCCGTCGATGCGGTAGGCGGCCGACATCTGCTGCGCGCGGCGCACCTTGCTCTGCACCCCGAAGGACTTGTACGCGTCCTCGAAGCGCTGCGGATCGACGTCGTGCTTGCGCAGCCACTCGGCGCGCACGCCCGCGTCGCGCGTGTCGATCCGATTGACATGGATGGCGTCGAAGAACGGCCGGTGCAGGCGCTCGAGCACGCCGAGCGCCTCGAACGAATAGAACACGGCCGCCTCGCGCGCCCAACCCTGGTTGAGCACCGCGGGCACGCGCCGGAAGCTCACGTCGCCGGCGAGCAGCGGCACCCACTTCTCCATCATCGGCTGCAGCGAGTAGCAGTGCGGGCAGCCGTACCAGAAGAACTCCAGCACCTCGATCTTGCCTTGCACTTCCACCGGCTGGCGAACCGGGAGCTCGGTGTAGTTGACGCCTGGCGCGGGCCGGCGCGCCTGGGCGAGGCCCGCCGCGGGCGCCAGCGCGAGCGCGGCGACGAGCAATCGGCGATGCGCGTTCATGTCAGTTCACCCCTCGAGTTGCGGATTCCTTCACTTTGACCAGGCTGGCGTCGATTCCGTTCTGCGCCAGCGCCTGGCGCACGCGGTTCAGCTCGTCGACCTTGGCGTAGGGGCCGAGGCGTACGCGGTAGAACGTGCCCTTGTCGGGCAGGTTCGTGGGCTCGACGTTGGACTCGAAGCCGAGGATCGCGAGGCGCGCCTTCTGGTTGTCGGCGTCGGCGGGATTCTGGAACGCGCCGGCCTGAATGAAATACACGTCGCGCGCCGCGCTCGCGGCCGCCTGCGGCTCGGGCGCGGCGCTTTTCGCCGCCGAGCTCAGGCGCTCGCGCAGCTCGCGGTCGCTGAGCGGCTCCTCGCCGCCCACCAGGATCTTGTAGAAGTCGAAGCGCGGCTTCTCGGGCGCCTTGGCCGCGGGCGCCGCGGCGGGCTTGTCGCCGCCCTGCGGCAGGCCGGCGATCGGCGGCGCCTTGCCCGGGTCGCTGCGGGCGGCTTCCGCCGCGGGCTTGGCGCCGCTCATGAAGGGGATCGGCGTCTTGTTGAGGTAGAGCGCGATGCCGAGCGCGATCGCCAGCCCGATCAGCAGGCCGACGAACATGCCGACGAGGAATCCGCCGCCCGATCCGTTGCGCGCTCGCGCGTGTGGTATTGCCGCCATTACATCCTTTCCGGGGCGCTCACGCCGAGCAGCGCGAGCCCGTTGGCGAGCACCTGGCGGACCGCGGCGCACAGCGCAAGTCGCGCCCGGCGCGTCGCCTCGTCCTCGACCAGAATGCGCTCGGCATTATAGTAGCTGTGGAACTCGCCGGCGAGGTCGCGCAGGTAGAAGGCGATCGCGTGCGGCGCGAGCTCGCGCGCGGCGCCGGCGAGGACCTCCGGGAACTCGGCGAGCCGGCGCATGAGCGCTGCCTCGCGCGCGCCCGTGAGGGGCTCGAGCGGCGCGCCGGCGAGGGCTGTGGCGTCGCCGTTCCACTGCGAGAACACGCTGCAGACGCGCGCGTGGGCGTACTGCACGTAGTACACGGGGTTTTCCTCGGACTGCGAGCGCGCGAGATCCACGTCGAAGACGAACTCGGAATCGGCCCGGCGCGACACGAGGAAGAAGCGCACCGCGTCGCGCCCCACCCAGTCGATGAGGTCGCGCAGCGTCACATAGCTGCCCGCGCGCTTGGAGATCTTCACCTCCTCGCCGCCGCGCATCACCTTGACCAGGCTGTGCAGGACGTAGTCGGGGTAGCCCGACGGGATACCCAGATTCAGTGCCTGCAGTCCGGCGCGTACGCGTGCCATGGTGCCGTGGTGGTCGGTCCCCTGTACGTTGATCGCCTTGACGTAGCCGCGTTCCCACTTGGTGACGTGATAGGCGACGTCGGGCACGAAATAGGTGTAGCTCCCGTCGGACTTGCGCACCACGCGGTCCTTGTCGTCGGCGTAGTCCGTGGTGCGCAGCCACAAGGCCCCTTCCTGCTCGTAGGTCCTGCCGCTCGCCACCAGGGCCTTCACGACCGCCTCGACGCGGCCGTCGGCGTACAGGCTCGACTCGAGGTAGTAGACGTCGAACTTCACGCCGAAGGCCTGCAGGTCGATGTCCTGCTCGCGGCGCAGCGCCGCCACGGCGAAGACCCGGATCGCCTCCAGATCGTCCGCGTTGCCGCCGCCGGCGACGAAATTGCGCGCGATCTCCTCGATGTACTCGCCGCGATAGCCGTCCTCCGGCCAGCCGGGCGCGCCCGGCGCCGTACCGCGCGCGCGCGCCTGCACCGAGAGCGCGAGATTGTGGATCTGCGCGCCGGCGTCGTTGTAGTAGAACTCGCGCGTCACCTCGTGGCCCTGCGAGGCGAGCAGCGCGGCGAGGGCGTCGCCGAGCGCCGCCTGCCGGCCGTGGCCGACGTGCAGCGGCCCGGTCGGGTTCGCCGAGACGAACTCGACCATGACTTTCTGCGGCCCGGAGGCGCGCGCGCGGCCATAGGACGCGCCCTCGGCGAGCACGCGCGCCACGGCCGCCTGCCCGACGCGCGGCGAGAGCCGGATGTTGATGAAGCCGGCCCCCGCGATCTCGAGCTTCTCGACGTTCGGGTCGGCGGGTACCGCCGCCGCGAGCTCGGCAGCGAGATCGCGCGGCTTGCGCTTCAGGCGCTTGGCGAGCTGCAGCGCGACGTTGCACGCGAAATCGCCGTGCGCCGCGTCGCGCGGGCGCTCGATCACGACCTCGGTGTTCGCCGCCTCGGGCGCGACCTTCGCGAGCGCCGCCCGCAACAGCCCGGCGAGATGAGCCTTGATGTCCATGAAAGGGCGCGAATTATATGGGGACGGACCTCAATTTCAGGGAAATTGAGGTCCGTCCCCGATTATCAGCCGAATTCGATGGGATCCACGTCGAGGTGCCAGCGCACGTTGCGCGGCGAGGAGGCGAACAGGCGCTCGCTCCAGGCGCGCAGGAACTCCTGCAGCGCGGGACGCGAGGGCGACTGCACGAGCAGCTGCGCGCGCTCGAGGTCGGCGCGCCGCGTGATGACGTTTGGCACCGGGTCGTAGACCCGCACGTCCTCCGGGACCGGCACGAGGCGCGCGGCCGATTCGAGAAACTCGAGCGCCTGCGCGAGCTTGGAGGCCTCGGCGCGCAGCACCGCCTCGTGCACGAAGGGCGGAAAGCCCGCGCTTTCGCGCTCGGCGAGCTGCGCGGCGGCGAAGGCCTCGAAGTCGTGACGCGCGAGCGCCGCGTAGAGCGGGTGCTGCGGGTGGCGTGTCTGCACGAGCACCTCGCCCGGCCGCAGCGCGCGCCCGGCGCGCCCCGAGACCTGCGCGAGCGTCGCGTAGAGGCGCTCGGCGGCCCGGTAGTCCGTCGAAAAGAGCGCGTTGTCGGCGTCGAGCACGACGACCAGCGTGAGCAGGGGAAAGTCGTGACCCTTGGCGAGCAGCTGCGTGCCGACGAGGACGTCGGCCTCGCCGCGCGCCACCGAGGCGAGCGTGCGCGCGAGCTCGGCGCGCCGCTGCGCGCTGTCGCGGTCGATGCGCACGACGCGCGCGCCGGGAAAGCGCGCGGCCAGCGTGTCTTCTACGCGCTGCGTGCCGCGCCCCATCGCGCGCAGGTCGAGGTTGCCGCAGGTCGGGCAGGCGCGCGGGATGGGGGCTTCGTCGCCGCAATGGTGGCAGCGCAGGCAGCGGCCGACGCGGTGCAGGACCATGCGCGCGGTGCAGCGCTCGCAACCCGCGGCCCAGCCGCAGGCATGGCAGGCGAGCACCGGCGCGTAGCCGCGACGGTTGATGAAGACGAGCGCCTGCTCGCCGCGCGCCAGGCGCTCGCCGATCGCCGCGAGCACGCTCGGCGCGAAGCCGTGCTCCACGCTCTGCTGTCGCAGGTCCACGGTGCGCACCGCGGGCAGGCGCGCGCCGGGCACCGCGCGCTCAGGCAGCGCAAGGCGCTCGTAGCGGCCCTCCAGCGCGTTCTGCCAGGTCTCGAGCGAGGGCGTCGCGGTGCCGAGCACGACGGGGCAGCCCGCGAGCTTCGCGCGCACCACGGCCGCGTCGCGCGCCGAGTAGCGCAGCCCGTCCTGCTGCTTGAACGAGGTGTCGTGCTCCTCGTCCACCACGACGAGGCCGAGGCGCGGCAGGGGCGTGAGCACCGCGAGCCGCGTGCCGAGCACCACGCCCGCCTCGCCGCGCACGGCGGCGAGCCAGTCGGCGGTGCGCGGCACGTCCTCGAGCGCGCTGTGCAGCATGGCGATGCGCACCTCGGGGAAGGCGCGGCGAAAGCGCTCCTCGAGCTGCGGCGTGAGGCTGATCTCGGGCACCATGACGAGCGCCTGCTCGCCGCGCGCGATCACGCGCGCGATCGCGCTCAGGTACACCTCGGTCTTGCCGCTTCCGGTCACGCCATGCAGCAGGAACGGCCGGAACCCGCCCCGCGCCTCGTCGATGCGCGCGATCGCCCGAGCCTGCTCGGGCGTCGGCACGTGGTCGGTGACGAAGCGCGGCGACGCAGGCGCGCCGGCGGCGTCCTCGCGCACCTTCCTCGGCAGGGGCTTCAGCGAGCGCAGGCGCGGCGGCAGCGCGCCGATCACGGTCTCGCCCAGGGGGCGGTGGTAGTAGCCGGCCAGAAAGCGCAGGAACTCGAGCCATGGCGCCGGCAGGCGGGGCGCGTCCTCGAGCACGCGCTGCACGGGCTTAAGGCGCGCCGGGTCGATCGTCGTGTCGTCGGCGATCTCCGCGACGACGCCCACGCGCGAACGCGTGCCGAACGGCACGACCACGCGGTCGCCGGCGCGCGCGTCGATGCCGTCGCCGGGCGCGTAGTCGAACAGCGTGGCGAGCGGGACGTCGAGCGCGACGCGCAGGACCCTCATCGCCCGAGGGAGAGCGCTTTTTTCAGCCGCAGAAAGCGATGCGACCGCAAAGAGTTAGTTTTCCGAGTTGATCCACTGCATTGCGTTCCTCGCCCTAACCCCCGCCGCCGAAAGCGCTTTTCGTCCTGCGTGAGTGGGGTGTGGATAACAATGTGCATAAACTTGTCGCAGGACGGTCATAGAGGGACGCCCCCAGGGCGCAGCGTCCGACCCTGACGGCGGACGAGGAAAATAATATCGGTGTATCAATTAGTTAGGATGAACAGCCCCTAGATATGGGCATGAAGCGGTGCCGGGCGCCCTGGAACGCCCCGGTGTGCATAAGTCAAGCTTTTTTTTGCGCGGCGCGGCGTAGCGCCGCGCTGTAAGTGCGCACTTCGTCCACGAGCGCGGCAACGCTTTCCACGGGTGTGTGCTGCGAGATGCCATGTCCGAGATTGAAGACGTGACCCGGTTCAGGTCCGAAGGCATCGAGCACGCGCCTTGCCTGCTCGCGCACGCGCCCGGCCGGCGCGAAGAGCGCCGATGGATCGAGATTGCCTTGCAGCGCGACACGCGCGCCGATGCGCGCGCGCGCCGCGGCGGCATCGACGGTCCAATCGAGCCCCACGGCGTCGCAGCCGCTCGAGGCCATTGCCTCGAGCCACGCGCCGCCGCCCTTGGTGAAGAGGATCGAAGGCACACGCCGTCCCTCGCATTCCTTGCGCAGCCCCGCGATCACGCGCCGCGCGTAGGCGAGCGAGAAGGTTTCGTAATCGGCGTGGGCGAGCTGCCCGCCCCAGGTGTCGAAGATCATCACCGCCTGCGCGCCCGCCTCGATCTGCGCGTTCAGGTAGTCGGTGACCGCGCGCGAGTTCACCTCGAGGATGCGGTGCAGGAGCTCGGGCCGCGCGTAGAGCATCGTCTTCAGCTCGCGCCAGTCGTCGCTGCCCGCCCCCTGCACCATGTAGCAGGCGAGCGTGAAGGGGCTCCCGGAAAAGCCGATGAGCGGCACGCGACCGGCGAGCGCCTTGCGGATCTCGCGCACGGCGTCCAGCACGTAGCGAAGCCTGTCCGCCGGATCGGGCGCGGCGAGCGCGCGGATGGCGGCCTCGTCGCGCAAGGGGCGCTCGAAGCGCGGGCCCTCGCCGTCGGCGAAGTAGAGCCCGAGCCCCATCGCGTCGGGCACCGTGAGGATGTCGGAAAAAAGGATCGCCGCATCCAGGGGAAAGCGCTCGAGCGGCTGCAGCGTCACTTCCGCGGCGAGCGCGGGCGTCTTCGCGAGCGCGAGGAAGCTGCCGGCGCGCTCGCGCGTGGCGCGGTACTCGGGCAGGTAGCGGCCCGCCTGGCGCATGAGCCACAGCGGCGTGCGCTCGGTGGGCTCGCGCGCGAGCGCGCGAAGGAGCAGATCGTTCGTCACATGAGTCGCCTGGTGATGTAAAGCCATTCCGCCGCGCTCACCGGCGTGACGGACAGGCGCGTGCCGGGCCGCAGGAGCCACATCTTCGCGAGCGTCTTGTGCCGGCGCAGCTCGGCGAGCGGCAAGAGCGGGACCTTCTTCAGCGCGCGCACGTCCACCATCGTCCAGCGCGGTGCCTCGCGCTTCGATTTCGGGTCATAGTAAGGGCTTTTCCTGTCGAACTGCGTAGGGTCCGGACAGGCGCTCGAGGCGACCTCCGCGAGCCCGGCGATGCCGGGCTCGGGGCAGCTCGAGTGGTAGAAGAGCACGCCGTCGCCGGCGCGCATGTCGTCGCGCATGAAATTGCGCGCCTGGTAGTTGCGCACGCCGGTCCACGGCGTGATGCGCCCGGGTGCCGCGAGCGCGTCGTCGATCGAGCACTCGTCGGGCTCGGATTTCATCAGCCAGTAGCGCATAGGGGGTAGCGTTCCCCGCACATGCCGGTGGGCTCGGCTCCCGAACCCTGGCTAAACAGGGTGGTCGCTTACCGGTCACCTCAGGTTCGTCCGGCGCCCGAAGGCGGGACGATCACAACAGTGACGCTAGGGGCCGCAACCTAAGGAAGCTATCGGTTCGGAAAAATAGAGCCCGGTCGCACACAGCAGGGAACACCGCGAGACTACACCAACTGCGGCGCGGCGCGCCGGCTAGAAGAGCTTTTCCTGCTTGGCGAGCGCCGCGTCCAGCGTCGCCTCGATCGCGGCGATGCGGCGCTTGGCCTTGCCCATGTCGAAACCCTCGCCGAGGCGCAGGCTGAGCAGCTCGTGCGCGACGTTGAGCGCGGCCATCACCGCGATGCGCTCGGTGCCGGCGACCTTGCCCGAGGCCTTGATGTCGCTCATCTTGCCCTCGAGGTACGCCACCGCCTGCAGCAGCGCCTCGCGCTCGCCGTCCGGGCACGCGACGCGATAGCTGCGCCCGAGCAGCGTCACGTCCAGGGTCTCGGCGGCCTCGGCGGCGCGCTTGGTGTCGGCGCTCACTCGGGGATGCGGGCGAGCAGTTGCTCGACCCGGGCGCGGGCGCCGTCGATCTTCTCGTTCAGGCGCTTGGCGTCGTTGCGCGCCGTGGCCAGTTCCTGGCGCAGGGAAATGTTCTCGGCACGCAGCCGCTCGCAGAGCGCCACGAACTGGGCGACCTTCGCCTCGAGCGAATTGAGCTCCGCCTCCACGCGGCACACTATGTTTCAAAACCGCCAGTGCGTCAAGAAATAAGGGCGGGTTCTGAATGTGTTTCCTGAGAAGGGCTTAGGGTCTGTTCCGGTCCCGGGCCTCCTGCAAAAACCCGCAAATTTCCGCGGCGCCGTCGAGGAGCCGGGGGGTGTGCCGCTGGACCAGATCCGGCCGGACCGCGAAGAGGTTGCCCCGCCGCACGGCCGCCAGATCCGGGAAGGCCTTCCACTCCCGCAGCCATTCCGGGTGGCGGCCGTCGGAGCCGCTCGCGATGATGGCCTCGGGGTCCGCGCGCAGCACGCGCTCCCGGTCGATCTCGGGCGCGAGCGCGGGGAGCCCCGCCATCACGTTTTCGCCACCGCAAAGGGCGAGGACTTTGCTGATCACGTGATCGCCGTTCACCGTGATGAGCGGCCGGTTCCAGACCTGGTAGAAAACGCGCACCGTGGGGCGCGAGGCGTAGGTGCGCCCCAGGCGCGCCGCGCGCTCGCGGAACGCCCGGGCCGAGACTTGCGCCGCGGCTGGCGTGCCGGCGAGCACGCCGAGGGTCTCGATCGTGCGCGCGATGTCCTCGATCGCCCTGGGCTCCGACCGGAACACCGGGATGCCCAGCGCGGCGATGCGCTCGATCGCGCGCGTGCTGCCCGACTGCGGCCAGGCGACGACGAGGTCGGGCCGCAGCGCGACCACCGCCTCCAGGTCGATCGCCGCCTCGCTGCCCACGCGCGGCAGCGCCCGCGCCTCGGGCGGATAGTCGCTGTACTCGATCGCGCCGACCAGGCGCTCGCCCGCGCCGGCCGCGTACAGGAGCTCCGTGAGGTGCGGCGAGAGGCTCACCACGCGCTGCGCGGGCGCGGCGAGCAGCACTTCGCGGCCGTAGTCGTCGGTGACGCGGACGTCGGCGCGTGCCGCCAAAGCGACGAGCAGGGCGGCAAGGAGCATCGCAACACGCATGCGCATTTGTATAATCGCCCGCGTATCAGGCTGCAAGGTGTCCTCGCGGGGGTCCGCTCCGCGGGGATGAAACGGGAAACAGGTGGGCGGCGCCGCGCTACGCGGCCCGCGATCCCTGTACTGCCCCCGCAACGGTAAGCAAGGGGGCGCGTCACCCGCCACTGTGGTGCTGCAGGCCACGGGAAGGCGACGCGCCCGGCGCGATCCAAGCGCGACTTGCGAGTCCGGAGACCGGCCTTGCGGTTTTCCATCAACCGCTTGGAGGCGTCGGGGATGACGCCGGGGAGGTCGACATGAACCGCATCGCAACCTGCGTGCTGCTCGCCGCGCTCGCGCCGGCCGCGCACGCGCAATCGAACGGCGCCGTGCTGATCGAGGCCACGCGCTTCCCCGAGGACAGCCGGCGCCTGCCGGCGGCGGTGACCGTGCTCGCCGCCGAGGACATCGAGACGAGCAGCGCGCGCACGCTGCCCGAGCTCCTCGCCGGGCAGGCCGGGCTGAACCTGCAGGACCTCTACGGCAACAACGCGGCCGCGGCGCAGGTGGACCTGCGCGGCTTCGGCGCGACCGCCACGCAGAACACGCTCATTCTCGTGGACGGCCGGCGCGTCACCGACATCGACCTCTCGGGCGTGCAATGGGCGGCGATCCCGCTCTCGGCGATCGAGCGGATCGAGATCCTGCGCGGCACGGGCGCGGTGCTCTACGGCGACGGCGCGACCACGGGCGTGGTGAACATCGTCACGCGCTCGCCGCTCAAGCTCGGCCGCCGCGCCGAGGCGAAGGCGCGCGCGGCGAGCTACCGCACGCTCGAAGGCCAGCTCTACGGCAGTACCGCGGGCGACGCGCTCGGCGTGAACGCCACGCTGCACGGCTACGACTCGGAGGGCTACCGGCGCAACAACCGCAACCTGCAGAGGAACTCCAGCCTCAACCTGCGCTGGGGTCCGGGCGAGAGCTACCTCGACCTGCGCTTCGGCACCGACCGGCAGGACCTGCGCCTGCCCGGCGCGCGCACCGTGCAGCCCTCGATCGGGCTGGACGAGTACGCGACCGATCCGCGCGGCGCGCAGACGCCGCTCGACTGGTCGAGCCGCGACGGCGAGCGCGTGGGCGCGACCTTCGTGACGCGGCTGGGCGCCGCGGAGGCGAACGTCGGCGCCGACTGGCGCGGCAAGCGCCAGCGCGCCTACTTCGACCAGGGGGGCTTTCCGACCTTCCGCGACGACGAGCTCGACTACACCGCGCTCACGCCGCGCCTGCGCGTGCCGTTCTCGCTCGCCGGGATGCGCCATCGCGTGACGCTCGGGACCGACTGGATCCGCTGGCGCTACGACTCGCGCCGCAGCGACCGGCCGCAGAACGCGGGACAGCCGATCAACCGCGTGCGCATCGACCGCGACACCGAGGCGCTCTACGTGCAGGACGCGATGGAGCTGGGGCGCGACACGCTCGTCACTGCCGGCTGGCGCGAGGAGCGCGTCGAGTACCGGGCAAGCGACACCTTCGATCCGAGCGCACCGGGCGGCGCCTTCGGCAGCGGGGCACCCGTCGCGGCCGGGCGCCAGCGCGAGCACGCCTGGGAGCTCGGCGTGCGCCACGCGCTCGCGAGCGCCTGGAGCGTCTTCGCGCGCGCCGGCCGGAGCTTTCGCCTCGTCGGCGCCGACGAAATCTACGAGAACGACGAGTTCTTCCAGGCGCAGTTCCAGGTCCTGCGGCCGCAGACGGCGCGCACGCACGAGGCGGGCGCCGAGTGGCGCGCAAAAGGCTCGCGCGCGCGCGCGACGCTCTTCCAGACCGACGTGACCGACGAGATCCACCTCGACCCGTTCACCACCGGCGTGGGCAACACGAACCTGCCGCCCTCGCGGCGCCGGGGCCTCGAGCTGGACGGCGTCTGGCAGGCGACACCCTCGCTGCGCTTCACGGGGGCCTACGCGTACACCGACGCGCGTTTTCGCGAGGGCGTGCTCGCGGGGGGCGGCTTCGCCATCGGCGCGAACCTCGACATCGCGGGGCGGCGCGCGCCCCTCGTGCCCGAGCACCGGCTGAGCCTCGGGCTCGCCTGGGCGCTGGACGCGCGCACGCAGCTCGCGGCCTCGCTCACCGCGGCGGCCAGCCAGTACATGGACAACGACGAGCCGAACACCCTCGGCGCGAAGATTCCCGCCTACAGCCTGGTGGACGTGAAGCTCGCGCGAGAGCTGGGCTGGGGGCGCATCTCCGCCACGGTGAACAACCTCTTCGACGAGCGCTATTACACTTACGCGGTGCGCAGCGCCTTCACGCCCGATCGCTACTCGGTGTATCCGCTCCCGGGGCGCACGATCGCCGTCGCCGCGGAATTCCGGGTTGACTGAGCCGGACTCGATCCTCGTCGTCTCGCTTCGCTTCCTGGGCGACGTGCTGCTCACCACGCCGCTCATCGGCTCGCTGCGCGCTGCCTGGCCCGCCGCGGCGATCGACGCGCTCGTCTTCTCGGGCATGGAGGGCGTGCTCGAGGGCAATCCCGACCTGCGGCACGTGCTGACGACCTCGCGCGGCGAGGAGCTCTCGCTACTGCGGCGCCTGTGGCGGCGCTACGACCTCGCGGTGGTGGCGGAAACCGCGGACCGGCCGCACCTTTGCGGGCTGGTCGCGGCGCGCGAGCGCGCCGGACTGCTGCCCCCGGAGCTGACGAAGCGCTGGTGGAAGGGGGCGCTGCTCACGCACTCGGTCGTCTCGCCGAGGGAACAGGCGCGCGCGGCGAGCTACGAGGCGCTCGCGAAGGCGATGGGCATCGCCTGGCGGCCGGAGATGGTCGCGCCCACCGCGCACATGACGGCGCAGGCGCTGCAGGAGCTGCTCGGCTTCGACGCGTTGCGCGAGCGCTTCGCGGTGCTGCACCTCGCGCCGCGCTTTCGCTACAAGCGCTGGAACGCGCGTGGCTGGCATGCGCTCATCGCCTGGCTGCACGGCGAGGGCTTGCGCGTGGTGATCACCGGCGGGCCCGACAAGGACGAGCGCGCCTACGTGCAGGAGGTGCTGATGGGCGTGAAGACGCCGGTGACCAACGTCATCGGGCGGCTGCGCTTCGCGCAGGTCGCGGACCTCCTGCGGCGCGCCGCGCTCTACGTGGGGCCGGACACGGCGACCACGCACCTCGCCGCGGCCTGCGAGACGCCGAGCGTGGCGCTCTTCGGGCCCACGGATCCCCGGCTCTGGGGGCCGGTGCCGCGGCTCGGGTTGGCTGCGCCGTACGAGAAGGTCGCCGCGCTGCAGCCGCGCGGCAACGTCTGGCTCGTGCAGGAGCCTTCGCTCGCCTGCGTTCCCTGCCAGGAGGAGGGCTGCGACAAGCATCGCGAGAGCCGCGCCGAGTGCCTCGACGTCATGAGCGCCGATCGAGTGATCGAGGCCGCGCGCGAGGCGCTCAGGAAAAGCGGCGCTTGAGCGCGCTCTTCACCCGCTGCCAGCCGAGGCCCGCGGGCTCGGCGAGCAGGGGATCTTCTGGAACCGGCTGTCCGCGGCGCAGGTGGTGCCGGTCGAAGCCCGACTGCACGAGCCCCCACTTCATCAGGAACTGCCGCCGCCCGTCGTTCTTGCGGATGCGGCGCGTGGAAGTCTCGGCGAAGTGGTAGACGAGGCTCGCGCCCACGCCGACGAACACGCGGCAGCCCGCCTGCCAGAGCTTCATGGAGAAGTCGTTGTCGCTGCCCATGCCGGGCGAGAACTCGATCGAGTAGCCGCCCACGCGGTGCCAGAGCTCGCGCGAGACGAGTGTCGGCGGCCAGGTGGCGCCGAGCCAGTCCGCGCGCGCGAGGGCGGGGGCTTCGCGCGCGAAGCGCTCGAGGTCGAACCTGGCCGGGTCGCGGCCGAAGTCGCGGATCACCACGCAGGCGTTGCCGGTGGCGACGGGCTCGACCATGGTGCCGGAGAGCATGAATTGCTCGTGGCGCTTCACGCGCTCGATCCAGCGCTCGAGCGCCGCGTCCCAGCCCGGGGCGGCCACCATGTCGTCGTTGAAGTAGACGACGTAATCGCCCTTCGCGCGCGCGCCGAGCAGGTTCACCGCGTGGCAGATGCCGATGTTCTCGTCGCTCGCGGTGTGCTCGATGCCTTCGCCTGCAAGCCACTCGCGCGTGCCGTCGGTGCTCTCGTTCGCGTGCACGAGGATCTGGTGCTCGCGCGAAGAGTGCTTCCTCAGGCTCTCGATGCACAGCCTCAGGTAGGGGAGATTGTTCCAGCTCGGGATGAGGATCGAGTACGCGGGCATCGGGAGGCGGGCCAAGTTTCCCATACAATCACGGGCTTATGACGGCGGGCGCGGTCCTCGTGACGGGCGGCGCGGGCTACATCGGCTCGCACGCGGTGCGGCAGTTCCTGGCCGCGGGCTACCGCGTAGTCGTGCTCGACAACCTGTCGACGGGCTTTCGCTGGGCGGTCGCGCCGGAGGCGGCGTTCGTCGAGGGCGACGCGGGCGACGCGCCGCTCGTCGGGAAGCTCATCGCGGAGCACGGCGTCAAGGCGGTGGTGCACTTCGCCGGAAGCCTGATCGTGCCGGAGTCGGTGGAGCAGCCGCTCAAGTACTACGGCAACAACACCGCGGTGTCGCGCAATCTCATCCAGGCCTGCGTCGAGAAGGGCATCGAGCGGTTCGTGTTCTCCTCCACCGCCGCGGTGTACGGCACGCCGGAGAAGCTTCCCGTCGCCGAGACCGCCGAGCCGCGGCCGATCAATCCCTACGGGCGCTCGAAGCTCGTCACCGAGTGGATGCTGCGGGACGCGAGCGCGAGTCCCGCCGGGCGCGGGTTGAAGCACGTGATCCTGCGGTACTTCAACGTCGCGGGCGCGAGCCTCGACGGGACTTTAGGGCAGGCGACGCGCGGCGCGACGCACCTGATCAAGGTCGCGTGCGAGGCGGCGTG
>JBFWWT010000026.1:0-36792 GCA_050246035.1 Burkholderiales bacterium
TCCAGAGCCACCCGCCCGAGAGCGCGGTGGTGCCGCCGAAGAGCGGCTCCTTCTCGGCGACCAGCACGTCGAGGCCGTGCTTCCTCGCGGTCACCGCGGCGGCGAGCCCGCCCGCGCCCGAGCCCGCGACCAGCACGTCGCATTCGGCGAGCATGCGCGCGCTACAGCCCGAGGCGGCGCTTGAGGCCCTTCACCTTCGCCGAGAAGCGGTGGCGCTTCACCTCGCGCGCGTGCGCCTCGGCGCTCACCATGTAGTTGAGCATCAGCACGCGCCGCTCGCCGACGAACTTGTGGTGACCGTGCCAGCCGTTCGGCGTCACCTCGAAGATCACCATCGTGCCCGCCGTCGAGGGCACCTCGGCCACCGTGCTCTCCAGGTCGTCGGGCGCGCGCAGCATGCGCAGGTTGCCCGTCCGGTGCGGCCAGTCCTCGTTCAGATAGAGGAGCAGGCTCACCTTCTTGTCGTCGGAGTCGCGGTGGATGCGCCCGTCCTTGTCGCGCGAGCGCCCGCGCAGCGTGACCATGGGCGGGTTCTCGCCCAGCTCGAGGCCGAACTTCGCCTCCACCGCCCGGCGGAATTCGGGGCCGCTCACCTCCGCCACGAGCTTGCGCATCGCCGGCCCGAGCGGCAGGACGTCCACGGGATAGACGCCGCCGTCGGCGATCGGCGGGAAGTCGCGCGAGATTTCCTTGATCGCGCCGGGCCGCAGCATGCCGCTCACCACGACGAAGGGAAAGGGGTCGCGCACCATCGGCTGCGCGCGCAGGCGGTCGAGGTCGAGAAGCTCGGTGCTCATGAGGCGGCGAGCGGCTTATAGCCGCGGTGCTGGAACAGTGCCTCTATTCTATCCACCACCGCCTCCACGCGGATGAGGCGCAGGGCGCGCGCGTCGTGCACGCGCGAGCGCCAGCCCAGGCGCTCGACGCCGCGGCCGAGGATCGTCTGCGCGGCCTCGGCGAACACGTCCACGGTCCATTGCGGCTCGAGGTAGGGGCCGGTCTTCTTCGAGGGCGCCACCGCGTACAGGCCCACCACCGGCGTGCCCATCGCCTGCGCGATGTGCAAGGGGCCGGTGTCGGGCGCGAGCAACGAGTCCACCTCGCCCATGAGCGCGGCGAGCTGGCGCAGGCTCGTGCGGCCGACGAGGTCCACGACCGGCGCGGCGAGGCCTTCCTTGAGCGACGCGGCGAGCGACCGCTCGGCCTCGCCCGCCCCCCCGATCAGCACCACCGTGAGCGGCCAGCGCGCGGCGACGCGGTTCAGCGTCTCGCGATAGCGCTCGACCGGCCAGTTGCGCTCGGCCTTGCTCGCCGCGAGCACGACGGCGAGCTTGATGCCGTGGCAGGCGCCGAGCTGCGCGCGCGCCCAGGCGCGCTCGTCCCCGGTGAGGGGCAGGCCGAACTCGAGCACGCGCTCGGTCGCGCCGACGTACTCGGCGAAGCGCAGGAAGCTGTCGATCAGGTGCTCGGGCTTGGCGGGCACGAACTCGTCCACGAACAGGTGCTGCAGGTCGCGCGAGTGCAGCTCGCCGAAGCCGATCTTGCGCTTCGCGCGCGTCACCGCCATGACGAGGTTGGCGCGCATGCTCGCCTGCGGCACGAGCAGCCAGTCGAACTCGTAGCGCTGCATCTGCCGGTACAGGCGCCAGTAGGACAGCGGCCCGCGCGGCTTGTCGATCACGATCAGCTCGACGCCGTCGAGCCCCTCGACGATCGCGTGGAAGGGCCGCGCCACGATCCAGTGGAGCTTCGCGTTCGGGAAGGCCTTCTGCAGCGTGCGCAGCAGCGGCAGCGACATGACCACGTCGCCGAGCGCGGACATGCGCAGCACGGCGATGCGGGAGGGGGCTGCGTCCGGGGACATCGCCCCGGATTATGCCTTCGCGTCCGGGCGCAGCGTCGGCCGGGTATCGATCGTCCACAGCCCGGCCAGCCGCGCGCGCGCCGCCGCCTCGCCGAGCACGGGGCCCGCGAGCTCGAGGTACTTGGCCTCCAGCTGCGCGTCCGAGAGCGGCGCTTCCGGGTCGCCGATCCGCGTCGGCTGCAGGAACTCCTCGCGCCGCCCGTCGCGCGCCTCGATCGCCACGCGCGCGGCGCGCTGGCCCGGGAAGGCGGCGTCGAGCTGCGGGTCCACCGCCACCTCGATGCGCCGCATCAGCTCGCGCGTCGCCGGGTCGGCGAGGCGCGCCGGCTCGAAGGCGGCGAAGCGCACGCTGCCGTGCGTGAGGGCGGTGGCCACCACGTACTTGAGCGAGAAGCGCCCCTCGGCGGCGGTGCGCGGCTCCTCGTAGCCCGCCACCTCGAGCGCCGCCTTGTAGGTACCCACGCGCACGCGCGCGATGTCCTTCGCCGCGAGGCCCATCCTCGCCTGCAGCGCCTGCGCGCCGTCGATCGCCGCGAAGGTGTGGCCGCAGCAGGTGTGGTTCTTGAAGGTCATGCGCGTGACGTGAAAGTCGCGCCCGAGCGTGGCGAGCGCTTTCTCCCAGTCGGGGCCGTCGCTCATCGCGCGCCCGTAGCCCGCCTCGCCGTCGATCACGTCGAGCGTCCCGATGACGCCCTCGCGCGCGGCGAGCGCCGCGGTGAGCCCGGCTTCCGCCGCGCGGCCCGCGTGCAGGGGCTTGGACATCGAGTCCTGGCGGAAGGACTGCTGCAGGCCGGCCGAGAAGGTGGTGACGGTGGCGAGAGCGTGCGCGAAGCGCTTCGCGTCCAGGCCGAGAAGCTCGGCGGCCGCCGCGCAGGCGCCGAAGCAGCCGATGGTCCCGGTGTTGTGCCAGTACCGGTAGTGCGCGCGCCCCATGGCGGCGCCGATGCGCGTAGAGATCTCGTAGCCCACGACCACCGCGCGCAGGAACGCCGCTCCCGAGGCGCCGAGCGACTGCGCGAGCGCGAGCGCCGCGGGAATGGTCGGCGCGCCGGGGTGGTAGATGCCGTCGCGGAAGATGTCGTCCACCTCCATGGTGTGCGCGGCCGCGCCGTTGATGAGCCCCGCGGCGCGCACCGTGGCGCGCCGCCCGAGGGCGAGCCGCGCCTCGCCGCGATCGAGCTCCTCGGCGAGCGCCTTTTCCAGCAGCGTCGCGGGCGGCACGACCGCACCCGAGACCATCGCCGCCTCGAGGTCGATCACCGCGCGCTTCGCGTGGTGCAGGACCTCCGGGGCGAGCGGCTGCGCGCGGAAATCCGCGGCCCAGGCGGCGAAGCGCTCGGCGACGGTGCTCACCGCGCCGCGCTCGTCCCCGCGATGCGGCCGAACACCGCGCCGTTCGTCAGCCCGGTGCCGCCCGGGTAGTTGAACCAGAAGATGCCGCCCACCAGCTCGCCGGCGGCATAGAGCCCCGGGATCGGCTGGCCCTCGAGGTCGAGCACCTGCGCGTCGGTGTTGATGCGCAAGCCGCCGAAGGTGAAGGTGATGCCGCAAGTCACCGCGTAGGCCTCGAACGGCGGCGTATCGAGCGTGTTCGCCCAGTTTGACTTCGGGATGGCGAGCCCCTGCGTGCAGCGCCCGTCCTTCACGTTCGGGTTGAACGGGATGTCCTGGCGCACCGCCGCGTTGTAGGCCTTGAGTTCCTCGAGCGCGGCCTTGCCGTCGGTGTCCTCGAGCTTCGCGCAAAGCTCCTCGAGCGTCCCCGCCGTCACCTTGGTGACCTGGCGGATCTTGTACTCGTCCCGAAGCTGCGCCTTCACCTTCGCGTCGAAAATCTGCCAGGCGAACTGCTTCGGCTGCGAGAGGATCACGCGCCCGTACTTGGCGTAGGTGTAGTTCCTGAAGTCCGCGCCCTCGTCGACGAAGCGTTTGCCCAGCGCGTTGATGTACACGCCCCAGGGGTAGGAATGCTTCTGGAACTGGTCGCCGATCGCGAGATCGCCGAACTCGGGCGCGTTCCTTTCCCAGGCGACCGCGTGGCAGCCGGACCAGTTGCCCACCGGCGCCGCGCCGGCCTCGAGCGCCATGCGGATCACGTCGCCCGTGTTGAAGCGCGTGCCCCTCACCTTCGCGAGCTCCCAGCCGGGGCCGAGATAGCGCGCGCGCCATTCGGGGTTCGCCTGGAAGCCGCCGGCGGCGAGCACCACGCTCTTCGCGCGCACCTCGATCGTCTTGCCGTCCTTCTTCACGCGCACGCCCTTCACGCCTTCGTCGTCGGCGATCAGGCTCGTCGCGCGCGCCGAGTACCAGATGTCGATGCCGTTCTTCTTCGCCGCGTTGGTGAGCGATTCGACCAGACCGGGCCCGCCGCCGACGGCTTCCACCGTGAGCCCGCCCCAGAACTTGAACTTGCCGCCGATGTTGAACGCCTGCCGGCCCCAGGCGGCGGTGAAGCGCACGCCCTTGGTGCGCATCCACTCGACCGTGGCGAGGCTCCTCTTCACCAGGATTTCGGTGAGGTCGGGGTCGCAGCGGAATTCGGTCACGCGCGCCATGTCGTCGAGGAACTGGTCCTCGGTGTAGGTGCCGAAATCGGTGCGCGCGATCTCCTCTTCGGTCAGGTCAGGGATCGCGCGCTTCAGGTCGTCCACGCCCGCGTAGGCGACGCGCATGAGGCCCGCGGTGAAGCGCGAGTTGCCGCCCGCCTCGTCCTCGCCCGAGCGCTCGAGCACGAGGACCTTCTGCACCTTCTCTCTTGCGGCGAGGGCCGCGCAGAACGCGGCGTTGCCGGCGCCCACCACTACGACGTCATAGGTATCTGCCACTGCTTCATGCTCCCTTGCTGAGTGCGGCGAAGCGCCCTGCGCGCCTGCCGGAAACGAACGCCCACGCCAGGTGGTGGCCGTGACCCTTTAGCAGCAGCCCGCCCTGCCCGGTCGAGCCGGCCGCGTACAGGCCCGCGATCGGCCGGCGGTCCTCGCCGAGCACGCGGTGCTGCTCGTCCACGGCGAGCCCGCCCTCCGCATGCACGAACACCGAGCGTACCGGACCGAGCGCGATGAAGGGCGGCTCGGTGAAGCTCGCCTCGAGGGCGGCCATGCCGAGCTTGCGCGCGAGCGCCTCCAGCGTCGGCGCCTCGGCGTACACGTCCTTGCGGTTGCGCCGGTAGTCCGGCAGGTACGCGTAGGCCACGCCCGGCGCGGTCGAGATGAAATGCGGCCAGGCCGAGAAGCGCCGCGCGAGCGCGCCGTCGATCACGATAAACGCGACCTTGCCCGGCTGGTCGGGCACGCGGTAAGCGGGCCGGTCGCGCTCGTCGCAGAAGCGCTTGCCCTCGCGGTTGACGAGGACCGCTCCCGCTTCGAAGAGCGCGGGCGACGGCGCGAGCGCCGTGGTCAGGAACTGCATGAGGAACGGGCGCAGGATCGTCGCCGGCACGTGCTCGAGCGCCCAGGCCATGCCCGAGGCGAGCACGCGCCAGGGCGGCAGGCGCCGCGCGAGCGTCTCCTTCTGCGGCGCGATGAAGCGCAGCTCGGGCCCAAGCGCGAGGTCGCCGTTGACGATCGTCGCACCGAGCGCGACGGCCATCTTCTGGCCGTCGCCGGTTGCGGTGAGGTTCACGCCCTCGACCTTCGCCTCCTGCGCGCCCATGAAGCGCGCTTTCAGCTCGGAATCGTTGGTGAAGTCGCCCGCGGCGAGCACCACGCCGCGGCGCGCGGAAACGACCGTAGCATCGGCCAGCCGGACTCCGGTCACCCGGTCTTCCTGCGTCACCAGGCTGGACACCCGTGCGTTCGTCCGCACCTCGACACCCTCGCGTCGCGCGCGACGCTCGAGGCGCCAGATGTAGGCGCGCGAGTTCGGCAGCACGTTGTGCATGCGCGGCTTGCGGTGTGGCGGCTCCGGCATCGGCCCCATGAAGCGTACGCCCGAGTCGAGTAGCCACTGGAACGCCGCGGGCACCTCTTCGCACAGGATGCGACGCAGCACGTCGTTGTCGCGCGCGGCCAGCTCGCCCGCAAAGCCCGGCATGTCGGCCCAGTGGTCTGCCGGGTTGTCGTCGATGCCGCGGCGCTTCTGGTGCGGCGTGCCGGTGACCGTGATCGAGCCGATCGACCAGGCGGTGGAGCCGCCCAGCCGCTCGTTCTTTTCGACGAGCAGCGTGCGCGCGCCCGCCGCGCGCGCCTCGATCGCGGCAGCCAGTCCCGCGCCGCCGCCGCCGACCACGATCACGTCAAAGACCTCCACGCCTCAGTCCACCTTCAGTCCGGCCGCCTCGATCACTTTGCTCCAGCGCTCGAATTCGACCTCGTTGCGCGCCGCAGCCTCCTGCGGCGTGCCGCCGAGCGGCAGCACGCCGAGCTTCGCCCAGCGCTCGGCGAGCTCGGGTGACTTCACGGCGGCGTCGAACGCGGCGTTCAGCCTGCCGACGATCGACGCCGGCACGCCCTTCGCGGTCGAGATCGTGTACCAGGGCACCGACGCATAGCCCGGCACGCCGGACTCGGCGACCGTAGGCACGTCGGGCAGGCTCGGGTTGCGCTTCGTGCTGGTCACCGCGATGGGGCGGATCTTGCCGCTCGACAGGTGCTTGTGCGCCGTGCCGACGCTCTCGAAGAGCATGTGCACGCGGCCCGCGAGCAGGTCGCGCATGGCCGGCGCACCGCCCTTGTAGGGCACGTGCACGTAGTCGATCTTCGTCATGTAGCGGAAGAGCTCGGCCGCCATGTGCATGGCCGAGCCGCCGCCGGCGGAGCCGTAGTAGACCTGGCCGGGCTTCTCGCGCGCGAGCGCCAGGAGCTCCGGTACGGACTTCACCGGGACATCGTTGTGCACGATGAGCACGCTCGGGCTCTCGGCGAGCAGGATCACCGGCTGCAGGTCGGTCCTCGGGTCGTAGCTCAGGTTGCGGTAGAGCTTCGAGGCGCCGTTGTGCGCGATGGTGGCGAGTACCAGGGTGTAGCCGTCGGGCTCGGCGCGCGCCACCATCTCGCCGCCGATGTGCCCGCCCGCGCCCGGCTTGTTCTCGATGACGATCGGCTGGCCGAGGCGGGGCGAGGCCTTCTCGCTCGCGGTGCGCGCGAGCAGGTCGGCCGGGCCGCCCGCGTTGTAGGGCACGATGATCCGGATCGCACGGTTCGGAAACTGCTGCGCCTGGGCCGGCGCGAGTGCGAGCGCCGCGAGCGCGGCGGCAAGAGCGGTACGCAACTTCATGTCGTCATTTCCTCCAGGGTGGGTAGCGGGCGCTGCTCGTAGGGCAGGTCCCATTTGCTGCAATTGCGCCGCTCGACGATCTCGACCGGCAATTCGATGCTTTCGGGCACGCACTCGCCGCGCAGGTGGCGCACGGCGCACTCGGTGGCGAGCGCCGCCATGCCCATGGCGTTGAAGTCCGCGCTGGCGAGCATCTCGCCGCGCCGGATGGCGGCGACCGCCTCCGGCACCGCGTTCACGCCGACCACGGCCGCGCGATGGCCCGCGGCGCGCAGCGCCTCGAGCGCGCCGAGCGCCATCGCGTCGTTTGCGGCGAGCACGGCGTCGAGCCGATCGTGATGCGGCAGCCAGTCCGCGACGGCCTGACGGGCGCGCTCCCGGTTGTAATGGCCGATGCAGGTGCCGGCGATCTCGATGCCCGGAAATGCGCGGGCCGCCGCCTCGAAGGCGCGCACACGCGCAGTACTGGTGACCGAGTCCGCGGGGCCGGCCACGATCAGGACGCGTCCGTGACCGTTCAAGTGGCGGTAGAGAAACTCCGCCGCCCTTCGCCCGAGCGCTTGGTCGTCGGAACCCACGTAAGTGACCGCGCGCCCGACCGGCAGCGGGTTCACGCAGCCGAAGATGGGGACGCGAGCGGCGTGGATGCGCGCGATGGCCGCGTTCACGCGCGTGGGATGCGCGGGAATCAGCACGACCGCGTCGGGCCGTCCGGCGAGCGCCTCGTCGATGAGCGCGCTCTGCTCGTCCGGGTCGTCGTCCTTCGCGGGCACCCAGTGCGTGGTGTGCGCGCCCATCTGCCGCGCGACGCGGTCCGCCCCCAGCCGCGCCGCCTCGTACGCGGGGTTCGAGCGGTTCTTGGTGAAGACGGCGATGTTCAAACCATCCCGCCGTTCGGCTGCACGATCTGCCCGTGCACCCACGACGCCTTCTCGGAAGCGAGGAAGGCCACCACCTCGGCGACTTCCTTCGGCGTGCCGATGCGGTTGAAGGGGCTGAGCGCCGCCGAGCGCTGCTTCGCCTCTTCGGTCTTTCCCGCGCGAAAGAGGTCGGTGTCCACCGGACCCGGCGCGACGGCATTCACGCGCACGCCGCGCGGCGCGATCTCCTTCGCCATCGAGCGCAGCATCACCTCGACCGCGGCTTTCGTGCCGGCATAGGGGCCGAAGCCGGGCACCGCGTGGCGCACCATCGAGGTGGTGATGGCGATGATCGAGCCGCCGTCGGCGACGCGCTGTCCCGCCTCGCGCAGCACGTTGAACGCGCCTACGAGGTTCACCTCGACGAGCTTCCTGAAGTTCTCCACGTCGTACTGCGCGATCGGGCCGGGCGGCACGCCGATGCCCGCGTTCGCGACGACGCAGTCCACCTTGCGGCCGTGCTGCTTCTCGACCGCCTCGAACACCCCTTGCACCTCGTCGGCATTGCGGACGTCCACCCGATGTCCTGCGCTGCCGCTCACGGACGTATAGGCGACGTCGAAATCCTTCGCCAGCGCTTCCACGCACGCCGCGCCGATGCCGCGCGTGCCGCCGAACACCAATGCGAGCTTCTTCGCCATCTCAGGCCACCCACGGCTTGCCGAACGCCGGCTCCTTGTACGGCGTCGGCGGCAGCTCCCAGGTGCCGGTCGAGGGCGGGCGCACTTCGCCGTCCACGTGCACGTCGAGGACGCAGGGGCGCTTGTTGCGGATCGCCTGCTGGAGCGCGCCGGCCAGGTCCTCGCTCTTCGTGATCGTCACGCCGTCCGCGCCGCAGGCGCGCGCCCACGCGGCGAAGTCGGGGTTGTAGGGTTTCCTGTCTTTCTCGAACCAGGTGCCCAGCTGCCGGTTGCCGAACATGCCGACCTGAATGTCGCGGATCGCCGCCCAGGAAAAGTTGTTCCACACGACCCAGATGCACGGCAGGTCGTACTCCACCGCGGTGGCGACGACATACGGCGTCATGGAAAAGCCGCCGTCGCCGCACACCGAGATGCAGGGCCGCTCGGGCGCGGCGAGCTGGGCGCCCATCACGCTGCACACGCCGAAGCCCATCGAGGAGTAGCCCCAGCTGTTCAGCATGCTCTGCGCGCGCTTCGGGCGCCAGAACTGCATGAACCAGTTGTGGTGCACGCCCGAGTCGCAGGTGAGGATCGCGTCGTCGGGCAGCACCTTCTGCAGCGAGTCCACGACGTACTCGGGCCTGAGCGGCGTGGTGAGCTTGCCGAAATTGGGGCGCACATAGGCCTCCCATTCCTTGCGCCAGCCCTCGACCTCGGCGCGCCACTCCGACAGTTGTTTCTTCAACGGCGGCGCGCCGCGGCTCTCGCGCTGGCCGAGCGCCTGCAGGAGCTGCGCGGTGAACACCTTGGCATCCGCGATGACGCCCACGGTCGGCGGGTAGTTGCGCCCGAGCTCCTGCGGGTCGAGATCCACGTGCACGAGCTTCGTCTTCGGGAAGTTCCACGAGTAGCCGGGATGCCAGGAAGACGACGAGCGGTCGTCGAACCGCGTGCCGATGGTGAGCACGAGGTCCGCGTGGCGCCCGGCCTGGTTCGCGGGGTAGGCGCCGTTCCTGCCGATGAAGCCGAGCGTGAGGGGATCGTCGGCGGGCACGCAGCCCATGCCGTTCGGCGAGGTGATCACCGGGATGCCGTAGCTACTCTGCAGCTGCGTGATCTCGGGCCCGGCCTCGGAGAGCGTGGCGCCGTGGCCGATGAAGATCACCGGGCGCACCGACTCGGCGAGCAGGCTCACCACCTTCGCGATGTCGGCCTCCGACGCGCCCGGGCGGTGCTGGCCCATGACGTGCGAGGGCGCGGGCAGCTCGACGTCGTCTTCCTCCTGGTAGACGTTGTAGGGCACGTCGATGTTCACCGGGCCCGGCCGGCCGGTGACCATGGTGTCGAAGCCCTGGCGCAGTGCGAGCGGCAGCATGTCCACGCGCGTGGGCTGGAAGGCGCGCTTCACCACCGGGCGCACCACCGAGGGAAAGTCCGCCTGGTTGTGCTTGTAGATCTCCTGGAACGGCGCGCGGTTCATCTGCGAGGTGGGCACGTTCGAGGTGATGGCGAGGAAGGCCGACGAATCGGAGAGCGCCGTGGCCATCGCCATGACGAGGTTCGCCGAGCCCGGGCCGGTGGAGGTGAGGGTGGCCACCGGCTGGTGCTTGACGCGGAAGTAGCCGTCCGCCATGTGGCCCGCGCACTGCTCGTGGCGCGGCGAGACCAGCTTCAGCTTGTCGCGCACCGCGTGCAGCGGGTCGAGGATGCCGACGTTGCCGTGCCCGCAGATGCCGAAGAGATACGGCACCTTCTGTTTGATCAGGTACTCGGCGATCAGCTCGCCGCCTTTCATTCTGGCCATGGTCGTGCTCCTACGGGTTCAGCGTGAAGGTGACGATGCGCTCTTCGGTCATCTCGTGGACAGCATAGCGCGGGCCCTCGCGCCCGAAGCCGCTTTCCTTCGACCCGCCGTAGGGCATGAGGTCGACGCGCGAGCTGGAGGTCTCGTTCACGTGCACGCCGCCCACCTCCAGCCGGCGCGCGGCGCGGAAGGCGTCCTCCAGCCGGTTGGTGAAGATGCCGGTGGCCAGCCCGTAGGGCGTGGCGTTCACGCGCGCGATCGCCTCGTCCAGCGTATCGAACGGCACCGTGCACACGAGCGGGCCGAACACCTCGCGGCATCCGACCTTCGTCGAGTCGTCGATGCCGGCGAGCAGGGTCGGCGGGATCGAGGCCCCCTTGCGCGCGCCGCCCGCGAGGCGCTTCGCGCCCTTCGCCACCGCCTCCTCGATCCAGCTCTCCACGCGCACCGCCTCCTTTTCGCTGATCAGCGGCCCCACGAAGGTCTTCGCGTCGCGCGGGTCGCCCCAGGCGAGCGCGCCGACGAGCTCGGCAAGGCGCGACTCCACCCTGGCGAGGATCGAGCGGTGCACGAGCAGGAGCTGCACCGAGGTGCACACCTGGCCCGCCTTGCGGTAGCCCGCGTTCACCACCTTGGGCAGCGCGGCCTCGAGGTTCGCGTCGTCGCAGAGGATCGTGAACGCGATCGAGCCGAGCTCCATCTGCGTGCGGCGCAGGCCCGCGCGGCTCTGGATGCTGCGCCCGACCTCGGTGCTGCCGGTGAAGGCGATGAAGCGCACGCGCTCGTCGCCGATCAGCCAGTCGGCCACCTGCGCGCCCCCCGGGATCACGGAGAGCAAGCCCGCGGGCAGCCCCGCCTCGATCAGCACCTCGGCGAGCTTGAACGCGGTGAGCGGCGTGGCCGACGAGGGCTTGAGGATCACGGCGTTGCCCGCGGCGAGCGCGGGCCCGAGCTTGTGCGCCACGGTGTTGAGCGGCGAGTTGAACGGCGTGATGGCGAGCACCACGCCGAGCGGCACGCGCAGCGTGAAGCCCAGGCGCCCGCCCTGCTGTGGCGCGCCGGCGAGCGGGATCACCTCGCCCGCGAGGCGCCGCGCCTCCTCCGCGCAGAGCTTGAGGGTTTGGACGCAGCGGCGCACCTCGCCCGCCGCGTCGGCGGCGGTAAAGCCCGCCTCCATCTGCATGGCGCGCACGAAGTCGTCCTGCCGCGGCTCGAGGATCGCCGCCGCGCGCTCGAGGATCGCGCCGCGCTCGAACGGGCCCGGCGCGCCGCGCCGGAACGCGGCGTGCGCGGCCTCCACCGCCGCGCGCGCCTGCGCCTCGTCGGGCGTCGAGACCTCCGCGCCCGGCGCGAGCCGGTACTTGTCCATGACGGCGAGCGCCGGGCCCTTGCCGGCGATCCACTTGCCGTCGGCGAGGAGGGGCTGGGGAGTCAGAGCCATAGGATCTTCTTCCTGTAGTCGAGGTCCTTGAGGAGGGGCTCGGCCGGCCCCTGGTGGAACACGGCGCCGCGTTCGAGCGCGAACACGCGGTCGGCGAGCGCGAGCACGAGGTCGAGGTTGTGCTCGACGATGACGATCGAGGTCTGGCCGCGCAAGGCGTCGAACACGCCGAAGAGCTCCTGCACGATCGCGGGCGCGAGGCCCTCGAACGGCTCGTCCAGGAGCAGCAGCTTCACGTTTCCCGAGAGCGCGCGCGCCACGGCCGCCATCTGCTGCTCGCCGCCCGAGAGGTAGTCGGCGGGCACGCGCATGCGCTCCTTCAGGCGCGGGAAGTGCTCGAAGATTTTCTCCTCGCTCCAGGCGACGCCGTGGCGGCCGTCGCTCGCGCGCGCGAGTCGCCCGAGCGCGAGGTTGTCGGCCACCGTCATGCCGGCGAAGAGGCCCCTGCCCTGCGGCACGTAGCCGATGCCGCGGCGGGCGATGCTGTGCGCCGGCAGGCCCGCGATGTCGCGGCCCTCGAACTCGATCCGGCCCGAGGCCGCCGGCACGAGGCCCGCGAGCGTCTTCAGCAGCGTGGACTTGCCCGCGCCGTTCCTGCCGAGGAGCGCCACGATCTCGCCCTCGCGCACGTCGAGGCTCGCATCGCAGAGGATGTGGCTCTTGCCGTAGAAGGTGTTCACCTTCTCGAAGCCGAGCAGCGGCGCGCCCGCGGCGCCCGCGCGCCGATGGGTCACGGGCGGCGTGCCCGTGCCCGTGTAGACCTCCTGCACGCGCCGGTCGGCGCGCACGGCCTCGGGCGCGCCGCTCATCAGCACCTCGCCCTGGTTCATCACGGTGACGGTCTGCGAGAAGCCGAG
This sequence comes from Burkholderiales bacterium, assembly GCA_050246035.1. Lineage (GTDB taxonomy): Bacteria > Pseudomonadota > Gammaproteobacteria > Burkholderiales > SG8-39 > JAABQT01. The sequence continues at coordinate 12,721 of JBFWWT010000026.1, forward strand.
CACGCGGTCGATGTCGTGCTCGACGATGAGCACCGGCAGCGCCGCGCCCACGCCCTTCACCAGCGCGCTCACGCGCTCGCGCTCGGCGGCCGCGAGCCCGGCGAGCGGCTCGTCGAGGAGCAGCACGCCCGGCTTCGAGCCGAGGGCGATGCCGAGGTCGAGCAGGCGCTGCCCGCCGTAGGAGAGCTCGCCGCCCTGAATCTCCTCGATGCCCTCCAGCCCGAGGAACTTCGCGAGCTCGCGCGTCTCCGCGTGGATGTCGGCGTAGCTGTCGATGTCGCGCCAGGCGTTGAAGCGCGCCGGGTGCTTCGCCTGCACCGAGAGGCGCAGGTTCTCGTAGATGGTGAGGCCCTTGAAGAGGTTGGTGATCTGGAACGAGCGCGCGAGGCCCTCGCGGCAGATGCGGTGCGCGGGCAGGCCCTCGATGCGGCGGCCGCGCAGGCTCACCGACCCCGCATCGGGCGGATACAGCCCCGAGGCGAGGTTGAAGAGCGTGGTCTTGCCCGCGCCGTTCGGGCCGATCAGCGCGTGGATCTCGCCCGCGCGCACCTCGAGGCTCGCCCCGGACACCGCGCGGATGCCGCCGAAGTGCCTCTGCACGCCGGCGAGCTCGAGCACCGTGCCGGCTTGCTGCGCGGGGCGCAGGAACGCGGGCAGCGGCAGGCCTTCGTAGACCTTGCGCCGGCTCATCGCCGCGGACTCGGGCGGCGGCGGGCGGAGCTTGCGCAGGATCTTCGCCCAGATGCCGGCGAGGCCCTCGGGCGTAAAGAGCACGAACGCGACGAAGACCAGGCCGAACCAGAGCAGCCAGTTGCCCGTCCAGATCGAGAGGATCTCGCGGAACGCGACGTAGAAGCCCACGCCGAGCGCCGGCCCGAGCACGTGGTGCATGCCGCCGATCACCACCATGGCGAGCAGCTCGCCCGAGAACGCGACCGACACCGACTCGGCGGACACCAGGTAGTTGAGGAAGCCCTGCAGAGCGCCGCCGAGCCCCGTGACCACCGCCGAGAGCACGAACACCGCGAGCCGGTAGCGGTCCACCGCGTAGCCCTGGAAGGTGGCGCGCTGCTGGTTCTCGCGGATCGCGACCAGCACGTGGCCGAAGGGCGAGCGCAGCACGCGCACCAGCGCGTAGAGCACGCCGAAGGCGACGAGCGCGACGAAGGCGTAGTAGACGTGGTGGTTGTCGAGCGGCAGGGCCGGTACGCCGCCACGCGAGAGCCCCCCGAGCCCGTCCTCGCCCCCGGTGAGCTCGGTCCAGCGGAAAGCGACCGTGTAGGTGAGCGCGGAGAGCGCGAGCGTGAGCAGCGCGAAGTACACGCCGCGACGGCGCAGGATCAGCACGCCCACCACGAGCGACAGAAGCGCGACGAAGGCGACCGAGAAGGCGAGCGGCATCCCGATCTGCCCGGGAAACCAGTGCTTCTGCGCGATCGCCGCGGCGTAGGCGCCGATGCCGAACCAGGCGCTGTGGCCGAAGGAGGTGAGGCCGGTGAAGCCCACCAGCATGTTGAGGCCGAGCGCCGCGATGGCGAGCGTCACGATCTGCGTCGCGGTGTTGACGGCGAGGCCCATCGCGTCGAGGGCGAAGGGCAGCGCGACGAGCACCGCCGCGCCCGTCACCAGGATGCGCGTGCGGCTCATTCGAACTTCTCGATGCGCTCGCCGAGCAGTCCGCGCGGGCGGAACATGAGCACGAGGAACATGAGGAGGTACATCGAGGCTTCGCTCGCCGCCGGCACGAAGTGCGTGACGATGCCGCGCACCACGCCCACCAGCAGCGCCGCGAGCACCACGCCCCAGAAGCTGCCCAGACCCCCGATCACCACGACGACAAAGGCCACGGTGAGAATCTCGGCGCCCATCGCCGGGTGCACGATGACGATGGGGGCGAAGAGCGCGCCGCCGAGCGCCGCCATGCCCACGCCGAGCATGACGATCGTCGTCATGTAGGGCTGCAGGCGGATGCCGAGCGCGGCCACCATGTCGGGGCGCTGGATGCCCGCGCGCACCACGCGGCCGAAGGAGGTCCTGTTGAGCAGCAGCCAGATGCCGGCGAGCACCGTCGCCACCACCGCGAGGAGGAAGAGGCGGTACTTGGAAAAGAGGAAGTCGCCGAGCGTGACCGCGCCCTTGAACGACTGCGGCATGGACGCGGGCAGCGGCGCCGCGCCCCAGACGATGCGGATCGCCTGCTCGGCGACGAGCGCCAGGCCGAAGGTGACGAGCAGCGACAGGATCGGGTCCGCCGTGTAGAAGCGGCGCAGGATGAAGCGCTCGAAAGCAATGCCGAGGAGCGCCACCGCCACCGGCGAGAGCGCCACGCCCGCGCCGAACCCGAGGCGCCGCGCGATCTCCAGCGAGACGTAGGCGCCGAGCGCGTAGAACGCGCCGTGGGCGAGGTTCACCACCCCGCCCACGCTGAAGATGAGGGAGAGCCCGAGCGCGATCAGCAGGTAATACCCGCCGAGGACCAGGCCGTTGACGACCTGCTCCAGCAGAAACAGGACCTGCATCTACATCAGCGCGTCAGAGCACGCAGGCGTTCGCGGACTTGGGCGGGTTGATGCTCTCCAGCGGCTCGCTCGGCGCCGGCACGGCCTCGCCGAACTTGAGGAAGTCCCACTTGTCCTTCGCCTGGCCCTTGGGCTTCACGGTGAAGGGATAGGCCTCCTGGATCATCTGGTGGTCCCAGGCGCGGAAGTAGCCCTTCCTCTTCTTCAGCAGGTCGAACTGCGCCCCGCTCTCGAAGTACTTGATGAGCTTCTCGGTGTCCACGGACTTCGTCTCGTTCATAGCCTGCGCCATCACCTTCAGCGACACGTACTCGATCCAGGCGTGGTTCTCCGGCGGCTGGCCGTGCTTCGCGCGGAACTTGGCGACAAAGGCCTGCGAGCCCGGCGTGTCGAGCTCGTGGTGCCAGACGGTGGGCCAGATGCCGGCGAGGTTGCCGTCGCCCGCCGCCCAGGCATCCGCGGTGTTCAGGTTGAAGCCCGCGATCTGGAACGGCAGGCCGAACTCGGCGTACTGCTTGACGAAGTTGGTGACCTGGTTGCCGCCGAGGTTGGTCGCCACGAGGTCGGGCCTCGCCTGGCGGATCTTCAGCAGGAACGGGCTGAAGTCGGTGGTATCGGTCGCCGTGAGCTCGTCGCCCACCACCGTGCCGCCGTTCGCCGCGACGAAGGCCTTCGCCGCCTTGGCGAGATCGTGGCCGAAGAGGTAGTCCGAGGTGAGGAAGAAGATCTTCTTGCCCTTGATGTAGCCCTCGCGCGCGAGCGCCTGCCCGGCCGCGTTCACCATCACCGTCACCGGGATGTCCACGTGGAAGGTGTAGCGGTTGCAGTCCTTGCCGCGCAGCACGTCCGAGCGCGCGCCGATCTGCATGAACAGGCGCTTGTTCCTCGCCGCCACCTGCATGATGGTCTTGGCGGAAGCCGAGTTGATCTCGCCCATCAGCACGTCCACCTTGTCCTGCTCGAACATGCGCTGCGCCTTGGTCGAGGCCGTGGCCGGGTTGACGGAGTCCTCCGACATCACGTCGAGCTTGCGGCCCATGACGCCGCCGGCGGCGTTGATCTCCTCGGTGGCGATCTGGATGCCCTTCACGGCGTACACGCCGAGCGCGCCGAGGAATCCGGTCATCGGCGTCAGGTGGCCGATCCTGATGGCGTCGGACTGCGCGCGCACGATGGCGGGGAAACCCGCGACGAGCGCGCTCGCGGCGCCCGCCTTCAATACCTCTCTCCTGCTGGTCATGGTGCCTTTCCTCCCTTGGCCTGCGGTTCGTCGTCTGCCGGCGTCGTCACCACGAGGAAGACGAGCCCGGCGGTGCCGGTGTTGGTGAAGCTGTGCGGCACGCCCGGCGGCAGGTACACGTAGTCGTGCGGCCGCATCAGGTGCCGTTCCTTGCCCACGGTGAGCACGCCCTCGCCCTCGAGCACGTAGTAGATCTGCTCCTGCACCTTGTGCGCGTGCTCCTGCACGTACGCGTTCGGCGCATAGCGGGAGATGCGGAAGTCGATGAGCGAAGAGCCCGCGTTGTCGGGCCCGGCGAGCATCTTGGAGAGCGCGCCGCCGAAGTGGCCCGGAAACTCCTTCCAGGCGACGTTCGCCATCTTCTCGACGAAGGCGGTGCTGCGGCGCTTGCGGGCGGGTTTCTTCATGGTCGTGCCGGGAAGTCTAGAAACCGGGACGCCGACAGGTGAAATACTGATTAGTGAGCCTGGCCATAGCGTCAGCTTATGGCTTACGATGGCCCGCCATGTCCCAGGGCCTGCTCGCGATCTGGCACGACGTGCTCCCCGGCCGCGAGGCCGAGGTGTCCCACTGGTACAACACCGAGCACCACGCCGAGCGCCTCGGCGTCGAGGGCTTCCTGTCGGCGCGCCGCTACCGGCTTGCGGGCGGCGAGGGGCGCCGATTCATGAGCCTGTACCGCACGCGCACGCCGGCGGTGCTCACCTCCGAGGCGTATCGCGCGCGGCTCGCCGCGCCGACGCCGCGCACGCGGGAGATCATGCCGCTCTATCGCAACATGTCGCGCACCGTCTGCCGCGTCGCGTTGCAGCGCGGCTCCGCCTCGGGCGGCGGCGTCGCGGCGCTCGCCGGCCGCGACGCGCCCGGCGGTTGGGCGATCGACGCGGTCTTCGATGCGCTCGCCGCCCGGCCCGCCGTACTGCGCTGCCGCTGGCTGCTCGCCGAGGCGGCGGAAGGCACGAGTGCGCAAGGCAGCACCGAGGGCGCGCTGCGCGCCGGCGGCGATGCGAGCGTCGCCTGGGCGGCGCTGGTGGACACCAACGAGCCGGGCGAGGCGCTCGAAGTCCTCACGCTGCTCGAGTCTGCCTTGCGGCCGCAGGCCATCGCCCAGCGTGCAGCCTACCGACTGGTCTACTGCGCCCAGGCCCTTCCGGTATAAGCTGAACCGATAGCCCAGGAGGAGGAAGCCCATGGATCTGCGCCAGCTTCGCTACTTCGCCCAGATCGTCGAGAGCGGGAGCCTGTCGAAGGCCTCGCGGCAGCTGTTCATCGCCCAGCCGGCGCTCAGCCAGCAGCTCTCCAAGCTCGAGGAGGAGGTCGGCAGGCCGCTGCTCAACCGCTCCTCCCGGGGCGTGTCGCCCACGGAGAACGGCCTCGCGCTCTACCACCACGCGCGCTTCATGCTGCGCCAGCTCGAGCAGGCGCTCTCGATCGCGCGCCAGGAATCCGGCGCCGTGCAGGGCATGGTGTCCGTCGGCCTGCCCGCCACCACCGTCGCGGCGCTCGGCTTGCCGCTCGTGCGCCGGGTGCGCGAGCGCCTGCCAAACGTGATGCTGAACGTGGTCGAGGGCATGAGCGGCCACCTCGGGCAGATGATGCGCCTGGGGCAGCTCGACCTCGCGGTGCTCTTCGCGAGCGACGTCGCCCACGACCTCTCGGTCGAGCCGCTCCTCGAGGAGGAGCTCTTCGTCATCCTGCCGCGCCACAGCGATCTGGTCGCGCCGGAGCGCGCGAGCCTCGCCATCGAGGAAGCCGCGGCGCTGCCGCTCATCCTGCCCACCGGCACGCACGGCCTGCGCCGGCGCATCGCCGCCGAGTTCGAGCAGCGCAACCTCTCGGCGCGCGTGGTGGCGGAGATCGACTCGCTCTCGCTCCTCATGAACTGCGTCTACGACGGCATGGGCGCGACCATCAAGCCGATGGCGGCGGTGTTCCTCGAGGGCGAGCGCGGGCGCGAATGGCGCACGCTCTCGGTCACGGGCGCGCGCATGCGGCGGCCGAACTACCTCTACTCCCTCGCGACCGAGCGGCGCTCGCCGGCCGCCGCGCTGGTGGCCGCGGGCCTGAAGGACACCGTGCGCGAGCTGATCGACTCGGGCGCCTGGACGGGCGTCGAGGCGATCGAGCCCGCGCGCGCGGAGCCGGTGCTCAGCGCGGCGGCCTGACTCAGAACTGGCGGGTGTACTGCGCCGGGTCGATCGTCGCGCCGACGACGAGCGGCCGGTCCTTCGGGCGGGCGCCCGCGAGCACGCGCTCGAGCTCCCGCGCGCTCTTCACCGCCACGCCCTCGCAGCCCATCGAGCGCGCGAGCGGCTCGATACCGGTCGGCTCGATGAGCGTCCCCCAGCTCGGGTACTTCCGGTTCGCCTGCTTGATCTCGATGCGGTTGAGGCTGCCGTCGCAGAAGACGACGACGAGCAACGGCAGCCGCAGGCTCGCGGCGAGCCGCAGCTCGCCCTGCACCATGGCGAGCCCGCCGTCGCCGACGAAGCACACCACGCGCCGCCTCGGATGCAGCATCTGCGCCACGATCGCCGCGGGCAGCGAGTAGCCCATGGACGACAGCCCGTTCGACATGAGCACCGAGCGCGGCTCGAAGGCGCTCCAGCCCTGCCCCACCAGCAGCTTGTGCGAGCCGACGTCGGTGGTGGCGAGCGCGTCGCGCGGCAGCGCCGCGCGCACCGCGTCGATGACGTCGGTGGGATTGAGCCTGCCCTTGACGCGCCCCGCGTAGTACGCGGCGCGCAGGGCGTCGCGGTGCCGCTTCACCGCCGCGGGCTTGCATTTCTCGCCGCCTTGCCAGGCGCCGGCGATCGCCGCGACGATCGCCGCGATGTCGCCGACGACTTCCATCTCGGCGCGGTAGATCTGGTCGGTGTTCGGCAGCGCGTCGATGTGCACCGTCGGCACCGAGAGCGACCAGGGCTTGATCAGCTCCACCGCGTCGAAGCCGACGGCGAGCAGCAGGTCGCAACCCTTGAGGAAGTCCCACATGAGCGCGTTGCACGCCATGTCGAGCGTGCCCGCGTAGTACGGGTGGTCCTCGGCGAGCACGCCCTTCGCCATCGGCGCGACGACCACGGGCAGGCCGGCCCTCGAGGCGAGGCGCGCGAGCGCCTCGTGCGCGTTCGCGCGCTGCGCGGCGATGCCGGCGAGGATCGCGGGGCGCTTCGCCTTCTTCAGGCGCGCCACCACGCCGCCCTCGCCGCCGAAGCCGGTCGCCGCGAGCGGCGGCAGCGCCACCTCGTCGTCCGTTGCCTGCGCTCCCACCACGTCGGCGTGCGTGGTGATGTGCACCGGGCCGGGGCGCTCGGCCATCGCCGTGCGCAGCGCCCGGCGCATGATCCCGCCCACGGTGTCGGGGGCGACGTGCGTCGTCCACTTGCTCACCGGCGAGAACAGCCGGTTGTGGTCGAGCACCTGGTGCGTGAAGGTCTGCTCGCGCTTGCGCTCGATCTGCCCCGAGAGCGCGATCATCGGCACGCGGTCGAGGTACGCGTTCGCCACCGCGTTGACGAGGTTCGACGAGCCGGGCCCGAGCGTCGACATGCACACGCCCGGGCGAGCGGTGAGAAAGCCGTAGGCCTCGGCCATCAGGCCCGCGGTGCCCTCGCGACGCCCGAGCACGAACTTGAGGCCCGCGCGGCGCGCGGCCTCCATGAATTCGATATTCGGATCGCCGGGATAGCCGAAGACGTGGCCGATGCCGGCGGCCTTCAGGTACCCGACGATCACCTCGGAGACGTTCATCGCGCCCGATTGTGCCAAACTGCCGCACCCTGAGGAGAAGAGATTCATGCCGCGCGGCGTCGTCGACCTGGCAGGATTGAGAAGCCCCGAAGCCGAGGCGCTGCGCCGCCTGTCGCCGCCCGCCGGGCTGCCGTTCCAGGTGCGAAAGCTCGGCCATGTGGTCCTGCGCGTGAAGGACCTGCAGCGCTCGGTCGCCTTCTATGCGGGCGTGCTCGGCTTTCGCGTCTCCGACGTCTATCCGGAAACCATGATGAAGGGCGGCATGGTGTTCCTGCGCTGCAATGCGGACCACCACTGCCTCGCGCTCGTGGGCGGCATGAAGGAGGAGGCTTCCGCGAAAGAGCTGCACCACCTCGCCTTCGAGGTGGCGACCCTGGAGGAGCTCCTGCGCTCGCGCGAGCACCTGAAGAAGCACGGTGTGAGAATCGACTACGAGGGGCGCCGCCGCGCCGGCTGCCAGATGGCGGTCGAATTCCGCGACCCGGACAACCACTTCCTCGAGCTCTACTGGGGCCTCGACCAGGTGGGCAGCGACGGCCGCGTGCGCGCGCCCGAGGAGTGGCGCGAGGAGGCGACGCTCGAAGATGCCATCGCGAACGCGCCGCCGGGGCAGGACACGACGCTGCACTCGAGATGAGCGAGTCGATCGCGTTCATCGGCTTCGGCGAGGCCGGGCAGACCATCAGCCGCGGGCTCGTGGCGGAAGCAGCGAAGCCCGCGATCCGGGCCTACGACCCGTTGTTCGATCGCGGCCAGCTGAAGAACGCCGCGCAGGCACTCGGCGTGGGCGTTGCGCGGGACCATGTGGATGCCGTGCGCGAAGCGGACATGGTTTTGCTCGTCGTGACCGCGTCCTCGAGCCTGGAAGCGACGAAGTCCTGCCTCCCCGGCCTGCGCAAAGGACAGCTCTTCCTCGACATGAACTCGGTCTCGCCGAAGCGCAAGATCGAGACCGCGGCGCTCGTCGCGCCCACCGGCGCTCACTACGTGGATTGCGCGGTGATGGCGCCCGCCGCCCCTTATCTGCACAAGGTGCCCTGCCTGATCGGCGGGCCGGGCGCACAGGTGCTCGCGCCGCGCGCCGCGGCCCTCGGCATGAAGATGGAGTTCGTCTCCGCCGAGGTCGGGCAGGCCTCCGCCATCAAGATGTTCCGCTCCATCGTGGTGAAGGGGCTGGAGGCCCTGCTCGTGGAGTCGATGACGGCTTCCGCCGAGTACGGCGTGGAAGACCGCGTGCTCGCCTCGCTCCGGGAGACCTGGCCGGGCATCGACTGGGAGAAGCTCTCCGGCTACATGATCGAGCGCGTGGTGACGCACGGCAAGCGCCGCGCCGCCGAGATGCGCGAAGTGTCCGAGACGCTGGAGAGCATCGGCATGGCGCCCACCATGGCCGCGGCCACCGCCGAGCGGCAGCAGTGGGTTGCCGACCTCGGACTCAAGGCGCCGTCGCAGGATCGCGCGGAGCTGGTGCGCATCATCCGGAAAGCGATGGGCAAGTGAAGGCCCTGCTCGGCGACTACGCCTGCACGGCGCTCTTCAAGCAGCGCGCGCCGCTCGAGTTCGCGGACATCCGGCCGCCGAGCGCGGGGTTCAAGCGCGTGGTGCGCGACCTCGAGTTCGATTTCGCCGAGCTCGCCATCACCACCTTTCTCATGGCCAAGGCCGCGGGCAAGCCCTACCGGCTGCTCCCCGCCGTCGTGCTCGCGCGCATGCAGCACCCGCGCCTGGTCTGCGACAGCCGCCGCCCGGTGACCCCGCGCGGGCTCGAAGGCAGGCGCGTGGGCGTGCGCTCCTACTCCGTGACCACCGGCATGTGGATCCGCGGCATCCTCGCCGAGGACCACGGCGTGGATTGCGGGCGCATTACCTGGGTGACCTTCGAGGAAGCGCATGTCGCCGAGTTCCGCGATCCGCCGAACGTCGCGCGCGCGCCCGAAGGCAAGAAGCTCGAGCAGATGCTGCTCGCGGGCGAGATCGATGCTGCCGTGACGGGCGATGCCCCGATCAAGGACGAGCGCATCGTGCCGGTGATCCCCGACGCGGAAGGCGCGGCGCGCGCCTGGCGCGCGAGCAAGGGCGCGATTCAGATCAACCACATGATCGCCGTGAAGCCCGCGGTCGACGATGCCGCGCTGATGCCGCTGCTGCACGAGAGCTTCGCCGCCGCGGGCAGCCCCGAGATGAACCCGATCGGGCCGGAGGCGAACCGGCGCAACCTCGAGGTGGCGATCGAGTTCGTGCACCGCCAGGGCCTCATCCCGCGCCGCTACGCCGTGGAGGAGCTCTTCGCGTGATCATCGACTGCCACGGCCACTACACCACTGCGCCGCAGGCGCTCTGGGACTGGAGGAAGAAGCAGGTCGCCGGGCAGGACCCGGGCCCCTTGCGCATCTCGGACGACGAGATCCGCGAGACGCTGGAGAAGAACCAGCTGCGCATCCAGCGCGAGCGCGGCACCGACCTGACGTTCTTCTCGCCGCGTGCCGGCTCCATGGAGCACCACGTGGGCGACGCGAAGACGAGCGAGGCCTGGTCGCGCCAGTGCAACGACCTCATCCACCGCGTCTGCGGCCTGTACCCGGCCAACTTCGCGCCCGTGTGCCAGCTCCCCCAGTCCCCGGGCGTGCCGCCGGAGAACTGCCTCCCGGAGCTCGAGCGCTGCGTGAACGAGCTCGGCTTCATCGGCTGCAACCTGAACCCCGACCCTTCGGGCGGCTGGTGGAAGGCGCCGCCGCTCGGCGACCGCTTCTGGTATCCGCTCTACGAGAAGCTCGCGGAGCTGGAAGTCCCGGCGATGGTGCACGTGAGCTCCTCGTGCAACCCGGCGTTCCACTTCACGGGCGCGCACTACCTCAACGCCGATACGACCGCGTTCATGCAGTTCATCCAGTCGGACCTGTTCAGGGACTTCCCCACGCTCAAGTTCGTGATCCCGCACGGCGGCGGCGCGGTGCCGTACCACTGGGGGCGCTACCGCGGGCTCGCGCAGGACATGGGCAGGCCGCCGCTGAAGGAATTCCTCCTGCAGAACGTCTTCTTCGACACCTGCGTCTACCACCTGCCCGGCATCGAGCTGCTGCTCAAGGTCATCCCGGCGGAGAACATCCTCTTCGCCTCCGAGATCGTGGGCGCGGTGCGCGGGGTGGACCCGGAGACCGGGCACTACTACGACGACACGCGCCGCTACATCGACGCGGCGCCGATCGGCGCGGCGGACCGCGAGAAAATCTACTCGGGCAACGTCAGGCGGGTGTACCCGCGGTTTGCGGCACGGCCGGCAGGCTGACCGCCGGGGCCTTCTTCTCGGGAATGGTGAGCGCGAGCCCCGCGGCGAGCACGGCGAGCGTGAGGTCGAGCAGCCACATCAGGTCGTAGCCGCCGGTCGCCTCGAACACCACGCCGCCCAGCCAGGAGCCGAGGAACGCGCCCACCTGGTGCAGCAGGAAGACGAGCCCGAGGAGCGTCGCCAGGCGCTCGGCGCCGTAGAGCTTGCCCACCAGGCCGGCCGTCGGCGGCAGCACCGCCATGTAGGTGAGGCCCATCCACACCGAGAAGGCGAGCACCGTGAGCTCGGTCTTCGGCGCGGCGAGGAACGCGGCGATGCCGAGCGCGCGCGCGGCGAACAGCACGGCGAGCGTCGCCTTCATCGAGTAGCGCTGGATGACGATGCCCGCCCCGATGCTGCCCGCGATGTTGAACAGGCCGAGCAGGCCGAGGGCGAGGCCCGAGACGGCGGGCGGCAGGCCGCAGGCCTCGATCACGCCGGGCAGGTGCGTGACCAGGAAAAATACGTGCAGCCCGCAGACGAAGAAGGTGGCGTTGATGAGCCAGAACCCGCGGCTTCCCAGCGCGTCGCGCACGGAGGCGCCCGCGCGCGCGGCGGCCGGCGCGGGCGCGCCGGGCTTCGCGCGGAAGGCGAGCGCGAGCGGCAGCACGAATAGCGAGAGCAGCGCGACCGAGAGCGCCGCCGTCACCCACCCCGCGGCGAGGATCACGCCCTGGGTCGCGGGCGCGAGCAGGAGCTGCCCGAGGGGCCCGCCCGCGCCGATGACGCCGGCCACCAGGCCGCGCTTCGCGGCCGGGACGCGCGCGCTCACGGTGCCGACGAGCAGCGACGGGCTGCCGACGGTGGCGGCGACGCCGGCGATGCCGAGGAGCAGCACGAGCAGCGGCGCGCTCGAGGCGAAGGGAATCAGCAGGCCGCTCGCCACGGCGAGCAGCGCACCCGCGGCGATGACGCGCGCCGCGCCATAGCGCTCGGCGAGCAGGCCCGCGAGCGGCTGCGCCGCCCCCCAGGTGAGCTGGCTCACGGCCACCGCGAAGCTGATCGTGGCGATGCCCAGGCCCGTGGCCGAGTTGAGCGGCGAGATGAAAAGGCCGAACACCGAGCGCGAGCCCATGGTGACGGCGAGGATGCCGACGGCGGCGGCGACCAGGAGCCAGGCGTTGCGCGTGCTTTTGTCCATGCCGGCATGCTGGGCGCCGCGCGTAATGGACCGATGTCGGCGTGTGCACCGTATGTTGCCGGCGTGTTTCAGCCCGCGAGCCGATACAATCGCGGCTCCGCTCATGGCATCAAATTCCTCGCGCTGGCTCTGGCGCATCGTCGCCCTGGCGATCGTCGCGGCCGGCATCCTCGGCTTCCTGGCGATGAACCGGCTCAAGCCCGCGCCGGCGGTGCGCCCGGCCGCGGAGCAGCTGCCGCTCGTGCAGGCCGAGGCGCTCGAGTTCCGCGAGGGCGCGCTGCGCGTCACCGGCCACGGGCTCGCCAAGGCGCGCGCCGAGGTGGTGATCGGCGTCGAGGTGCCCGGACGCATCGTGCAGGCGAGCCCCGCCCTCGCCGCGGGCGGCGAGTTCGGCCGCGGCGAGGTGCTGCTGCGGCTGGACGACGCGCCCTATCGCGCGGCGCTGGCGCAGGCCGAGGCCGAGCTCGCCTCCGCGGTCGCGGCGCTCGCGCTCGCCGAGGAGCAGTTGAAGCGCGCCCGCGAGCTGATCGACCAGGGCTTCCAGTCGCGCCAGGCGCTCGACGAGCGCACCGCGGCGCGCGACCAGGCCGCGGCCGCGCGCGCGCGCGCCGAGGCGCTCGTGCGCCAGCGGCGCCTGGACCTCGAGCGCACCGTGGTGCGCGCGCCGTTCGCCGGCCGGGTGCTCTCGGCGCGCGTGGACCGCGGCGAGACCGTGCAGCCGGGCAAGGAGCTCGCGCGCGTGTTCGCCGACGGGCCGCTGGAGATCGCCGTGTCGCTCACCGACCGCGAGATGGCGCTGATCGCCGATCCGTGGCGCGAGCACGCGCGCGCCCGCGCCGCGGTGCGCGTGCGCCACGGCGAGGGCCTGTACGAATGGCCCGCGCGCCTCGTGCGCGTCGAGGCCGCGGTGGACAGCGCCTCGCGCACCTTCAGCGTCGTCGTGCAGGTGGACAAGCCTGCCGAACGCGGCCGCGCCGTCGAGGGCGACGCCGCGGCCGCGCCGCCGCTGCTCGTCGGCATGTACGCGACCGTGCACATCGAGGGCGTGGACCCCGGCCGCCACGCGCTCGTGCCGCAGCGCGCGCTGCGCGACGGCGAGACGCTGTGGCTGCTCGGCGCCGACGGCCGCCTCTCGGTGCGCCGCGTGCGCGTGCTGCAGGCGGCCGGGCCGCGCGTCGCCGTGGCCGCCGAGGGCCTGCCCGAGGGCGCGCGCGTGGTGACGAGCGACCTGAAGGTGGTCACCGACGGCATGCGCGTGCGCGAGATCGGCGCGGCCGCGCGCCGCCCCGCGCCGTGAGGCCGCTCATGGGCTGGATGGCGCGCCACCCGGTGGCCGCCAACCTGCTCATGCTGCTCATCGTGGTGGGGGGGCTCTCGAGCATGCTCACCATGAAGCAGGAGGTCTTCCCGCTCATCGAGCTCGACGTGCTCGAGGTGCGCGTCGCCTACCCGGGCGCCGCGCCCGACGAGGTCGAGGAAGCGATCGCGCAGAAGATCGAGGAGCAGATCGAGGGCCTCGACGGCGTGGACCGCGTCACCTCGGTGGCGGCCGAGGGCGTCGGCGTGGTGCTCGTCGAGCTCGCGCGCGGCGCGCAGCCGTCCGTGAAGCTCGACGAGGTCAAGGCCGCCGTGGACCGCATCACCACGTTCCCGCTGGAAGCCGAGCGGCCCGAGGTGCGGCAGCTCGTGACGCGCCAGCGCGTGGTCGAGCTCGCCGTGCTCGGCACGGCGAGCGAGGCGACGCTGCGCGAGCTGGCGCAGCGCATCAAGGACGACCTCACGGCCACCCCCGGCGTGTCGCTCGCGCAGCTCGCGCGCGTGCGCGACTACGAGATCTCGGTGGAGGTGCCGAACGATGTGCTGCGCGCCTACGGCCTCACGCTGCAGGACATCGCGGCGACCATCGCGCGCTCGAGCCTCGACCTGCCGGCGGGCGACATCGAGACCGCGGGCGAGTCCATCCTGCTGCGCGCGCGCGGGCGCAACTACGTGCGCGCGGACTTCGAGCGCATCGTCGTCGTGTCCTCGCGCACGGGCGCGCAGGTGCGCCTGGGGGACATCGCGCGCATCGACGACGGCTTCCGCGACGAGGACCTGATCCAGCGCCTGAACGGCAAGCCCGCCGCCTTCGTGCAGGTGTTCCGCGTCGGCGAGGACAAGGTGCTCGACGTCGTGGAGAAGGTGAACCGCTACCTCGAGAACACCCTGCGCCCGACCCTGCCGCCGGGGATCGAGGTGCTGGTGTGGCGCGACGACTCGGCCGAGTTCCGCAGCCGGCGCGACCTGCTGGTGAAGAACGGCCTGTTCGGCCTCTCGCTCGTGCTCGCGGCGCTCGCGCTCTTTCTCGACCTGCGGCTCGCGTTCTGGGTGGCCTCGGGCATCTTCGTCGCCTTCGTCGGCACCTTCGCGGTGATGCCGTGGCTGGGGCTGTCCATCAACATGATGTCGCTCTTCGGCTTCATCCTCGCCATCGGCATCGTGGTGGACGACGCCATCGTCACCGGCGAGAACATCTACGCCGAGAACGAGCGCGGCACCCCGGAGATGGAGTCCGCGGTGCTCGGCAGCCAGCGCGTCGCGGTGCCGGTGGCGCTCGCCGTGTCCACCACCATCGTCGCCTTCGTGCCGCTGCTGTTCGCGCCGGGCACCATCGGCAAGTTCCTGTTCCAGATCCCGGCGGTGGTGATCATCGTGCTCGCCGTCTCCGTGCTCGAGGCGATGCTCATCCTGCCGCACCACCTCGCGCACCTGCGCGTCGTCGGCTACGCGCCGCGCACCTGGATCGGCGCGCGCCTCTTGGACCTGCGCCACGTCGTCGACCGCCAGCTGCGCCGCTTCGTCGAAGGGCCGCTCGACGCGGCGCTGCGCTTCGCCATCGCGCGCTACGGCGTGGTGATCGCCGCCGCGTTCTCGGTGTTCCTGCTCACGGTGGGCGCGATCACCGCGGGGCACGTGCGCTTCGTCTTCTTCCCGCAGGTCGAAGGGCGCTACGTGACGGCGTCCCTCGAGCTCGCGCCGGGGGCGACCGCCGAGACCACGCTCGAGGCGGCGCTCGCCATCGAGCGCGCCGGCCGCGAGGCGGCCGCGCAGCTGCCCGACCCGAGCGGCAAGGACCTCGTGCACGCCGTCTACATCACCGTCGGCCAGCAGGAAGCCACGGGCCCCGGTGCCGTGGGCGCGCTCGGCCTCCTGCAGGGCAACAAGGCCTCCATCGTCTTCGAGCTGCTCGACCCCGAGCAGCGCAGCGTGGACTCGGGGACCTTCGAGCGGCGCTGGCGCGAGCTCGCCGGCCAGCCGCCCGGCGTGCGCAAGCTCACCTTCGCCTCCAACGTCATCCAGCTCGGCTCGCCGGTGCAGATCGAGCTCTCCGCGCGCTCGCCCGAGGGCCTCGCGCAGGCGGTGCAGGCCGTGCAGGCCGACCTGCGCACGATCGAGGGCGTCTCCGACGTGCGCGACGACCGCGACCCGGGCAAGCAGGAGGTGCAGTTCGCGCTCAAGCCCTCGGCGCGCGCGCTCGGCCTGACGCTGGAGTCGCTCGCGCTGCAGGTGCGCGCGGCGTTCTTCGGCGCGGAGGCGCTGCGCGTGCAGCGCGGGCGCGACGAGGTGCGCGTCTACGTGCGCCTGCCCGAGGCCGAGCGCGCCTCGCTCGCCGACCTCGGCCGCTACCGCATCCGCACGCCCGCGGGCGCGTTCGTGCCGCTGCACGAGGTGGCCGAAATCTCTCTCGGTTACGGACCCTCGACCATCGTGCGCCGAAACGGCCGGCGCGTGTCCACCGTGTTCGCCGAGGTGGACACGCGCGTGATCACCGGCCAGCAGGTGAACGCGCGCCTCGTGGACGAGGTGCTGCCGGCGCTGCAGGCGCAGATTCCAGGCCTCACTTACGCGATGGGCGGCGAGCAGCGCGAGCAGGCGCGCACCCTGCCCTCCCTCGCGCGCAACTTCGTGCTCGCCGTGTTCTGCATGTACGCGCTGCTCGCGCTCGCCTTCCGCTCGTACGTGCAGCCGCTGATCGTGATCGCCTCGATCCCGCTCGGCCTGGTGGGCGCGGTGCTCGGGCACGTCGCGCTCGGCCTGCCCATGGGCCTGACGAGCCTGTTCGGCGTGGTGGGGCTCGCCGGCATCATCGTCAACGGCTCGCTCGTGCTCATCGACTTCTACAACGAGGAGCGTTCGCGCGGCCGGCCCGCGGCCGAGGCGCTGCGCGAAGCCTGCAAGGGCCGCTTCCGGCCGATCCTGCTCACGGCGCTCACCACCTTCCTCGGCATCTTTCCGCTCATCGTGGAAAAGAGCATCCAGGCCCAGTTCCTCGTGCCGCTCGCGGTCGCGATCGGCGTCGGCGTGCTGCTCGGCACCGTGATCCAGATGCTGCTCACCCCCGCGCTCGCCATGGCGGTGGAGACGTTGCGCGAGCGCTTTGCGCGCGCGCCGGCGACGGCGGCGTAGCGGCTAGTAGCGGCGCGCCCCGCCGTAGTCCTCGTCGAACAGCGAGAACGGCGGCGTGCGCCCGACCAGCGCCTCGATCAGCGCGAGCTCCACGTCGGTGTGGTTGACGAAGGGCGCGGGCAGGATCCGGTCCTTGGTCACGTAGCGCGGCGCGTCGTGGTGCTTGGAGACGACGCGCTCGGCGACGCGCTCGTCGGCGGCGACCGCGATGTTCACGTCGCCGTAGCAGGTGCAGACGTAGCTCCGCTCGGGCTCGGACTCCACGTACAGGCCCGTGCCGCGGATGCCGACCGTCGAGGTCGGCGTCACCACGCGCTTCGCGCCGCGGCCGAACACCGACAGCAGCGCGCCGGTCGCCACGCGCATCGTGTTGACGAGGAAGCCGTCGCCCGCGAGCTCCACGCGGCTGTTCTGGCGCTGGATGAAGGCGTCGCTGCCCACCACGAAGATGAGCTGCGCCCCGGGACCGGTGACGATGCGCGCGTTCGCGCCGATGCGCGTGCCAGGGGCGGCGGGCTGGCCGTCCACGCTCACCTCGCCTGTCGCCTCGTACACCGAGCGGCCGGCGGGCAGCGGCCGCGGGCGCCGGCCGAAGAGCTGCGCGGCCGCCGTCCCGCTCCAGCCGAGCAGGCCGGCGGCGAGCGCCTTCAGCAGGAATGCGCGCCGCGGGTCTTCCGCGTCCTCGAGCCGCCTCGCCATCGGTGCGTGCCTTTCTTAGTTCGGTTGGGCGACGTATTATCACGCGCAAGCTATCCGGGGGGAAAGCCTCATGAAACGCGCTACCACCATCGCCGCGGCCGTCCTGCTCGCCCAGCTCGCGACCGCGCAGGCGGCCGAGGAGTGGCGCTTCGGGCTGAACGCCGAAGTCGTGCGCGACGACAACGCCACGCGCGGACTGTACGACGGCAGGAAGTCCGACAGCATCGCGGTCATCGAGGGCTCGGCGACGAGGAGCTGGCTCCTGTCGCCCAGGAGCGGGCTGCTCCTGCGCGGCGCGGCGCGCTACTCGCACTTCATGGACATCGACGACATCAGCAACCTCGCGCTCATCGGCCGCGCGGCCTGGCGCATTCAGCCCTCGCTCGGCTACAGCGCGCCGTGGTACGAGCTCGCGGGGCAGGCGCAGGTGCTGCGGCACGCGGACAGCGAGCTGCGCGACGGCGAGATCTTCACCTTCGAGGCGAGCGCGGGCAGCCACGTCACCGACCGCGTGCGGCTCGCCGCGGGCTTCGGGGTGGACGAGCGCAGCGGCGGCGGGACGGCCGGCCTCTACGACCTGTCCACGACCCGCATCTTCGCCACGGCCGACTGGCGCGTCGGCGTGCGCAACGCGTTGTACCTGCGGGCGACGCACCAGACGGGCGATCACGTGTTCAGCTCGGGCTCAACCTCCGGCCTTTCGTCCGTGTGGGAAGACGATCCGGCGCTGCGCGCGCCGCTCGGCCTGGCGGTCGCGAACAGCTACCGCCTGGACGCGACGTCGCTCATCTTCGAGGTCGGCTTCAATTACGCGCTGCGCGCGGAACAGGCGCTCGACTTTTCCGTCGCGCGCTACAGCACCGAGGTGGACGAGGGCCCGGCCGCGGGCAGCAAGTACACCTCCACCCAGGTCCGCGCGACCTGGCTCTACCGCTTCCAGTAGGCGAGCGCGTGCGCGAGGGCCGCGAGGTCCTCGTCGCCCAAGCCCGCGACCGTCTCCGCCATCGCCGCGTTGCCGTAGCCGATGCGCCGCCCGTCGCGGTAGTCGCGCAGCGCCTTCCTCAGGTAGTCCTCGCGCTGGTGCGCGACGCGCGGCACGTTGTCGTGGCCGTCGAAGTCCGCGCCGTGGCACTGCAGGCAATGGCGCCGCTCGACGATGGCCGCGGCGCGCGCGGCCTTCGCCGCGTCGGGCTTGCCCGCCGGCGGCGGGGGCGGCGGCAGCCGGGCGATCGTGTCCGAGAGGAACCGCAGGTCGTCGTTCGACAGGCCCTTGGCCGCCGCGGTCATCGCCGGGTTATCCCGGCGGCCTTCCCTGAACAGGAAGAGCTGGGCGACGAGGAAGAACGCAGGCTGGCCGCCGAGGTGGGGGACTTCGGTGAGCTTGGAGACGCCCTGCTCGCCGTGGCAGGTGTAGCAAGCTCTTAAACGCATCTCCGGTGTTTGGCCAGAAGCAGGCCAAACAGCGGAGACGATGTAAACCCCAACCCCGAAAGCCAACCCTGCGAGCCGCAGCACCTACTTCCCGTAACTGATGCGGTAGATCGCCCCGTTGTGGTCGTCCGACACCAGCAGCGAGCCGTCCTTCATCACCAGCACGTCCGCCATGCGCGCAAGGTAGGTGTTGTTCTCCACCAGCCCCGTGAGGAAGGGCTCCATGCGCGCCTTGCCCTTCGCGTCGATGAACACCGCGACCACGTCGCCGTACTTCTGCGTGCGGTTCCACGGGCCGTGGCGCGTGAGGAAGATGGCGTTGCGGTACTTCGCCGGGAACATCTTGCCGGTGTAGAAGCGCATGCCGAGCGGCGCCGCGTGCGGCCCGATGGTGAGCGCGGGTGCGACGTAGTCCTTGCAGCTCTTGCCCCAGCCGTGCTCGGGGTCGGCCATGATGCCGGAGTGGCAGTAGGGGAAGCCGAAGTGCTGCCCGGGCTTCGAGACGCGGTTCAGCTCGTCGAGCGGCATGTCTTCCGAGAGCCAGTCGCGCTGGTTGTCGCCGAACCAGAGCTCCCTGGTCTTCGGGTGCCAGTCGAAGCCGACGGTGTTGCGCATGCCGTAGACCACCGGCTCGACGCCCGTGCCGTCGAGGTTCATGCGGAAGATGCGCGAGTACTTCTCGGAAGGATCGCAGATGTTGCACGGCGCGCCCACCGGGAAGTACATCTTGCCGTCGGGGCCGACCTTGATGAATTTCCAGCCGTGCGGCACGTCGCCCGGGAACTTGTCGTACACCATGACGGGCGCGGGCGGGTTGTCGAGGTTGGCCTCGATGTTGTCGTAGCGCGTGAGGTCCTTGGGCGTGGCCACGTAGAGCGAGCCCTTGTGGAACTCGATGCCGTTCGGCAGGAAGAGCTTCTCGGCGATGGTCTTCACCTCGCGCTTGCCGCCCTTCGAGGTCACGGCGTAGATCTTGCCCGCGACGAAAAGCGACGAGACGAACACGGTTCCCTTGTCCCCGAGGCGCATGCCGCGCGCGTCCAGGATGCCGTCCTGCCATACCTCGATCCTGAAGCCCGGCGGCAGCTTGAATTTCTTCACCGGCAGCTTGTCGCGCGCGGTCGGGATCGGATGCGCCGGCACCGGCGCCATCTTCATGGCGTCGGCGTTGCTTTTCGGGCGTCCGATCGCCCAGAACGGTTCTTCTTCCTTCTTTTGCGCCGCGGCGGGCAGTGCGGCAAGGATTGCGCCCGCGCAAAGCGCGGACACCAGGACCCGCGATACGACGATCGGTTTCATGTCCACCTCCCTGTGGAGCGGATAGCTTATGCCTTCGGCGGCGGCGGCGCTACGGGTACCTCGATGCCGCCATAGAGCCAGGCCACCCCCTCGAAATTTGGCTCGGCGTCCGGCGGCCGGGCGAGGAGGTCGTTCCGAAGCTCCCGCACCACGCCCGCCGCGTGGTAGGCGTCGCCGTAGTAGCGCGACATGATCTGCACGCGGGCAGTCCTCTTGTAGCGCGCCTCCTCGTACCAGCGAAACGTGCGCTCCCAGTCAAATCCGGAGATCTCCGCGTACGCGGCGAGCACCACGGCGTCCTCGAACGCCATGTTCGCGCCCTGGGCGAGGTACTGCAGCGTCGGATGCGCGGCGTCGCCGAGCAGCGTCGCGCGGCCCTTCGACCAGCGCCGCGCGGGCTCGCGATCGCACAGCACCCACATCTTCCAGACGTTGATCTTGTCGAGGAGCCGCTGCACCTCGGGACGCTCGTCGGCGAACTTGCGCTTGAGCTCCTCCGGGTCGCCGTAGACGTCCCAGCCCTCCTCGTACCGGTCGCTGTGGAAGACGGCGACTAGGTTGTAGAGCTCGCCGCGGCGAAGCGGATAGTGCACGAGGTGGGTCTTCGGCCCCGCCCAGAGGACGACGTTGTTCTGCCACAGATCGTCGGGCACTTCGGCGCGCGGCAGCACGGCGCGGTAGGCGATGTGGCCGGAGACGCGCGGCTTGCCGTCGCCGAGGATCTGCTGGCGCACGCGCGACCACAGGCCGTCGGCGCCGACGAGGCAGGCGCCCTCGATCGCTTCGCCGCCTTCCATGTGGAGGAGCACGCGGTCGCCCTTCTCCTCGAAGCGCAGGCCCTTGCGCTTCTCGTTCAGCTCGACGTTCTTCTCGGCGCGGCAGGCTTCGAGCAGCACCTGGTAGAGGTCGCCGCGGTGGATCACGCCGTACTGGTAGCCGCGGAAGCGCTGGCGGAAGGCGGCGCTCCCCACCGGGATGCGCGTCACCTCCTCGCCCGTGAGCGCGTCCATCATGACGAGGTTCTGCGGGTGCGCCGACCAGCGCTCGATGGCCCCGGTGAGGCCGAGCACCTCGAACATGTGATAGACGTTCGGCCCGAGCTGGATGCCGGCGCCGATCTCCTTCATCTCGCTCGCCTGCTCGAAGAGGCGCACGCGGCAGCCCTTCTTCGCGAGCGCGAGCGCGGCGGCGAGCCCGCCGATGCCGCCGCCCAGGATAAGAACGGGAAGCGCGCTCATGGGGCCACCAGGTCCGAGCCGATGTCGGAAGCGCGCGCGACGCCCGCGAGCATCAGCGCGCGCTCGAACTCGCCGGCGAGGATCCGGATCGCGCGCGCGGCGCCCGCCTCGCCCCCCGCCATGACGCCGAAGAGCGTGGCGCGGCCCGTGAGCACCCCTTGCGCGCCCAGCGCGCGCGCCTTCAGCAGGTCAACGCCGCGGCGCACGCCGCCGTCGAGCAGCACGGTGATCTTCCCGCCTACCGCGCGCGCCACCTCGGGCAGCGCATCGAGCGTGGCCGCCGCGCCGTCCAGCTGCCGCCCGCCGTGGTTGGAGACCACCACGCCGTCGCAGCCCATCGCGGCCGCGCGCACGGCGTCGTCCGGACGCTCGACGCCCTTCAGGAGAAGCTTGCCGGGCCAGGCGTCGCGCAGGCGCTTCAGGTCGTCCCAGGTGAAGGAGGCGTCCAGCTCGCGCCCGACCGAGGCCGCGACGTCCGTGAGGCGCGGCGAGTGCTGCACCATGCCTTCGAGGTTCTTCATCTGCGGCACGCCGTTCAGCGCCATGTCCATGAGCCAGCCGGGCTTGAAGATCATGTCGCGCGAGTTGCGCCAGGTGGGCCTGAACGGCGCGGTGAAGTCGTTCCTCAGGTCGCGCTCGCGCTTGCCGCCGGTGGTGAGGTCGACCGTGACGAGCAGCGCCTCGTAGCCCGCCGCCCGCGCGCGCTCGACGAGCTTCATGCGGAAATCCAGATTCTTCAGCAGGTAGAGCTGGAACCACAGCCGCCCGCTCGCGGCTTCGGCCACCTCCTCGATGGTGGCGGTGGCGGGCGTGGCGAGCGTGAACGGGATGCCCGCCGCGCGCGCGGCTTTCGCCAGCATGACGTCGGCGCCGTTGCGGCCCGCGCCGATCGCGCCGGTAGGGGCGATCGCCATCGGCAGCTTCGAGGGCTTGCCGAAAAGCTCGACCCGCGTGTCCACCTTGCTCACGTCCACGAGGACCTTGGGCAGCAGCCGCACGCGCTCGAAGGCGGCGCGGTTCGCGCGCAGCGTCGTCTCGTCCTCCGCCCCGCCGTCGAAGAAGTCGAACACCGAGCGCGGCAGGCGCCGGCGCGCCAGGCGGCGCAGGTCCTCGATGTTGACGGCGCGCTCGAGGCTCGGCATGCGGAAAAGTGTACCGGGCGGGGACGGCGCGAGCATAATGCGGCTTTCGAAACAGCCCCGTCTCCCATGCCGACCACCGCTTCCCCGCTCGCCGCGCCCCGCGCGGCCGCCGCGCGCCTGAAGGGCGTGCTCTCGCCCGTCATCACCCCGTTCAAGGCCGACTACTCGGCGGATACGGACCGGTTCGTGCGGCACTGCAAGTGGCTGCTGAAGAGCGGCTGCTCGGGGCTCGCCATCTTCGGCACGAACAGCGAAGCCAACTCGCTCTCCATCGAGGAGAAGCTCACGCTGCTCGCCGCGCTCGTGCACGCGGGCGTGCCCGCCGCCGCGCTCATGCCCGGCACGGGGCACTGCGCGCTGCCCGCCACCGTGCGCCTCACGGCGAACGCGGTGAAGATGGGCTGCGCGGGCGTGCTCATGCTGCCGCCCTTCTATTACAAGGGCGTCTCGGACGAGGGCCTCTACCGCTATTTTTCCGAGGTGATCGAGCGCGTGGGCGACGAGCGGCTGCGTGTCTACCTCTACCACATCCCGCCCGTGAGCCAGGTGCCGATCACGCTGAACCTGATCGAGCGGCTGCTCGGCAAGTACCCCGGCATCGTCGCCGGCGCGAAGGACTCCTCGGGCGACTGGAACAACACGAAGGCCATGCTCGACGAGTTCGGGAAATCCGGCTTCGACGTCTTCCCGGGCAGCGAGACCTTCCTGCTGGAGGGCATGCGAAACGGCGGCGCGGGCTGCATCAGCGCGACCGCCAACGTGAACCCCGGTCCGATCGACCAGGTGTTCCGCAACTGGCGCTCGGGCGAGGCCGACAAGCTGCAGGCGGGCATCACCGCCACGCGCAAGATCATGCAGAAGTTCCCCATGATCCCGGCGCTCAAGTCCGTCGTCGCCCATTTCGGCAACGACGCCGAGTGGTCGCGCGTGCGCCCGCCGCTCGTGGAGCTGACGAAAGACCAGGAAGCCGCGCTGATTCCGGAGCTGAAGGCCTCGGGCTTCGCGATGCCGGGGCTCGCCGGCTAGCGTGCCGGCAGCGCTCGTCACGGGCGCGGGCCGCGGCATCGGGCTCGCCGCGGCGAAGGCTTTTCTCGCGGAAGGCTGGCAGGTCCTCTCGCTCGACAAGGCGTTTCCGGGCGAGGTGGTCGGGCGGCGCGTGCACTACGACCTGCGCGACCTCGCGGGCGTCCCGAAGCTCGTCGCCTCGCTCGGCGAGATCCACACGCTCGTCAACAACGCGGGCGTGCTCTACTGCGAGCCCTACGACGCGATCCCCGAGGAGCACGTGGCGGAGATCCTCACGGTGAACCTGCGCGCGCCGGTGGCGCTCATCGAGGCGCTCGCGCCGCAGATGCAAAAAAGGAAGTCGGGGCGCATCGTGAACGTAGGCTCCGTCGCCGCGTTCACGGGCCACCCGGACCTCTGGTACGGCGCGACCAAGGCGGCGCTCCTCAACGTCACCAAGAGCTACGCGAGTCACCTGGGCAAGGACGGCATCCTCGTGAACGCGGTGGCGCCGGGCCCGACGCTCACGCCGATGTACGAGCAGCTGCCGCAGTCGCGGAAGGACGGCGTCATGCGCTCGGTGCACGCGGGGCGCGCGTGCTCGCCGGAGGAAGTCGCGCGCGTCATCCTCTGGCTCGGCAGCGCGAGCCCCGATTACGTCTCGGGAAGCACGGTGGACGTGAACAGCGGGTCGTATCCGCGGTAGCCGCCGATGCGCGCGGCGACGATACTGCTTGCCGCCGCGCTGATCGTCTGGGGCGCGCCGCTCGCGGGCCTGTGGCTCGCCGGAGAGCCGCTCGCGCCGCACCTCGAGTTTCCGCCGCGCACGCGCTTCGT